>CAZBXL010000013.1:22326-64110 GCA_964495785.1 uncultured Saprospiraceae bacterium | reverse complement strand
TTAAGATCCTGAACAGAAGATACTAAAAGACCTAAGTCAACATTATTAGTATTCCCATCTTCATCAATATAGATGATTTGATTAGCTGCTGGATCAAAAGATATAGAAGTTAATGTCTCACAATTATCAACTATATCGCATAATGGAAGGTTAGTGGTCACACCATCTTCGTCTATATAATCAATAGAACTATTGTCACCTCCAAGAGCTATACTTGTTGTTGTCTCATCATAAGTCGTCACTGTACCATCTTCAGAAGTATAAGTGAAAGTTCCATCACCATTATTTACTAATGTAGTAATTGTTTCAGCTGATCCAAAAGTAACAGGTATTCCTGCTTCATTAGTATAGGTGAAAGTTCCATCACCATTATCAGAAAGATCAGTTATCGTTTCATTGATTTCTACTACAGTTCCATATTCGTTAGTATAATCTCCGATTTTGTTACCAGCGATTGTGTTGTTTATTTCAGTTATTATATCTGTAGCATCAATTACTGTTACAGTACCATCCTCAGAAGTATACGTATATGTATCATCACCGTTATCCACAAGGGTAGTGATCGTCTCTGCAGAACCAAAAGTTACAGGAGTACCATCTTCATTAGTATAAGTGAATGTTCCATCACCATTATCTACAATGTCAGTAATTGTTTCTTTAATGTCAGTAACAGTACCATCTCCAGAAGTGTGAGTGGCTATTACATTACCGTCAGCATTTAGATCTTCTAAATTAGAATTTTGATTTGCTAAAGGAATTGAATTAGAAGTACCATCTTCATCGATGTATACTAATGAGTTAGTTGTAGCATCGTAAGAAAGTGAAGTTATTGTCTCACAATCATCAACTACTTGACATACATTATAATTAGTCGTCGTTCCATCCTCAGAAGTATAAGTAAATGTTCCATCACCATTATCAACAAAAGTTGTAATCGTCTCTGGAGAACCAAAAGTAAAATCTAATCCTTCTTCGTTAATATAAGTGAAAGTTCCATCTCCGTTATCAACTAATGTTGTTACTGATTCAAATAATTCAGTAAGTACTCCATCTTCATTTGTGTATTCACCTATTTTATTACCAGTTACAGTGGCTACTAATTCTGTAACAACATCATTGGCATCTACAACAGTAGTAGTGCCATCTTCAGAAGTATAAGTATAAGTACCATCTCCATTATCAGAAAGGGTAGTGATCGTCTCTGGCGAACCAAATGTGAAAGCTGTTCCTTCTTCATTAGTGTAAGTGAAAGTTCCATCACCATTATCTGCAAGAGTTGTAATAGTTTCAAATAGCTCCGTAAGATCACCATCTTCGTTAGTGTATTCACCTATTTTGTTACCAGTTACAGTGGCTACTAATTCTGTAACAACATCATTGGCATCAACAATAGTAGTTGTACCATCCTCAGAAGTATATGTATAAGTACCATCTCCATTGTCAGAAAGGGTAGTGATCGTCTCTGGACTACCAAATGTAAAAGCAGTTCCATCTTCAGATGTGTAAGTGAATGTACCATCACCATTATCTACAAGAGTTGTTACTGTTTCATTGATATCGAATACAGTTCCGTCCTCATTTGTATAATCTCCAATTTTATTGCCTGTTATAGTGTTGTTGATTGTTGTAAGGATATCATTTGTATCGAATGTTGTAGTTGATCCATCCTCAGAAGTATAAGTGTATGAACCATCTCCATTATCTACTAAAGACGTAATCGTCTCAGCAGAACCAAATGTAAAAGCCGTACCTTCTTCATTTGTATATGTAAATGTGCCATCGCCATTATCTGCTAAAGTTGTAATTGTTTCAAATAAATCAGTAACAACGCCATCTTCGTTAGTGTATGTTCCTATTTGATTTCCTGAAACAGTTGCTATTAATTCTGTAACAACATCGTTAGCATCTACGATAGTAGTTGTACCATCTTCAGAAGTATAAGTATAAGTTCCATCACCGTTATTAACTAATGATGTAATAGTTTCAGCTGAACCAAATGTAAAGGCTGTTCCTTCTTCATTGGTATAAGTGAAAGTTCCATCACCGTTATCTACAAGAGTTGTAATAGTTTCAAATATTTCAGTTAAGTCTCCATCTTCGTTTGTGTAATCAGCTATTAGATTTCCAGTATTGTAGCTGTTTAGAATAGTCACAATTTTAGATACATCGAATGTCGTCGTAGACCCATCCTCATTTGTATAAGTGAAAGTTCCATCACCATTATCAATAAGTGTAGTGATAGTCTCAGCAGAACCAAATGTAAATACATCTCCAGTTTCATTTGTATAGCTAAATGTTCCATCACCATTATCAACTAATTCTGTAACTGTTTCTCTTATTGTCGTTACAGTTCCATCTCCACTTGTATGTAATGCGATGTCTTGTGTATTTGTATTTGGATTAACATCTGCTACGAATGACTGATTGAAGAATAGTGGAATACTATTCGTATCACCATTTTCATCAATATACTCTAACTCTGATGTGTTGGCATTCCATGAAATAGAAGTTACTGTCTCACACTCATCTACTACATCGCATACACTGTATGTGTTAGCGACACCTTCTTCGTTTGTGTAAGTAAAACTCCCATCTCTATTATCTATTAGACTTGTAACAGTTTCTGGAGCACCAAATGTAAATGTAGATCCAGCTTCGTTAGTATAAGTAAAAGTTCCGTCACCGTTGTCTATCATTGTGGTAATAGTCTCTCCTGCATCTAATACAAAGCTCTCGCCGTTTTCATTAGTGTAAGTGTAAGTATTATCACCATTATCAACCATAGTCGTTACAGTCTCTTGGATTTGAACTATATCACCATTTTCATTTGTATAATCTGCAATCGTATGACCAGTAACTAAGCTTCTCACAACAGTAACAATATTCTCTGATTGTACAGTTGTAGATGTGCCATCCTCAGAAGTATAAGTGAATGATCCATCACCATTGTCTATAAGAGACGTAATAGTTTCATTAGCATCAAAAGTAAAATTGTCACCAGCTTCATTTACATAAGTAAACGTTCCGTTTCCATTATCAGTTATTGTTGTTATTGATTCATGGATCTCAACTACGTCACCATTTTCGTTTGTGTAATCAGCAATCATATTTCCGTTAATGATGCTTCTTACGAAAGTATTTACATCAGTAGATACGATAGTCGTCGTAGTGCCATCCTCAGAAGTATATGTGTATGATCCGTCTCCATTTAACTCTAATGAAGTTATTGTCTCATTAGCATCAAAAGTAAAATCTAAACCAGCTTCATTTGTATAAGTGAAAGTGCCATTACCATTATCAGATAATGTAGTTATCGATTCATTGATGTCGATAACATCACCATTTTCATTTGTATAATCAGCAATTTTATTTCCTGATATTGTATTTCTTATTTCTGTAACTACTTCTTCTACACTGCTAATAACAGTTGAGATACCTGCCTCATTAGTATAAATGTAAGAACCATCACCATTGTCAGTCAATGTAGTGATGGTTTCGTTTGCATCTATCGTTGTTATTGCTCCGTCCTCAGAGGTGTAGGTATAAGTCCCGTCACCATTATCTTGTAATACGGTGATTGTTTCACCACCGGTATTAAAGGTTGTTTGAGATCCGTCCTCAGATGTATAGGTGTAAGAACCGTTACCATTATTTTGTAATGTGGTTACGGTCTCTTCAGTATCGAAAGTAACTCCAATACCTTCCTCATTGATATAAATAAAAGTACCATCACCTTGATCTGCAAGTTGAGTGACAGTTTCATTGATATCAACAACAGCACCATCTTCATTTACATATTCCGCAATTTTATTTCCTTGAATTGTATTTCTCACTTCAGTTGTAACTTGTGCAGATACAATCGTGGTTTGATTACCAGTCTCGTCTGTGTACGTATATGTACCGTTACCGTTATCTGTAAGAGTAGATGTTGTTTCTAATGGGTCAATGACGGTAAGTACTCCAGCTTCATTTCTGTAAGTATATGTTCCGTCACCGTTATCAGTGAGTGTTGTGATTGTTTCTTCTGCACCTCCAAAAGAAACAGAAACGCCTGCTTCGTTTGTATAGGTAAAAGTACCATCTCCATTATCTACGAGATTGGTTACCGTTTCTTTCACATCTATTATAGTAGATACGCCTTCTTCGTTGACATATGTGTATGTTCCATCAGAATTTTCTATTAATGTTGTGATAGATTCATCAGCACCTTGTAGAGTCACTGATTGTCCTAACTCATTAGTGTAAGTGTAAGATCCATCTCCGTTGTCTACGAGTTCAGTTACTGATTCGTAAAAATCAGTAGGAAGTCCATTCTCATCATAGAACGTACCTATTCTATTTCCCACGACTGTGTTTGTTATAGAACTAATGGATGTAGATCCACTTGTTCCTGCACAAACCCAAACTGGCGCTGTAGGAATTCCTACGTTCACTTGCAGACATTCGTCAGTAAGGTTGTATATCACAGCTCCTTTTAGGGGAGTAGGAATATTATCTCTCTGAGCAGTGGTCATCCTTGGAATTACAAGCGCTTTGTTAGTGCTTTCTAATTCTATGAGTGATCCATCGTCAATGTTTGCGGGGTTGTCGCCGATTTTGACTTGGGCTGACATCATTTGCGAGGTTAATGCAAATAAAGTCAATAGAATGATTGTTTTGAATTGAGGGACTCCGATTTTGCTATGGATATTTGGGATAAAACCATAACGTGAAATTCGTATTCTCATTAAATCTACTTTTTTATTAAGGATTGCTTAAATAAAAAAGGGTAGAATATGAAAGGTATAATGGGTGTATTCTATGAATTTACATAGCTATACAGTATAAGGACACTTAAATTGTCACTTACCCCTATGAATTTGATTTTCAAAATATGACGGTTAGCTTACAGATGCCTAATCTATGGGAGAAATAGTTTTTATTTTCCCGAAAAATTAACGATTCTCTGTTTTAGAGTTAAATTCTGCTGATACTATAAAATCATTTTTACGCAGGATATCTAACATGGCTTCTGGAGAATAATCTTTCGTGTCGTATGATATTAGCCACGTATCATTTGCAGCGCTTAATCTTTTGACTATCCTAATTCCATGATCAACTCTCATTTTATCAAACCATTTTGCTAAGCGAGGGCCACCTTTGGTTTCAATAATTATTTGAGATTTAATTAGTTTATCTTCTGGAATTGCATTTTTTGATGCTTCCACGAGTGTCCAGCCATCATTAGATTCAGCTATCAATTCTATTTCTTTCTGGATTCTATGAACTCTTTGAGGACGTTCGGATTTTCCTATGACTGTTTTAGTAGTATCGCTATTTGTATAAGAAATGGATATAGAGGGCGTATCAGAAATTTTACTTTCATAAAAATCATCAAGCTCCATAAATTTATACTCTTCGAACTTGCCCAAAAGATTCTTAAGACTAACTAAGTCCAGTTTTTTAGAATATTTTCCTAGTTTTTTAGTATTTCTTTTACCCTCAAATAGCATCTCACCTGTATCAGAGATACTGATAGTGTATACAGGGCAGGTGCCAAAACAAGCTCCTTTAGACATAACTATTATAGGATCTTCGATTGATATTACTGGTGATTCCGCTTCTTCTGGCTTCTCAGTATTAGCAATTTCTTTCTTAGAACCGCATGATATTATAGTCATTAAGGTCAATAAAAGTATTATATATCTCATATTGATAGGGTATAATTTTTCCCAAATATAACGAGTCTAATAAGACATATAGTATTGTGCAATCATTTATGTAATTTCTCCACCACAACTACTGCCAGATCCTGCGGTGCATCCGTAGCAATGCTGGTTAGTTATGATCTTTCTTTGCATAAGTTCCTCCATATTAATATCATTAATATGTGGAGTGGATACATCTGACTTAAGATCTAACATCTGATTGAAGTCACAATCATATATATATCCATCCCAACTTATTGATAAAGTATTACGACACATGAGGCCTGAGACAGTTGCTGGGTTATAAGCATTAGAAAGCTCCTCCATGTATGTCACATAATTTTCCGTTTCTATCAGATAGTCTAAGAATCTGCTTACAGGAAGATTAGTGATAGCAAACAAAGTGTTGAATTGTATACCAAATCTTCTATCAAGTTGTCTCTTAAATTCTGATTGCAGTTCTTCTTGATTACCAGGTAAGAAAGCACCAGAAGGATTGAATACGAGGTCTAATAATAATCCAGAACCTTCTATTCCATATCCAACTTCATTTAATGCCTTGAGGGCTTTTATAGAATCCTCAAAAACACCATCTCCTCTTTGGCTATCAGTTCTCGATGCTGTAAAGTAAGGTAATGAACTTATGACATGTACATTGTTGTCTTTAAAAAACTGTGGTAGATCGTGATACTTCTTATTGGCCATAATGATAGTGAGATTACACCTCACCATGATATGCTTGCCCATCGCGGAGCACGATTCTACAAACCACCTAAAGTGAGGATTCATCTCTGGGGCACCGCCAGTGATATCTACTTGGGGGATATTATGTTCTGTAATTATTTCTAAGCACTTTTCTAAAGTGGCTCTATCCATGTTCTCCTTCTTCTTATCTGGGCCTGCATCTACATGGCAGTGAGCACATGTCTGATTACACAATTTACCTATGTTAATCTGAAATATCTCAACAGGAGACGGAAGGACACCTTCTGTATAGCCCCCTTCTTTTGCTATTCTATCAGCAAATTTTGGGATATTAGCTTTGACCTCTTGCTCATCTGATAATACCTGTAGCTGGTAGAATGTACTCGCAAATTGACTGTCCTTAGCACTTAGACTTTTAGTTTTCTGCTTAATAGCCATTACATTAATTTTTTCTTGACGTGATTCATCATTTGTACTCCATATACTAGTGTAGAGCCACTTTTGATTGCGGCCGCTACATGTACAGCCTCCATCATTTGTTCTTCATCAGCACCTTTGGCTAAGCAAGTTGAAGAATATGCATCTATGCAATATGGACATTGTAAAGCATGGGATACAGCAAGGGCTATAAGAGACTTTTCTCTCGCAGTAAGTGCCCCTTCTTGGAACACCGTCCCATACCAGTCAAAGAATTTTTCTCCATACTCCTTTTGAAACTCTTTTATATCGGGGAATTTCTTTAGGTCTTCGGATTTGAAATAGCTATCGTCCATATAGATGTGTTTATCAAAGGCTACAAATATAGGATTCTTAGAATGATCTTCGATCACTATTATGTTTTAATAGAGACATTTAATCAGGTTGTGATTTCTAATTATCGTCACTAACCTTTATGTTTGGTCTTTTGTCATTTCAATATAGATTTTTGTGTTAAAATATTTAGTGATTCTTGTCATACTTATCTTAACTGCCTGCAAGGAAGAAGTCCGAGAACGTCCCAGGAATGATGACATGAAAGAGTTAAATGCTACAATATTAGTACCTGCTGGGGACATTATGCCTTCTTATGATAGGATGAAACTACCTACATTCTTTAATGTAGGCAATATTGAAGTTGACGATAAAGCTAAAGTGCAAACAATAATCTTAGGTCCTCGAAAGGGTAAAGGGAAGCATATAGATGTGAATAATTTGGCTATGTTCTCATTTGAGAAGGATAGCATTCCAGTTAGTTTTGTAATATCATATGAAAACGACTTTTCATCGAAGGATCTGGATTATGAATTGTTTATGGTAGAGCAAAGGGATATTATAGAAAGTATTGAATCATGGTTTAAACTTCAATGCGGATTAGGGCATTGCCGTAATTTCAAGTGGAGTAGTGAGTATAAGGCATTTCTTCAGCTCCATGATCAGAAGATGAAGAATTAAGATGTGAAAGAAATTACTTTAATAGATAAGTCCAAAAACTATAGGGTTGTCATAACGGATACAATAGATGGTGTCAGTGACGACTGGAATAAAGCTGTCAATACATCTATCTATTCTAATTCAAACTATATATCGCTTTTAGAGTCTGATGGGCCTTTGGGTTTTGAATATTATTATGCCTTAGTATATTCTGGTGATGATATTAATTCTGTTTTTTACTTTCAGAAAAAAACAATCCATCTTGCCGAAGATTTCAGAATACACACCCACAGTAAAAATGTCCTGGCTAAATTAAGAGTCACCTTTCTGAAATGGCTATTCAAATTTGTCAATCACGAATTTCTTGTATGTGGTAATGTGTTGTTGACAGGGGAGTATGCATATGCCTACAAGGAACAGCCAAGTCCCCAGTTCTATGATCAGTTATTAGAGGAAATCATTCTTTTTATAAAAAACAAGACGAACAAGAAAGTTAAGACAATTTTGCTCAAAGACTTTTATACTGATCAGAAAGTCAAGAATATAGAAGTCTTGGGCACAGGATATACTAAGTTGGTAGTACAGCCAGATATGATATTCCACGTCGAAGATAGGTGGAATACCTTTGATGATTATCTCGCAGAAGTAAAGTCTAAGTATCGTGTCAAATTCAAAAAAGTAAAAAAGCAAGCTAAAGACTTAGATTTGCTTATGATGACAGAAGAAGATGCTGACAAGTACAGCAAAGATATGTATGCATTATATAAGGCGACTGCAGATAGAGCTTTGTTTAGTCTATTTACTCTTAGTGAAAATTACTTTACGGCATTAAAAAGATCATTAGGTGATGACCTTGTCCTAATAGGCGTATTCAAACAAGAGAAATTATTAGGCTTTTTCACTTTCGTAAAAAATGGAGCATTTGGAGATGCTCACTTCTTAGGTTATGATGTCAAAGAAAACTCTAAATATCAAATCTATTTTAATATCCTACTCAGGTTAATCAAAGAAGCTATAAATCAGAAAGTCAAGTTTCTTAATTTATCACGGACGGCATTAGAAATTAAGAGTTCTGTGGGTGCAGTACCGTATGATATGAATATCTATCTCAAACACACAAATCCTATTATCAATAAGTTTCTCCCATTCATTCTGTCTAAGACAGTACCAGAAAATAATTGGGTACCGCGATCACCTTACGGGGATAAGTCTAAGGATAGTCATTAGTTATTTGTTGCATTATAGATTAGCCTTACATTTTCTACAGAATAGAGGTAGTCTTTCTGAGGGCTGAGATCTTCTAATTCTGCTAAGTATTCTGAGCTGTAAGTCTGAGTGCTATTTGATTCTTGATATATTATATATGTGCAAGTGAGGATAACCATAAGAGAAGCTGCAATAGTAAACCAGAATTTAATGAGGTTTAATCTATTTCTCTTTGATTTCAATTTAACATCAATGAGTCTCTGCTCTATTCTATTCCAAGCCATAGGTGGGGGAGTTGCTTGGTAGTCATCGGCGATGGACTTGATGTGTTTGTAATTATTATCCATGGTTCTATATATATTTCTTAACTCGACTTGAGTTGAGTTTTATGTTTTTTTTTGTAAAGTTCTTGCATTCTCTTTTTAGCCAATATTAACTGTGACTTAGAGGTATTGATACTGATGTCTAACTTTTCTGCTATCTCACGATGCTTATAACCTTCAATGATGTATAAGTTAAATACTGTCCTATACCCATTAGGTAGTTCATCCATAAGCTCTAATAGCTCCTCATGCTGTAAGTCAGTTAAGGCTGTCGCGTCCTCTTTTAAGTGATAGGCATTCTCTATATCTACATGAAGGTTGAGGTTTATATTTTTTCTGATTTGCATGAGATTGGAATTGATGACGATTCTTTTCATCCAACCTTCAAAGCTCCCCTTATTATTATACTGATCTATTTTGCTAAATATTCTATAAAAACTTTCTACAAGTACGTCTTCTGCTTCCTGCTTATTTTTCATATATCTCAAGCATATACCGTAGAACAAAGGAGCATATTTATCATATAGAGTCTTCTGAGCCTTAGGGTCATTTTTTTTAACTCGTGATAATATGTTATTGATTTCCGACTGCATAATAGCTTGACGCTTGTATAATTTAGATGTAATATAATTTGTTTTTGGTGTGCTGTAAGTTATAATTTCTCAATTTTGCCTGATTATTTATAAAACCAATCATATTAGGTAACTTTGTAATATGGAATTAAGTACAACATATAGCCCTTCTGATATAGAGCAGAAGTGGTACTCATACTGGGAAAATAAAGATTATTTTTCATCTAAGCCAGATGAGAGAGAACCATTTACAATATTAATACCTCCTCCTAATGTCACAGGTGTCTTGCATATGGGGCATATGCTTAATAACACAATACAAGATGTCCTCATCCGTAGAGCCAGATTGCAAGGTAAGAATGCTTGCTGGGTGCCAGGGACAGATCATGCATCTATTGCAACAGAAGCTAAGGTAGTTAAGATGCTTAGAGAGAAAGGCATTAAGAAATCTGATCTGGGTAGAGAAGAATTCCTCAAGCATGCCTGGGAATGGACAGATAAATACGGAGGTATAATACTAAAGCAGCTGCGTAAGTTAGGCGCTTCAGCAGATTGGGATAGAACTGCTTTTACAATGGATGAAGTCAGATACAAAGCTGTCATTAAATCTTTTGTAGATCTATATAAAAAAGGGAAACTCTACCGTGGTAAACGTATGGTCAACTGGGACCCAGAAGCACAGACTGTACTTAGTAACGAAGAGGTGCTACATAAAGAAGAGAATGGCCGCTTGTATTCTGTAAAATATCAACTCGAAGGTCAAGATGAATATATTACGATAGCTACGACTCGTCCGGAGACGATTCTGGGTGATACAGCTATTGCGGTGCATCCTGATGATCCTCGTTATACACACTTAAAAGGCAAGAAGGCTATTGTTCCTTTAGTAAATCGTGTTATTCCAATAATTTTTGATGATTATGTGGATATAGAATTTGGTACAGGTGCATTAAAAGTAACACCAGCTCATGACCCTAATGATTATGAATTAGGCAAGAAGCACGATCTCGAAGTCGTAGATATATTTAATAGTGATGGGACAATCAATCAAGAAGGTCAACTTTATATAGGAGAGGATAGATTTAAAGTAAGGAAGTTGATCACCAAAGATCTGGAAAAGGCTGGTGTGTTAGAAGGGATTAAAGATATCAGGCATAACGTTGGAAGATCAGAGAGGACAGACTGTGTCGTAGAGCCAAGACTCTCACTGCAGTGGTATGTGGATATGGAATCACTCGCTAAACCAGCGATGGAAGCCGTAGAAAATGATATAGTAGAATTCTTTCCTAAAAAATATAAGAACACTTACAGACACTGGATGACGAATATCCGTGACTGGTGTATATCAAGACAGCTTTGGTGGGGACAACGAATACCCGCTTATTATTATAATGATAATATCTATGTCGCAGAAACAGCTGACGAAGCATTGGCATTAGCCCGTAAGGATTTTCCTGATCTAAAAATGGATGATCTGAAACAGGAAGAGGATGTCTTAGATACTTGGTTTTCGTCATGGCTATGGCCGATGTCTGTATTTAATGGTTTTGATAGCGAAGAAGAAGTTGCCTATTATTATCCGACATCAGTTCTTGTGACTGGGTGGGATATCATATTCCTATGGGTGGCGAGAATGGTTATGGCTGGGTACGAATGGAGAGATCAGTTTCCATTTAAGGATGTTTATTTCACAGGTATGGTCAGAGATAAGCAGCGTCGTAAGATGAGTAAGTCCTTAGGTAACTCTCCTGATCCTCTCAAACTAATCGAAGACTATGGTGCAGATGCGGTGAGATTCGGTATGTTATCATGTTCTCCGGCAGGAGGTGATTTATTGTTTGATGATAAACTAATAGAGAACGGAAGGAACTTCGCTAATAAAATTTGGAATGCCAATAGACTAATACAAGGATGGACGATAGATGATAGCTTAGAGACTCCTGAGGCCAATGTATTAGCTTCTGAATGGATAAGTAGTAAGCTGGATGAAGCAGTAGCCGTCATAGAAAAATCATACGAAACATATAGACTGTCAGAGGCTCTTATGGGTATCTACTCATTTGTATGGAATGATTTCTTCTCCAGTTACCTGGAAATGATCAAGCCAGCCTATGAAGCTCCTATCGATGCAGCTACACATAAGATCGCCATTAATATCTATGAGAAGATATGTATTCACTTGCATCCGTTTATGCCATTTATAACGGAAGAGGTATGGCATACATTGAGAAAGCGTCAAGAGGGAGAAGACTGTATTATTGCAAGCTATCCAGAATCATCAGATATCGATACTGAACTAATCAAAGATATAGAGCTACTTAGAACGATAGCTTCTAATGTCAGAGATATCAAAAATAAAAAACAAATAAAGCCAAAAGATAAGATTGATATCACCATCATCAATAACAATGAAATCGAAAGATGTATGAAGCGTGATGGTTTCTTAGAACTCCTATCAAAGGTAGCTCTCTTAGATAAAGTTACTCAAGTCAAAGATGAAAGCGGGGTTGAGGGCTTAGCTTTTATATGTGGTAAGACTAAGATCTACGCCCATCTTAATCTTGAGATAGATGTAGAGGAGGAATTAGCTAAGTCGAGAGAAGAACTCGAAAGACAAAAAAGATTTATTGCGACAGCAGACAAAAAACTCTCTAATGAAAGATTTGTCAGTGGTGCCCCAGAGGCAGTAGTCAACATGGAACGCAAAAAGAAAGCAGATGGTGAGGCAAGGGTAGCGGCGCTGGAGAGTTACATTAAGCAGTTGGAGGAGTAGATTGGGCGTAGTTTGTAACCGAGTTTTGAACAAAGGAACTGAGTCGGAATTTTATATTTTTAAACCTGCCCGGCAAAGGCTATTTCTTATCCACTCTGCGGTATTAAAAATTTTTAAATACAATGTAATTTTATCGTTAGTTAGTAGTTCTTTATAAATGAGACAGTTTGCTCTTGTAAACAAAAGTTAATAAATTAGGATAGAAAATTATAAATAATGGTAAACTGGCAAAATCATATTACGACTAATTCTGAGGTGCTTCTTGGCAAGCCTATAATTAAGGATACCAGAATTTCTATTGAGTTTATATTAGAAAGATTAGCAAACGGTTGGGCTACAGACCAATTATTAGAGAATTATCCGAGGTTGACTTCTGAAGACCTAAAGGCTGTTTACTCTTATGCTTATGAATGTATGAAGGATGGTCTGCTAAAGTGATTTCTCACCTAACTATCCTTCAAGCTTCTTGAAGATCTTATTATTACGGATAAACTTACTATTGAGAATTTATTCACCGTAATAGATGAAAATCAGATTCGCCAGAGAAAAATATAGAAACCTTGTTTAGTTTTTATTAATACCCACCATAAAACCTTCTTAAAAACCACTCAATAGCTAATAAGAATATTAAGATAGCTATTAACCAATGATAGTCAAGAAGGGGCTTCGTTTCTGCTTTTTGAAATAAGATGGGCTTGATGCTTTCATTGTTACTGAGTATATCACCTAACTTCGACACGTTAGATGGATAGATCACCTCACCACCAAATTTTTCGGTTAGACTAAAAAGCAAATCATGTTTTGCAGTTAGGTCATATTGCTCTTTTACAATAGACTGTACAGAAAACTTCCCAGCGGCAGTTATATTATTGCCATTATAATTAGTGCTGGCGGTGTAAGTGTAATTATCTTCTGGTAGTCGTCCTGCATCTATAAAGTAAGAGTTGTTATTCTTAGAGAATGTGTAGTCAAAAGTCTCCCCGGTGCTATTACTTATTTTGAGATAAGCCTCAGGGGTATTAATTGCTTCGTAGTTAGCATTGTAGAGCTGTGCATCGAATAAGATGTTTTCGTTTTCCTTATATGCGATCTTATTAGTGAAAGCTCGGAACTGTCTTTTGTCTTCCTTCTGGGATATGTATTGTAATGTCTTTAAAATTGTCTCTTTGGTAAAAGGTTGCTCTGGGAAGTCAGTAAATTCAGTAATTCTCCATCTCCATATTCCTTCTCCTGTAAGAACGGCTTGCTTATGATTCTCTATATCAGAGTAAGCAAGTAAAGGATACTGAGTTTCTACATTTCCTATTTTTTGATATAGGAGGACTTTAGAAGTAGGTGCAGTTTTATATTCACCAAAAGGTGCCTTGAGAGGTACAAACTGGCTGATCTTATTTTTTAGTAAGTCACTTAATGTAAAGAGATTAAAACGACTATCTATGATGGGAGTAATTTCATTGAGACTGGTGTTAGAACCATTAATAGTCAATACATTCTGTGCACTATTGAGTAAGCTTGTGCTCGTCTCTCCACCTACGATATAGAATGAAGGTTTTCTTAATCGTTTGATATCTGATAAGTATTTACTGATGTCATATCGTTGACTCGGTAGATTATGCAATATCACAATGTCATAAGCATTAAGATTGCTCATCGGGTCATTGGCCATTTTGACATCTATAGTATAGTTTTTATTACTGCTTATTATCGACTTAATGGCTTTGATATCTGGATGAGGGCTGTCTGCTAATAACAATATTTTCTGTCTTGCATCTAAGACATCTACATAGATATTTCTACTATTATTAGCTAAGGTAACTTCGTTGCCTACATTGGCCAGACTGATTACATACTTCGTATTACCCACTTGATCTGCGGTGAGCTCAAATGAAAATGACTTAAAGTAATTGTTCTTATCTATTGTAAATGATTTACTATCGAGCTTTACAGTTTTTCCATTAGTGACTTTAGAGATGCTAATGTTACTTTTAGAACCTACAGCATTGTAGGCTTGCACGTCTGTTTCTATGATAAATTTATCATTGAGATACACTATTCTATTATGGAGTACATTTTTTATGAGAAGGTCTCTCCTGATTGTGGTGTCTCCTAAGGCTACAGTGTATAGCGGCGTTTGCAATTTTGCATCAGTATAAAGTGGGTTCTTGCCTTCATTGTAGATGCCATCACTGATAAGAACAACTGCTCCAAGATTTTGATCTTCGTAATTATCTGCGATAAACTCGAGTGGTAAGGCAAGATTAGAAGATTGATTATCTAATGTATCTGTTTCTGAGAAGGAGATTCTGTCACTAAACTTAAAATCTATAAGCTCATATTTTTCACTCAGCTTTGACTTTAATGAAGTAATGTCAGATTCCAGTTGATCGAGAGTAGACTGGTCAGTCGCTAAGGATATAGATTCTGATGTATCTTCTGCTATGACAATAAGAGGCTTTTGTTCTTCTGTAATGAAGTGTTTGATCAGTGGCGTCAATAGTAAATATAGAATACCCAAGACGGTCAAGAACCTTAATATTCCTAATACTGTAGGTAACCATTTTTTATTTTCTTTGACTCTCTTATCTCTGAAGTAAAGGCTTATCGCATATATCAATGCGACAATTCCGATGACTATAAGAAAGTATCCAGGGTATGATATTGTAATGTTCTCCAAAGCTTCTTACTAAATTCGAATGCAAATTTAAACTTTTAGAACTAACGATGTATTAATGATGCTAATTGCAATCTTTGGATCTATATATCCATTTACAATAGACTTAATATATTATTAATTTCTTTCGTTATAGAAACTGACACAGGTATCATAGCGTTGGATAGTGGTATTCATATTATACTTGGTATCTTTGTATTATAAATAATCAATATATATAGATGAAAAGACTTCTTTTTATAATCACTATTCTACTTATGGCCATATGTGCCAAAGCTTCATACATCATTATTCCGATGGATGAAAAGCAGAAAGATCACCTTAAGTCATATGGAATTGTCTACTGGGTACTGCAGCAGGATTCTGAGGCATATTGGTTACTTAATCATAAAGGAGGTTCATTTGCATTTACTAATATTCCGACTTTCGAAAAAGAATGCAAGACCAGAGGGATCTCTTATGAGATTATGCCTAATTCACAGTTTGCTCAATTGAGAGAGAAAATAGCCAATCCTGAAGTAAATGAAGATGTGATAAAATTAGAACAGGCACCTAAGATAGCCGTATACACGCCTGACTTTAATGCAAAAGGCGAGAGAGTACAGCCATGGGATGATGCGGTGACGATGGTGTTGACTTATGCAGAGATTCCTTATGAGACAGTCTATGATAGAGAGGTCTTAGAAGATAAATTAGCAGAATATGATTGGTTACACTTACATCATGAAGACTTCACGGGGCAGTATGGTAAGTTTTTTAGATCACATGGTAACAAGGCTTGGTATAAGATCAATCAGCAAAAAATGGAATCTCTGGCTAAAGAGTTAGGATTCTCCAAAGTATCACAACTTAAACTATCAGTCGTTAAGAAGATCAAAGAATATGTAGAAGGAGGCGGATTTATGTTTGCTATGTGCTCTGCGACGGATACCTATGATATTGCCTTAGCAGCTGAAGGATACGATATCTGTGACAACATCTACGATGGTGATCCACAAGATCCGACTGCTTCTGATAATCTTGACTATAGTAAGACATTCGCTTTTAAAGATTTTACATTAATTACTAATCCATTAGAGTATGAGTACTCCACCATTGATAATAGAAAGCGTAAGGTGACACCGACTTCTGATTATTTCACAATATTTGATTTCTCTGCTAAGTGGGATCCTATTCCTACGATGTTAACTCAGAATCATACAACGACAGTCAAAGGTTTTATGGGGCAGACAACAGCCTATCCTAAAGCATTGATAAAATCAGAGGTATTAATCTTAGCTCAGAATAATTCTGACGGTGAAGCGAGATATATTCATGGGACTCATGGGTACGGGACTTGGTCATTCTATGGAGGTCATGATCCAGAAGATTATCGTCACTACGTCGGTGACCCGGAGACAGATCTTAATCTGCATCCTAATTCACCAGGATATAGGCTTATATTGAATAATATACTATTCCCAGCAGCTAAAAAGCAGAAGAGGAAGACATAGGAATAATTTCGTTTATTGTAAATCTACAAAAGTTATTTTTCCTTAGTATTCGCTTTACAGCAATTGTCAGTTGACGACTTTTCTGGCTGTTATACAATGATTATGTTCTTAAAATAGGGCTATACCATCTGCTTATAGCTATGGTTTGAGTTTTACTTATATATTACATCACACCACTCTCTATTAATGTGATGCCAATCCACAAGCAAAGCTTATTAACTAAGCCTTTCTCTCCATCTATTCAGCAGATGATATTTGTAGGCATATTAGCATCTATAATCGTGGGTATAGGTGAGTATATGCTTCATTACATTCCTGGAGGACCTGCTGGTGAGATTGATATGCTTATGGAAGTGCCGCTTAAGAGAGCAAGTATAGGTCACTTTCTTACGATAGTAGGAGCTCCTCTATATTTTGTAGGTTACTATGGACTGAGATCTATGTTTATAAAATCGAGTCCTTTATTATCTAAACTACTATACATATTAGGGGTGCTGGCATTTTTTATAGGAGGCATATGGATATCATCACGATACTTTGCAGCTGAGGTTTTGCAAAGAAGCCAAGGTACAGCCGATTATGAATTTTATTTGTCATCCTATGAGGTACATTATCAATCTTTGGTATGGGCACTTAGGATTATTATTGCCTTACTTTCTGTTAGTTACGTCATTATAATCTTGAAAAATAATATCGGCTTACCAAAGTGGATTTCGATATTTAATCCCATCATACTTCTGGCTATAACCATCTCGACATTAGCATGGTGTATGCCGATAGGTGAGCACTTAGCACCCATAGCTATGAATGTAACTCACTTCATATTCTTCAGCATTCTGCTCTATTACTTTACGAAAAACAAAACAAAATTTATATAATCATGAAATGGATTAAGAGAATATTTTTAAGCCTTATAACGATCCTACTATTAGTCGTTTTGGCTGCTTTCATTTATATGAAAAGTGATACCAAAATTCCTTATGATAAACCTGACCCTATGCCAGTAGACGTACCGGCTTTTAGTGAAGCTGATCTAAGTTTTACTCAGAAATTCATCGCAGCAGATCACCTTCCAGTTATGGGTGCAGGTATTATTGATATCAATGACGACGATCAGCCAGAGCTCTGGTTAGGTGGAGGAGAAGGACAACAAGATGGTCTATTTCAATATAGTGATGGTAAGTTTGTAGATATCACAGAAGGTTCAGGACTGGATGACAAAAATAATAATGTACAATCATATGGTCCTGCAGTTTTTGATATGGATAATGATGGAGATCAAGATATTCTCATATGTAGGGATAATGGAGTCTATCTATACACTAACAATAGTGGCCAGTTTAAAGGACAGAAACTAAATCTAAAATTTGACGAAAAGTCTACGCCTATAGCAGTCACTTGTGGTGATATCAATAAGGATGGTTTGATTGATCTATTCGTAAGTACATATCTGCCTAAGAGATTAATGGAAGGGCAAACTATCTTTTTAAAAGATGACTACGGAGCTAATAGCCGTTTATTTGCTAACAGAGGCAATAATAATTTTGAAGATATTACAGAGGCATCTGGAATGAGTTATACCCATAATACTTTTATGGGTGTGTTTATAGATTTAGATGACGATACAAACTTAGATTTAGCTGTAGCATATGATACTGGAGAACCGAGGATCTATAGGAATTTGGGTAATGAAAAGTTTGCTATGGTACCTAATCCGATGACTGGAAAATTTGGTTACCCTATGGGTATAGCTGTAGGGGATTATAATACTGATGGTCGGCCAGATCTATTCTACAGTAATACTGGTTCCACAATGCCTACTGCCATTTTAAAAGGAGATCTCGACTTAGATAAGCATGAATTTAATGGTAAGTGGTTGATGTTTCGTAATGATGGGAACTTCAAATTTACCGATACTGCACAAGAGACAGAAGTCGCTGATTACGAATTTTCTTGGGGAGCGATATTTGAAGACTTTAACTTAGATGGATTGCAAGATCTTGTTGTTGCAGAAAACTACGTGGGCTTACCGCTTTTTAAGTTAGCAAAATCTCCATGCCGATTTTTACTCAATACGCCAGGCAATAAGTTTGTAGCTACAGGAGAAGAATCAGGAGTCGCTAACCGAAACTATGCTATAAGTCCTCTTACCGCAGATTTCAATAATGATGGATATCCAGATCTTGTGTATTCTAATATAGCAGGTCGATCGAGAGTGTTTATTAATAAGGGAGGAGATAAAAAATACTTAAAAGTAAAATTACAACAATCTCCAAAAGCATTAGGTGCTAAGGTGATAGTGACTAAAAGCGATGGAGAAAAATTAACTGATTGGTTAGTCGTAGGAGAAGGTTTGGGTAGTGATCAAGCTCATACCTTAGTCTTTGGTCTTGGTGGTGCCACGTCTGTCTCAGACGTTAAGGTGGTGTATGCTGATGGTAGTCAGCAAGTAATTTCTGATCCACAGGTTAATCAGACCTTATATGTAACATTACCCACCGTAGAAGATTCAGTTGTAGATAGTTTAGATATGATGATGAAAAAATAATATTTGTGAAGACGTCTTCTGTCTGGTTTATAATAGCACTTCTTATATTAGCTGTAGCCATTTATGGTTCAGGGAGTTTGTGTCTTAATCACATGAGAGTCACTGGAGGTATCTGCCCTTTAATATTAGGTATCCCTGCGTGCTATATCGTTTTCGTTTGTTTTATAATGGCATTTATAGCACACTTCAATTCTATGCCTGTGTCTAATATGATTTATTTTATATCGGTGGGTATAGTTACATTAATAGCAAGTTATGGGACAGCGGGCGAGTTGTTAGGATTTGCTAAATGTCCAAGGACAGATTATGGTATACCGATGTGTTTTATTTCTTTAAGTATCTGCATAAGTTTATTATTAACCAAGGGTTTTCAATTGAAAGCCCGAAAGCTGCTTGCTAAGCATTAATACATTATTATGGAAGATAATTTATTTGAAAGTTGTGGGCTAATAGCTACTTTTTTTGGGACTCTTTTAGAAGGAGAAGTATCAATGATAACATCTGTAGTAGGAGCACAGATGGGGTATTACAGTTTTTGGTTGGCACTGTTATTTGGTTTTCTGGGTGCATGGGTAGCAGACTGGTTTAAGTATATAGTAGGAAGAACTCAAGGACAGAAACTTCTAAAAAAGAAACCTAAGCTTGAAGCGAAATTTAATAAAACATCTATTTGGTTTGATAAGCATCCATATCTTGTACTTATCTTTTATAAGTTGATGTTTGGTATGACAACCGTAATTTTAGTAATGGCTGGAATTAAAGGAATTTCATATGCTCGATTCACTATATTGTCAGGTATAAGTATTCTCTTATGGGTAAGTATATTGGGTTTAGTTGGTACATATTGTGCAGAACCTGTAATTGAAAGAATTAAGATGCTCTCTGATCATAAATTAGAAGTATTAGCTGTATTGTCTGTTGTGGCTTTCTTGTATTGGTTTTTAGTCAAAAGACCATATAGAAAAGAATGTTTAAAAGTTAAGGAATCATAGAAAATGGTTATAGTTTTTGTGTAATTTAGATTTATGAGGATGTGGTTTCAATAATTAAAACAAGTAACTTTTTATATGCTTAAGTATAGATTTTTGCTTCATAGGTTAATTAATTGGGAGTACTGGCCTGTATGGATAATTTATTTCCCTTGTTTTCTTATATACCCGTACTATGCTTTAAGATCAAGATCTATGTTGTTCTTTACTGCTGCAAATCCTGGTATAGAAAATGGAGGAGCCTTCTTAGTATCTAAGAACAAGATCTACAATAAAATTAATCCAAGAATAATACCTAAAACTTTAGTCGTAAAAGAAGCAATCGGAATAGATTCTATCACTGAATGGATGGATGATGAACAACTACAGTTTCCAATCTTAGTAAAGCCTAATCTTGGACTAAGAGGAATAGGTCTAAGCATAATAAAAGATGAAATCCAAGTAAAAGATTTTGCATCAAAAAAGCTCTCTGAGTATCTCATTCAAGAATTCATAGAATATAAAAATGAGGTTGGAATATTTTTTATTAAAGATCCCAAAACATATGCTGTACAAATTACAAGTGTTGTAAGGAAATGCTTTATGGAAGTAGAAGGTAATGGCATTCATACTATAGAAGAATTAGTAAAGTCAAATAACCGCTATGCCATGCAACTCGATACGATGAGAATTGACAAATCTATAGACTGGGATTTTATACTTCCAGCAGGAACGATATATAGTTTTGAACGGATAGGTAATCACTCAAGAGGTGCAACATTCTTAGATGGCAATGAATTAATTAATCCTCAGATCACTAAAGTAGTATCAGATATTCTTGAGGATATTGATGATGTCTATTATGGTAGAATAGATTTAAAGTATAATAATGAATCTGATCTAATGGCAGGAAAAAAATTCAGCATTATAGAATTAAATGGAGCATTTAGTGAGCCTGCCCATATTTATGATCCAGCCTACAATTTATTCTTTGCTTGGAAAGAAATCATTAAGCATTTCAATTACTTATTTAAGATTAGTGATTATCTAATTGATCAAGGCGTGCAACCTCTGAAACTGAGAAAGGGATTACAACTCATCTTAGAACATTTTAAAGTTACAAATAGGATGGAGTTAGAAGCTTCTCACGAGTATATCGCTGCTTAATATAAATACAATAACTTCATTTTTTAAGTAGCTCTAAGCTATTTAGCAATAGAAATCATTTCTTATTCTTTCTCAGTTGATACAATACGGCATTCATGTCTTTAGGTAGATCAGCAGTCAGAGAAATTTTCTCATTAGTCCTTGGATGAGTGAATTCTAAGTCAGATGCGTGCAAGGCAGTTCTATCCATTAGTGGATGTTCTATATCCCCACTTCTACGATACTTCCTTTTGATACGAGATAGAAGTACAGGTTGCCCATCGCCATACATTCTGTCACAAGCTATAGGACAATAAATGCTGCTCATATGCAATCGTATCTGGTGCATTCTTCCAGTCAGTAACTTTATATCTAAGTAGCAATAGTTATCAAATGATTCTAACACTCTATACTTTGTGGTTGCAGGTTTTCCCTTAGCGTTGAGAGCCATACCTTTCTTGGAATGTGCAGTTTTACTCATAGCTAAATCAATTTGTCCTACAGGCTCGGGTGGGGTGTTAGTCACGATGGCCTTATATATCTTAGTGAGTTTTCTATGCTCAAATTGATCAGAAAGATGCTTGTGTGCTTCAGCATTTTTTGTAAATAAAATGAGACCGCTTGTTTCTTTATCCAGTCTATGATTGACATATATCTCAGGTCTTCTTTCTTGGAGTATAGTCTTAATGTTGGGTATCCCATTGTCATATCTATCTGGTATAGATAGATATAATGCTGGCTTATTAACTACAACAATATCTTCATCTTCGTGGACGATCGTCCATCTCTTCATTTTCATAATATACTTATTTGATTTTTGAGAAGAGTCTGTTTTTGTATAGGTAATATTGAAGGACGATAGACTTATTGAAGAATTGGCTTTTAGGATTTTGAGACAATTTGATCTTATCTATAAGTTTAGAATTGTGTTTTCTCTTTTGGATTAGTTTGGGGATTGCTGCTATGAATGAAAATCCTGCTCTAATGACTGCCCAACTCGCTTTAACATTGCCAGATAATAAGTACTTAAATGAAGCCGCTACATCTAAAATACATCGAAGAGGCAATTTCCAAATCAGATTTATTGCCTTATCATTTTTAAATAATGTGTATAGGTTATTTCTAAAATTGAGATAAACCTTGAGTGAGCTGGAGTAATCTAATGAACCACCACCAACATGATAGACGATGGAAGACGGTATAATTTTTATTCTATAACCTGACCGAAGTATGCGCCAGCACAAGTCAATCTCCTCTTGGTGAGCAAAGTAATCTACATCGAACCCTCCTAATGCTCTAAAGACTTCCATTCTTACTACACATGCAGCACCACTGGCCCAAAATATATCCTCTTCATCATCATATTGCCCTTTATCTATTTCTACAGAATCAAATATCCTTCCTCTGCAGAAAGGGTAGGCAAGATAATCTAAGAATCCTCCAGAAGCTCCTGCGTATTCAAAAGAATCTTGGTCAGCATAGGATCTGATCTTCGGCATGACTGCAGCTACATCTGAGTTCTGCTCTAGATATGAGACCAAGGGGTCTAGCCAATTTTCTGATACTTGCACATCAGAATTAAGTAAGACAATGTAAGGCGTATCTATACCTGCAAGTCCTTTATTATAACCACCTGCGAAGCCATAATTTTTTGATAATGGAATGACTTGTATTTCTGGGTGCCATTCGTTGATGTATTTGATAGATTCATCTGAGCTGGCGTTATCTATAACAACAACATCTGTATCATCAGTACTACTATGACTTACGGAAGGCAAGAATTCTTGTAGGTAGGATACGGTATTGAAATTAAGTATAGCTATGGTCGCTTTTGCTTTATTTTTTTTTAAAATAGAATGATCAAAAAAGCTCAAACTCGCTTGTCTGTCTTTATGTAGTTGCTGCTTTAAAGCTTCTATCCCGTCAAACTTTTTATCATCTCTCAAATAATGCAGAACGTGGATACTAACTCTTTGATCATAGATGTCAGAGTTAAAGTCAAATATGTTAACTTCTATAGATTTACTGTTATCCGTGTCGATTGTTGGGACATCACCTATGTACAGCATTCCATTATAAGTCTCACCATCATGAATGACTTGGCAAGTGTAGATGCCATCTTTAGGTATTATTTTTTTATTATCCTCAGGTCGAATATTGGCAGTAGGGAATCCTATTTCTGTACCAAGCTTTCGACCACGGACAACCTGACCAGACACCTGGTATGGATGGTTAAGAAGCGTATTAGCTGTCTCAAGATCTCCTACGGATAAGGCCTCTCTTATCTTAGTAGAGCTGATCGTGATTTCGTCTATTTCTTGTTTTGTGATTTCTATTATTTTAAAACCAAACTTTTCTTCGTTGAGCTTCAATAGATTAAAGTCTCCTGTTCTGTTAAGTCCAAACCTGTGATCATAACCGACAACAATGTAGGATGGCTTAAAATTCTGGATGAGAAACTTCTCGATATACTCTTGAGCAGATATCTGAGAGAATTCTATTGTAAATGGAACTATGACTAAATGCTGTACTCCATATTTTTTAAATAAGTCTATCTTCTCTTGTAGTGAGGATAGCAATCTGAGGGAGTTATCTTTAGGGTATACAATAGATCTTGGATGTGGATCAAATGTGATAACCACATTGGGTACAGAGTGCTCATTAGAGAGATTGATAAGTCTGTCTATTATCTTCTGATGACCCACGTGTATACCGTCAAATGACCCTATCGTAATGACTGATTTTTGAAAATCAGGTAATGCATCAAGACTATAATAAACCTTCATAACTCACTAAAAAATTCTGAATCACAAACTTAAGCAATATATAAGTACAAATCGACCAAGTAAATTGTTGTATAGAACAATATTCCTTTGTCATTACTATATCTTTGGGCTGTTTAGAACCCTTAAGCAACCTTTAATGTTAATACTATAATGATAGATAACAACCGAATACTTCAATTATTACGTACTGTTATAGATCCATCTTCAGGTATAGATATTATTACTAAGAAAATGGTAAGAGATCTGTCCGTGAAAGATAATTCTGTCTCATTTTCTGTGACGGCATCTAACTTTAAAGACGTTGAGAAGTTTAAACTCCATGAGAACATAAATACTGCTATCACTGCAGAATATCCAAATGCCGTACTTGATATACACTTCGTTAGTCAGGATAAGAGTGAGCGGCCATTATCTCATATTAAGAATATTATTGCTGTAGCCTCAGGAAAAGGTGGTGTAGGGAAGTCTACTGTATCTACTAATCTAGCATTAGGGCTTAAGGAATTAGGAGCTAAGGTGGGATTGATAGATGCTGATCTTTATGGTCCCTCCATACCGACAATGCTCGACATTAAGTCTGAGAAACCCGTCATCAAACCGCTATACGGAAGGCATAGAATAATTCCTATTGAGAAATACGGCATTCACACCATATCGATAGGGAACATAGTCGATCCTGAGCAAGCGGTCGTACTGCGTGGTCCTAGATTAGGAGGGATTATCAAGCAATTTATTAATGAAGTCATCTGGCCTGAACTTGACTATCTTATCATTGATCTACCACCAGGGACGGGAGATATCCAATTGACGTTAGTTCAGACGGTACCTCTGACTTGTGCAATCATGGTCACTACACCGCAAGAAGTCGCTGTGGCTGATGCAGTTAAGGCTATGAATATGTTTCGATTAGAGCATATTAACGTTCCAGTTATAGGAGTCGTAGAGAACATGTCATGGTTTACACCAGATGATATGCCAGACAAGAAATATAAGATATTCGGAGAAGGCGGCGGTAAGGCGCTAACCAAGTTATGTAAGGGAGTCTTATTAGCTCAACTGCCGTTAGTAACGGATGTAAGAGTTGCTGGCGATAGTGGTAAGCCTATAGTATTAGATGATACACATCCAGCAAGAGCAGACTACTTACAAATGGCTAAGAATACTGCTCAGCAAGTACACGTGAGAAATGAAGTATTGCCACCTACAAGAACTGTTGCAATGAATGTCCAAAATGCATAGATACTTATGATTTTGATACTTTAAAAATTTATACTTTTACAACATGTCATCAGAAGAAAGAATAACATTGATAAAAGACATTGACGATACTCTGAATGAGATCCGACCTCATCTGGCTGTAGATGGTGGCAATATCAAAGTCGTAGATGTCACAGATGATATGTTAGTAAAGATTAAATGGCTGGGCAATTGTGAAAATTGTAGCATGTCAGCTATGACGATGAGGGCTGGAGTAGAGCAGACCATCAAGTCTAAATTCCCTAATGTTACAGGCGTAGAGGCCGTTAATGGACTTGTCGCATGAATAGAGAGTGTATTTTAGATAATATCCAGAGTAAGAAATCTTTCTTGTGTGTAGGCTTAGACACAGATATTAATAGACTGCCACAACACCTTCTAAAAACAGAAGATCCCATATTTGAATTTAACAAAGCGATCATAGACGCGACTAAAGATCTCGCAATTGCATATAAACCTAATACAGCATTCTATGAGGCATTAGGTCCACACGGTATGGAATCTTTTCATAAGACTGTTAATTATATACCTGAAGATATCTTAATTATAGCTGATGCTAAGAGAGGTGATATCGGTAATACTTCGCGGCTGTATGCCAGAAGTTTTTTTGAATACTACAACGTGGATGCACTCACGGTAGCGCCTTATATGGGTTCAGATTCTGTTAAGCCATTTCTTGAGTATAAGAATAAGTGGGTAATAATTCTGGGCCTAACCTCTAATGAAGGTAGTTTCGATTTTCAGCAGATGAAATTAGAAAATGGTCATTATCTATATGAGGAAGTTCTTAAGACAGCAGCTACTTATGGGCATCTTGATAATGTGATGTTTGTAGTAGGAGCTACAAAATCTGATTACATTCATAAGATAAGGCAAATTGTACCTGATCATTTTTTCTTAGTACCGGGTATAGGAGCCCAAGGTGGTAATCTCCAAGAGGTATGCCGAGCAGGAATGAATGATAAAGTTGGCCTGATTGTTAATTCTTCAAGATCTATCATCTATGCGAGTGACGGAGAAGACTTTGCAGAAGTGGCACGCCATAAAGCACAAGAGCTACAACAAGAGATGGAAGGAATACTATTAGAAAGAAAAATAATATAGATCACATAAAGCTGACAAGACGCCATGAAGTTTGAATGTCATGTTGATATCAATGTTCCTATAAGCCAAGTCGTTAAGGCATTCCACTCACCAGAGAATCTTAAAGAATGGCAAGATGGTTTCGTGTCTTATGAGCATAAGAGTGGTGAGCCGGGACAGAAAGATGCACAAGCTATAATGGTCTATAAAATTGGAAAAAGAGATATGGTCTTGACCGAGACCATTATCAAAAATGATCTTCCAAATAATATTGTAGGGCGGTATGATTTTAAAGAAGGTTCTAACACCATGTCTAACTCATTCGTAAGTATAAATGATGATTCAACGAGATGGACTGCTGTAGTTGAATATACAAGAATGGATTCATTCATGATGAAAATGATGAGTAAGTTGATGCCTAATATGTTTAGAAAGCAAACTCAAAAATGGTTGGATCAGTTCAAGGTATTTGTAGAAAAAGACTATTAAATCAATAAAATAAACAACTTTAAATGGATTTTAAATTAAGTGAAGAGCAGATGATGATACAAAGTGCAGCAAGAGATTTTGCTCAGAATGTACTTAAAGAAGGAGTTATAGAACGAGATACAAAAATGGAACACCCAACCGAATTTGTAGCACAGATGGGTGAGTTAGGATTTATGGGTTTGATGACTTCTGAGAAATATGGAGGATCGGCAATGGATACACTGTCGTATGCTGTAGCGATAGAAGAGTTATCAAAAGTGGATGCATCTACTTCTGTGATTATGTCTGCTCACAATTCTTTGGCCTTGTGGGGAATCGAGAAGTACGGAGAAGAAGAGGTCAAGCAACAGTACTTACCTAAGTTGACAACTGGAGAATTAATAGGCGCTTTTTGTTTGTCAGAGCCTGAGGCGGGTAGTGATGCCACAAGTCAGAGAACAACAGCAGAAGATAAGGGTGATCACTATATTATTAACGGGACAAAAAACTGGATAACTAATGGTAAGAAGGCTGGCGTATATGTTGTCATAGCTCAGACTAATCCAGAGATAAGACACAAAGGAATCAATGCTTTCTTAGTAGATGCTACATGGGATGGTGTTACAACCGGAGTCAAAGAAGAGAAATTAGGTATAAGGTCATCAGATACATGTTCTGTAATGTTTCAGGATGTTAAGGTGCCTAAATCACATAGATTAGGACCTGAAGGATTTGGATTTAAGTATGCTATGAAAACCTTAGATGGAGGTCGTATTGGTATCGCAGCACAAGCTTTAGGTATTGCATGTGGGGCTTACGAATTGGCATTAGCTTATTCTCATGAAAGAAAAGCATTCGGTAAGCCTATTAATAATCATCAAGCTATTGCATTCAAGTTAGCTGATATGGCTATGGAAATAGAAGCGGCAAGAATGCTTGTCTACAGAGCAGCATGGCTTAAGGATCAAGGCAAGGAATATGCTCAAGCTGCAGCTATGGCTAAATTGTTTGCATCTGAGGTGGCTATGAAAACGACGGTAGAAGCGGTGCAAGTACATGGCGGCTATGGGTATGTTAAAGAGTATCATGTGGAAAGACTCATGAGGGATGCTAAAATTACTCAGATATATGAGGGTACATCTGAAATCCAACGTTTAGTAATTTCAAGAAATATAATTATGGGAAATACTTATGTGGATTTAGCTTAGTTTTTTTCTATAGCTTCGATTACCTCAGTACTGTCTTCTTCTCCTTTGATAATAGAAATGTCCATGTCTAAGACCTCTTCTAGCGTTACACGTTTTTTTTCATTTCTTAGAAATTGGATGATATTAGCTTTTGTAGATTTTGATTCATTGCTGATGTAGAGATTGCCATCCTTGTCAAATGAAATGCCTTCTGGTTGTCCAAATATTCTATGCGACAAGAAATAGATACCTTTTGTATCCTTTTCTTTATCTAATACAACAAGAATTTTCCCTCTGTTAGCAAGGATGTACAAGTGTCCCGTTATAGGATCATATGACATCCCTGAAGGTGCAAAACGTCTGATTCTGGAATTCGTGTTAGTGTTATTTATAAAGTTATCAAATAGATTAAATCGTGTGAGAGAATCAAGTTCTTGTTCCAGATTGATGATTTTGTATTCTTTTATATCTGTATTTCGGTTATTGAGGTCTATGTAGTAGATGCCTTTCGCATTTTTAGTCTTCTTGTCTTTGTTCTCTAACTTTCCTTTACAAGCAAATAGTAGCCAATTGTTTTCTGCATCAAATGATAAACCTTCAACGTCATTCTTTTTTGAAAGAGATGAATTAAATTCAGAAATCTTTGTACGACGTTGGTAGTCAATGACTTTGACATTACCATTACTTTCAGCAACATAAACTATATTATTATTTCGAGTGACGGCTTCATAGTCTCCTCTTTTACCAAAATCTACTTCTGCGATAATTGTACCTGTGGATAAATCGTATAGATACAAGTTGCCCTTCTCATCATTCACAGTAAAAAATTGCATGTCTCTATAATGACTTAAACCTGAAATTTCTTTGAGTTCTTTTGGCATCACATATACACTGTCCGGGTTCATTATCTCAAAGGGTAAGATGAAATCATCATTCTGAAATCCAGAAAAATTAGTTTTGTACTTGAATTTTTCAATCAGTACGATAGGACTTGCCAATGTCAGAATTACGATTGCGGCAACAAGATATGACAGCAAGTTCCTCATATAGATAGCGTCTTAGAGAGAACTGAAGATAATTACAATAATAAAGCTTAGCATAGTCAATACGATACCCGTTCCGAATATGGTATAACACCATCTCAATCTATTGTACTTCCTATCTAAGTCTACTCCTACGTCATAAAGGTCTGTAAATACAGACTTCTCAAAGGCACTTTCATTTGTCAATAATTCTTTGGCATCATTTACAAATTCATTCTTAGATAGCTGTGCAAAATTCTTAAAATAAAATAGACTCTTCTGACCTGAATGAATTTTTTCATTCGTTATTTCATCCTCTTTAGTCGTTGAGGGTCGAGTAGCTAAAGTTGCTAATAATATTGTCAGACCATTAGTGACGATAAGAATTGAAATTGGAATAATAAAACTTGAAAAATCAAATATGTAACTCGCAAACATCGGTATCAAAAGTGTAAGTAATATTGAGTTTACAGTAATCATGATACCTGCTTTCTTATCTGCTATACTTACTATGTCTACCTGATTTCTGGAAGAGGTTTTTATCATTGTCATTGCATGCTTATTGTTTAGTATTGATGCTCCTGACTTTTGCTTTTGCAGATGTTTTATAAGTTTTGCTTTGTTTTTTATTTTTTTCGATAGATATTTTTCTACTGTAAATGCCGTATGGAATTTTGATTTAGAAATGTACTCTATTAAGTTATTATTGATGCCGACATACTGATTTAAATTGGGGAAGTAATAATTAAATTCTGTGAATAAGCTGTCTAAGGATTTTATGATCTTATCCTGAGCAAGTAAGGACAATATGGCATCATGACCCACTCTTATCCCGATATGTGATTTTTTGGTTATTGGGTCTGCCAATTCTTTAAATGCCAAATTCATTTCTTGAGTTTCTTCTTGATCTAATTTGAAATGTTGACATACCTTAGAAACAAATTCTGATTGTTTTTCTCGTAGCTCGCCGATTTTTTCATCTCCATGTACTCTAAGGTGTTTGTCAATGTCTAATAAGCGATAGAGGTATATAAAAATGTAAACCTTGCTGAGAAATATTTGTGTTCTTGAAGTTTTAGTCTTTTTGGATATTTTATCTGCAAGATTATTAAAGTCATTGATTTTTCGACAGAGAAAATTAACTTGTTCTCTGTTGCTTTCGTTAATTACAGACTTTTTAAATTCTGCATAAAGAAGATCATATTCCTGCTTTTTATCATTCTTTATTTTTTTTGTAGACATAAATGGATATTATATTATAATCATAGTTCTATGTGCTAAAAGTAACTGTTTTGATTCACAAGGTCGGTACTTACTACCTGCTATTCAATTTGTTATACTTTATTTATGCACAGTATTGATGATCAGACTATTATACTAATAAGTACTGAAGCGTTAAGGTGGGTGTTTAGTTCTGTTATTTACTTTTTTAAACTTTGTGCACTGACATTATTGCGATTTTATTCGAGAATAAATCGTCTGATCGCAATAAAAGCAAAGAGGAATATAGTGTATGCAATAATGAATGTTAAGATGAATGCTTCTATCTCTAAGATAAGCATTAAAGCTATTATAAGAAGTTGAAATCCTAAACCATAAATGGATATGAATGTCATAAACCAACTAGGAAAAGGTTTACTATTAATCGCTCCTCTATCCATCCAATAAATTATCTTGTCAAAAAGGATGTACAATGTGTTATAAGTATGATAGAACGCTGTGACTGTAGATTGCTTTTCTCCTTTCATAGCAATGGGTACCTCATCCTCAAACACTCTACTCGTAGAGTCGCCATTGACATTGTTACGAAAAATCACGTAATAATAATTGTATAATGTGCCTTGTAATTGCATGCATATAAATGCAATAAGCATCTTACTCAATGGTTCTCCTGTTATGTACCATATGCTCAAAAGAAACAGAAAATTTAATATATAGTCCGCTATGGAATCGTAAAATCTCCCCACATAGGAAGGGGTGTTCTTAAGTCTTGAAAGTTCTCCATCCGCTGCATCTAATATTGACTTTAGAACTAAGAAAAATGCTGCAAATAAAAAGTAATGATTAAGGATACAAGCTATAGCTAATAATCCGGATATAACAAACAAAGTGGTTACATGGATCGGCGTAAATGTAGTGTCTACTAAGGCAGCGGCTATCCTCCTTGCTATGACTCTCCCGTAATCTGATAGATCAATAAATTGATACTGCTTTGGCAATTTCGACATTCAATACTTTTGTACACTGATTGATTAAGTGCACAGATTTTCTACGCAGATAACTCGTTCTCAATGTGTCACACTATAAAGAACCGCGAATCTACATAATTTAGATTGACCTATCAGAAGCTTTTACGTAGAATAGTACTGCTCTATTTTGAGTCTCTTTTGAGATGTTTTATGAGACGGCTGTTAGACTATTAATCTGATTATTTGATAATGGTTACATTTCCTTTTTTACTCCTGTTTTCACACCCATCTATAGCTACTTCTATGTAATATGCATAGACATCAGCTGGGACGATCTGACCTTTGTAACTTCCGTTCCATCCACCAGTAGGATTATCATTGTCGTATAGTAATTCTCCCCATCTATTGTATACTCTGAAGTCGACCACTTCTACCTCTCCTGCGATTTCGTTTGGATCAAATACAATATCAAATGTTGCATTAATACCATCTCCATTTGGCGAGAATACATTAGGAAATTTTATAGTTGCATTATCTAAATCTGGATTATCAATAGTTTGTCTTCTTTCAACCTCGCAGCCATTTACATCCGTGACTCTTAAGATCACATCTATCGTAGGTTCTGTAGAATTTATTGTCACTGATGGGTTAGAGGTGTTTTCAATCACTTGGCCATCTATATTCCATTCTATTGTCTGTGGATTAACGAAAGTACTGAAGAATGAAATCTCACCCGGACATATACCGGTAGAATCAATAAAATCAGCCGTAATAGAAGACACACTTATTGGTATATTCTGTATGAGCTCACATCCACTTTCATCAGACCTTAATATCAATGTGGGTGTAAAAGTTGTCACACTTGATTGTTGATCATAGGTATGGGTTACGGGTGTCTGATTATCCACCTGCACACCGTCACCAAAGTCCCAAGTAAATGAAGATACATCTATAGAATTTTCAAGTGTAAATGTAATATCCTCACCAGGGCATATCTCATCTTTATCTACTGTAAATGTGCCTTCTGGTCCTACAAGTGTGTACGTCCTTGAGATTGTGTCACGACAGCCATCAAATGTTCTTACAATAAGTTGGACTTCATAAGTGCCTTTGTCAAAAGGAATAACTGGATTTTCTAAGTCAGATTCTGCACCATTTCCGAAATCCCAATCATAGATTACATCATCACCAACGATGGAGGTATTAGTAAAACTAATCTGCTCTGGAAAGCATATTAAATCCACCGAGTCTTGATCAGTAATAAAATCAGCCACAGGGGTAGGAGTTACATTGATTAATGTATCAAGTTGGCCTTGGCACCCTGTACCAGCCTCTGTAAATGTAAGTGTGACCAGTTGCTCACCTGATACGTCAAAGGCGACAGTAGGGCTGTCTTCTGTGCTCATACCGTTATCTGAAAAGTCCCATTCATAAGTTAAGAACGAGCCTCCGAGATTATAGTCATCAGCAGTAAAGGTGATCTCTTCTCCTTGACATATTGTAGTACTGTTGTCTAAGAACATTTCGCTAAATATATCATAGGTCTCTATCTGATATGAAATCGTATCCACACATCCTAAGGCATCTTCTAATGAAAGACTAACCGTGATCAACTCAAAGTCAAAATCAGGATCGTAATCCAATGTGTCAAAAACATAAGTCGGATTCATATCTGACGATGTTCCATCGCCAAAGTCCCAGGACCAACTTACTAATGTCGTGTCACCAACTGATAAATCCTCTATACTTACTTCTGATGGCAGGCATATGAGTGAGTCTACAACAAAGTCTGCTTGCAGGTCATATGCTGTAGTCGTAGCACTGATGGTATCTGTGCAGCCATTAATATCTTCAGTAACCAATGTTATAGTCTGAAAACCAGGGTTAAGTATATGTCCTATCATAGTATCATTAACCTCACGTGGACGCTGCTCTTCAAATATCCACAGATAACCTGCCTGACAGTTGTTATGTACATCTTGTGAGCCAGTGGCATCTAATATAGTCGGACTTGATGCACATGATAAAGGAGGTATGTTTATAGCCGCTTGTATCTCTGTAATATGAATTGTAGCACTATCCCGATGCATACAACCAACTCCATTTTGACTTGATTCGAGATAGATTTTGTATTCTCCTCTCTCATCAAAAGTATAGCTCAAAGCTCTATCATTAGATATTAATTTGTCTTCAAGGTACCATGATACCTCGTCTGCATTTATACTTTTTTCACTATTAAGATTTACTACATAGGGATTATCACAATCTATAGTATAGTCAATGTCAGAACGAGATCCTTCTATGGTAATCTCGCAACCTGACGTTATTGAATCTAAGTATATATTGAAGAACTCAACTGTAACTCCAACAGGATAGACACCTGGATACTGAAATCGATGAAAAGATTCCTGTTCTCTCCAGCAATGATCATATCGACCTTCGTCAGATTCTATATGGAGATTGAGCCTCACTTGGTCAGATAAGACTGATAATGCAACAGTATCATCTACGCAGAATGTGAGCTCGGGACAAGGAACAGGGATGGCTGGTACTGCTATTGTATCTTTATCAATAGCTACTATCTCGATTTCTCGAGAGATATCTCTACAGCCGTTTTCGTCAGTTATTGTTAAGGTAACTTGATGTAAGCCAGCAACCTCATAAGTGTGGGTGATTAAGGTATCATCAGTTGTATAGAATTCATTAGTGCCATCACCAAAATCCCATTCGCGTATGAGCACCTCATGTTCAGAAAAACTCAGATCAGAAAAATTGACATCAAAAGGAATACAACCACCAACTATATCAGGTAAGAAAAATGCTTCAGGTCTCTGTAGATAAAATTTATTAAAGGCAGTATCCATACATCCGTGAACTGATGTGACAATAAGTCTTGTAATGGTTGAGTCCTGATAGTTAATATAGTATTCATCTCTTTCTGGTTGGACATATTCATTAGCTCCAGTAGGTGAGCCTCGAGTAATATCCTGTCCTTCATTACCAATGTCATTGTTGAAGGTGTAACTCAATAAATTCTGATCTACAGCACTGTACCCTATAAATACCTCATCAGTACATGTGATATCTGGTCCCAATTCATATGAGGCATCAGGTTTATATACTACAATACTTAATGTCTCAGTCGTCATACATCCATCGTCTGCCGTTGCAACCAATGTGAAATTCTGAACGCCAAGAGTGGTAAATGCAACTGTCGGTTGTCTTTCTTCACTCGTTACGTCATATTTGAGAGAATCTATAGATGTTCCTGAAAAGTCCCAAAAGAAGTCATCTGCAATTGTATTATGTGTCAATAATACTTCTGCTAATAAGCAGACTGTATCACGATATGTAGGTATGATTACAGGAGAACCTATGTTAATCGTTCTGGTAGAAGAAGTTTCGCAACCAGCTGGACTTGTAGAGGTCAGTGTTATATTATAAAGTCCTGCACTATTATAAGTTATAGAATGCGGTCCTTCTCCATCTATCGTCTGTCCATTATCAAAATCCCATGAATATGTTGTAGCTGGATCACCATCTGTTGTATTAGTAAACACAAAATTGTCTGGAACATCACAAGAAGAATTCTTATTTATTCTGAATGAAGTTCTTTCTCCTTCTACAGTAATGAAATCTTCAAAAATGATAGGTTCATCACACTTGATTCTATCTTGTGTGGTTACCTTAACGGATACTGTAAATACGCCACTGTTTCTATAAGTATAACTTACATTCTGGCCTGTAGCACTACTACCATCTCCGAATGTCCAGATGATTTGATCTATATCTATATCTGGGTGTATATTAATGTTACTCATGAAATTAACTGCGAGTGGAGCACAGCCAAAATCAATGTCAGAACTGATATCAATTTCTATAGGAGGGTAGACGGTAATGATGATGTCATCTCCGATTTGTGTACCGCCTTCACTATCAAATAGCTGAGCTGTATAGGTGCCTGGTTGGACATAAGAATGTTCTGGATTCTGTAAAGTAGAAACACTTGCTGCGCCATCACCAAATCTCCAGAAATAGCTTGCCGCTTGAGGAGCAGTGAATTGTACCTGAAGCTCAGCACATCCTGCAGTAGAGCTTGCCGTTTGTGCATAGCTTAATTGCACAGTAGACATCAAAAGTAAAATAAACGATATATTCTTTATGGTTGATCTCATGATATCTATTTTTAAAAGTGTCTTATATCTGATCTAAGAATAGTCTCGGACATTAAGCGAAATTGATCTTGAGTAAAGCCACATTTGCATGGGTAGGCTGACATTATATTTCCCATATCAGGTTGGTAGTATTCACCATTGGGATCTTTAACTTCGTATATAAATTCACAAGTTCCACCAATAAATCTGCCTTCTAATTCTCCAGCAGCTATAAGTGCTCTTTCTTCTGCAGTCATACTTGTCTGGAGGAATGGATCAGCAGGAGTATCGCATATCCTGTCTGCGGTCGTAGCACAATTACTACCATCTACAAACTCGATAGAAAATGGATCGTAAGTATTCATTAATCCAAATGTGTGACCGAGATGATGAGCAATTTGACCTGCTATATCATCTGCACATTGATTCTCCACATAGATATTTGCGTCATTGACCGTAAGGATACCTTCAAAGGTACTGGAGCCGCAGAAAGACACTGTCATCGAGTCAAGAAAAAAGATATTTATACGACGTCTTAGGCCAAACCTTGTCTTAAGTTCTAAGAGTTGTTGCTCTTCAGTAAGTGGCTGATTTTTGACAATGCCTAACGAATAGTCATCTTCCATTACATTATAATCACAAGACGAAAATGATACACATATGGGGCTGAAAAAAACATTGAGCTTTTCCATGATTGTATCTATCTCAGGTAGAGTATATAATGGTTGCCTATTGGCTGAGTCTACAGCAACATGTGCTGCAATATTGTAATTTTTATTGATACATGGAAGGTCACTATTAGTATGATGCAACGGCTGAGATATGCCTGTACTAATAATACAAAGTATTATTAGTAGCATTAGCATTGTATGAGTAAAGAGTGTTTTTATCATAATGGTAAGTGTTATTCTATTATAGTCTTGGACAGAGTTCTTTCGGCTTAACTTTTGGTTTCTTGTTAGCTATGATTATTCTTCTTATTCCTAATTCGATTCCTCCGTATCTATTGGTTAAGTCCGCAGCCGAGGATACAGTGAAGTCATAAGCGATACCTATATCCCAGCCTTTATAGATCATTCCAGCTAAGAATTGTACTGCATCACCTGATCTATAACCGATTCCTCCTTTGAGCGTCGTAGCTGATTTTTTGTTAGGTCTGTACTCAAGATTAAATTGTCCGAATAGATTTTGGAATAGCCACATTTTAGAATAGACGATGATGGGTCTCAAAGCTAGCTGGTCTGTACTCTGAATATAATACTCTGCGTATGCATTAATTCTTCTTCTAACTTGATTGTCGATTCTTGATCCAGAAAATCTAAAGTCAGCTTGTGTGAGGTGATACATCGATGCACCTATGTCAAAGTATGAGGTTTTAGAAGTCCAGTTTTTGAGGCTTAGGCCAAAATTGATATCGCTTACTGATGGGTTAAAGTTATCTATCAGTGACTTATCTGGATCATTGTTATTGCCAGATAATGTTTCGTTACTGATATAGTTTGTTGCATCGATTTTGCGTTGAGTCATACCATATTGTATTCCTAACGTGATGACAGTTTTGTAATTGGGGTCAAGAGCGTAGTGATATGCTAAACTCAGATGTGCTCCAGTATTAGAGTAAGCTAAGTCTCCTGCTCTATCACCGTACATATTAATACCGACACCTATCCAGTGATGTGGCTTTAAGCCAAATGCTATGGGCATATCAGCATGTGCCATAAATGATTGGTAGGGCTTTTCTATAAATGAATTAAACTGGTCTCTTACATTGGCTCCAAAACGGTAAGTGCCTGCAAATGCTCCAGTCTTAGCAGGAGATAGATACAATGGAGAGTAATAGTAGTTTGTGAAATGTAGGTCCTGACTTAGAGCAATAGAACTTATACATATACAAAGAGCGAGAAGGAAGTTGGTTCGTCGTTTCATAATGAGTTGGCGTATCTAAAGCATCATTAAAAGATTTCTTTTTATGTATGTTACATAGTGTAATCTATTAAATCAGCAAGAAGTTAGTTATATTTCTCATATTACTTTAATTTATTTTTCATTAATTAACTTTAGTACTTGCTCACTACACATTCAGTACCGCTATATATACTCAGAGACGACATCCGAGGAAGATCCGTATATCCTGCTGCAGATATTCCAAAGGGTAGTATCATAGAAATATGCCCAGTCATCATTCTTTCTAATGATGATACACTTAATATTCATAAAACGTTGCTTCATGATTATTATTTTTTGTGGGAAAAAGAAAAAAATACTTCGGCTATAGCCTTAGGGTACGGCTCTCTATATAATCACAGTTCTACACCTAATGCAGATTTTGAGTTAGTCTATGGTGATAATGAAATTCACATTATTGCACTCACTGATATTCCAGCAGGAACTGAAATTTGTATTGATTATATGAGTGGTCAGATAGGTAAGTCCTCACTATGGTTTGATGTGAGCTAAGCAGAATTGTATCATCAATAAATTTTTAAGCAATTAAATTCACAAAATTATACTTGTGGTAAAAGTCATAATTTGATCTTATCTTAAAATATCCATTTGTTAAAAATTTACTTTTCTTATATAAGACTGCTGATTATGGATTTTGAGAATATTCTTTAATAAGCTTCTTCCCCAACTGATACATGTGCACCTCATCAGGACCGTCGGCCATTCTCAAAAATCTTCCATACATCCAGAATCCAGCAAGCGGTGTGTCTTGACAGAATCCCATACCTCCATATGCTTGCATAGCTCTATCTACCACATTGCATGTCATTGTAGGCACAACGATTTTTATCATCGCAATCAGATCTTTAGCATTTTTGATACCAGACTGATCTATTTTGTCAGCAGCAGCAAGCGTAAGTAGTCTTGCTTGTTGTATCTCACATTTTGACTTTGCTATATCTTGTCTTATGCTACTGTAGGAAGATAATTCTTTGCCGAATGTGGTCCTCTGAGTAACTCTATGGCACATCATCTCTAAGGCTCTCTGTGCTCCTCCTATCAGACGCATGCAATGATGTATTCTACCTGGACCTAATCTTCCTTGAGCGATACGGAATCCGTCCCCTTCATTTTGAATTAAATTGTTTGCTGGTACTCTTACATTGTTGAGCTTTATTTCTGCATGTCCTTCAGGTGAGTCGTAAGAACCAAATACTTTTAATGGTCTTATGATCTCTATACCTTTTGTATCTGCAGGTACGATAATCATACTTTGTTGAATGTGGCGGTCTGCATTAGGATCGGTTTTACCCATAACGATGTAAAACTGAGTAGAAGGATTCATGGCTCCTGATGACCACCACTTTGTACCATTGATGACGTACTCATCTTTATCCTTTTGAATGAGGGTTTCTATATTCGTTGCATCTGATGAAGCTACTTGCGGTTCTGTCATAAGAAATGCAGAACGTATGTCTCCATTCATAAGGGGCTTGAGCCATCTCTCTTGTTGATCGCTATTGCCATACTTAGCTAATACTTCCATATTACCAGTATCTGGCGCAGAACAATTAAATATCTCGGATGACCATAAGACTCTGCCCATAATTTCTGCAAGAGGAGCATACTCGAGATTACTTAGTCCTGGGCTATAGTTCTTATAATCTTTGGGTAAGAAGAGATTCCATAGTCCTGCTTCTTTAGCTTTTTCTTTTAGACCATCTATGAATGGTGGCACCTTCCATATATTATTTTCAACGTAGTCTGCATATTTTTTTTCCTGCGGGTAGATATGCTCGTCCATGAAAAGCTCTAACTTCTCAATGAGTCCTTTGGTTTTGTCAGAATATTCAAAATTCATTTATATGAAGATTTGTGAGATTCTATGCTAACATGTAGCCACCGTCAGCAGTGTATATGCCTCCGGTAGAGTAAGAAGAATCAGAAGAAGCAAGATACACTGCCAACCCAGATATCTCATCCGGCTGTGCCATTCTCTTCATAGGAACATGATTAGTAAATGCATTAAGGGTCTTCTCATCTTGCCATATGCCAGCACTTAGTTTTGTTTGGATAAGACCAGGACAGATGGCATTGCTGCGTATATTTTTTGGTCCCCATTCTTTAGCTTGACTCTTAGTGAGCATTATTACTGCAGCTTTAGATATAGAATACAGACCTAATCCGAATGATGGTTTGAGTCCTTCTACAGAAGCTATATTTATAACGGAGCCACCTCCACGTTCTTTCATAATGGGGTAGCATAGATTAGATAATGTCATGCATGCTTTGACATTGACATTCATGACTTTGTCGAATGCTGTTTCTTCTGATTCTGATAGTTTTCCGAATACTGGATTAATAGCTGCATTATTTACTAAAATATCTACACCACCATACAGCTTGACAGTTTGTTCTACGAGATTTGTTAATTGATCTTTATGCCCTACATGGCATTCTATAGCAGAGGCTTCGTACCCATCGGCTTTTATTTGTTGTGCTACATTATCTACAGCATCTTGCTTCCGACTACTGACGACAACCTTAGCTCCTTGCTGGGCCAGAGCTCTTGCAATACTTGCACCGATTCCTTTTGATGATCCCGTTATAACGGCTACTTTATTCTTTAGATCAGATTTAATTGACATTGCTGCAGAATTTTAAATTTAAACTTACCCAAAGTAAAGATTTTGATTAACTTGTAAGGCATTGATCTTGTTTTAATTAGATATAGGTTAGACTTGAGTACATTAGTTACATCACGACCTTTACAAGATTAACGGGTAATCAAAAATTTTATCCCTCTTGTATGAGAGGCTAAATAATCTCATGAATTCTAATCACATAAATCTAACTTCAGAAACCCTTAATGACTTTATAAGCATAGAGGTGGAGGGAAAGTTTCAAATGATCAATTTACTTAAGTTTAAAGAAGCGGTGGATGATTCTACCGTGACAGGAGTTGAGAAGTATGCAGAGTATATGAAAGCTGTGATGCCTTTTTTTATGAAATCTGAAGGTCGAATTATCTATGAAGGTAAAACCTTGTTTTCTCTAATTGGACCAGATGAAGAATGGGACAAAATACTCATTGTAGAGTACCCATCTAAATCCCATTTTATAAATATGATAACTACTAAAGGATATCCTGCTGAGCTTAGGGCTGCGGCATTAGAAGATTCTCGATTGATCTTGTGTAAATAAAATTTATATGTCAGACAGAAAAATTATAATTGTCACAGGAGGAAGTTCTGGAATAGGTGCTGCAACTGTAAATGCATTCACAAAAAAGGATACACATGTAATCATAGGGGACGTCTTAGACATTAAATTGGAGAATTATGATTATCCTGATAAGATTAGTTTTTATAACACTGATGTTTCAGATCGCCTATCTATGAAGGGACTAATTGATAAGGTATACTCTGACCATGGTAGAATTGATGTCCTTGTAAATAATGCAGGTATTGGTAATAGTAAATTTGCTAAGACGGCAGAGCATACCATAGAAGATTGGGATAAGGTCATCGGCGTAAATCAGAATGGCGTCTTTTATGGAATGAAGTATGCACTACAATATATGCTACAACAAGGCTTTGGTAATATTGTAAATGTAAGTTCTCTTGCAGGACTAAAAGCCTCAAGTAATAATATTGCGTACACAGCGAGTAAGTTTGCAGTAGTTGGTATGACAAAATCTGCAGCTTTGGAATATGCTTCCAAGAATATCAGAATCAATTGTGTTTGCCCCGGCTACACAGAATCTAATCTCTTAGATCAAGTTCTAAGTGTAGACCCTTCTATGTATGAAAAATTGTTAAAGTATATTCCTATGAAACGTTATGGAAAAACAATTGAGGTGGCAGAGGTAATTACTTGGTTAGCAGATGAGAAAACAAGTTTCATAACGGGGCAGGCTATCGTCATAGATGGTGGTTTGTCTTTATAAATTTAAAACCAATATACTATTGAAAAATAAACAAATAATTCTTCGAAAAAGACCTAATGGTATGCCTGATAAGGATACATGGGAATTAGTAAATACAGAATTGAATCCTCTCAAGGATGGCGAAATACTTATTGAAAATCATTACATATCATTAGATCCTGCAATGAGAGGTTGGCTAAATGATGTCAAGTCTTATATCCCTCCAGTAGCTCTAAATGATGTTATGCGAGCTGGAAATATTGG
>CAZBXL010000013.1:0-22226 GCA_964495785.1 uncultured Saprospiraceae bacterium | reverse complement strand
TGTCGTGTGGTAGGAATAGCTGGTGGTCCTGAGAAGTGCAAGTATGTCACTGAGCACTTAGGAATGGATGCATGCATCGATTATAAGAATGAAATTGTCTACAAGAAAATTAAAGAATTTTGCCCTAAAGGTATAGATGTTTACTTTGATAATGTAGGAGGAGATATTCTTGATCATGCATTAGCTCATCTTAGGATGTATGCTCGTGTTGTTATTTGTGGCGCTATATCACAATACAATAATACAGATCAGATACAAGGGCCTAAAAATTACCTTTCATTATTGGTTAACAGAGCTACTATGCAGGGCATGGTTGTCATGGATTATGCTCAAGATTATAAAAAAGCAATGAAGGAGATGGGGCAGTGGATGATGGAAGGAAAGCTTAAGAGTGAGGAAGATGTATATGAAGGAATCGAAAATTTTTATGATACTTTTCTCCGATTATTTAATGGCGATAAGCGGGGTAAGTTATTACTAAAAGTCAAAGAGTAATATGAAAGCAATAGTATGTGACAAATTAGGAATGCCCGAAGATTTAGTCCTTAAGGATATTACTGAAAGAAGTCCTAATCCAGATGAGATAGCAATAGAAGTCAAAGCTTGCGCTGTCAATTTTCCCGATACATTAATCATACAAGGTAAGTATCAAATAAAACCTGACTTGCCATTCTCTCCTGGTAGCGATATTTCAGGAGTGGTAACGAAAGTAGGGAGTGACATTTCACAATTTAAAGTAGGAGATGAGGTATTTGGCGTATTGCCATATGGAGGTTTTTCTCAAGAAGTTATTACTCAGCCTAAGAATATATTTCCTAAACCAAAAGGTATGAGTTTTCCTATAGCTGCGTCATTCCTTTATGCCTACGGGACCTCACTACATGCACTGAAAGATAGAGCTCAGATCAAAGAAGGGGATACGGTCGTTATATTAGGAGCTGCTGGCGGTGTGGGTTTAGCTGCGGTTGATATTGCACATAAGATGGGAGCTAGAGTTATTGCCTGTGCTTCTACCCAAGAAAAGTTAGATTTATGCAAAGAATACGGTGCAACGAAATTTATTAATTATACCACAGAAGATCTAAAAACAAGAATCAAAGAACTCACCGATGGTAAAGGTGCTGATGTCGTCTATGACCCAGTGGGTGGTGATTATTCTGAGCAGGCACTAAGAGGATTAGCATGGAAAGGTAGGTACTTGGTGGTTGGTTTTGCTGCCGGGCAAATACCTAAGATACCTCTCAACTTAGCTTTACTGAAAGGTTGCCAAATTGTAGGTGTATTCTGGGGACGATTCATAAAAGAAGAACCTGCTAACAGTCTCAAAAATAGTCTACAAATCATGCAATGGTATAACGATGGAGGTATCAAGCCTCACATTCATAAGCTCTATCCATTAGCTGAAGTACCTCAAGCTCTCAGAGCAATGATGGATCGTAAAGTGAAAGGAAAAGTTATAATTGAAGTGGGAGAGTGATTAAGGTTATTTAGAGTATATGTTTTAGATAACGCTAATAAAAACCCAAGACACAACGGTAACTACGAAATGAGAATGTTCAAAGCAACCTGAAGTTCTTTTTCTCCTATGTGCTGTTTGTAAATTGATAATTACAATATACTCAACCGAACATATATAAGGATAATATAATTATATGCTATGACGAACATCTTGATAGTGTAAGTATTTATGACTACACTTAAAGATCATTGTTTTTGCAGTCAAATTAAATTAGTACTTATGAAAAACTTACTTGTAGCAACAGACTTCTCTGATACCTCTATGAATGCCATAAGTTATGCAAGTCATGTCTCCGGAAAGACAAAGAGTAATATTACCCTATTGCATGCATATAGACCACGATTAAGTGAAGGTATCACGGATCAAGCAAGTGAAAAGGCAGCTAAAGAAGCAGCTATGCAACAGCTGAAAGAGGTTAAAAGTAAAGTCTTAAAGCATAATGGAGAATTGATAAATTCAGGTATTAAAGTAAATACAAGCTTTAGATATGGTCTTGCAGCTGATGAGATTTTATCGACTGCATCAGGTACAGAGGATGCTGTAATAGTGATGGGTGTGGATGAAAGCAACGAAGCTTTAAAAAACATATTCGGATCTGTTTCTGTGTCGGTTTTAGATCAAGCCAATAAACCAATCTTAGCCTTGCCTCCCGATGCTCAATTTAAAGAAATTAAGAGAATAGGGTACTGTACTGAGGATTTGAATGTAGATAAAACAACCATTTGTGAACTGAGTGGTATTATTGATTCTTTTGATTCTGAAATACACCTGATCCATGTCAATGAAAAGAATGATGAATTTAATGAACAGGCTGTTCTTAAGATGTGGCAGGATAACTATCCTGGTCATAAAATAATATTAAATATTATACAGCATAATGATAGATTGGCTGCAGTTAATGATTATTGTGAAAATAACAACATAGACCTATTGTCAATGACAAGAACAAACCATGGTTTTTTTCCAAATCTTTTTCATAAAAGCTTTACAAAACAGATGCTTATCAATACACATATTCCTCTATTCATCATGAGCGAAAAAGAATCAGAATGCAAAGCAGCTTAAGAGAAATGTAATTATTTCGAGTATCTAAAATGTCTTTATAGTACAGAATAAATGTGATGTAGTGGAGCTACCTAATTTAATTATATCACAGCGGCAATTTCAGCTGCTTCTCTAATAGCTCGCTTAGCATCTAACTGTTTTGCATTCTTAGCACCTCCTATGACATGAATATGTTCACTATCTAATTTAAGTTCTGCTGACAAGGGATCATAAAGTTCTTGACCAGCACAAATAATGACATTGTCAACTTTTAATAGCTGTTCATTTTCACCTACCTTGATTTTAAATCCTTCATCAGTCATGCTGATGTACCTGCATTGAGACAGCATTTTGACATCTTTCTTTTTGAGTGATGCACGATGTATCCATCCCGTAGTTTTACCAAGGTCTTTACCATGCTTACCTATAGATCTTTTAAGTAGATAGATTTCTCTGTGTGGAGGTACATCAATAGCTTTTGTAGTAGCGCCAGGGGTTTTATATTTCATATCAACACCCCATTCTTCCATATAGGCAGGTGTATCGATTGTATGCTCAGGATCATGTGCCAAAAATTCGGCCATATCAAAACCAATGCCTCCAGCTCCAACAATTGCGACATTTTTACCTACAGGTTTTTTGTCTAATAGAACATCTTTATAGCTGAGCACAGAAGGGTGATTTTTTCCTACAAATTCTATTTCTCGTGGTGTGACACCTGTTGCGATAACGATCTCTTCATAGGCTATATCATTGAGTACCTCAGCACTAGCTTTTGTATTTATAAAAACATTGACATTATACTTTTGTAGCATGGCATGGTAATAACGGATTGTCTCCGCATAATCCTCTTTGCCAGGGATGATCTTTGCCATATTGAACTGACCCCCTAATTTGTCTGAAGCTTCATATAGGTCTACGTGATGACCTCTTTCTGCAGCGATACTTGCTGCCGCTAAGCCAGCAGGTCCGCCACCTATAACTGCGACTTTCTTAGGTTTATTAGTTTTAATATAGTTGAGCTCTGTCTCGTAACATGCTCTTGGGTTAACGATGCAAGAACATCGTTCTAAGTTAAATGTATGATCGAGGCAAGCTTGATTACAAGCAATACAGGTATTGATCTCATTGGCTTTACCATTCATGGCTTTTAAGACAAATTGAGAATCAGCTAAAAAAGGTCTTGCCATAGATACCATATCAGAGCAACCTTCTGCCAATATATCCTCTGCGATTTCTGGTGTATTTATTCGATTGGTTGCAATGAGTGGGATATTAACTTCTCCCATCAATCTCTTAGTTACCCATGCGAATCCACCTCTCGGAACTACTGAACCTATTGTGGGTACACGGGCTTCGTGCCAGCCTATACCTGTATTTATAATTGTGGCTCCAGCTTTTTCTATTGCTTTAGCTAACTCGACGACTTCGGCCCAAGTACTGCCATCTTCCACTAAGTCCAGCATCGATAGTCTATAGATGATTATAAAATTTTCGCCTACAGCTTCTCTTATTCCTTTTACAATGGCTATCGGAAACTTAATCCTATTCTCATACGATCCTCCCCATTCATCTGACCGGTGGTTTGTTCTTTTGACAATGAACTGATTGATAAGATAGCCTTCAGAGCCCATCACTTCTACACCGTCATAGCCAGCGAGCTTAGCCATCTGAGCACAGTTAATATAGTCAGCTATGGTTCGAGTGATATCCTCATTAGTCATCTCACGAGGCGTATACATATTGATAGGGGCTTTGATGGGAGAAGGTGCTACCAAGTGTTTATCGTAGGTGTATCTACCTGCATGTAGAATCTGCATACATATTTTACCATCTTCTTTATGCACTGCATCCGTGATTACCTTATGATGATCTGCGTCAGATTCTGTCATCATAGTAGCACCTCCAGTTCCTACAACACCCTCCTTATTGGGCGAGATGCCACCGGTGACTATTAATCCAACCTGTCCTTGCGCTCGTTCTGCATAGAATGCGGCGGCCATCTTATTGCCACCTGGAATTTCTTCTAACATTGTATGCATCGAACCCATAAGGACTCTGTTCTTTAATGTGGTAAATCCTAAGTCTAAAGGGGATAATAATTTGTCGTACATATATTTCGGTATAAATCGCAAGTTACATATTTACAATGTTATTCTCATTCACACTTAAGAAGATCTGATTAAATCATATATGCGCTAAGACGTAGAAAGAACTAATGATGGAGACTGTAACACTGACGCATGGCAATAACTAAAGCTGGCAAGGGTTGGGGTAGTTTCTTAAACTGATCTGTAGGTCTAAGAATTAACTACCTACAACTTGAGCGATAAACTCTGCAACACAACATGGCTTCTCCTGACCTTCTATTTCAAAAGTAATGTCTAAGAAGTATTTTGCTCCATTAGGAATTATGTCGAGCTGGCTCAGTACTATGCGTGCCCTTAACTTAGATCCTACAGGAATAGGTGTTATGAATCTTACTTTATTTAAACCATAGTTGACACCCATTATTACTGATCTTACCTTAAGACATTGATACACAAAATTAGAAGCTAATGAAAGTATCATGAATCCGTGAGCAACAGGAGTCCCAAATGGAGATTCCTTTTTAGCTCTTTCCACATCGACATGTATCCATTGCTCATCTTGTGTTAATTTTCCAAACGTGTTGATATCAGATTGTTTAATTACAGCCCATTCTGTAAGTCCAATCTCTTGAGAAATATGAGGATTAAGATCTTTGATGCTGTCTACTTCTGTTGAATATGGAGTGTTTGTCATAGTTCTACTTGTCGCTAACATTATAAAAATAAAATTCTATAAAGCTAATACAAATATGACTTACTGATGGACCATGTATTCTGGTAAAGTATAATGCAGAATGTGGAAGGTGAAATTGATAAATAAAACTCCGTGGAGACTTATATGAAGCTATTTATCAAAAAGAATAAGACAAGATATATCCAGAGAATATCCAGAAAATGCCAATAGATAGTTAGTAGTTTTAGTTTTCTCTTTTTATCTGGATCTGTAAAATATACTAACACACTTACAGGCTCTTTCATTTTCTTGATGGAAGTATATAGGAATAATGCTAAAAATGGAATACCTACGATGACGTGGGCAAAGTGGACAAATGAAATGAGATAAAGATAGGAGGCCATATTCCCATGATTGACAAAGATGCCTTGATTGTATAAGTCTTGCCAGGCTATAATCTGACTTACAAGAAAGAGAACAGTCAGGAAGAGTGTCACACCTAATGAAATCTGATATCTCTGGGTATCATCAGCTTTGTAGCATTTCATAGAGTATCCTAATACAACACTGGAGAGGATAAGTATTCCTGTATTGATTATGAATAGTAGGGGGACTTGTAATGGCTCTAAGTCGAACTGGACGCGACTGTAAATATATGATGCACTGAATCCAATGAAAAGTGTACTGACGCCTATAAGCAGCAGTGACATGGCTATGTAATGAGGGTGTACTAGATAGTTTCTGTTATCTACCATAATGCTGTAAAAACAGAAAAGCCTAAACATTGTTTAAGCTTTTCTTTATTTCATTTTGGTTTATTATTCACTCTTTAGCTCACGACTTCTTTTACGATGTCTGCAGCTTCTTGCAGAAGTACAGCAGATCTCACAGCGAGACCGCTATTGTCTATAAGTTCTTTTGCAATGTCTGCATTTGTACCTTGTAATCTTACTATGATTGGCACATCTATGTTGCCCATATTCTTATATGCATCTACAACTCCTTGAGCCACTCTATCACATCTTACAATACCTCCAAAAATATTGATTAGAATAGCTTTTACATTCTTATCCTTTAGTATGATTTTGAAAGCTTGTTCGACTCTTGCAGCATCTGCTGTACCACCTACATCAAGGAAGTTAGCTGGCGATCCTCCAGATAACTTGATGATATCCATTGTCGCCATTGCAAGGCCTGCGCCATTAACCATGCAACCTACATTACCATCTAACTTAACATAGTTTAATCCAAATTCTCCAGCCTCTACTTCAGCAGGATCTTCTTCTGTGACATCTCTGAAAGCAGCTAAGTCTTTATGTCTATATAGAGCATTATCGTCGATACTCATTTTTGTATCTACTGCGATAATTCTATCATCACCTGTCTTTACAGTAGGGTTGATTTCTATAAGAGAAGCATCAGAACCGAGGTAAGCTGCATATAACTTTGAGATGAACTTTGTCATATTCTTAAACGCTGTACCAGAAAGGCCTAAGTTAAAAGCTATTTTCCTCGCTTGAAACCCTTGCATTCCTAACTCTGGGTCTATCCATTCTTTATGTACAAGATGTGGAGTCTCTTCCGCAACGGCTTCTATATCCATACCCCCTTCAGTAGAGTAAATAATAACATTACATTGCTTATCCCTATCCATGAGTATTGAGACATAGAGCTCTTTGCATGCATCAAAATCTGGTGCATAAGCATCTTCAGCGACTAGTATTTTTGATACTAACTTTCCTTCACCATCCATCCCACCTGGTGTCTGTGGCGTTTTTAACATCATTCCTAAGATGTTGTCAGATTCAGTCTTAAGTTCATCTAAGTTTTTGACTAACTTAACTCCACCTCCTTTTCCTCTTCCACCTGCGTGAATTTGAGCTTTGACGATAGCTACTTTGTTATTAGTTTCTTCAGCAATCTTATTGTATGCTTCTACGGCTTGATCTAAAGATTCAGCCATTATACCTTTCTGAATAGGTACACCAAAGCTTGCAATAACTTCCTTCGCTTGATACTCATGTAAATTCATGTAATGCTTGTATTATTTAGTTGATTAATGATCTATTTTATAAATACTTTTTCTGTCAATCTTCCATTTTCGGTCTGAACCTCTACGACGTACAAACCACTATTTACAGATGATGTTCTTAGTTTAATCTGATTATTACCACTTTGGATATTTTGATTTTGAGTCATTACAATTTTTCCAGTGATATCACTTAATGAAACTCTTGCGTCTAAAGTATTATCAGACGTTATGAAAATATTCAAATCGACTCCTGACTCTACAGGATTAGGGTGTATACCTACATTTGAAAATCCATCAATATCATCTACACTTGTTGTTCCTGCGCCTGTGTTGAAAATATTTACATCTCCAGACAAACAAGAACTTCCGTATCGATTAAAAGGTACAACCTGCCAGAAATAAAGTCCATTAGGTTCTAAATCTTGGATGAATAATTCTGAACTTGTCGTTCTGTACTCCAGTTCATCATCACCATCTATTTTTATGATATACTCTTCAGCATTTGGCACATCTTCCCAGTCAAAAAATACACCATTGTAATTTTCTATAACTGAACCAAGACCAGGAGTAAGAAGATTAGCATTCTCTGTGATAGGATTGTAAGTGTCTTCATCTCCACCTCTTAGATATAGTCTTCTGTTAGAATCAAAATCTGTAAACATAGCCGTAACCTGCTCCTCACTAAATCTGTATGGGTTACATCCGTTAGAATAAGACATGACGTTGTCTATCATAGGTTCTACTTTGTCAAAATTAGAATCCCATACATCATATATCATAGTACAACAATTACATGTGAATCCAAATCCGTAATCAGGAGGAGTGTCACATATTTCGTCTGCAGCTGTTGTACAATTTGATCCATCTTGTAGCTCTATTAAGGTAGACCCAGATTGTGAGGATGATACCGTTGTAATTGTGATAGTATCACCATATATCGCAGGATCATAACCACCTTGTGTTATTGTAGGATCACTTGCGATTTGGTCCCATCCTCTATGCGTATGAGCTAAAGAGAAAAAATGGCCAAGCTCGTGCTCAAGCGTATATCTGTCATCTGCTAATGTTGTCTTTAGAACTACGACGATATCTAAGTTACGAGTGTAATACCCACCTACGCCTGTTCCAGCGAAGTCTACTATAAAAACGTTTAGTGAATTATTGCTCTTGATAGCATTGATCTCATTACGAGCTTGATTACTCCCAGGAGATTGGTAGATGTTAGTGCTATTGACATAATTGATATCCTGAAGATAGAAACGCATTTCCGTATCTTCGTACCTGCTATTAAGAGTACACATTGCTTCTAAAATGAGCTCGTCTGTAGCTCTTCCTTCACCCTGAGTACTGGCTACTGAGTGAAATGTAATAGGTATAAACCTTTCGACTCTGCTTTTATTCCTTGTAGCTTCAAAAGATTTTTTGTTTTCTCTGAGGTCTTGCATGAAAGAATCACTCTGATCTGTGCCACATCTGTGAGCCTGTCCCGTAAGAGATTGGCAAGAAAAAATGATAGCGAGCAAGCTTAATATTCTTAGTGTATTCATTTATTGATATTATGATTTCTTCAAATGTAGTCCTTATAGAGAAGATTTCTATGTCTTTAGGGGATTTACTAAGACATTTAAGGACATTTAATGATAAATATTTGTCCAACATATTGGTCAATAATATCATACATTTGCAGCGCAATATTAAAACAAATAAATTAATTTTCTAATATGAGTAAAGTTACAGTTGTAGGAGCGGGTAATGTAGGTGCAACAGTCGCCAACGTATTAGCTCACAAAGATATCGTTAATGATATCGTTTTATTGGACATTAAAGGAGATTTTGCCAAAGGTAAAGCACTAGATTCATGGCAACAAGCGCCTATAGATGGTTTCAGTTCTAGACTGACTGGTACATCTGATTATGCAGATACTAAGAATTCTGATGTCGTCATTATCACTGCCGGTATACCACGTAAGCCTGGTATGAGTAGAGATGATTTAATTTCGACTAATGCAAAAATCGTCGTATCTGTAACTAAATCCATCTTAAAGTATTCTAAGAATCCTATAATTATCATCGTATCTAATCCATTAGATGTTATGTCTTATGCAGCTCTCAAAGCTTCTAAGCTTGCACCTAATAGAGTATTTGGTATGGCTGGTATTTTAGATACCGCAAGGTATAGAGCCTTCTTAGCTACTGAACTTGAGGTCTCGCCAAGAGATATACAAGCAGTACTAATGGGTGGGCATGGAGATACAATGGTGCCGCTTCCAAGATATACGACTGTAGCAGGTATCCCTGTAACTGAGATGATCAGCAAAGGGAAACTTAACAAAATAGTAGAGAGAACTAAAAAAGGTGGAGGAGAACTTGTCAAATTGATGGGAACTTCAGCATGGTATGCACCAGGAGCAGCAGCAGCTCAGATGGTAGAGTCTATTATCAAAGATGATGGAAGAATCTTCCCTTGTAGTGCATGGTTAACTGGTGAGTATGGCGTTAAGAATATGTACTTAGGTGTGCCAGTACAATTAGGTAAAGAAGGCATTAAGAAGATCATCAAATTGAAGCTTAATGCTGAGGAGAAAAAAGGACTTAAGACTTCCGTGAAGGCCGTCAGTTCTGTGATTTCAGATTTCAAAAAAATGAAATTAGTTTAGAATAATAAGAAAGTAAGATTGGTTGATCTCAAAAATATAAAGACAAATAAAGGCGATTCGTTGTCTGATTTGTCATTTGATCAACCCATCTTACTTGTTTTTTTGCGTCATTTTGGTTGTATATTTTGCCAGCAAGCTTTACAAGACCTTTCTAGCTACAGAGAGAATATAGAATCCATTCCACTTCATCTTATCTTCGTGCACATGGGCAAGCCTGAGATCGCAGAAGAGTTTTTTGAGCGATATAAACTCGGTGGAGTAGCTCATATTTCTGATCCGCAGTGTACAGTATATAAACAGTTTGGCCTTACTAAGGGAAACATAAGTCAATTATTCGGCTTACAGACTTGGGTTAAAGGCTTTCAAGCTAAAAAGCAAGGGCTTAAGGTAAGCACTAAAGTAATAGGTGATAGCTTACAGATGCCTGGCATATTTATCATTAAAGACGGCTCGATTAAAGACAAATATATACACAAAGTTGCATCAGATAGACCTGACTACGAAGCGTTAATAAATTGTTGTAGCGTATAACTTATAACAATAGGACTTTAGTCTTTGCGTTAATAGATAGATTCCGTAAATTTTATAAATAGGCACACAACTATGAAATATTCATTTCTTATACTTCTTGTGATTCCAATATTCATATTTGGTCAAGATATTAATCCTGATACGAAAGCCGATCTCATTTTCTATGCTGACGTGATGACCAATGCCGATCTTCCTGAAAATAGAAAGAGAGCAGCCAATAATTTCAATCAATTGATTGAAGACTATTTGCTACAGAATAATTCTCAGAATATTGATCTATCATTCGTAAGGCAGTTGTCTAATGTTATTTCTGAAGATTCATTGGTTAGTATATACTCTTGGCAAGTTGAGTTAGACAATAAAAATTATGATTATCACGGCTACATATCTTATAATGATCAAGCTTATGAGAAGTTAGTCGCTAACTCACCATTTGACAAAAGCATGAGATATGTGACGCATTCCCCTGAGGATTGGTATGGAGCTCTATATTACAATATTGTAAAATTTGATACCGGAGAATATCTCTTGTTTGGATACAATGCTACAGGTGAATATAATAATGCGAAGGTGGTAGATGTATTGACTTTTGAAGGAGATAATATTGTATTGGGTAAGGAGATATTTCAAGACCCAGAAGATACACTTACTTTCAATAACAAGATCTTCATTAGCTATTCTGAAGATGCCTCTGTAAATCTAAATTATAATCCAGGCTTAGAAAAAATAGTGCATGATCATCTCATTCAACGTATAGGTAGGATACCGGGCCAAGGACCGACTTATCTTCCAGATGGTACTTATGAAGGATATTACCTTGATAATGGTAAGTGGATGTACAAAGAGAAATTATTCGACCATAGCTATGGAGAAAATAATGCACCACGACCTAAACCTGTCTTAAATACAAATCGATCGCTAAAAAAGAAATCAAGATAGTATTGTCACCTTCAAGAAGTCAGAATCAATTGGCTTAACTTGGTATCTTTGGTCTGAACGGTATCCGCATACCCAGATGATATCATCGCCTGAGATAAGGAGGGGAATTCGATGTTTTTCGAGTCTATTGATTTTAGTATCAGTAAAGAACTTTTTGAGAGTCTTGGAGTGTCCTTTCATACCGGTAGGACAGAAGTAGTCACCTTCTTTCCACGTTCTTATCCTTATAGTTTCATGTAGTAAGCTTATCGGTGTATAAAGGATATTTGAAGATTTGGTGTCAATGAAACTTGTTCTTTCAAATCTGAAATTATAATCTAAGTATCTGATTGTCAATGGTAATTCGTCTAAACTGACATAACTTACATCAGTGTTGTCCTCTTCTTTTTCCTTCAGTAGCAGTACATCTCTATCTATGACCAAACAATAATCAGGAGAATAAAAAATACTTCCTGTATTGTCTATAGCCTTTATCATATCACGAGCTTGAGATCTGTTGTAACCATAGGACTTTACAGCATGATAGAGTAGAGTAGAGTTGTCGCCTATTGAATGCTTTGGGATTGAAATTGAGTTATGATCAATTATTAAATTGAGTTTTTCTGCCACAAGAGATGATAACAAGATTTCATCTAGCTTATTTCTACTTGAGAGATTAGTTATCTTTTCATCAGTGTCAGTGTTTCGGGATTTTAAAAGTGGAATTACCTTATTTCTAATAAAATTTCTATCGTAGCTATTGCTCAAATTGCTTTTATCCTCGACGTATTTGACATCATTAATCTCGGCATATTCTTTTATAGATTTTTTAGTGTAAATAAGTAGAGGCCTAACGATATTCTTATTGACTTCAGGTATACCCGCAGTAGATTTGCCATTAAGAAAGTTTAGAAAAATAGTCTCTACATTATCATCATAATGATGAGCTGTCAGGGTATAATCAAATCCTAAAGAATTAAAAAAGTGATATCTAAATTTGTGTGCTTTATTATGGAAGTTCCCACTGTCTTGATTGTCTATAAATTCACTTTTGTGGAACTCAATACCGTAATTCTTGCAATAATTTTCTAAAAAAATAGCATCCTGAGTAGATTGTCCATTCCGAGTTAAGTGGTCTATGTGGCCCACAGCTATTTGGTAATCAGACTGTTGCATCAGATGTAGTAGAACCATAGAGTCAATGCCACCACTTACAGCGACAAGAATCCTTTTTTTTATATCAAAAAAATTCTTAGACTTGATGTGTTTTAAAAAGCTAATTAATTCAACTTTCATTTTATCTTACGATTATGAAAAGACTGACTGCAATATTATTCAGTACAATACTAATCATTTTTTTGGCTTGTAAAGCTGATACATCCTCAGACACAAAATCTGATAAGGATAATCCAGCATTGAATAATAAAAATGAAGAAATAGGTAAAAATGTCAATGCAGAGTTAAGTATCCCAGGACTCAGAGCTCAGGCACTGTCTATATTGAACCATCGCTTAAAAAAGTTTCCTGATACTTATGCCATTATTGATCATAATCTATGGGAATACAAATTTATATTTGATAAGGAAATTTCCCCTCCTGGTAAATACGACGGTGTCTGGATAGATTTCAAAACAGATCATACTTATGAGTATGGTAATAGATCAGTTGTAGAAGGTGCTGGAAGGTATAACTATCATCTGGATAGAGGAGAATTGGTCATAGTTGATAATGATCAAAATAAAAAGCCTCAGGAATTCACTGTTAAAATCGCTAATGACGTCATGATATTACAGGGTACTTCCACATACAATGATCGCCATATCCAGATGAAATTAGAGAATGTAACTGATAAGATTAAGACTCCGAAGTAAAGTGTAGTCTACTATCTAATACGATCCACAATTACTTGTATATCTTTTCTTTGTTAAGCCAGTTATGATACTTGCGAGCATTTGCTAAGTGTTGGGACAGTGTCTTAGCGAATTGATGCTTACCATTATATCCTGGTCCTGCACAGAAATAAAGATAATCATGCTTCTCTGCATTAAGAACTGCATCTATTGTTGAGATATCAGGCATAAATATGGGGCCAGGAGGAAGACCTTCATAGATATAGGTATTGTATGGAGAATCGTATTCTAAGTGCCTATTTAAAACTCTTCTTATAGAAAAATCTCCAACGGCAAAGACCACTGTAGGGTCAGCTTGTAGTAAAATTCCTTTTTTAAGTCGGTTTAAGTATATACCAGCGATGGTAGGCTTTTCAGAATTCAGGTTAGATTCTTTCTGTACTATAGATGCGAGTGTATATACTTCTTCAGCAGACAGACCGATATTATTGGCTTTATCTAATCTGTCTTGTGTCCAGAATTTCTCATGTTCTCTTTTGAATCTTTCGACGATATCCTTAGCCCCTATATCCCAGTACAGCTCATAGGTATTAGGTATAAATAAAGTCATCATGGTGGACTTGTTAAGGCCAGTCAGTTCTATAGCTTCTTCACTCAATAGATAATTAAAAAGTGTCACTGAGTCTATTTCTAATTCCGTAGAAATAACACCAGCCACATCCTTGACATGTCTAAGATTATTGAACGTCAACTTTACTGAGGACTCCCTTCCTGACCTAAATAGACCAACAAGCTCCTTGTTATTCCAGTTATTAGTAATTGTATATTTTCCTGGTTTAGGTTTATTGAACTTCATTTTAGCAGCAACCCACTTAAATGATACGGTATCTAATATAACCTTGCGTTCAGATAATGAATCTATAAGAGTAGATAGAGTCCCATGTGTTGGTATATGAATATCAATTGTCTCGCTATCTAAGTATACATTGGGTTTAAATATGAAATTGTAGAATTTATACCCAAAAAATGCACCCAGTATAAGTAGACATAGTAGTATGTAGAGTAGTACTTTCTTCACTTAGTACTGTTCCTTCTCGTTTGGAAAATCAGATGACTTTACATCTTTAATGTAGGCTTGTACTGCTGATGTCATTTCCGTATGCATATCACAATATCGTCTTAGAAACCGAGGATTAAAATCTTTAGTGATTCCAAACATATCATGACTGACGAGTACTTGTCCATCAGTCCCATTGCCTGCACCTATACCTATAGTCGGTATGCTTATGGACTGAGTTACTTGAGTTGCTAATTTTGCTGGAATTTTCTCCAATACTAATGCAAAGCATCCTAATTCTTCTAAGAGCTTGGCATCTCTCAGAAGTTGTTCAGCTTCTTCTTCCTGCTTTGCTCTTACTGTATAAGTTCCAAATTTATAAATCGATTGGGGTGTAAGACCAAGATGCCCCATAACAGGTACTCCAGCCGCGACAATTCTTTTTATAGAGTCAGCCTCGTTTTCTCCACCTTCTAACTTTATTGAATGAGCACCTGATTCCTTCATTATTCTTATGGCTGAAGACAATGCTATATCTGAGTTACTTTGATAATGCCCAAAGGGTAGATCTACGACGACTAAAGATTTTTTGACTGCTCGTATAACAGAGGATGCATGATAAATCATTTGATCCAAAGTGATAGGTAGGGTTGTCTCATGTCCAGCCATGACATTACTTGCCGAGTCTCCTACCAGAATGACATCAATTCCTGCAGCATCAATAATGCCTGCCATGCTGTAATCATACGCTGTTAGCATACTAATTTTTTCACCTTTCTGCTTCATTTTTTGAAGTACATGAGTGGTCATTCTCTTGGCATCTTTGCTTACTGCTGACATATTGCTTTGTGTTGATGCATCGAATATATAAAATCGTTGCAATAAAATGATGTAGATGACTTAATTCACTTACTTTTGTGGCATGAAGTATTTAATTGCATTCGCGGTCTTGATTGGTATTTTTTCTTGTGATAATACTGTAGATATATTAGAAGAACCAAGAGATATTCCTATCGTGTATGGGATACTATCAGCGACAGATACTGCCCATTATATTAGAGTAGAAAGAGCATTCGTAGAGGAGAATGTATCAGCTTTTGACTTAGCCCAAGATCCTTCTCAGCTTTATTATGAGAACGCGGAAGTGACTTTAATAAAAGGTTCTGAGAGGTTTGTTCTTGAAGAAATAGATGCTACAAATGATGGATTTCCAAGGCAAGAGGGTGCATTTGCTCAATCGCCAAACACGGTATTTAAAATTAGAAATAGTGATATAAATTTAGTTGAAGGTGATTCTTATAGTCTTGAAGTGAATAGAAACATTGAAGGCTTACCACTTGTCACTGCAACAACTAATATCGTAGGAGCTTCTACAATCAGATCACCATTAACAGTCCTTAATTTTGATAACAATATATTCACTACATTCTCGTGGAGAGAAGGAGAATTTTCAGTTGTATATGATTTATTTCTTGATTTCAGATATCGTGAGAGAGCTATAGGCAGTGGTGATGAATTTGAACCAAAGGTAGTACAATGGGAAGTTGCTAATAATATCCAAACCACAAGAATAGATATACGTGGTGAGCAGTTCTTCTCATTTCTATCTGGAGCCATCCCGGTTAATGATAATGTAGAACGAGTTATAGAATCTGTAGACCTGATCCTTAAAAGTGGCGGAGCAGAAATACAAGAATTTATCAGAGTCGGTGATGCCAATCTGGGTATTACGTCATCTCAGGATATACCCACATTCTCTAATTTATCAGAAGGTAGAGGTATATTCTCTTCTTTATATAGTGAGGTCAAAGATAACGTCCAACTAACTAATAGAACATTAGATTCAATTAGGATGGGATCTATTACTGGAGATCTCAACTTCAACTGATTCTGCCTTTTTGTCACTTATAAGGTGGCAATCATATCTATTTGTCAGTACTATTAAGACATTTTTACTATTAAATGGCATGAAAATGCCGTGGCATATCTATTGATAATAATGGGATGTACATTAATTATAAAACTAATCAGAACTAAAATATTATGGGTAAAATAATAGGTATCGACCTCGGGACAACAAACTCAGTTGTTTCTGTAATGGAAGGAAATGAGCCAGTTGTTATTCCTAATGAGGAAGGTAGAAGAACAACTCCTTCGGTTGTCGCATTTTTGGACAACGGAGAAAGAAAGGTAGGAGATCCTGCCAAAAGACAAGCTATAACTAATCCAACAAAAACGATCTCATCTATCAAGAGATTTATGGGAATGAGATATGATGAAGCTTCAACAGATACGGGAAGATCAACTTATAAAGTTGTGAAAGGCGATAATAATACAATAAGAGTAGCTATCGATGATAGAAACTATACGCCTCAAGAAATATCAGCTATGATACTTCAAAAAATGAAGAAAACAGCTGAAGATTTTCTTGGTCAAGAAGTTACTGAAGCTGTCGTCACTGTACCTGCATACTTCAATGATTCGCAGAGACAAGCGACCAAAGAAGCAGGTGAGATTGCAGGACTTAAAGTATCAAGAATCATTAACGAGCCTACGGCAGCTGCATTATCATTTGGCTTAGATAAGAAGCAGAAGGATATGACAATCGCCGTCTATGATTTGGGTGGTGGAACTTTTGATATTTCTATTCTCGAGTTAGGTGATGGCGTATTCGAAGTAAAATCTACTAATGGTGATACTCACTTAGGTGGAGATGATTTTGATCAGGTTATCATTGATTGGATGGCTGATGAATTTAAAAAGCAAGAGAATATAGATCTTAGAAAAGATCCTATGGCTCTACAGAGATTAAAGGATGCTGCAGAGAAATCTAAGATCGAACTATCTTCTTCTATAGAAGCGGATATCAATCTTCCTTACGTAACTGCTGTAGATGGTGTGCCTAAGCACTTAGTGATGAAGCTATCCAGATCAAAGTTTGAGCAACTTTCAGACGATCTTGTGCAGAGAAGTCTTAAGCCATGTGTAGAGGCTCTTAAGGATGCAGGACTGTCTAAAGGCGATATAGATGAGATAATCCTTGTAGGTGGTTCTACAAGAATACCAAAGATTCAAGAAGCTGTTGAGGCATTTTTCGGCAAGAAGCCTAATAAGAGTGTCAATCCTGATGAAGTTGTAGCTGTAGGAGCGGCCATACAAGGTGGTGTACTTAGTGGTGATGTTCAGGATGTTCTATTATTGGACGTCACTCCATTATCCATGGGTATAGAGACTATGGGTGGAGTATACGATGTCGTGATAGAAGCGAATTCTACCATACCTACTAAGAAGTCTAAAGTCTACTCAACGGCAGCTGACAATCAACCGTCAGTAGAGATACACATCATGCAAGGTGAGAGACCTATGGCTAAGGATAATAGAACAGTAGGTAAGTTTATCTTAGATGGTATCCCTCCAGCACCGAGAGGCGTACCTCAAGTAGAAGTTAGTTTTGATATGGATGCCAATGGTATACTCAATGTAACTGCCAAGGACAAGGGAACAGGTAAGGAGCAAAATATCAGAATAGAAGCATCTACAGGACTATCTAAAGAAGAGATCGAAAAAATGAAAGCAGAAGCAGCTGCTAATGCCGATACAGATAAGGCAGCAAGAGAAAGTGCTGATAAAATCAATTCAGCTGATACGCTTATCTTCCAGACAGAAAAGCAGATGAAAGATTATGGTGATAAAATTCCAGAGGATAAAAAAGGTCCTATCGAGGAGGCATTAACTGAGTTAAAAGAAGCTCATAAAATGCAAGATTTAGATAAGATCGATTCTGCAATGGAGAAGATGAATACGGCATGGACTGCAGCGAGTCAAGACATATACGCAGCAAGTCAAGCAGCTGAGGCAGAAGGAGGTGCAGGTGCAACTGCTGATGCTACTGGTAACGATTCTCAAAGTGGAGAAGAAGAAGTTACAGACGTAGAATTTGAAGAAGTAGAAGATAAGTAATTAAAAAAATATTCTTCAAAGGAACATAAAGAGATGATCGACACGATCATCTCTTTTTTTTTATGTCTGATGCTTACTACTTTAGATGGTAATGTCGTACTTAATTTTTATGATTTTTAAGTTCATTTATATTTACATTATCAACAGTACATTACATTGCGAACAAATCATACGCCTCAATTGTACCTGATAAGAGTTTAACATCATAAACTATGAAAAACTTAGAGTTAGCAACTCCCGTAAAATCTGATTCTTCAATAATAGATAAATATATCTCTGTAAGGTCGTACACGATGTCACTCATAGAGGGTTTAAGTCCAGAAGATATGGTGCCTCAGCCATCAGTATTTGCAAGTCCAGTTAAGTGGCATATTGCACATACAACTTGGTTTTTTGAGCAGATGATATTACTGCAATTTTTTGATGGCTATAAGTTGTTTGATGAATCTTATAACTACCTATTTAATAGTTACTACAACTCATTAGGACAAAGGATAGAAAGAGATCAGAGAGGTCTTATCACAAAGCCTGAAGTAGATACTGTCCTGGAATATAGAGCTTACGTAGATCGTCATATGACAGAATTAATTGGGCAAATGGATAGCCCCCAATTAACTGAACTGATCATCTTAGGAATAAATCATGAGCAACAACATCAAGAGCTTCTGCTCACAGATCTAAAATATACTTTATCACATAATCCTACATACCCAGTCTATAGCTCATCATTTAACTCAAGAACGGTCACAGAAAAAAAGTCATGGACAACAATTGATGAAGACGTTTACTACGTAGGACATGAGGGTATAGGGTTTTCTTACGATAATGAGCATCATAGACACAAGGTATATTTAGAATCGTTCGCCATCCGTAAAGTACTAGTCACAAATCAAGAGTATATCCAATTTATGGAAGCTGGAGGCTATGAAGATGTCTCTGTGTGGCTTGATGAAGGATGGGCATGGAAAAGCTCTAATAATATTAGCCACCCATTGTACTGGATCAAGGACGGGGATACGTGGAAGCGTTTTTCCCTTTCAGGGCTTACGAATGTAGAAATGGAAGAGCCTGTATGTCATATTTCTCATTTCGAAGCCTACGCATATGCTATGTGGAGTGGTCATAGGTTGCCTACGGAGTTTGAGTGGGAAGTGGCAAGTGATTCATTTGATTGGGGTACAAGATGGGAATGGACAAATAGTGCTTATCTACCTTATCCAAGATACAAAATCGTAGAAGGGGCAGTAGGTGAGTATAACGGTAAGTTCATGTCTAACCAAATGGTGCTCAGAGGTGCATCTATTGCAACGTCTCCTAATCACAGCAGACATACATATCGCAATTTTTTCCCATCAGAAACACGCTGGCAATTTTCCGGCATCAGATTAGCTAAAGACTTATGAATTTAGAATTTGCAAAAGACCTGAAAGAAGGTTTGCTAAGAGACCAGAAGTATCTCAAGTCAAAATACTTTTATGATGCAGAAGGTGATAAGATATTCATAGAGATTATGAATATGCCCGAATATTATCTGACAAGAGCAGAGTATCAAATATTCGAAAAGAGATCAGGAGATATAATTGATACTTTTAAAGTAGATAGGGACGTAACTTTTGACCTGGTAGAGTTGGGCTCAGGTGATGGCACAAAAACTAAAATGCTCTTAAAGGAGCTGATCAGTCAAGGTTACAATTTTAATTATTTGCCTATCGATATATCAAATGACTCTTTACAGAATCTAAAAGCAAACCTCAATGCTGAGTTTTCTGACCTATCTGTTATAACCAAGCAAGGAGACTATTTCGGTGTTCTCAATGCAATAAAGGCGAGGGAAGCTAAGAAAGTGGTTTTATTCCTGGGGTCAAACTTAGGTAACATGCATGATGATGAGGCATCTGAGTTTTTAAATAAACTTAACAGCTCACTCAATTCAGGGGACATTCTATTAATGGGATTGGATCTTATAAAACCAGCATCAGTTGTCTTACCCGCGTACGATGATGAGAAGGGAATTACAGCAAGATTTAACTTGAATTTATTAAAGAGAATCAATAGAGAATTCAATGCTGATTTTGATGTAAGTAATTTCTCGCATGTGGCTGAATACACGGAGTCAGAAGGAATTGCTCGTAGTTTTATTGTCAGTAAAGTGCCTCAATTGGTGACGATAAAAGCATTAGATATGGAGGTGGAGTTTAAAGAAAATGAGCGTATAAGTATGGAGGTATCCAGAAAGTATAATGATAAGATCTTATCAAACCTTATTAGTAAAACAGAATTAGATATTGTAGAAAAGCTCATGGATGATAAAGACTTATTTGCAGACTACATACTTAAGAAAAAATAAAAGTGTGGTAAACTTAAACTAGTCAAAAACCTTATAAGCCTTTTATTATTTGAAGTATTATATCTACTGAAGTAGAATCTATAGAATGTGGTAATGCTATCCTAAAAACCTGAGTAGAGGTATTGAAGTGTAAAGGGTACATCCAGTTTTCTAAAAGGGAAATAGATATTTCTTCTTTTTTAAATCTATTCTTGACTATCTCATAGTAAGAGGGCGACTTAGGATAAAAACCTATAATGCATGATTCGGAATCTTCGCGTCCCACTAAGTTTAAATTAGAATTACTTGCTATGGCTTTCCTTATTTTAGTAGCAATGGATTTAGAATTCGAATGGAGATTGTAAGTATCCGTTTTGATATAATTCTTTATTGCAACCGATAGACCTATCATATCAGCATAGCTTCTCTCCCAAAGCTCGAACTTACGAGCACTTTCTTTAATGACTGGTGCTTTAGATTTTTCATCTATTGTTGTGCTGCTGGCATCTATGTGTGTATGATGAATCGTAGAAGAGTCTCTCACATATAGGAATCCTGTACCTCGAGGTCCGGATAGCCACTTTCTACCATTTGCGGTAAGCACATCACAGTTGACCTCTTGTACATCAACGGGGATCTGTCCTATGGACTGGGCTGCATCTAAAATGTAATACGCATTATACTGCTTACACATTTCACCAATCTTAATAATAGGGTAGTCTACAGAGCCATGAGCGATACAATGGCTAAGAGCGACTACACATTTACTTTCCTTAAGATGACCTTCTAATTCTGATAAATTAAAATCTCCATTAGCTTGGCATTGAATTATAATCAGTTCTTGTGGTCTGTTTTTAGTAAGTTCTTTTAAGGTTGTAATATTCGTTACATACTCTGTGGATAGGGTTATGACTTTGTCATAGTCTTCTAATTGTAACCCTTGTAGGACCATATTCCATCCTCTACTTGCACTATCGGTATAAGCTATTTGATCAGCTGAGTCAGCGTTGATAAGTTGCTTTGTGTACTGATAGAAACTATTGATTACTTCAGTAGATTGCTTTTGAGCTTCATAGCCACCAATCTCGTTTTCGAGTCTATAGTAATCTATAATAGCGGATAGGGTCTTCTCCGATAATATTCCTGCACCTGCTTGCTCCGTAAAGATTTTCATTATTTTATATGATGTGAAACAAATATAAGTACATTACCCGATGTGTCCGATGTGCCTTAAGATCTTGTATACGTGAAACTATCAACACAGATAAACTATAAAACCTTTGATTCGTTTAGTAATTTGAATCTAAATATTATTCAGTATTACATTATTTATTACCCTGTAATTAATCCAAATTACAATAATTAAAATGCCAAAGACACCCTTGCAGCAAGCTATAGATCAAAAAGCCAAAGCCAAAGGCCTAAGAAAGCTATGGTGGATTATTGAAGTATTTAAGCTTAGAGTTGCAGAATCAGAGCAAGCATTATTCAAAAGGCAAAATGAGATTCATGACGAAAGGACTCTAAATAGGATAGAGAAAGAAATGAATAATAAGAAGCTTTGAGGAT
>CAZBXL010000012.1:52006-65972 GCA_964495785.1 uncultured Saprospiraceae bacterium | reverse complement strand
CCAAAAAACCAAATGTAGTCTTGCTTGGACTGACCTGATATAGAGGTAGGACTTAGTATTATGACTAAGGCTGTACATAGTGTAAGTATATTGATATATCTGCTGTGGCTATCCAAAATTTTTTATTCTGTTTTATTGACATGAATAGGAAAGATAAGGAAAAAACTAAGTCAATAATAAAACACCAGAAAAACAATAATATTTAAATTCTCACAGAAAGTTGTTTTCCGTTTCTATGAAGAATTTTTACTTAATTGTTGTTAGATTTTATACTTATTGTCTTGGAAGGTCGTATCCTTTAGACCCCATATATAAGAGACCTTTAGTTAAACTTGTAGTCAATAGTTATGCTGTTGTTTCTTCTAATTGGATTCTATTGAAATCTACTTCGATTGTAGATATAATATTATGAGGAATGTCAATTCTAAAAGTTGTACCTCGATTGACTTTACTGGATACTGTAATCTCACCATCAAACTCTTCAACTATTTTCTTACAGCTGGCAAGACCTAATCCCGTTCCTTCATATTCAGATTGGTTGTGAAGCCTGTTGAACATCACAAAGATTTTCTCGAAGTGCTGCTCGTCTATTCCTATTCCATTATCATTTATATAAATAGAATAGGCTTTTTCATTTTTCTCTGTATAAATCTTAATCTTAGGTTTGTCTGACTGGTTGTACTTAATTCCGTTTTCTATTAAGTTCTTAAGCAATTGGAAGATTTTTGAATAGTGCCATTCTATCGATGGTAATTCTGATATATGAAAAATTACTTTAGTGCCTTGAGAAGTACTTTGCGTAAGTTGAGAAATATCATGGACTATTTCATTAAGGTCAATTTGCTTTATTGTTGTTGGTTCGCCCTTTGATAACTGTGAGTAATTAAGGATATCATCAATAAGTGCATTCATACGCTTACCACTATTTTCGATATAATCTATTAGTTCATCAACTTTTTTACTTGTTGATTCTGGAACTAAATATCTTCGTAATAAACCTGTGAAACTAACGATATTTCTCAGCGGGCTTTTAAGGTCATGAGAAGTAATATGAGCAAATCTCTCAAGCTCAACATTAGAACTTTCTAATCTTTTATTTGTCTCTATAAGCTGCTTTGTTTTCTCGCTGATCTTAGTGTTTTGTTTTTTAATCAATAGACGATTATACAAAAGGAATCCTACTAAAAACAAACCCAATAAAGTTGATATAAACAATACAGTAATGATATTGTGCTGATTCTTGAGTTCTTTTTCTCTTAGGTCTTTTTGATATGCTTCTTCGGCTAATTGTTTGTCTTTCTGAGCAATACTTTTATTAATTTCGAGAGCATGTTTTATCTTGAGCGTACTTAAAGAATCCGTTAGTATAATTTTTTCCTCATGATATTTTAATGCTTCAAGATATTGTTCTTTCTTTTTATAGGCACTATGTAGACAATCACATGATTCTATTTCAAGATTTGTAAGCAATCTTCTTTTAGAATGTTGGTAAGCATTATTACATACTTCTATACTCTTATTAGGGTCGGTAGGTAAGTAGAACACACCCAAGCGAATCAGGGCGATTATTTGATCTTCGGTAAGTTTTATTCTTTTAGCTTCGTTATAACTCTTTGTGTAGAATTCTAATGCAGCCACTTTATTATTATTCCTTTCCATGACCTCCCCTTTAATTCTATACATTGCCGGAAGACCTTTTTGGTCAGTTCTGCCTAGATTATTAAGTAGTTTTATACCCTCATCACTGATCGAATCTGCAATAGCATAGTCCCCCATCTGAAGATAAACTTCTGAGAGCTGGGCCATTGCGATACCTAACATTCGTTTCCTTTTTTCTGTTTTACGAAAGTATGGAATCGCCTCCTCTAAGTAATTTAAGGCAATATCAGTGTCTCCTATATAGCTATGTGCTCTAGCTAGACTAACCATCAATAATGGGGTCATGGTATACTCTTTCCCCTTAAAATATAAATCCATCGATTTATTAGGATTGACACCCCATAACTTATCACCTACCTCTGTATAATAATGAGTAATTGTATTATGTTTTCCAACTTTAGCATAGTAAATAGCTGAGGTATCTAAGTATCGCTCACAAAGATCTACCCTATTATATTTAGTGTAAAAAGAAGCGAGTTTCGCATGTGATCTGGCTATTCCAAAACTAAAATCCATCGATCTACTTAATTCAATAGCCCTAAAAAAACTATTCACAGTCTTCGTAGAATCTTGAGTGACATACCTATTATATCGTGCTATACCCATTAAGGCATATACTTGTAATTCCTTAAGTCCTTGCTCCTCTGCGAGTTGTTCACTTTTAATGTAATAGTCTATGGACTTATCTCTCTCATCTGTCTCGTATGATACTCGGGCATAATTGTATGATGCTTTTGCTTCACTTTTTTTATCCCTCATTTTTAAGGATAGTTCTAGTGCCTTTCTTGCATAATTTAAGGCGCCTGTAAGATCGATATTTATCAACTCATCAGTTAATTCAAGCATTAACCGAAACTTAGTAGAATCAGCTTTAGAATTATAGAGTTCCTGTTCTAAACTATCCTGCAGAGTAGCCTGAGCGAATACATTCGTTGAGCCAGATAAACTCAAGAGAAAACATACGAATATGTGATATTTGATAGTGGTTTTAATTGCCTTTTAGTTTTTGTGACTTATCGTAATAATATTCAAGTTTGATGAAGACTCGGTGTTCTTCTTAGATTGTTTACAGTCGTGATCTTAGGGGATATAAAAACTACAAAGGGAGCGCAAAATTATAAGATATAATACTCTAAATCCAATTTTGTAAATAAAACATATGTTTTGCTAGAAATAAGTCAATATCTCTATTTTGAGTATTTGATGAAATTGGTGTTGAGAGTCCGCTACAAAATTGTATGTATTGGTTTCAATATTTAATTTAACTTTCGAAAACATACTTTAATATCTTAAGCATAAGCAGATATAATCCAATAACTTTACTTTAGATATTCAGAATTCTCTATTAAGTGTCATCTGGTATTGGCTTTAGCTACACTATATTTCAAGGATAATCATTAAGTTTATAATTATATGAGCTTACGCTATATCATACCCTCATTAATAATCATCCTGTCGTGTGTAGGTGATGGCTTGTCACAAGCGATCAATACGGAGTTTGGTAAAAACAGAGTCCAATATCATAATGACTTCAATAATTGGTCCAGATATGAAACAGAAAATTTCATAACCTACTGGTATGGAAAATCTCGTAATATAGCTCAGCCAGTCATACAGCTTTCTGAATTTGATCATGATGAAATACAGAGAACATTAGAATATACGCTAAGTGACAAAATAGAGATCATTGTATATATAGATATCAATGATCTTAAGCAAAGTAATATTGGTTTAGAGGATGCATTTACAAATACAGCAGGTATTACTAAAATTCAAGGTAACAAGATGTTTGTCTACTTTGATGGCAACCACCTTAATCTAAGAAAACAAATAAGGAAAGGAATAGCTAATGTCTATCTGAATTCTATCCTATTCGGGACAAGTATCCAAGAGATAGTACAAAATGCTCTACTACTTAATCTCCCTGATTGGTTTAATGATGGTCTTGTTAACTATGCTGGAAGCAACTGGGATTATGAAATCGATGACGAACTAAGAGACCTTCTTGCTCACAATAAAAAATTTAAAAAATTCTCTAAGATAGCTGAAGAACATCCGAGAGTCGCTGGTCATAGTATGTGGAATTATATCTCAGAAACATATGGCTCTACAACGATCGCTAATATTATATATCTGACAAGAATTCATAGAAACTTAGAGAATAGTTTTCTGTTCATTACAGGTGATGATTTTGAGAAAATACAAAAGTCTTGGTACGAATATTATAAAAATCAATATAGTCTCGAAGAGGGAAAGTTTGCACTCACGGAAGACCTGCTTCAAGAAAAGTTAAAGAATAAAAAAGGCGTCCCTGTCTCGGTTATGAAACTAAATCCTGCCGGGACACATCTTGCCTATGCAACACATAATGGAGGCAAAGTGAAAATATTCTTAAGAGAAATAGCGACGGGCATTGAAAAACGTATTTTTAAAAAAGGCTATAAAAACACCTTTCAAGAAGCTGACTATAACTATCCTCATATCGCTTGGCATCCTCGTAAGAACGAACTGAGCATTATGTATGAGCATCGCGACATCACATATCTACGTAGGCTACGATTAAGTTCGGATGAGTATGAGGAGCAGACACTGACAGAAGACTTTCAGCGGGTCTACAGCATGGACTATCTTAATGATGATGACTATGTTTTTTCTGCATCTAAGGACGGATACTCAGATCTATATGTATACAGATCAGATACACGTGGCAGTACCAGGCTGACAGAAGATTTCTTTGACGATTTAGATGCGACTGTTGTCAATTATGAAGGACAGCAATCGATTCTTTTTAGATCTAACAGAACTACTCTAAGCACAGAACGACAGAGGTTAGATACAATCTTACCCATAGAACAATTTGATGTATATCTCCTTCAGGGCTTAGGAAAAAAAGATGAAAGAACTATCTCTAAGCTTACATCGACACCCAACTACTCTGAACAACAGCCTCAGATGATTGCTGACAAAAAGCTTCTGTACCTCAGTGATCAGTCTGGCATACTCAATGCATATGTACGTGATCTTGAATCAGGTTCTGTTACAGGACTCACTAATCTTGAAAGAAACATTATCCTATACGGAGCATCCAAGGTCGGAGATGAGTGGTTCTACTCATACTATGATGACGGCAACTACAAGGTTTTTTCTTCCATTATGGACATAGAAGCTGTAGATGTCAAAAAGACCATATGGAAAAATAGATTCAAATCTAATAATGAAGAGGTCCTCATCCCTTACCAACCTAAAGATGAAAAGCAAATTGAGATCACGCAAGGCAACATGTTCCAGTCTGAATATGAAGATCCTGAAAATTTAATTCCGCTTGAAGATTACCTCAAGGAAGAAGAAGTCTCTTCTGTATTTGATAAGTATTTTAACAACTATTTTTCTGGAAGTATACAAGATGGCAAGCGTGTTATTAAGTACAGTCCTATGCGTGCTACGGTATCGCGGACACAATTCAGGCTTGCAGATTTTACAACGAGATTAGATAATAGTGTATTATTTGAAGGGTTAGAAAGCTATACGGGTAATGACAGAGAGTTAGGTAACCCGACGACAGGAATATTATTTAAAGGAATCGTCAAAGACCTGTTTGAAGATTACGAGATTCAGATAGGACTCCGTATACCCACTACTTTTAGAGGCTATGAATATTTTGCAGTATTCGATAACAACAAAAATTTTATTGATCAGCGATTTGCCTTCTACAGGAAGGCAGAGACAAATGTAATAGACCCTAACACATTTCCATTGGCTCGTGATAAGAGACATACATTCCTAGGTTTGTATAGGGCTAAGTATCCATTTGATATCTACAATTCATTAAGGCTAACTGGCTCATTGCGCTTTGATAAATATTTCAGATTAATTACAGATGCTGTCTCATTTAACGAACCATTTGTCAATGAAAAGCGCCTGAGTCTTAAAGCAGAATATGTATTTGATAATAGCTACGACATAAGTGTCAATATTAAAAACGGGTCAAGAGTTAAATTTTACTCCGAAATTATTAATTCATTCGACTTAGACTTTAATAATGGGCTTAATGTCGACTTATCTAATGGCTATACCGGCGTACTTGGATTTGATGCCAGACATTATATCCCTATTTTTAAAGATGCCGTATTAGCATTGAGAGGAGCAGGTGCCGTGTCCGTAGGTAGTAATAGAATTGTCTACTATCTCGGCGGTGTCGAAAATTGGATTCTCAATAGTTTTGATCAAAGTATACCCGTACCAGAATCAGAATCTTTTTCTTACAAAGTCTTAGCACCAAATCTTAGAGGCTTCCAGAATAACGCCCGTAATGGCAATTCTTATCTCCTTACGAATACTGAATTGAGAGTTCCCATTTTTAGATTTTTAGGGCTGCGTAAGACGGGGATGGCATTTTTAAAGAACTTTCAAGTTGCCGGATTTTTTGATGCTGGTCTTGCTTGGTACGGTCCTAACCCTAATGATGAAGAAAATTTATTGAATAATATTCAGGTCCAAAGTCCAACAGAAAATCCTGTTATTCAAATCAATGCTAGATACTTCAGAGATCCGCTTGTTCTTGGATATGGCTTTGGGTTCCGTAGTACATTATTAGGCTACTTTGTCAAATTAGATTATGCATGGGGTGTAGAAACCAGAGAAGTTTTAGATCCCCGACTATACCTAAGTTTAGGCTTCGATTTCTAATAGCTTCGTTTATTAGATAAAAATCTCTAATTTCATAATTACTATTCTGATCCGTCCCATTGAGTTGGGTATTAGTTTCAGTATATTGTTTATATAAACCCTATCCTATGAATACCCGTATTGTCTACCTTCTTATCGCTACTATATTTATTTTTTCTTGTAATCAGGATAAAAGTTCTACACCAACCGAGTCACAATTTGATGTCAGTATCAGATTAGAAAAAGAACCTGGAGCCATTAATCCATTTTTTGCTCCTACATCTATAGGTAGAACAGTATATCAATACATCTTCTTACCACTTGCTGATTTTCATCCAGAAACTCATGAGTTATATCCCATTCTCATCAAAGACATACCAAGTGGATATGAAGGTCAATTGAATGATGGAAGAAAAGCAATAGTATATGACATAGAATTTAAAGAAGATGCAGCATGGAGCGATGGACAAGCAATAACGGCAGAGGATTATTTCTTTACGATCAATATGGTTAAGCATCCCTTATCCAAAGCAACAAGGTGGAAGCCATATATCAACAATATCTATGATGTAAAAATCGATTCGAAGAATAATAAAAAATGTTCTATCTATTGTAATCCTGATTATATGCTCAGCCTTGAGGCCGCAGTGACAAGTTACATTCTACCAAGTCACATCTGTGATGAAAAATCTCAAATAGACATTACAGAAAATAATTCAGACTCTCTCCAGATAAAATTAATGGATAAGATATCTGCTTCTATGAACGCAAGAAAAGGTATCGTTCAAGCAGGTCCATACTCGATTACTGATGAAGCCACAGATCAATATATCGTTCTTACAAAAAATGAAAACTACTGGGGTACTAATTACCCTAATAATCCATTCCTTCAAGCACGTCCAAATTCTCTCATCTTTAAGGTTGTCCCTGATGAGATAACAGCAAGTGTCATGGCTAAAGATGGACAACTTGATTTAATTCAATTGAAGTCTTCTGATGTTTTTATTGACCTACGTGATAACGACTCTGATAAGTTTACTTTTCATACTCCTCAGTTAATGTTCTTTTACTTCATTATGATGAATAACACGTCACCAAAACTAACTGACAAAAATGTGAGGCGAGCCATGGCTCACTTAATGGATGTAGACGACATTATACAAACATTAGATAAAGGACTTGGGGTAAGAAATTCAGGTCCATTTCATCCTACTAAATCTTATTATAATGAATCATTGCCTCTCATAGAACTTAATGTAGATAAGGCTCAAAATATACTAAATGATGCTGGATGGAAAGATACAGACGGGGATAACATAAGAGACAAAATTATCAATGGTCAAAAAACAAAACTGTCCATAGACTTTTACATTACCGGTAGCGAGCTGAGTAAGAACATTGCTCTCATCTATCAAGAAAGTGCTGCCAAAGCCGGTGTAGATATTAACATCATTACAAAATCTAATCGTCTTACACAGAAAGAAAACATTAAGACACTCAATTATGATATGGCCGCTCAGGCGCAAGGCTTCGATCTCAGTCCTGACGATCCATACTCATCATGGCATACTGACAATGCAGTACCTGGCAAGACTAATAGGACAGCTTACAGTAACTCCCGTAGTGATGCACTGATAGAAAAAATAAGACTGACCAGAGATATAGAAGATAGAAGAGATAGCTATCTGAAATTACAGGAAGTCATATATGAAGACCAACCCATGATATTCCTATACAGTCCACTGATGAAGTTTGTCATAAACAAAAAATTGTCGGCTACAACCACAAGCAAGCGTCCAGGTTATTTGGCAAATACTTTTACGCTTAAATGATAAGACTTCAGAGAACCAGTTTAAAAGAATTGATCTAAATTGAAACGATATGTAATAAAAAGGCTTCTGATTATAATCCCTACCATTTGGATTACAAGCCTTATTGCGTTTACATTAAGTCGATTTGTACCACAAGATCCAGTATCGATATTACTTGACAACAGAGGAGCTGAAGGAAGTGAAGAGGAGATATACAATCAAGTTTATCTTGAATTGGGCTTAGAGAAACCTAATTTCTATTTCTCAATCTTACCTGCACACTACCCAGATAATATAAATAGTATATCCGACCCAGATACAAAGTCTCAATTAAAAAAAGCTCTGAAGCTTGGTTATCGTTATACAGATATTGAGACCACTTTAGCTAAGACTAAGGACAACAATATATCTCTCATAGAACAACTACTAAAGAATAAATCTTTAAAAAAATCAAACTTAATAGTCCCAAAATTTGTGTGGCATGGCAACCAAAATCAATATCATCTTTGGCTAAGTTCGTTCTTTAATGGTCAATCCATCGTAGATGGAAAATCCGCATTAAGTAAAGTTAAAAATGGACTTCTGTGGACCTTGAGTATCACAATGGTAGATTTTATACTGAGTATTATATTATGTATTTTAATAGGAAAATATCTCGTCGTTTATCACAACAATAAGCGTACACGGTGGATAAGTTATATACTGTATACAGTTTATTCTATACCTGTATTCTGGATGGCAACAATGGCTGTCTTATTCTTTACAACTGATGATTACGGCTCTGTTACAAATATTTTTCCATCAGTAGGTATGAATATATATCCTGGAGAATCGACCTTATATCATATCGTACACAATGCACATAAACTTATACTTCCTATTCTTATACTCAGTATACATTCCTTAGCTTATACCACAAGAATCATGAGGAGAAGCTTAACCGAGGAATTACAAAAACCCTATGTCAGCACCGCTTATTCCAAGGGTCTAAGTAGGAAGCAAGTGATCAATAGACACGCATTTAGAAATGCCCTCATCCCGATGATAACAGTATTTGTCGCTGCATTTGTAAGTGCATTTGCGGGTTCTTTGTTACTCGAAGTTATCTTTAATGTACCGGGCATCGGCCGATTACTTTATAGTTCCATAGGACAGGCAGATTGGAATGTCGTATTCTGTATTGTAATTATTATTGCGAGTGTGACATCACTTATATATCTCATCGGAGATATCTTATATGCCATTGTCCAACCTAAACTTCGATACGATGCTTAGAGGTTTATCAGAAAAATGGGGTTTGAAAAACTGGCATACAAGAGCACTCCTCTTGTTTTTGTTTATTTCTGTTTTTCATTCATTTATAGCTAATGATAAATATATTATAGGAAGTGATACAGATGGTATACGTGTATTCTTACCCGTTAGCTCTTCTAACAAAGGTATCAAACCACCCATTCCTTACAGTGATAATACGCTAGACATTAAAAATAGAAATGTCGGTCCTTTCGATTCTCAAAATGTCAGTTCTATTTATTATAGACATTGGTTAGGTACAGACAAGATTGGCAGAGATGTATTAGCAGGTATATTGTACGGAAGTGCCATAGCTCTTAAGATCGGACTGATGACAACTTTGCTATCATTAATTATCGGAATATTTTTTGGATTTTTAAGTGGTTACCTTGGTGACCATTCTATCCGTATAGGCCTCATCCCATTTTTGATATTAGCTCTGATGATATTTATTTTTGGTTTTTACATATACTATGGGTCGTCTGTTTGGAGGTGGTTTTTATTATTTGCCCCTATCGCTTTTATGGCTTTTTATTTTACGAAAGTCGACTATTACATTAATAAGGGTATTGCTATTCCGCTTGATATAATTATTATAAAAATCATAGAAGTCATGCGATCGATACCAGGTGTATTTCTATTACTGGTTTTATTAGCATTATTTTCTACACCGAGTATATGGAATGTTGTTATCGTTATTTCACTAACTCGATGGCCTGTGGTAACTCGCCACTTGCGTGCTGATATTCTAAAAATAAAAAATGAAGACTTCGTGACTTCCGCAAAAGTCAGTGGGCTTTCGCATTTTAAAATATTCAAAGATTATATTCTTCCCCTGACGATATCTACTGTTATAATAATAAGTGCTTTTGGTTTTGCTTCCGCAATTCTGTTAGAATCGTCTTTATCATTTTTGGGTATCGGAATACCGATAGATCAAGTTAGCTGGGGAAGTATACTCAGAGATGCTCGCCAAAATTTTTCTTCTTGGTGGCTGGCTGTTTTTCCAGGTCTGATGATTTTCCTTGTCATACTGTTATTCAATAGTATAGCAGATAGTGTCTCTAATAGAGTACAGAACTTGGATATGAAAAGTCAATTACACCGATAATTATCACACAGATTTGTAATAATAATTTACTTAGAGATTTTAAAAAACTAAGGGTAGAATCGTCTTGTAGAAAGAAGAGCTTAGTTAATGAGTATTATAGTACTATCTCTCTAAGATCTCTTTTTCTTCTTTTGTTTTTTAGAAAATAATGAAGACTTACCTCTCTTAGTAGATAGATTGCCATCCTTATCTGTGTCGGCAGAATACTGCTGTTGATTAGTACATCCCTCCCCTGTCTTGCAAGACGTGGTAGTCATTAGAGCTAATGATATACAGCAGAAAAACATTACTATTATTGACTTTGATCTTCTCATTCTAAATGTTAAATTCAGTAAGCAAACTACAACTATAATGCTATAAACTAAAAAATAGTTGAAAAATTGCCCAAAACATCAATAAAATAGAGGTTTTTGCCCAATAATAAACATTAGAAGTTTTGATTATATGTAGGTATAATCTACATTTGCAGCATACAAAATTTAATTACTCAGTTTAAAAAATTGAAATAATGAACAAAGGAGATTTAATCAAAACTGTTGCAGATTCTTCAGGAATTTCACAAGGACAGGCTACAGATGCAGTACAAGCTGTATTTGATTCTATAGAAAAGACTTTAAAAAGTGGTGACAAAGCATCTTTCGTAGGATTCGGAACATTCTCAACTTCTCACAGAGCAGCAAGAGATGGAAGAAATCCTGCAACTGGAGCTACAATTAAAATAGCAGCTAAAACTGTTGTTAAATTTAAGCCAGGTAAAGCACTTTCTGAAGCAGTAAACTAATCGTTTACTTTAAAAGAAAACTTCTATTAAAAGGCAGGCTTTACGCTTGCCTTTTTTATTTTTATACTCGACTCAATCCTTAAATTAACTCAACTCACATAACCAATGTCTGATAAAATTTCAGAACTCAAAAGAATCGCTTCTCAAGTACGAAGAGATATCATAAGACAAGTTGCAGCTGTTAATTCAGGGCACCCTGGTGGCTCACTCGGATGTGCTGATTTCTTTACAGCTATGTATTTTGAAATAATGGACCATAACCCCAGCTTCAATATGGAAGCTAAAAACGAAGATGTATTCTTCTTATCTAATGGTCATATCTCTCCCGTATGGTACAGCACACTTGCACATAGCGGATACTTTGATAAAAGCGAACTTGCCACTTTCAGAAAGTTAAATTCAAGATTGCAAGGTCACCCTGCAACTCACGAAGGACTGCCAGGTATCAGAGTAGCATCAGGCTCACTCGGTCAAGGCATTTCGGTAGCTATAGGAATGGCACTAGCAAAAAAACTGGATGGTGACGATAAGACTGTGTACGTCCTCTGTGGAGATGGAGAGTTGCAAGAGGGTCAAAACTGGGAAGCCATGATGTTTGCAGCTCATCATAAAGTAGATAACCTGATAGTGGCCATAGACTGGAACGGCCAGCAGATAGACGGGCCTAATGATGAAGTACTATCTCTGGGCGACTTAGAAGGTAAGTGGTCTACATTCGGATGGGAAGTATTACATATGGATGGTCATGATTTTAATAACATCATAGACACAATGTCTAAAGCAAAGGCTACAGCTAAAGAAGGAAAGCCAGTAGTGGTACTAATGAAAACAGTCATGGGACAGGGAGTGGACTTCATGTCTGGTACACACAAGTGGCATGGTAAAGCCCCCAATGCAGAACAAACAGAAATAGCATTAAACCAATTAGAAGAAACTTTAGGAGATTACTAATATGAGCTTAGATAAATATACTTCAACAGAAAAGAAAGCAACTCGTGACGGTTTTGGCGATGGAATGACAGAACTGGGTCGCGAGAATCCTAATGTCGTAGCCTTATGTGCAGACTTGATAGGATCATTAAAGATCAATAAATTCATAGAAGAAAATCCAGAAAGGTTCTTTCAGGTAGGTATAGCTGAAGCCAATATGATGGGTATCGCCGCTGGTCTTGCTACTGCAGGTAAGATACCGTACACAACGACGTTCGCTAATTTTTCTACGGGCAGAGTCTATGATCAAATAAGGCAGTCTATCGCCTACTCTGACAAGAATGTCAAGATATGTGCATCACATGCAGGACTTACATTGGGAGAAGATGGTGCTACACATCAGATATTAGAAGATATAGGTATGATGAAAATGCTACCGGGTATGACTGTCATTAATCCTGCAGATTATAACCAGACAAAAGCAGCTACTAAGGCTATCGCTAAACATCACGGACCAGTCTATCTAAGATTTGGAAGACCAGGTTGGCCAGTGTTTATGCCAGAGGGAGAGTTCGAAATAGGAAAAGCCGTACTCATGAACGAGGGGACAGACATCACTCTTATCGCAACAGGTCATATGTTATGGTATGCCGTAGAAGCCGCTAAGAAATTAGAAGCAGAAGGCATGAGTGTAGAACTTATCAATATACACACGATCAAACCCTTAGACAAAGACGCTATTATCAATTCTGTCAAGAAAACAGGTAAGTGTGTCGTCGCAGAAGAGCATCAACAAAATGGTGGACTCGGAGAAAGTGTTGCTGGTGTTCTTGCAAGAAATAATCCTGCACCTATGGCATTTGTTGCCGTTAATGATAGCTTCGGTGAGAGTGGTACGCCAGCTCAGTTGTTAGATAAATATGGACTAAGTATCGATGATATTGTAAAGGCTTGTAAATCGCTGTAAAAGACAATCTCACTTCACTTAGATTTCTTATACCAAGAAATACAAAAGCCTCATGTTGCATGAGGCTTTTTTTTAATTTATGTGACTATCCGCCTTTAAGTACCTCACGGTATTTCATTTTCTAATAAGTCTATTGGTATAGAGTAATAAATAATTGAATAAAAACATTATTAAGATTCCACCTCCTAACCTCCGCCGGCGGAGGAAACTATAATGCTTGGGACAGATTTTATTATACTAAACCTTACTGATTATTCTGGAATAGAAAAAGCCTCGATTTTTTTTAAAAAACTAAAGTTCTAATAACAGTTACAGTAATTTTCTCCCTCTGGAGGGAGATTAAAGAGGGAGGAACACTGAATATCTGCAGTTATTTTTTTTCTAATAATTGGCACCTAATAACCAATAGTCACATTACTTTATTATAAGTTTTGTCCTTTGTATACTTCAGATTAATAATAAAAACTAATCCTTTATCATTTTCTTGATAAGTACCATCTGACCTAAGTGATAGTAGGCATGCTCTATCACTCCTTCGATATTACGCAAGTAAGTACCATATTTATCTACTATGAATGGTCCGTGTAATTGTTCCTCAGACATAGCTGCGACATGCTTTATAAATATTTCTGCATTAGCAACCAAGTTGGACACCATCATTTGCCAAGCTTCTTCACTAGCTATAGGCTTCATATCAAAACTATACTTGTCACTAATCTCTAAGTCACCTCCACTGAATACGTTATTTA
>CAZBXL010000012.1:42167-51906 GCA_964495785.1 uncultured Saprospiraceae bacterium | reverse complement strand
ATTTGCATAATATCATTCACATAATAAATCGCTCTTCATATATATAAGTCCTATTTTTGCAACAATCAAAAAGTTAAATGAAGTTCGGGACAAAAGTTATACATGCAGGTGTCAAGCCAGATCCATCTACAGGAGCTATTATGACACCCATATTTCAGACATCTACATATGTACAAACTGCACCAGGCGATCATAAAGGTTATGAGTATGCAAGGAGTTCAAATCCCACAAGAGATGCATTACAAGACAATCTTGCGGCATTAGAAAATGGCAAATATGGCATATGCTACTCTAGCGGACTTGCTGCTTTAGATGCTGTGATGAAAACACTCTCTACTGGAGATGAAATCATAAGCTCTAATGATCTATATGGAGGATCTTATCGATTAATAAATAAAATCTATAGTCCGTTTGGTATCAAGGCGCATTACATAGATATGTCTGCACCTAAGAACATCATTCCGTTTATCAATAAAAAAACAAAATACATCTGTATAGAGACGCCGACTAATCCTATGCTTAATATCATAGACATCAAAGCCATCTGTGATATTGCTAAAAAGCATAAGGTTAAAGTTGTAGTAGATAATACCTTTGCCTCACCATATCTTCAGTCTCCTCTGGACCTTGGCGCTGATATTATATGGCATTCTTGCACTAAGTATTTAGGTGGACACTCTGACGTTGTCATGGGAGCTGTCATAACCCGGAGTAAGGCATTAGCTGATAAGTTTTTCTTTATACAGAAAGCCTCTGGTGCAGTCCCCGGACCACAAGATTGCTTTCTTATGCTTAGGGGTATTAAGACCTTGCATGTAAGAATGGATAGAGCTTGCGCCAATGCCAAGGACGTTGCAGAATTTTTATCTAAAAACAAGAAGGTGTCTAAGGTCTACTACCCTGGACTGAAGTCACATCCTAATCATAAAATCGCCAAAAAGCAAATGTCGAACTTCGGCGGTATGGTTTCGTTTGATCTTAAGAAAAACTCATTCGCTGCAGCAAAAAAAATACTAAAGTCTACTAAGTTGTTTTCTCTTGCAGAATCTCTTGGTGGTGTAGAATCCCTCATCGGACACCCAGCATCTATGACACATGCATCTATACCGAAAGAAGAAAGATTAAAAATAGGATTGACAGATTCATTAATAAGACTAAGTATAGGTATTGAAAATATCGATGATCTCTTAGCTGATTTATCTAATGCATTAAATAAGATTTAAGCTAAAGAAAATCTATTACTAACTATTAAAAAATAAACAACATCGCTATACTTTATCATATCGGAAAATTCATAAGATGGCATGCGAGAATATTCCATAAGCCTGAGAATATTGGCATGTATTATAAGGAGACAGTACGTCAGATGTATGATATCGGAATAGGTTCATTGATGATTATTTTTGTAGTTAATGTGTTCATCGGAGCAGTAACTGCTGTACAGTTTGTCTATCAACTCAGTGGTACATTCATACCTAAGTACTACATCGGTTATATTGTCAGAGATATGACTATTATAGAATTAGCTGCAACTTTTTCCTCTATTATCCTTGCGGGAAAAGTAGGATCCAATATCGCATCTGAAATAGGGGGTATGCGTCAGAAAGAGCATATCGACGCCATGGAGATCATGGGTGTCAATACATCATCTTATCTCGTCATGCCTAAACTTATAGCTGTATTATTGGTCATTCCTTTGCTTGTATCCATAGCAGCTATATTCAGTATCGCAGGTGGTTACTTTGCTGTAATCTACTCAGGGTCTTATTCTCATGAGGAGTTCGTACAAGGTCTTCGTTCTTTCTTTAAGCCATGGAATGTATGCATGATGTATATCAAGGCATTAGTGTTCGGCTATATATTAACATCCATAGCAGCCTATCAAGGTTACTTCGTTACAGGAGGTAGTATAGAGCTGGGACAAGCGAGTACAAGAGCCGTCGTGTATGGTATCATCGTTATTCTTATTGCTGATTATTTACTTGCAGTATTATTAATTTAAAGCCATGATAAGAGCAGATAATATAATCAAGTCATTCGGAGAACAGCAAGTTCTTAAGGGGATCAATTTTACTTTCGAATCCTCTAAGACTAATCTCATAATAGGTAAGAGTGGTGCCGGTAAGACCGTTCTTCTCAAATTACTCGTTGGACTATTTGAACCAACAGGAGGTAATGTCTGGTATGATGACAAAAGTTTATTTAGCTTATCAAAGAACGAATTACTGACACTCAGAATGCAAGTCGGTATGTTATTCCAAGGGAATGCACTTTTTGATTCTATGACCGTGGAAGAGAATATTCGTTTTCCTATGGATATGTTTACCAAGAAGTCAAAAAAAGAAAAGAAAGACAGAGTCGACTACTGTCTGGAACAAGTCAGTCTGGAAGGTAGTAATAATAAATATCCCTCTGAAGTATCTGGAGGTATGCAGAAGAGAGTAGGTATAGCCAGAGCTATCGTACTTAAACCCAAATACCTTTTTGCAGATGAACCGAATTCCGGTCTTGATCCAAAAACCGCGATCACTATAGACGAACTATTATCCAATATAACCAACGATAATAATATCACTACAATAATCAATACTCATGATATGAATTCAGTGATGGAAATCGGTGAGAATATATGCCTCCTACATGAAGGAAGATTAGCCTGGCAAGGAACAAAGGATCAAGTCCTCAATGAAACTAATGAAATTCTACAGGACTTTATTTTTGCAAGCCCTTTCTTAAAGAAGCTGACAGATAGTGCACGTAGCCATGGCGATAAGTTGTAAAATAATACGATTTTAAAAAGCCCAAATAGTCATTTAAAATTGACCAACAGACTAAAAAGTTGAGTTGATATAAAATTCAAGTCAAATCTAATTCATCAGATAACTGCAAAACTTTATTTATCAAAGACTTTGAAATTCTGAAGTCCAAATCAATCAACATATCAATCAATGGTTTGATTTTAGGGATCTTTCCAGTTCTTTTCGCTTTAATTAATATCCCAAGTGTTCCTGTTATTCTGAGTCCTAATTAAGAAGCAATTTCTCGACCTTTTCTTTCATCGATTAGTAATGTAGGATTCTCCTTTTCTAATGCCAACGAGATTGCAGAAGCTTCACCGGGATCAAGCTGTAATAATAAAATTTTACTTTTTAATAGATCAGACGGCTTCTCGATTTTTATCCAATCCGGTAAGTATTCACCGTACTCTAACTTAATTTCATTAGTAATTAGAACTTCATCAAATAATTCTTTTAATAAAATGAGCTTTCCTAATTTCTCTAAAACGATGATTGCACTAGTATCACAAATTAAAATTTGATTAGACATTGCTAAGGTCATTTTCAAGCTCGTCTTCTGAATAACCAAAAACACTTACTCCAAACTCACCTAACAATTCCATAAAAGCCTTCTTCGATAGCCCCACAATTTTTGCACCTTGACCCAAAGATATTTTACCTAAATCATATAATTTAGATGCCATACTCATTTTAAGTTCTAACTCGACTAGATTCAAATCATCTGGTAACTCTATTTGCATTACTTTCATAAATTCAAATTTATCGTAATTATAACTTTATTGCTTGTGTTTCTAAATGAATGTCTAATCATAACAAGCAAAAGGTCTTCAATAAAACTAATAAACTCTCTATGATTCTATTCGTAAATCTCCTTTACTTAAGAGATTAATAATAAGTCAGTGGATATAGTAGTAAATTATACAAAAATTCATTAAGTCATTCTCAACTAATTCATCTTTTTCAAAATCTCAATAATTTTAACCGAACTCTGACCGTCACCATATGGAGATGTTACTTCTTTTCTTTCATTCATTATTCTCTTAGAATCCTCTATTACTTTTTCTTTACTGTATAGAATATGACTCCCTGTATTCGTCACCTCCTGTCTTTCCGTTATCTCTCTTAATACAACGACTCGTCTGCCCAAATAAGGTGCTTCTTCTTGTATACCACCACTATCACTATATATAATGTCTGCTTGTGACATCAGCCACACCATAGACTTATAATCTAAGGATTTTGTGAATATAATATGTGAGTTATCATTATATCCAGCATAGATTTTTTGTACTTCTGGATTTGGATGTTTAGGACATATAAGCTTTATACCTAATGACATTGCACAATCAAGAATTATCTCTAACATATCTCGCTGTACCTCACCCATTGTCTCACGTCGATGCATAGTTAACAATCCAATTTTTTGATCTTTGGTACTTTCTATAATTTTTTTAATCTCAGAACCAGGGTTTAATTTTCGTTGCGTCAACTTCTGATGCATATACAATAAAGCGTCTATGCCTGTATTACCCACCATATACACATGACTTGTAAGATGTCCTTCATTTAAAAGAACTTGTCTTGCCGCTTCTGAATGAGCAAAGTGGTAATCTGCAACATCATCTATAAACTTGCGATGTATCTCCTCTGGAAATGGTGACAACTTATCACCCGTTCTTAGACCCGCTTCGATATGAGCTAATTTGATTTTATTGTAAAAGGCTATCATTGCACCGCAATAGGCTGAAAGTGTATCACCTTGTACAACTATTAGATTGGGTTGATGTTGAGTGACTACAGATTGTAGATGAGTCATCATATAAGACAACTGATCAGCCATAGACGCATTCTCTTGCATCGCTTCCAACTCTATATCTATAGTCACATCAAAATCTGATATAGCGTCATAAAGCAGATCTTTATGCTGACCGGTAGAACATAATAAGGCATCAAAAGCAGAATCTTCAGTCATTCGCTTATGGAGTATGGCCGTCTTTATACCTTCTGGCCGAGTCCCGATGATTGTTATTACTTTTACCACAATTAATTATAAATAGAAATTTGTCACAGCAAGGTAGGAAGATATTATTTATTTCTCTCACACGGACTGGCAGCACAGCTTATGCATCTGCAATAGCAGATGCACTATCCGCATATGATCCTATCATAGTCACCAGTCGTACGGCAGAAAAAAACTTTACTCAAGTCGATCAGGCTGTAGAAACATATTCAGGAACCCTATCTTTTATTATTAAGTCGTTACCGTTTTTTATAAAAGCGGCTTCGCTTCTTAAAAATTATAATGACAAAGAAAAAGTGATCTTATATCTACCCGTGTTCCATCCTTGGAATCTATTTCTTGCAATGTGGGCTGCTGTATATGGAATACCTGTGATAACTACTGTACATGATTATCATACCCATATTGGAGAAAAAAGTACTGTAACAGAAATTATTCAAAAACTACAAATGATGATTTCTGATAAAGTCATATTTCTCACAGATTATCAGAGACAAGAAGCTCTAAAGGAACTCACTCGTAAAGACAAAGAATATATCGTACTGCCGCATCCGATAATAAAGTCAGGAATAATACACAATCTTGATCATAGCAAAGAAATGAAATTTCTGTTTCTAGGACGTATTAAGGCATACAAAGGCTATAGCTTAGTATTAGACTCCGCTGAAAATAAACATATCTATCAAATAACAATTGCTGGAACTGGCAATCACATTAATACCACTAATTCTAAAATTTCTTTAATAGATAGACATCTGACAGATCTGGAAATAAGTGAATTACTGTCCACACATCACGTCTTATTATTACCCTACAAAGAGACAAGTCAATCTGGTATTCTTACCTTAGGTATTGATTCTGGAATGCCTATAATTATTTCTCGATTACCTGGACTTCAAGAACAACTTGATGAGGAATGTGTTGTCTGGATAGAACCTACTTCCGATGGATTAATCCAAGCTATGAGTCGAATACAATCTGACAAAAGATTATATGATAACATTAAAGCAAAGGTGAAGTCCTACAAGTCAGTCTATCAGAATAACTTTCAAGAAAAACTGGACCAACTATTAGACAGCTTGCATCGCCTTTAAATATTTTTCTGCTATAACCTCAGTTGTATAATTTGAGATATTCTCCTCGCTTGATTCCCTTGTTGCCCTATTCATAGTTATAAATGACAATAATTTCTTTGCCAATTGCCCTTCATCATTTTCATTTATAAAAAGATCACACGTTTCTAACTTATCTCTAAGTAAAGGAATGGCCGCATCATTTCTTGATGATAGGATGTTTATTAATGGTTTGTTAAAGTATAAGAAATCGACCACCTTACTCGGTAGATGATAGTCTGTTGTATTTCCAACGTTAATCAAAAAATCCATTTTCTTCATAGCCGACATGCAATAATCTCTTTCCTTCAGTCCATGTAATGTTATATGATCTTTCAGAGAATCAAAGGAATTAAATATAGGAATAGAAAATCGATTCTGCTGCCCGAAGAAATGTATGTGGACTTTCTTAAATTGCTCTTTATTATCTTTTTTTAATCTATCTAATAATGTAAGTAGCGGCTCTGGTGATCTTACGTTTTCATAGAAAGAACCAAAGTATGCAATATGAATTTTATCACTATCTAAGTCTATGGTCTTAGATAAATTAAAATCAGAAAACATAGGATAAATAACGCTTTGCTTATGTGCACAGTCAAGAAAAAGTCTCTTATAAATAGACTGAGCTACAGGATTTGTAACGCTAATACTATCAGATAATTCGAATGCTTTTCTCTCAGCCTCAATGTTTTTTTGACGGTATTTGCTAAAGTTGTTAACCCAAAAATCTTCAGAATAATTGAAAGGATCCTCAATGTCCTGATGCCAATGTAGATGAGGATATATTTCTTTTAATTTACTAGCAATGAGGTGACATGTGAATGGGAGCCCTACGGAAATAACATGAGTAATTTTACTATCTGTCTTAATAATCTCTTGTGCTTTTTGTAATCCTGGTTTTAAAAATAATTGACTTCCATCAGGCCAATAATATTTTCTCCATGTCTTATCTATAATCCATTCTGTCAACTTCGAAAAAAGATTGGGATCTGATACTCCGTGGTTATTATTAGGCAGTTGGCGTCTTTTCTTTAACCTTAGAGTAAAGTACAACCAATCTAACAAAGTATTATAACCTGCTTCATACACCTGAGATTGAATATTTACTTTTTTATTAGAGCTTGATCTATTTTTTGTTGTTAGTATCGTTATCTCTATTCCTTTACTTTCAAAATATTCAACAATCGGAATCCACCTTAGCGTATTAGGCGTCTGAGAAGGATGAAATGGTGTGATTATTAAAAGTATTTTCAAAGTTGTATTTTACTATTCAATTAGGTATGGTTAGATAGCAACAGATCAATGTCAAATTCACGTAAAACTAATATATACAAGTCACTATTTCTATCTATAGACAATGGCCGTAAGCTGATCAAAGAACAAATTAGCAGGACTCTAATAGATTCGGGTATAGGTTTGACCTTTGATCAATGGTTCGTTCTGAATGAAATCTCAATCAATAGGGGAATAAATCAAAAGAATCTTTCTGCATTATTACACAAAGAAGTGGCCTCAATATCAAGAATACTGAATAAGTTACAAAGTGATCATCTAATCCAGAAAAGAGCTAATCCAGAAAACAAAAGAGAATTTCACCTATATCTTACACATGAGGGTCTTGAGATTATACAGGATTTTGACGGTTTTGGGGAGAAAGAATTAAAACCAATTTTCTCTTCCATATATGAACGAGAACTCAATCTCATTGTCAATGTTCTTAATCGATTAGGAAAAGAAGATTAGAAAGATCAGCTAAACAATCGCTTAGCGCCGAATCTTATAAATACAAATAATGCAATCAACATCAAGATGATGTAATGAAACTTGATATAAGTAAATGCAATAAGATGTGTCTTATTAAGAATAAATAGAATCAACATCACAGCAGTCACCGTCCCTAAGAAACTTGTCATTCTTCCAAAACCAGGTATTCTCTTAAAGTCCACATTACGTCTTATAATATATAAAGTGACGAACATGCTTATGATAGGTAATATCTGTGAGATAACATTAGCGTCATAGATGCTTTGTTTTTCAAAAAGCATATGATAGACATTCAATAATATAGAAAAGATACCCGGTACCACGACCATATATATCAGACCTGAATAGATACCACACCACGGACTATTATGCCCTTCTCCTTTTGCTACAATATTAATAAGTAAAGCAGCTATCGGAATTATCAAGAAATAGAATACAATATAAAATGGATTCGTATTCAGATGCGCTAAAAAATCACCAAATGTCATTATCTATTTCGTTTTATAAACTCATTAATAACTTCACAGGATCTTCAAGAAGTTCTTTGACCTTAACTAAGAATGTAACAGAAGTGCTACCATCAATTATTCTATGATCATATGACATCGCCAGATACATCATCGGTCTGATAACCACTTCCCCATCTATAGCTACCGGTCTTTGTATGATATTGTGCATACCTAATATCGCCGATTGTGGCTGATTGAGAATCGGTGTACTCATCATAGATCCAAATACGCCACCATTAGTAATGGTAAATGTCCCACCTTTCATCTCGTCAAGACTAAGTGATCCTTCTCTCGCTTTGACAGCTAATGCCTTAATGGCAAGTTCAACTTCTGCAAAACCTAATGACTCTACATTCTTAACGGGAGGTACAACTAATCCGGTAGGCGTAGATATTGCTATTGATATGTCTACATAATCATTATAGATAACATGAGAATCACCATCAAGAGTCGCGTTAACATCAGGCATTTCCATGAGCACCTGTGCACAGGCTTTAGCAAAGATGGACATGAAGCCTAACTTAACTCCATACTTTTCTACGAATTTTTCTTGGTATGTTTTTCTTAGTTTAAATATCGCTGACATATCTGCCTCGTTAAAGGTCGTCAGCATAGCTGTGTTATTCTTAGCAGCAACTAACCTTGTTGCTATTGTACGCCTCATACGACTCAGCTTCTCTGTTCTCTGCTCTCTACTGAATGCCGCTATAGGAATTTGTGTGTGTCCTGATGACGGTTGAGATTGTGGTTGGCTTACTGCTTTCTGTGCATCTTCTTTAGTTATTCTTCCGTCCTTACCTGTACCACTTACGCCAGATGGGTCCACGTTACCTTCTCTCATTATCTTAGCTGCTGCAGGTGACGGATGCCCCGATGCATAGGTATCTGCCTTAGGCGCTTCTGCTACTTTGACCTCTTCCTTTACTGGTTCTTGCTTGGGTGCTTCTTCTTTTTTCTCAGCTGCTGGAGGAGCAGATGATTCACTTGATCCTGAAGGTGCTGCTACACTCGTATCTATCTTAGCTACAAGAGCACCTATCTCTAAGTCATCGTCTTCTGCTGCAACATGAATCAACTTACCTGCCGCTTCAGCAGGAAACTCTAATGTGGCTTTATCTGATTCAAATTCACATATAGGCTCATCTAACTTGACATAATCTCCGTCCTTTTTTAACCACGATGATAATGTTACTTCAGTTATTGACTCCCCTATCGTAGGGACTTTCATTTCTACAATGCTCATTTGTAAGTGATTTTTGTTTTGTTATATCATAAAAATATTGAATTTGGACATAATGTAATCCCAATATTTAGATTTGCCTAAATTTATATTTAGATTATTCTAATAATTTATTGCTTGATATATGCTTTATACTCCAGGTTAAAGTATGTCGTATCTAATTCATTTAAAGGAATCTGCCCAAAGTGGCTTATAAAAACTGAGTCAGTTGTGATAAAATCCTTAGGACTTTTGGCAAAGAGTAGAGTCTTAGATGGACCATCTATACTACTGATGAGAATTGATTCGAAAGGAGA
>CAZBXL010000012.1:20114-42067 GCA_964495785.1 uncultured Saprospiraceae bacterium | reverse complement strand
CCGACCATAAAAAAATAACCAAATAGCTAACCTCATGATAGAAGACATTATCATAGTTTCTTATCATGACATCCTGTAATAGTACGTAGAAAAAAGTCGTTACAGAATAATACAGCAGTCTCCAATGCTTCTTAAAATAAATGCACGCAATAATACCCGCTATCATACTTAACACAATAGGCCAATATGCCCACTGAAGTATATAAGCTAAGTTATGCTCAGATAATGTGTATTGTTGTAGTTGGCGCAAAAGAATTTTGTTCTTTTCAGCATCATACCAATTAGGAAAGAAAACAGACTTACCGATTGTTATTGCCGCATATAGAAACCCGTGAGCAGTAACAAGAATCCTGTTGTCTGAGTTAAAAAAGAAATAATATCCTCCAATAATTCCAACCATAATAGCCAGTAATGGATGAATCCAAGGTAAGATCAACAGTATCGATAATGAAAGCCAGGGTCGTTTCATTTCAATACATGAAACCCAAAGAACTACTAAACTTAAGCCAATATTCAATTCAGAATTGCACCAATAAAAACTATGAGCTACTGGTAGAATCATTAGAGCCAATAATAGCCAGGATCGGTATATGTCTTTATTATAAAAACGTATGACTCCATATAATACTAACTGTATGAATGTATACGAAAAAGAAAATGCTAACAGTATTAAATTAATTGAACCACCCAACTTAACGACTAATAGGGGCAATACCCTAAAAACGACAACAGGCCATCTATGTGCATTAACGACAATTCCCTTGTCTTGGATCAGCAAGAAAGTCTGGTAAGCATTGTCCAAAAATAGCGTTCTCTCTTTGTAGAAAAATAAAGAGAATAAAAGATAAGTAACAAGGCAAAACAGCTCTAAGGTAAGAGCTGCTTTGTTTACATTCTTATATTTTTTATACAGCTTATTCAGCCTTGTTGATTTCTTTAAGAGAAAGATTTAGTTCCTCTAATTGAGTAGTATCTATGTGAGACGGGGCATCGATCATCATATCTCGGCCACTTGTGTTTTTTGGAAATGCGATGAAGTCCCTTATAGAATTCTGGCCATTCATGACGGCATTTAATCTGTCAAAACCAAAAGCTATCCCGCCATGTGGAGGGGCTCCGTACTCAAATGCTCCTAATAAGAAACCAAATTGTTCTTCGGCTTCTTCTTTTGTAAATCCTAACAAATCAAAATTCTTAGACTGCAGCTCTCTGTCATGTATTCTTATAGACCCACCACCTATTTCTACTCCATTGATAACGAGGTCATATGCGTCTGCCTTGAGAGACTTCATCGTCTCGTGATCTCCATCAAGCATTCTGCTAATTTCTTCTTTCTTAGGAGCTGTAAATGGATGATGCATAGCATGAAACCGTTCTGACTCTTCATCCCATTCTAGCAATGGAAAATCCACAACCCAGAGAGGATTAAATACGGTAGGATCCATTAAGCCTAAGTTTCTGGCCATCTCTAACCTTAACTCATTGAGTTGTTTTTGTGTCTTTTCTTTTTCTCCACACAATACAAGTAGTATATCACCTTTCTGTCCTCCCATCTTATCTACCCAAGTCTGTAGAGTCGCATCATCATAGAATTTTCCCACAGTAGACTTGAGTGAACCGTCTTCATTTATTTTCACATAGACAAGACCTTTACATCCTATTTGCGGTCGCTGTAACCATTCCGTTAGCTTCTTAAGGTCCTTATTAGAATAAGAAGCTGCTATTCCCTCGGCACGTATTCCTGCTACATATTCTGCATTATCAAACACGGGAAAGTCTTTGCCTCTTGTCAGTTCTGTTATCTCTACAAGCTCCATCGCAAATCGTGTATCTGGTTTGTCACTACCATATCTTTCCATCGCATCATCGTAAGACATCTTTGGAAAATCCTCTAACTTAACATCCAGCATCTGCTTAAAGAGGTTTTTTGTCAAACCCTCAAATGTATCCAATATCTGATCACGTGTCACGAAGGACATCTCGCAATCTATTTGAGTAAACTCAGGCTGTCGATCTGCTCTCAGGTCTTCATCTCTGAAGCATTTAACGATCTGAAAATACTTATCTAATCCACCTACCATCAATATCTGCTTGAAGGTCTGCGGTGATTGTGGTAATGCGTAGAATTCTCCTGGATTCATTCTTGATGGTACAACGAAGTCTCTTGCTCCTTCTGGTGTACTCTTAATCAAATTAGGAGTCTCGACTTCTATAAATCCTATATCACTGAGGTACTTCCGAGTCTCTACAGCCAGTTTACTTCTGAAAAGTAAATTGTGTTGTAATGGTGTCCTTCTAAGATCAAGATACCTATATTTCATACGGAGGTCTTCTCCCCCATCTGTCTCGTCTTCTATTGTAAATGGTGGTGTCTTAGATGCATTAAGTATATCTAGATTCGTTACATCTATCTCTATGTCTCCCGTTTCTCTATTCGCATTCTTACTACTTCTCTCTCGGACGACGCCTGTCGCCATGATGACGTATTCTCTTCCTAGTTTTCTGGCTTTCTCCGTTAGCTCTGGTTTCTCATCCATATTAAATACCAACTGAGTAATTCCATATCTGTCTCTAATATCCACGAATGTCAATCCGCCAAGATCTCTACTTTTCTGTACCCATCCTGATAATGTAATGTTCTGACCTATATGATCCGCTCTTAATTCTCCGCAATTATGTGTTCTGTACATGTTACCTATTAAATTAGACTGCAAAGATAGGATTTTGCTCTTGAAACAACTTTTGTATTGAAATTATGTTTCATAAGCTACTAATGACTTAATTTGTGCATTATGTTTATGAATGCTTCTCCACTTGCCTCCATTAAAGACCCCATTGCGGAGGACCTTATCCGCTTTGAGAAGCACTTCAGGCAGTCTATGAAGTCTAATGTTCCCTTATTGGACAAAATAACTTACTATATCGTACAGCGTAAAGGCAAGCAAGTCAGGCCAGTATTCGTATTCCTAAGTGCTAAAATATGGGGAGACATCAGTCCATCCACTTATAATGCAGCCTCTCTCATAGAGCTGTTACATACAGCTACCTTAGTTCATGATGATGTTGTAGATGATTCTAATGAGCGAAGGGGGTTTTTCTCCATCAATGCTCTATGGAAAAATAAAATAGCCGTACTCGTAGGAGATTATCTTCTATCTAAAGGATTACTTCTTGCCTTAGATAATGACGAGTTTGATATATTAAAAATCGTATCCAATGCTGTAAAGGAAATGAGTGAAGGAGAACTACTCCAGATAGAAAAAGCTCGTCGATTAGATATAGAAGAAAAAGTCTATTATGATATCATTAGACAAAAAACCGCATCACTGATTGCTTCTGCATGTGGAGCCGGGACTGCGTCGGTTACTGATGATAAATCGACAATAGAAATGATGAAGGAATTCGGGGAGACGATCGGTATTGCTTTTCAAATTAAAGACGATTTGTTTGATTACGGTAGTGCCTCTATAGGTAAGCCAAGAGGTATAGATATCAAAGAAAAGAAAATGACGCTGCCACTCATCTATGCACTATCACAAACTGATAGATCACAAAAAAAGCACATCATACAAAGCATTAAAAAGCACTCCACTAAGCCCAAGGTCATCAAAGAAGTCATTCAGTTCGTAAAAGACAAAGGGGGGCTTGAGTATGCAGAAAAGGCAATGCATGATTATAAAAACAAAGCATTGAAAACATTAGACAGCTTTCCTAATTCTGATGCCAAAGAAGCCATGCGAGATTTAGTCAATTTTGTCATCGATAGAAAAAAGTAATTTCTACTTAAGTATTATTAGTTTTACCACAGTAATAAAATTCTACTTTGATGAATATCGCTTCATTTACATTTAATGACTTTTCAGAAAACACTTATGTCTTATCTGATGACACAAAAAAGTGTTGCATTATAGATCCAGGATGCAACAGTACAAGTGAACAAACACAGTTGAGCGATTATATAGAGTCAAATAATCTGACACCAGTTAAGCTAGTCAACACACACTGCCATATAGATCATGTATTAGGTAATAAATATGTAGCGGACAAATACAATCTCAAACTTACTTCTCATAAAGGAGAACAGATCGTTCTGGACAATATGGAAAACGTAGCAAGAATGTACGGCATATCATATACAACGTCTCCAAATATCTCAGACTTTCTTGACGAGGGTGATCTACTTCAGTTTGGTAACACAACATTAGAGGTGTTCTTCACACCTGGGCATTCGCCAGCATCTATTTCATTTTTTCATAAGGATTCTAAGCAATTGATAGCTGGAGATGTTTTGTTTCAAGGGAGTGTTGGTAGAACAGATTTACCTGGAGGAGATCATGCTACTCTTATACAAAGTATCAAAGAAAAGTTATTGCCCCTGGGTGATGATGTCGTCGTATACAGTGGTCACGGACCATCTACAACAATCGGAGCAGAGAAGAGGCACAACCCCTTTTTACAATAGCTACAGATTTTCTACAATCTTAAACTATAACTAAACACTACTGCCACCTTACCTTTGAAGGCACCTTCCAATGACATCTGAATTATCCTATCTTCTATCAATCGCTGACAGTTATCGGATAGATTTGTCATATAATTAAGACTTGATAAGCGACCTTCTTCAGAAATATATATGCGCATCATAATTCTTCTCGGAGCACTTCTTTCTTGTGGACATATTGAGAATGGTTGCACCAATCCATCGTCCAAGATTCTTCTGTACTCTATCTCAAGCTGACCCGCATCCATCGTTTCTACCAATAGCATAGGCCTTTGTGATAATTGGTTCTGCGACTTTTTTAGTGTGATCGATAGTTCAGGTTTTACAGATTGTGCCTGTGGTGTAAATCCCCTAGATTCCACAAGTACATTTCTATCTTGGTCATCAAGTTCTAATGCAAAAAATCCACTAGCGTCTGTCAATGAACTATCTGTATCCGATTCATTCTTCACTACGGCATCTCTTATAGGAAGACCGGCTTCATCATAGACGTGGCCACTTACAATATTGGGCTTTCTGACAGGTATACCGTCAATGACTGCCACCTTAGATCTGGTATTGTTTCTTTTTTGACCAGATGGCATTGCTTCGGCCATAGCCATAGGCTCATCGTTTTGCTTTGTGTCATCATATTCTTGTCTCGCGACGTCTTCTTTTTCAGCCTCAATAGCTGTCATGATTGGTGAAACGTTTTCTTCATTTTGGTCGGAAGCTGATTTATTAGATTCTTGAGACATCCCATTCGGCTTACTTTTCTTTGAAGGCCTTTGTATTTGTTTCTTTACACTTTCTGTTTTGAGAGTCTGTGATGGTGCTGATTCTTTTTCCTCTATGGTAACTTCTTCATCGTTAATATTAGATGGCGTATCTGAGTTTGTTTGTTTGTTTTCCTTCTGACTTGTTGATTCTGTGGTATCCGCGAGAAGGTTTTGATTATCTGTTTCTATATTATTTATAATTAAGAACGAAAAACCTAATAGAAGTACGACGCTTGCAGCAACTAAGTAAGGCTTATACCAAGATATTTGTCGAGGCTCAGATGGTTCTTTTAATACTAAATTCGGTTTTCTATTTGCTTCATTATCATAGATGCCCTCTAATGCATCAGCAAGAAACGGATCATCTAAGCTGGCTCTATCAAGCGACCATCTTTCATGATCGGTGATCGTGCCATCAATAAGTTTATTGAGTAGTATATTATAGTCTTTATTTGGGTGCATTCTTTTCTAAGCATTTTTTGAGCATCCGTCTTCCATTTTGAATTTTCGATCTTATCGTCGACCACTCTATATTATTATCATCCGCTATTTGCTGATAGCTCATCTTATCAAAGTAAAAGGCTTTTATAATGTAACGTTGTTTAGTACTCAATTTTTCTATACAGTTATGTAGGCGTTTCTCTTTTTCATCTTCTATACTATCAGGATGAAAAACTTGATCAGAATACATATGTTCTGCAAATTGTTTTTTATCGAAGCGTCTGTTTTTCTTTCTTAATTCATCAAAACAAAAATTCTTAGTGACCACATAGAGCCATGGCTTAAAGTTGTCAATCTCATGAGTCTTCAGTTTTTTAGATACAATTTCATATATACTCATCATCGCATCTTGAGCATCGGCGCTATTTTTTAAGTACTTGAGACATGTTCCATAAACCATAGGCATGTAAGGCTCATAGAGCTTTGCTATGCACTCCTGCTCTTGAGAGTCCTGATATTTCTGTATCAGTTCTTGTTCTGATATGTTTAGTTGATAATCCAATACATTACGAATCTCGGAAAAAATTATTTTAAAATAATTATGTAATCCCACTTTCTACGACATCCTATGTGTGTACTATGTATCAGAACATAAAATAGCAATTATGAAAACACTATTATTTTTTCTACTCACAGCATTATCATTTACAACCTTACAATCTAATTTGACAGATGGTCCTGAGATAAAGGGATCAAGTAATGAGATGGAGCAACTGCTCACAAATAAAATTCAACTAAAGACGAAAGTGACACCTATCAACTCGAAAATCAGCGACACAATTATTAAAGGTAAAGTCTCAGAGTTGAGTACAGGAGAACCTATATTATTTGCTACTATAAGCTTATATAAAGACGGTAGCGTTATAAATCAAGTAGAAACAGATTTTGATGGTATCTATTATTTTTCGGATTTGAATCCCGATACATACGACATAGAAGCTTCTTTCATCGGATATAAAACCCAAAAAATTACTGGCATAGTAATTAAAAAAGAAGAAGAAAACATCGTCGATATTATAATGGAAAAGTCTCATGAAACAGGATTACATGATGAAATTATCATCAAAGAATATCGTGTACCGCTTATAGAATTTGACAATACGACTACAGGAATATCTCTCTCTACAAAAAGGAAAGCGACCAAAAAATACAGCAATGCTTTATTGGTGGCCGCAGCTAAGTCAATGACATCAGATGGATCATCAACTCCAGCAATCTATTCTATGGAAGAAGGTTCGCATGTGATCCTACCGTCAGCAGGACAAATAACTGCTGGAGAATGGAATGATCTAAACAACTGGGAAGACTGGAATAACTTAATCTTAGAAGAAAATTATAAGTCAATGCAATCCTATTGGGATATACATCCAGACGAAAGATATTCTGTCTTCTTAACAAATAATGAAAATCTTCCTATTGTAAATGCAAAGGTAGATCTCCTCGATCAAAGCAATAAAATAATATGGACATCAAAAACGGACAATGCAGGCAAGGCAGAACTGTGGAATACACTTGATTCTCAAAAACAAAAGATAAAATCAATTAGAGTATCAAAGGATAATATCATAGAAAGTATAAGTCATCCTGTAAGCATAGATCAAGGATCAAATCATATCCATATCGACGCAAAATGTGCTCAAGGTTCTGATGTAGATATCGCATTTATAGTAGATGCAACTGCTTCCATGGGAGATGAAATTCGTTTTCTCAAATCTGAGTTATCTGATATTATCAGTCGATTAGAGGATACAAATGATAAAACCCGTTATCGTACATCAGCTGTCTTTTATAAAGATCATAGAGATAGATATCTTACCAAAACTTCTCCACTTACAGATAATATAAACACGACTTTAGAATTTATACAAAACAAAACTGCCAGTGGTGGAGGTGATTACGCAGAAGCTGTAGAGGAAGGTATCGAAGAAGCGTTAGCATTAGATTGGAATCCTAATGCAGTCGCTCGGTTAGCCTTTCTTATTCTCGATGCACCTCCTCATTATACACCTGAGATTATAAAAAAACTCAAACGTCAAGTGACTGAAGCTGCTGCTCAAGGAATAAAACTCATACCTGTCACTGCAAGTGGCATCAACAGAAATACAGAGTTCTTAATGAAGTATCTCTCTATCATAACGAATGGTACTTATGTCTTCATAACAGACCATAGCGGCATCGGTCATGGGCACCTTGAGCCAGTCGTAGATAATTATGAAGTAGAAAGATTAAATGATCTGATCGTAAGACTTATTGAAAATTATGGATCTGTAGAATCGTGTAACACAAAGAGCAAATCTAACACTGTAGATGTCTTAATATATCCTAACCCTGCAAGTGAAGTCATCAATGTAGAACTTGATCAAGATGCAGACAGAGTTATTCTAAGGTCATCATCTGGGAAAATTGTGCTACAAATCCAAGATCCCAAAAAAGGGATCAATACAATTAAATTAGATAATATTGTCGGTGGTATGTATACCGTTCAAGTAGGAAAAGATAATGAAATAATTGTCAGTAGATCTGTCATTGTTATCAATTAAGGTTCTATACTTTATTGATGTCTAATTTTTCATAGACTTCTTATCAATTATTAATGTTGTGTTGATATGTAAAATTTGACCTCTATGAGGTCATTTTTTATGGTATAATATGCCTTTATTTACTTGCTTAATGTCTGCTTAATCTTCTCTACTATGATGGGATCTTTTAGGTCTTTTGTATTCAATATAGCATGAGTGAAGTTTTCAGCCATTATTTCTTCAGGGTGAATTATGTAATTTGTATTTCTACCCACTTGCTCAAAGAAGTTTTCTATTTCTTTCATAGTATAAATGACAGGTTCGCCATTAACGATCTCTACTTTCTTCTCTTGATCACCGACGAGACTTAAGAATCCTATATTTAAATAGTCAAAAAAACTACCACCATTATAATCGCCATTTGCATATAGGACCATCATAGCGCCGATGTCTTTTTTATCTGCTTTTAAGTTGATGTAACTATCTGTCTGTGGTGCATCAGGATTCGTTATACGCAATGATTTTATATTATCTGGATAAGAGATACTTCCCGCTATACTAAATCCTATGATCTCATACATCTCTTTTCTAAACTCAGGATTAGCTCTCGTCAATACATGAAAAAGCTCATGGACAATCAGGTGCTCTAAATCTTCCTTAGAGGATTGTGTCGCTCCTTCTTTCAAGACAATATAATTGTTCCTTGTATAACCCGTTGCGCCACCCTCCTCGGCACCTGTGGTCTTCACAAAATAAATTTCTTGCGGGAAACTTACTTTTAGATTTTGGGAGTTAATCTTGTTGTCGATATCATTACATAACTCCGTTATAATTTCTTGCTCCTCTGCGGACCACTCCCTAACCTGAGTATCAATAAATTTAAATAGTTCTTCTTTAGTACTATTCTTTTTCCCCATTCTTGAGTCTATATCAAAAGGGCTCCATGATCTGGTAAAACTATCTTCTTCTGATAGCAGTTGCTTTGCTTTTTCAATCGAGGCAAATTTGATATTATCAGCCATTGCATTCTGAGTAAGCCCTTGGATATTCATTGTAATTCCTATTGATAGTAACAGAATTATTTTTTTCATAAAATGATTTTAAAGATTAAGTACTTTTTTCAAATTCAAGACTTAATTATTGAAGTACTTCCATTTTTGCACAAAGTACATTACTTCCAAGTTATAAATGTATTTTCTGATCAGATTAATGAGACGACAGCTCTCCATACTTCAGCTCTAAAATTCTTACTTTTGCCTATGCTTCTGTCGCATTATACCAATGACAAAATAGAGGCTGGTACTGACGAAGCCGGCCGTGGGTGTCTTGCTGGACCCGTATTCGCTGCAGCCGTCATATTACCCAAAGACTTTACTCACCCTTATCTGAGAGACTCTAAAAAGCTGGATAGCATACAACGACAAGAATATGCAGAGATCATCAAATCTGAAGCTATCGCTTACTCTATCAAAAGTGTGAGACCCAACAAAATAGATGAAATCAACATTCTTAATGCATCTATTCTCGCTATGCATAAGTCTATTGCAGCGCTATCAATAACGCCTGAATTTATACTCGTTGATGGTAATAGATTTAAGCCATTTAAAAAAATACCTTTTGAATGTATAATTAAAGGTGATGACAAATATTTTTCTATCGCCGCCGCTTCTATACTCGCTAAAGTCCATAGAGACAACTATATGAAAAGAAAGGCTAAAGAGTTCCCTTACTATTCTTGGGAAACCAATAAGGGTTATCCTACTAAAGCCCATCGAGCGTCTATCGCTTCTCATGGAGTGACGCCTCTACACCGTAGATCATTCCGATTACTCCCTAATAGCAGTCAGCTAAATCTGTTTGACTACTGAAAAGAAGTATCATCAAAGCTAAAATCGTCTCATAGGACTCTATTTTCATATTTTTACGTAATGCTCTATGATTAAATAATCATACTTTTAAGAAAGTAGGTTAGTCAGTCCAGAAGTTCTTAAAAGCAGGATACTTTAGATTTTGATTAATCTCATACCAAATCATTTATAACAAATCAATTATTCCATTATGAAATTATCTACGCTCTTAATATGTGTGTGTTTGTTCATCTCTTCATTAATGACAGGACAATCAATTTACTATAATTATGAACAAGACAATGTCGTCAGGCTAGAGATGAATAAGATCTCTCTTTCTGATGAGTTTGATGTCCCTTTAAATTTTTTCTCCTTTGACGGCTATATAAATTCTGAGTTTAAAGTGGGCGGATCTAATAAGATAGCTGTCGAAATTCCCTTTTCAAGAATTTCGATAGAAAGTTTTAATGGTGACAATGAAACAGAGTTTTCAATCGGCAACGTAAGTGTCGCTTATCAAATACGCTCACTCAATTCTCCGAGTTATCTTGAATTTAAATTACGTCTTCCTACAGGTAGCGATGAAGCTATCTTTTTAGCATCGGATTATACAGAGAGGCTTTCTGCAATATTTATAAGATCATCATGGTCAATAGAACCTTCTTATACTTTTGAATCTAATATTGAAGAAAATATATATTTTCGTCTTAAACCTGGCGCTAAACTATTCATAGATGTAGATGATTTTTTCGAAGATAGTTTTGAGGGCTTTTTTGATCTCAGTGGAGCCATTGGTTACAGAGATGAGCTCATAGACATTAATGGTGGAATCACAAGTACGACAATTTTTACGCAAGAAACTGACTCTTTCTCTGAAAGATTATTTTGGCAAGCTTTTGCTACCGCTAGTTTTAAGATTGGACAATTTGAACCTGGATTAATTTTTAGACTACCACTTACTGGCGAATTCAATGATTTATATTCACCAATGGTAGGTGTACATCTTGGATATAGATTCGGAGGAGTACCTACAGATGTATTGATGGATAAAGAGTAAGCACCTTACCAAATTTAAAAGTATAAACGATGGTTTTAAGATTAAGAAAGTAATAAAAACAAAAGTGCTGCACCACAAGCTCCTATAACTGGTCCTACCACTGGTACCCAGGCATAGCTCCAGTCACTCGATGTCTTATTCTTAATGGGTAATAGAGCATGCATAATTCTGGGACCAAGGTCTCGAGCTGGGTTAATAGCATAGCCTGTCGTACCTCCCAATGATAGTCCGATGGACCATACTAATAGGGCTACAGGTAATGCACCCAATGAGCCAAGTCCAATAATAGTCTCTGGTTCTGCTAATGTGGCATCGGTAAAATATAATATTGTAAATACCAGCACGAAAGTACCCAGTGCCTCACTAAATAAATTAGCCGGCAAGTTTCTAATAGATGGGCTTGTGCAAAAAACGGCCTTCTTCGTATCTGGGTCCTCGGTGTTTTTAAAATGATCTCTATAAAGTAACCATACGCCTAACGAACCGATCATCGCTCCGAGCATCTGTGCTAACACATATGTAGGCACTTCATTCCATGGAAACTTTCCTGCTACAGCGAGACCTATACTCACTGCCGGATTAATATGTGCCCCACTATACGGACCTGCAATAACCACCGCTATATATACTGCCAATGCCCATCCCGTAGTAATGGCCATCCATCCAGTATTATGCCCAGTTGTCTTATTTAGAACTTCATTAGCCACAACGCCTCCTCCAAGTAAAATTAAAATTGCTGTCCCTAAGATTTCTGCTATAAATGGATCCATATGGATTAGTTTTCATTCTCTGTCCAGTATTCAAGCGTTTTAATCGCTCGGTACCAGCCCTTGATTTTTTGATCTATATCTTCTCTTTCTTCAATAGGAGAAAATGAGGCATCAGTTTTCCATATAGATTGTATCTCATCAGAATCCTTCCAATATCCAACAGCAAGCCCCGCCAAAAATGCAGCTCCCATAGCCGTCGTTTCTACCACTTGCGGTCTGACCGTTTTCGTATTCAGTACATCTGATTGGAATTGCATCAACATGTTATTAACTGTAGCACCACCGTCTACTCTGAGCTCTTTTATTGATATGCCAGAATCAGATTCCATAGCTTTTAATATGTCCAAAGTCTGAAAAGCTATCGCCTCCAAAGCGGCTCTAGCTACATGAGCATCCGTGGTCCCTCTTGTAATACCAAACATTGTTCCCTGCGCTTTTTGATTCCAATGAGGTGCTCCTAACCCTGCAAAGGCAGGCACAAAGTAGACTCCTCCTGTATCCTCTACAGAAGCCGCGAGTGACTCTACGTCAGATGATTTTTCTATTATCTTGAGACCATCTCTCAACCATTGGACAACTGCTCCGGCAATAAAAATACTACCCTCATAAGCGTAAGTTGTTTTGTTATTGATTTTCCAAGCTACCGTTGTTAATAATCCTTTAGTTGAGACTTGAGGCTTATCACCAATATTCATCAACATAAAACATCCAGTCCCATAGGTATTCTTAACCATACCTTTCTTAGTACACATTTGTCCAAACAGTGCCGCCTGCTGATCGCCAGCAATACCTGCAATTGGAATTTCTACATTATCAAAAATACCTTTCGTTTTTCCATAGACTTCACTTGATTGCCTGACTTGTGGCAACATACTTTCTGGAACATCTAAAAGCTTGAGTAGGTCAGCATCCCAGCTCATTGTATTTATATTATAAAGTAATGTCCTTGAAGCATTAGAGACATCTGTGACGTGAACTTCGCCATTTGTTAGCTTCCAAATTAACCAAGTATCTATTGTACCCATAAGTAGGTCGCCATCATTAGCTTTCTCTCTTGCTCCATCTACGTTATCTAATATCCACTTTACCTTTGTACCAGAAAAATAAGAATCTATAACCAGTCCTGTTTTTTCTCTTACAGACTCGGCATGCCCTTGTTCTTTAAGTTCATCACAATAATTGGATGTTCTCTTGTCTTGCCAGACTATAGCATTATACACTGGCTCCCCGGTGTTTTTATCCCATACAAGGACTGTCTCTCTCTGATTAGTAATGCCTATAGCTGCAATGTTCTCTGCACTAAAATCACTCTTCTCAATAGCCTGCTGAGCGACTCCAGATTGTGTGGACCATATCTCTATGGGATCATGCTCTACCCATCCCGGCTTAGGAAAATATTGTTTGAATTCCTCTTGGGCTACTGATATAATGGCTCCGCTATGATCAAAAATGATAGCTCTAGAACTTGTAGTGCCCTGATCTAATGCAAGAATGTACTTATCCATATGTTGTTTGATATATTCATTTTAAATATAAATAAATTATATACAGATTAAGCTGCATTACAAGAACATTCTACTAAAGCTTGTGGTCATGTACTGTATATCATAGGATAATCAGTAAGGTCAACAACTTGTGTTGAAAGAAGAATAGGAAAAAACTCAGGAAAGATCTTATACTAATTTGGGGACACAATGACCCATCTTATTTTGGTATAATGCTTGATGCAAATTTTAAAACTTCATGATTTATCATAGCCGTTTATAAACAGCTATCGGTATAAGAAGGAAGATCAGTTTTTAGTATAATTACTAAGGTCAGGATACTCTGCAGAAAGAGCATCAATGTCTACACTCTCTACTTTCTTACCGTTAAAGAATGGTACAATTTCAGTAATAGGTGCAGTACTCTTTTTTAGTTTCTCTTGTAATGCTTTAGCATCTGCATATTTAGTATAGACACCTATATAGTAATCGTTATCAGATGTACCACTTTCTTTTCTCACATAGATATCATCATAAAAGCGCAATATTGCATTTTTAAAAATCCGTGGTGTAGAGCCTACTTTGACAGAATAATAGAGCTCATCTCTTATATCTTGAAATAGAATATACCTTCTGTCCCGATATGCTAACGGCATCTTACCGGGGTCAACCCTATGGTCAGTTATTAGCTTTCCGTTATCGCTAATGATTTGTGTTTCTATTCGCTTATTGAGGTAAGCATATTCTGTATTTGACTGGCCTGCAACATCCTCTTTAGCAACTGGATAATTAGCTGCCAGACTTTCGATATGAATACGATCTGGGTCTATACCAAGGTCGACCAAGTAATCTGATATAGTCTTTGCCCTGAGCAAAGTATTATACTGCACAAATTCTGGAAGCCCCGGTTCTTTCTCATCCGTATATACAAGCAGTCTAATCTGTTCTTTTGGGTTTTCTGATAAGTAATAAGCTATAGCATGAACGATTTCTTTATTCTTATCATTCAATAGATCTTGCCGATCCTGATAATAAATAATGTAAGAGTCTATTGCCTTTAATTTTTTGGTCTTATAACCTTTTGTAATTAAGCTTTTATCCGTTGATACCTCATCTAATGTCTTACTTGCTGAAGTAGTCATCATCTCATCAGACTTTTCTTTTTCTACAGAAACTTCTTCTGCCTTCTTGGTAGCTTCTTCTTTAGCTTGGCGTTCTTGGATTAGAAGATCCTTTTTTAATTGTTCTGCTGCAGCTAATTGATTTTGCTTTTTCTCTAATTCTGCTTTTTCTAAAGCTGCAATTTCGGCTGCTTTCTTTTCTTCTTCTAACTGTTTTTTTCTTAATGCGTCAGCTTTCTCTTTAGCTTCTTTTTTGGCTTTTTGCTTTTCTTGTTCAGCGATTAATTGGGTTTTCTTTTTCTCATCTTCAATACGAAGTATCTCGTCTATATATTCAAATCGTAGTGAGTCTCTTGGCTGTAAGTTTTTAGGCTCTCGCATATGAGCAAAATAAAGATCATAGCCTCCTGTGCCAGTTTTAGAATTAGAACTATATATCGCAGTATGCCCATCAGCATCTAATCTATAATTGATGTCATCACCTGCTGTATTAATAGGTTGACCTATATTCTGAACCTTCTTGTCTACACTTAAGTCTATGGTGTATATATCGAATCCTCCAAATGCATATGGTCTGTTAGAACTAAAATATAATTGTTTTTTTCCATCAGAGAAGTGAGGAAATCTGTCGTCATACATTGTATTGACCAGAGGTCCTAAGTTAACTGGTTCTGACCACTTTTTATCTTTGTAGGTGATTGTATATATATCATACCCACCATATCCGGATAACTTATCACTTGCAAAGGCTAAAGTATTATGATCAACGATCTGTAAGTCTGCTACATCTTTGAGAACTGTACGAGGGATATTGATTTTTATTTCTTCATCGCCATTGTAGGTAGAGAAGGTCAGATGTCGATCCAGTATTTCTGCTCCTTGTTTTTGATACAATAAAGAATTGCCGTCTGCAGATACGTCTTGTAGATAGTCATGCTTTGCTGTATTGACATCAGCTACTATTTCTGGTGTGTCCTTCCAGTTTCCTTTTTCATTAATACTGAATGCCATAATCTGAAAGTCACTCTGATTTCTATTAGTAGAAAGGTAATAGACATTACCATACCGAGGACTTCTTATAGGATAGATTTCGTCGTAAGCTGTGTTTACTTCTTCCCCAAAACTTTGTACAGAAGCTACTTCTTCGTTAGCTTGATTAAAGGCTGTATAGATGCAATTTTTTAATTCTATTTTGGCACGATCATATTTCTGATGCTCTTCGTCTACTAGACCAATGAATGACTTATAGAAAAAAACAGCTTCTTCTATATCTCCAAGGTTCTGCTTAATTACAGCCATACGATAATACATATCTGGATTACTGTTACCAAGCTTCTTAGCATTAGTAAAATCTCTTATGGCTTTTTTTAAATCATTGACACGATAATAAGAGATACCTCTTTTTTCAAGTATCTCAGAATTTAGGGATAGCTTATCGTACTTAGAATAATACTGGATGGCAGCAGTAAAGTTACCTTTATCAAAAGCTGCATTTCCTTGCATTAGATAATCCTGTCCATATCCGATGTAACACATCATCATCATGAACAGTATGTGGCTAATGCGTTTCAATAAAACTATTTCGTATTCTATCTATGAATTAAATATATCGAGACTAAACTTCTCTCTTGCCGTCAAATGATTCTAAGTAAGTTGCTATCTTTTTTAAGAATGATCCTCCTAAGAATCCATCTACAACTCTGTGGTCATAAGATAACGATAAGAACATCATCTGTCGTATAGCGATGACATCTCCTTCTTCAGTCTCAAGGACAGCAGGTTTTTTTCTTATAGCTCCTACTGCAAGAATCGCTGCCTGAGGTTGATTGATGATAGGTGTACCCATCACGTTACCAAATGTACCTACGTTAGTGACAGTGAATGTTCCTCCTTGAATATCTTCAGGCTTGAGTTTATTATTTCTTGCTCTATTTGCTAGATCATTGACTGTCTTGGTTAATCCTGGAAGATTTAAATAATCAGCATTTTTAATAACAGGCACGATTAAGTTACCCGAAGGCAAGGCTGTTGCCATCCCTATGTTAAGGTCTTTTTTTACAATAATATTTTTTCCTTCAACGGAGACATTTACAAGAGGAAACTCTCTGAGTGCCTTAACTACCGCTTCTACGAAAATGGGTGTGTAGGTTATCTTCTCTCCGTATTTATTTTGAAAATCATTTTTGATTCTATTTCTCCAGTTGACAATATTCGTTACATCTGCTTCTACAAAAGATGTTACATGTGGAGAAGTATGCTTAGACATCACCATGTGGTCCGCTATCATCTTACGCATACGGTCCATCTCTACGATCTCTACATTGCTACCATGATCATGTACAACGGCTGGCTTAGCTGGTGGCGTTGCAGTAGTAGATGTCGTATGTTGTACACCGTTAGTGCTGCCATTTGTAGATGGTGCTGTTCTTGTTTTTATATAGTTTAAAATATCAGTTTTTGTTACTCTTCCTGCTGCGCCAGTTCCTATTATTGATTCAAGTTCTGCTGCACCTATATTCTCTTGTTTCACAATATTCTTAACCAATGGAGAATAGAACCTTTTCTTAGTTCCATTAGATGATGTAGGCATTGTCGCAGTAGCCACTTGTGGTTCTGGAGCTTTAGTCTCTGTCTTAGTCGCTACTGGTGGTGTACTATTAGCAGCTTGAGGTTTCTTTTCTTCTGTATTGTTAGTGACTGGCTGCGATGCATCTGTACTTATTCTAGCGATGACTTTACCCACTTCTACTACATCATCTTCTTTGTAAAGCACTTCTATTATCTTACCATCTACAGGAGAAGGAATCTCAGAGTCGACCTTATCTGTAGCTATTTCTAAGATTGTTTCATCTTCAGTGACTGTATCTCCTACGTTTTTGACCCATTTAAGTATCGTTGCCTCCATAATACTCTCCCCCATTTTGGGCATTATAAGATCTATTTTCGCCATTATGTAATGTTTTTTATTTTGACTCCAAAGTTAAGTGAAATATCCTTACGACAATTGGAATTTTAGCAATGTTCTAATGCGTATAACCTTAATGCATTTAAGGCCGCAACAGAAGTAAACTCTATGTTCAGTTTTCTATTCTTTGATACATTAAGTAGTTTGGTTTTAATGTTGTCCTTAGAACCCCATGCTAGCCATATTGTACCTACCGGCTTCTCTGGAGTCCCTCCTCCAGGTCCTGCAATTCCAGATATAGCAATCCCAACATCAACATTGGTGGTACTCAGGAGTCCTTTGAGCATTTCTATTACAGTCTTCTCACTTACTGCCCCTTCCTTAGTCAATGTGTCATGGGATACATGCAGTAGTTTCTCTTTAAGTGGATAACTGTAGCTGACGATACTTCCTTGATAGACTTCTGACGAGCCTGGTATAGAGGTCAATTTATGCGCCACCAGACCGCCAGTACAACTCTCAGCTGTTCCCAATGTCAATTTCTTTTCTCTGTACAGCTGCAGCACTACAGCCTCTATGCTATCCTCATTCATTCCATAAACCAAGTGCCCTAGTCTGTCTTTGATCTGAGATGCATATTCATCTACTTCTGAGCTCGTATCATAATTGGCTTTACTTGACAACCTTAATCTTACGGAACCCACACTTGGCAGATAGGCGATAGATGTATGAGATGGTAATCTATTTACAATATCCTCAATTTTTTCTGCTATCGTGGTTTCTCCTCTGCCTATAGTCTTAATAGTTGTATGATAGATGTGATTATCTGATGACATCTTGCCCTTAAGAAGTGGCAAGAATTTATTTGTAAATATCCACTTCATCTCATAAGGGACTCCTGGCACAGATAAGACCATCTTGTTATCTATATGAAAGAGCATACCTGGCGCTGTACCGAGATCATTATCAAGAATTTCCGCCATAGCGGGCATGTAACACTGTTCCTTATGTGCTTCAAGTACTGGTATCCCTCTCGTATCGAAGTACTTCTTAATACGTAGAAATGTATTCTCATCAAAAACCATATCTGAATTAAAATAATCAGCTATAGACTTCTTAGTTATATCATCTTTAGTCGGTCCCAGGCCACCGGTGAATATCAGTAAATCAGAATCTACTAATTGATTCTTCAAGCTTGTCTTGATATCCTCCTCATTATCTGAGATTGATACTATCTGATGTACGCTAACACCAAGTAATGATAGTTGCTGTCCTAGCCATGCAGAATTTGTATCTATTATTTGCCCAATCAGAATCTCGTCTCCGATGGTTATTATGGTCGCTTTCATCTTCTATATTAGGTAGCTCACTTCTCTAAATGAATATTCTTTAATTTTCGAACCTATGTTAATCATCAGCTTTCCATCTCCCGATATATCGACAATCCTACCGCGAAAATGTCCCTCGTCTTCAGATTGAAATTCATGTAGCTCACCATGTCGATATAACTTAGAAATATATTCTGATCTCATATCTCTAAATTCTATTTTATCTAATCTTTCTGATAAGTTAATAGTCAACAGATGTAATAGTTCTATCTTATTAATGGTAGAAGCCTCCTTTATAGCCTGACGTAGTGATATTGGATTGGGTAAATCTTCTGGAAACTCTTGAGCATTTATATTAATGCCTAACCCTATGATGGTGCTGTTGATATCGTGTCCTTTGATTTGATTTTGTATCAAAATGCCTGCGACTTTCTTATCACCGATATATAAATCATTAGGCCATTTTATCTTGACACTTTCAGCATCAATGTATCGAGTAATTGTATCATAGAGTGCTAAGCAAACAGCACAATTGATCTTAAATTGATCTCTTACATTTATATTATGTACTTGTAAATAATAGCTACACGCTAAGTTGTCTCCAGTTCCAGAATACCATTTTCTGCCAATTTGTCCTCTTCCATCGGTCTGATTATAGGTATAAACACAATAATTGTGGTTTGGACTATTTATTGATGATACATTTGTACTGTATTCATTGGTTGATGCCGTACTTTTGAGATATACAAACCGTTGTATGGTATAATATGATAATCTTAAGTCCAATATCTTTTATAAGTTCTATTAGAAACTAAATCTAAACTATAATTTGTACAATAATACTACAGCCTCACAAACAATAAATAATTCTGAAGCTCTTACAAACTTGATCGTCGATTGTATTCAGGATATCAAAGGAAAAAATATAGTAAAATTAGACCTTAGAGAAATAGATGATTCTCCTACTGATTTTTTTATAATCTGTGATGGAGAGTCTACCACTCAGATAAGAGCTATCGCTAAAAACATCCGAGAAAGAGTCAAAGATGAGATTGGATTACTTCCTAGCTTGATAGAGGGTCAAGAAGCTTCTAAGTGGGTTTTGGTAGATTATTTTAATATCGTCGTCCATGTATTCTATCCTGAAACTAGAGAATTTTACGAACTTGAAGACCTATGGAGTGACGCTATCGTCACCGAATTTGAAAATATATAAAAACCTTTAAGTCTTACTTACGGTTAATCCTTAGAAGTCCTTAAAACTATATGCAAATAAATGAGCGAAAAAAATAAAAAAGATAAGAACCCTAAAAAGCTGGTCATCAATTCTTATTGGATATATGGTATTGTATTATTTATATTCTTAGGGTTACAGGTCTTAGCTTTTGTTAATAACAAAACTGAACAGACAACTCTTTATGGCTTTAAGAAAATGGCTCTTGCTGGTGATATAGATAAGGTATATATCATCAATGAGAAACAAGTCAATGTCTTCCTAAAGAAGGAGGCATTAAACAAGTACCCGAAATTCAAAGACAGCAAGCTACCTACTAATCAGCCCAACTTTACCTTTGAAATTATTGACCCTGCGTCATTCGATAACTTTGTACAGACAGAAATCAATAGTAAGAATACAAATAAACCTATCATAGATTATGAAGCTAAAAGCCAAGAAAACTATCTGGGCATAATACTAAGTTGGATGATTCCGATTCTACTTATCTTAGGTCTATGGATATTCTTTATCAGAAAAATGGGTTCTGGTGCTGGAGGACCTGGCTCCCAGATATTTAATATAGGTAAGTCTAAGGCGACACTGTTTGACAATAAAGCTAAGGTCAATGTCACTTTCAAAGATGTGGCTGGACTTGAAGAAGCGAAAGAAGAAGTCATGGAGGTCGTCGACTTTCTAAAAAATCCTAAAAAATACACTTCTCTCGGAGGAAAGATTCCTAAGGGTGTTCTCTTAGTAGGTCCTCCGGGTACAGGAAAAACTTTATTAGCTAAAGCCGTAGCAGGTGAAGCAAATGTCCCATTTTTCTCTATATCAGGAAGTGATTTTGTAGAAATGTTTGTAGGTGTAGGAGCATCACGAGTAAGGGATCTATTTAAGCAAGCCCGAGAAAAAGCACCTTGTATTATTTTTATAGATGAGATAGACGCTATCGGTCGTGCCCGTGGCAGAGGACAAGTACAAGGAGGAAATGATGAAAGAGAAAATACGCTTAATCAGTTACTCGTAGAGATGGATGGATTCTCTACTGACAAAGGTGTTATTCTAATGGCCGCAACTAACAGACATGATATACTAGATAATGCTCTGATGAGGCCGGGAAGATTTGATAGACAGATAGGAATAGATAGTCCTGACCTCGCAGGTAGAGAAGCTATATTCAAAGTCCATCTAAAAAACATTAAAACTGCTGATGATGTCAAAGCTGATTCTCTTGCTGAAATGACGCCAGGATTTGCAGGAGCAGAAATAGCAAATGTCTGTAATGAGTCTGCTCTTGTTGCCGCTCGTCGTAATAAGAAAGCAGTCGAGATGGACGACTTCAATTATGCATTGGACAGAGTTATAGGCGGCTTAGAGAAAAAGAATAAAATAATCTCTCCAAGAGAAAAAGAGATCATAGCTTATCATGAAGCAGGCCATGCCGTGTGTGGTTGGTTTTTAGAGAATGCATCACCATTGGTCAAAGTAACGATCGTACCTCGTGGAATAGGAACTTTAGGATATGCTCAATATCTTCCTAAGGAAGAATACATCACAAGAACAGAAGCATTATTAGATAGAATGACTATGACCCTCGGAGGTCGAGCTGCAGAAAAAATTGTCTTTGATAAAATATCCACTGGAGCACAGAACGATCTAGATCAAGTAACTAAGATGGCTTACTCTATTGTCACTGTCTTTGGTATGAATAAGAAAGTAGGAAATGTCTCTTTCTATGGTCTATCACAAGATCAATTCAACAAACCTTTTTCAGATGACACCGCGACGTTAATAGACGAAGAAGTCAGAAAATTAATCGATGCTCAGTACGAAGCTGCTCAGGCATTATTGAAAGAAAGAAGAAAAGAGTTAGACATTTTGGCTCAGCAGTTATTAGAAAAAGAAGTCTTACACAAATCAGATATCATTAGACTTATAGGACCTCG
>CAZBXL010000012.1:14758-20014 GCA_964495785.1 uncultured Saprospiraceae bacterium | reverse complement strand
GTTATTATTCTATAACCATTTCCGTTCTATCTATAAGTCTAAATCCATTACCGTGGATATTTACAATCTCAAGGTCTTTGTCTTTACTTAAGTATTTTCTCAACTTAGTGACGAATACATCCATCGATCTTGCTGTAAAATAATTGTCCTCACCCCATATCTTAGTTAATGCTACAGACCTTGGTAATACGTCATTTTTGTGTGTACAAAACATACGTAGAAGATGTGCCTCTTTAGGAGAAAGGTTATCTTTAGTTACGACATTATCAGAGTCCGTATAGGTAAGTATTCTAAGGGGATAATGAAAGTGAAATTTGCCTAATGTAAACTCCTTAACTTCTTCTTCTGGTTCTTCTTTGGCACCAGATCTTCTAAGGATCGCTTGCACTCTTAATAAAAGTTCTTCTGAGTTAAATGGCTTAGTGATATAGTCATCAGCCCCTATTTTTAAACCTTCGAGAACATCTTCTTTAAGGGATTTAGCTGTTAAGAAAATAAGGGGAGTAACCTTATCTTTTTCTCTTATTTCTTTAGCTAACGTGAAGCCATCTTTTTTTGGCATCATAACATCTAGAACGCATAGGTCGTAGCTGCCTTTATTATATTTCATTAATCCTTCTTCACCATCTACTGCTAACTCAACCTCATAGTCATGCATTTCTAAATAAGACCTTAATACGTCGCCAAAATTTTGGTCGTCCTCTACTAGTAAAATCTTTTGCGTTTTGTTTTCTGACATGTTGATTTTATAATTTAAATAAGTAGTATTCTTTATTTAGATGTACATTTTAACAATTAGTCACTTTGTAAGAACGGGAAAAACAAGCTAAATGTGCTTCCTTTTCCGAGCTCTGAGCTAACTTTTATTTTGCCATTATGTGCATCCATCAGTGCTTTTACATAACTCAAACCTAAGCCAAATCCTTTGACATCATGCCTATTACCCGTATGTACTCTATAAAACTTATCAAAAATATGCTTTATAGATTCTTGAGTCATCCCGATACCATTATCACTGATCAGTACTTCTACTCCACCGGAAGCATCTTTGGTTTTAACGTTTATTTTAGGTTTTTCATTTGAATATTTCTCTGCGTTATCCAAAAGATTATGAATAATATTAGAAATATGTGTCAAATCACCCTGTATTAAAGCATTTGATGCATCCAAATTTACCTCTAATGAACCTTCTCTCTTAATAATCTTCAATCTCGAATTCTCAGATGCTTGATATACAACTTCATTGATATTGACATCTGTCAGCTTTAATTCAAAGTCTCGCTTATCTATCTTAGCCATCTGCAGCACCTTCTCCACCTGATCTAACATCCGTTTATTTTCCTGCTTTATGATTCCTGCAAATCGTTTTATCTTATCTGGGTTTTCTATTACCGTTCTATTAGTAATAGAGTCAGAGGCCAATGATATTGTTGCAATTGGAGTTTTGAACTCGTGTGTCATATTATTAATAAAGTCCGTCTTCATCTCAGAAACTTTCTTCTGTCTAAAAATAATAAATATGGTATACGCAAAACAAAAAAGGACCAATCCAGTAAACAAAAATGATGTCAACAATGAAGGTAGCACCCTCGACCATAGAAAACTTTGCTTACCAGGAAAAAATATCTTGAGGTGACCCGGAGACTCCTCTCCTACTCCATACAGCTGGACCTTATATGGAGAAGTATTAAACCCTCTCTCAGCAACATCAGGCTTACTTGCATTACCGGATATTGATACTGCCGCATAATGTCCATTTCTGAAAATATAATCTTCCTCCTTATTAGAGTAGACACCATAGTCATACTTAATGTCTATACCTTGATCCTTCAGTTCTTCCTTGAGATACTTATCTAATTTTTTGATATCCATATTTTCCAGAAGGTAGTCTGGATCTGCAATATTGATATTCTGCATGATGCCTAATATCTGATGCTTATTATTAAAGTAGTTTTTGTTATCGGGTGAGAGTAAGTTTGGTAAAGTGTTTACTTGTTTGCCAAATAAGGTATTATCCTCTTGCTGCTGTGTAAGTTGCTTCATCAGATTATCCTGATCTTCTGAATCCTTAGACATACGATTCTTGACATTATTTAATGCCATATATATTTTATCCTCAAAACTCTTAGCATCAAGATCTACTTGTGTCTTAATCCAAATAAACTGTGTGACGGCAATTCCAAAAAGCGCAACAGTCATCAAAATGATAATCCCCCATATGATTTTCTTATCCATTCATTACTTATTCATTTATAAAAATACATGTTAACATGTCGCTTTGTATATCTTTAACGACTTTTTAACCGCAAGGATAAAATTATATTTCAGATCAACTTATGAAAAAAATAGAACATATAGGCATTGCAGTCAAAGATATAGACGCCAGTGAAAAAATATATTCTACACTATTCCAAGCTCAGCCCTACAAGAGAGAGACTGTAGAATCTCAAGGTGTGCTTACCTCATTCTTAAGAGTCGGCAACAGCAAGATAGAACTATTGCAAGCCACACACGATCAAAGCGTTATTCAGTCTTTTATAGAAAAAAGAGGAGAAGGTTTTCATCATATTGCATTTGCAGTAACAGATATTGTATCTGAAATGAAAAGACTCAGAAAAGAAGGATTTAAATTACTCAACGAAGAACCCACTGAAGGTGCCGATAATAAATTAGTTTGCTTTATACATCCCAAAAGCGCTAACGGTATGCTTATAGAGCTGGTACAAGAAAAACCAAACAAAGATCTTTAATTAATATTTAATTGGAGATTCAAATAAATATATAGCTGTTTTTGAATGTCTTAGCTTGATAAGTTCTAATTCCACCATACGGCATAGCCTCTCTTCTTAAGGCTATTGGCTAAGTTTTTTTCTAACTGTGCAGCTTCACTTTTTATAAGTGGATTAAATGCAGAATATAAATGTGGCCGTAGAAAGATACCATACTTTTCTACAAAGCGAGACGAAATTTTTATCCCTTTCTTGGTTCTGTAGCCTGTCTTGTGTTTCTTATATCTTTCTTGAGGAGAATGGCTTGTCATACCTACATAGAGACAACCCATCATCCCTTTGTAGTGAGGATTAGCATCTCGAAACTTAGAACTCTCAGACCATACCTTTCTGTCTAATTCGACAACATATACATTATGAGTGAGTTTCTTTTTCACACCATAATATCATCAAAAATAGGACCAAACCAATCTCTGTATAAGGTGCTTACAGAGCTATCCTATGCTCGACAGAAAATTATTCCTTGACGAGAGGTGTGTTATTAATAAAGTCATACAAGGTCAGCGATCTGATATTGTAGTAAGCATCCCAGAAGCTATTAATCGATTGAATATATGCTTGACGTTGAGATTCCTGCTCGATATCTGCTAGGTTTAATTCGGTGATATCCAACTTGCCTATAACATATCTTTTTCTTGTAAGGTCATATCTTTTCTGAGATAGTTCATATGACCTTTTTGATAGTTCCACATTTTCTTTAACCAGCTCAAATTGCTGTACAGCTATCTTTACTTCGTTTTCAAAATTTATCCTATCTAATCCCGTATTCAGGTCGACTAATTCATAGTTTGATTTTTGTATTTCATATGCAGCCTTAGCTTTTCCCCAATCTGCAATCGGAATAGTTAATCTTAAAGTAATGACTTCTTGATCCGTCAATGTAGAATAGGCATCTGATATATTACCTCCAAATCCAGTAAGACCGACCTCTCCAGATAATTGTCCACTAAGTCCTGTGTTAGCTTTACTACTCTCTACTTGAGCTTCAGCTTCTAATAATCTTCTCTGCAGACTTATTATTGTACTTCTATTATTTCTTGCCTGTGCCAATGCGATCTCCATATCAATATAAATTTCTGGCACTTCAAGCGGTAGATCCAAATTGAAATTTACATCTTCATATATTCCCAAAAAGTTTCTCAAACTTTCATTAGCTGACTGTGCTCTTTGCTTGGCGGTAGAGATATCTGTATCTGATCTCATCACATCCATTTCCAGCTGAAGAAGATCTGTTTCTGCGATGTTACCGACAGAATATCTATTCTCACCCAGCTTATATAAATCATCGGCCACAACTTTCCTGTCCATCGCCGCTTTAAGATCCATCTGTGCTGTGAGTAAGGTAAAGAATAAGCGAACAGCTTGAGAAGCGACCGCTTCTAACTCTTCAGAAAAAGTAGCTTGAGCCTCCTTATAGACCATTGGCATTATTCGTTTATTCCACTTAAGTTGATTGTACCCAAACAATGGCTGAATAATACCAAAGATTAATGGATTACTAACATAACTTTTAGACCCTACAACATTATCTGTTTCGAATAAGTCTAATCGTCTTATTCCTGTAGAGGCATAAACTTGTCCTCCTGTTGATGTAATATTTTGGCCAAGAGATAATGACAAGTCATTAGTCATCTGTGATCTCTCTCTAAATGCTGAAGACCCATCAGGTAGGTCAATAAGATTTACAGATCTATTCAGACTTGGCAGAACAAGACCTAAATTTATCTCAGGTCTATAATCTGCAAGAAACTGCTGATTAGTCCAATAGGCGTTAGACTTACGCATCTCTGCAAGCTTAACTTGTGGCGACTCCGATTGTGCCAGCACGATGATATCTTCTAAAGAAAAAACTTCTTCTATCTGAGCAGAAATAATCTGACTGATACAAATGAAGAAGGCTACTACAATAGTTCTCATGACAATAATTAATTAGATCGTAATGCGATGATAGGATCATACTCTGATGCTCGCTTAGCCGGAAATAAACCAAATACTAAACCCACCAAAAACGCAACACCAAAAGATAAGACAATAGACCACCAAGATATGACTGTAGGTATATCTGCAGAATTGGCAATAAGCTTGGCGGTGACGATACCTAGTACCACGCCTATAAGACCGCCAAGAAAACAAATAAAAACAGCTTCAAACAAAAACTGTAAAATGATATCTATCTTCTGAGCACCTATAGACCGCCTTATACCTATCTCCTTAATCCGTTCTAATACTGATGCCAGCATGATATTCATAATACCTATGCCTCCTACTAAAAGAGAGATGCCCGCTATAACGGCGAGTACGACATTAAATGTCTCTTGTGTTTTTTGCTGTTGCTGTATTAAGAGCTCGGGTATCTCTATCTCGTAATCCTTGATATTGTTATGCTTTCTTTCGAGGATTTTTCCTATGACTTCTGCAGTAGCTTGCAGGTTACTTTCATTATCTACTCGAAATACGGCTCTGTCTA
>CAZBXL010000012.1:2070-14658 GCA_964495785.1 uncultured Saprospiraceae bacterium | reverse complement strand
TTAGAGTGAATATTCTTGCCTATGATACACACAGCCATGCCGTTAGTTGTGTGTTGTTCTCTGAAGTTGCTTCCCTCTCCTATGGTAAGATTATTTAGCTCAAAGAATGTGGGCTCTATACCCATGACAGTCACCTTTGATTGCTTACCATTAGCTATTAATGCCTCCCTTGATTTAATCTCACCACCTGATAATTCTATTGTAGGTATAATGTGATTAATAGATGATACATCTTCTATAGAAAGTCCTGGTGACCACTTTCTTTTTTCTTCATTGTTCTCATCGTCACTTCCTTCGCTGTCATCTTCAGATACACTTTTTATAATTATACTATTAGAACCTATAAGCTTCATTTGTTCCATGATCGCCTTCTGTGCACCTGAGCCTATCGCCAGCATGGCGACAACAGCCGCCACACCAAAGATGATACCCAATGCGGTGAGGAAAGCTCGTAATTTATTAGCGACGATACCGTCTATAGCCAGATAAAAATTAAATAATGCTCTTGCCATTAGTACATTATTACCATTGTACCACCATTACCATCCTTACGCTCGATATCATTTTTGAGATTACTCTTCTTTTCTTCAAGAATTGATATTCTTTCCTGTTCTTTCTTTGCAAGCTCTGCGATCAGCTCTTTTTTCTTTGATTCATCAAAATAGTTGATGGACATTTCATCTGCTTTATCTGGTTTTGTCAGTAGCACTTTTTCGCCTTTGACTACACCTCCCGCGACGAGTATATCTAAATCATTTGATGGACCAGTAACCACTTCTTGTTTTATAACTTTAGATCCTTCTTTTTTAAATACATAATTGACAGAGTCTTTATATAAGGCCTCTAATGGAATATATGTTACAGAATCATATTCGCTGATTATTATTTCTATTCCTGTGGTCATGGCTGGTCTTAATATAGAGTCTTGCTCATTGACTGAGACAATCACCTCAAAAACCTTGGTATCATAATTACGCAGTTGTTCTCCTATGTTAGCGACCTGCTGTACTGTTCCTGTATACTTAGCGTCAGGAAATGCATCTATGGTGATCTCAGCATCCTGACCTATGGAGACCTTACTTATATCTACTTCATTAACATAAGTCTTAGAGATCATCTCCGTGAGATCGGGTAATTCTGCAACGACAGGATCCCATGCTCTTAACCGCGAACCCGCTGTAACTTTTCCTTCCCATCCTCTGGCATATATTACCATACCGTCAGCTGGTGCTTTAATTGAGAATTCTTCTGAGAGATCTACCAATCGCTTCATCTTGACTTTTTGTTGGTTCAGAGAAGCTGTTATCTCAGCTATCTTAGCCATATTCTTATCTTTTGTTAGTCCGAGCTTTACTCTTAGCTGTTCGTATTCTCTTTCTATTCTTTCGTACTCTATATTTTTCTGTCTAATAATAGCTTCAGGTTCATACTTACTTAACTCTACCTGTAGTCGCGTCTCTTCTTTTGAGAACTTAACATTAACCATCTGATCTCTCAAACCCCTCATCTCTATGGAGGTATCGATTTTAACTTGTTCTAATTGAGTAAGTACTTTATCTATCTCAGCCTGAATATCTGCCATCTTATTAGCGACTTCTGTCTTATCAAGTTGAGCGACAAAGTCTCCTTCCTTGACTTCTGATCCTTCGGGGACGAGTGATTGTATGGTGGTCTCATATATTTGAGCATTACGCATAGAGGAGGGACCCATTATTTTCTTTGACCTCTTAGCCTCAAGTTCTCCAGTTGCATTTACTGAGACTGTAAATGGCCCGTACTTTACCGCAGTTACGATATCTTGTTGGGCATCTTCTCCGTCAGCCCGAGTGAAATAATAGATAGCAACAGCTACTGCCGCAATTACTAAAACGAGAGTTATAAGTTGGTTTTTCTTCATAATCGTTGTTTGTCTAAACAATAATATGCCCCTGAGAAAAGACCTTACTGCTTATAAAACGTAAGTAACGGTTTTTAATTTTATTATTGAAACAATGTATTTTAAGGATTTCTGATATTCGACGAATCGCTTACTAGTTTAGATTATTAAAATCGGTCCAGGTAATACCTCTGACAATTCGACTATATAAAGACTTAATGTTTATCTTAGAAGGAGTTATTTAATACAAAATATCTAATACTATGTATCGTCTATACCTCTTGTTAATTATATCCATAATCGCTTGCCGACAATCAGAAACACAAATTCCTGATCAGAATATAAATCTTGAGAAGATAGACTATGATAAAAAACTCCGGGATTTAGATATCGACCTTCCTGAAATCAGTAATCCTATCGCGAACTATAAGCATATAACTCAAGCTGGTAAGACCTTATACCTTGCGGGTAAAGGCCCTAAAGATGTAAATGGAAAATATATAAAAGGAAAACTCGGTAAGGATATGGATGTCAAAGAAGCTTATGTTGCTGCTAGAGCTTCTGGTATCCAACAGCTGGCTGTCCTTAAGCATCACTTAGGTGATCTCAATAAAATCAAACAAATACTTAAAGTACAAGGTATGGTCAACGCTACTCCTGATTTTGAAAATCACCCTGAGGTGATTAATGGTTTTTCTGATTTGATGGTAGAAGTTTTTGGAGAACGAGGAAAACATGCTCGAGCAGCAGTCGGAATGTCATCTCTTCCGCGTAATATCTGTGTAGAAGTGGATATGATTGTGGAGATCTATTAAGAATTAAACTTTTACAGCTAGCTTTTATTCGCTGAGCTATATTGATACAGCTTTATTAGTATTCAAGATCATTATTCTAAGCCCTCTTCTGCTACTCCATAAAATCTATATCTTTGCCGCAAAAGAACAAGACTTGGATTCTACTAAACGACACATTCTTACTGCCGAGCAAAAGGCACTTAATATCAATCTTAATAAGAAAATATACGGCACCTTCTCAGAGATAGGAGCAGGTCAGGAAGTTGCCAGATGTTTCTTTCAGGCAGGTGCAGCAGCAGGTACAATAGCCAAAACCATGTCTGCCTATGATAAGACCTATTCTGACGCTATATATGGAGTCGAGGAGAGTGGCCGCTACGTGTGTGAGTCACGCCTATACAAAATGCTCGATCACGAGTATCAGTTAATGGAAGATCGACTTAGCACAGAACGACCTGAGACTACTTTTTTTGCATTTGCAGATACAGTGGCCGCAATCAATTATAAGAGAACCATTAAAGGTAACGGATGGATGGGGGTCCGCTTTCAGGTACGACCTGATGGTCCCACTAATGATCTCATCGTTCATGTCAAGATGAATGATCAGAATAATCACCTGCAGCAGGAAGCCATTGGTGTATTAGGTGTCAATATGGTCTATGCATGTTTTAAAAGTCATCATGACCCTAAGGAGTTTGTACAATCACTAGTCGACGGAATAGCCGGTAGGGTAAACATCGATATGATTAGATTAGAAGGACCAGACTTTAGCGAATTAGATAATCGATTACTTGCGCTCTATAGTGTACATCACAAACTGACAGATGTTACCATCTTTAGTAAGGACAAACGTAACATACATGCCTCAGAGTTTTTGTGGAAAAAAGATCTGATGGTCGTCAGAGGTCACTTCAGACCACCTACTAATGTCACTCTGGATGTCTTTGATGCTGGATATAAACAGTTCGTCAAAGAAGACAAAGTAGAAGATGACAACGCAGCCATTATTGCAGAGGTCACCATGGAGAACTTAAAAATAAATGGCGAGATTGACGAAAAAGATTTTATAGAAAGAGCAGATGCACTCTGCGCATTAGGTCATAACGTTATCATCTCTGATTGTAGCAATCATCAGAATCTCATCAACTACTTAGAAGATCATAAGATCGGTCACTTGGGACTTGTAATAGGAGTAAGAGAACTCTTACATATCATAGAAGATAAATATTATAGTAATCAAGATGGGAGATTGCTCATCGCTTTCGGAGAATTATTTAACCGTAATATTAAAGTATATGTATACCCTGCTTTTCTAGAAAAAGGTGGAGAACTTATACACGCTAAGACGATGATGGTCCCTGATGGTATACACTTCTTATATAAGCACTTGATAGATGCTGAACAGATTGTCGAGATTCATACCTATGATAAGAAGAAACTTGAAATCTTACCATGGAATGTCTTAGAATCTATAGAGGCGGGCAATGATGACTGGGAAGCTTTTGTACCAAAAGTCCTATCTGACTTGATAAAAGAAAAAGGATTATTCAACTATCCAACATCATAGACCAATGCAATGTATAAGAACAATCCTTGTCCTAATGGTCTACTTTTTATGCTACTCTTGTACGGCGCCACAAGCAGAAAAAAAAGACGTAGCACCTACAGCACAAGTAAAGAAAGAAACCATCAAATATCCAAAAGATGTTACTATAGATTTTATCATGGGTCGATTTGATCCTTCTATAGACACAACATTTACAACCATATCATCTCAACATTCTGATAGAAATGGTCTCCTTATGAAGAAAGAAGCCTATGAGGCTTTTAAAAAAATGTCTGATGCTGCTCAGAAGGACGGTATACAATTAGTGATACGTTCCGCTGCGAGAAACTTTGATTATCAGAAAACGATCTGGGAAAAAAAATGGACTGGTGCCACCATCTTAAGTAATGGTAAAAATGCACTTACAGAGTATCCAGACCTCGTCATCAGAGCTAAGACAATATTAGAATACAGTTCTATGCCTGGTACTTCTCGGCATCACTGGGGCACTGATATAGACTTTAATAGTTTTAATAATCAGTGGTTTGAAAAAGGTAAAGGCCTGGAGTTATTTTCTTGGTTAGAAAAAAATGCATCATCCTACGGGTTTTGCAGACCCTATACAGCTAAAGGTAAAGAACGTCCACATGGCTACAATGAAGAAAAATGGCATTGGACTTACATGCCCTTGTCTAAAATATATACTTCCTACGCCGAGCAATATTTAAAAGATAATATGATAAGTGGTTTTCAGGGCAGTGAAGTTGCCGAACAACTTAATGTTGTCAATCATTATGTATTAGGTATCAATAAAAATTGTAAAAATTAAATAAAATGGCTCTTACAGAATCTAATATGTTGCCAGTAGGCACAAAAGCACCATCTTTCTCACTCATAGATACAGTAAGTGGCAAGCAGCTTTCTCTTGATAGTATAAGAGGAGAAAAAGGTACAATGATCGTATTTAGTTGTAACCATTGCCCTTTTGTCATTCATGTTAACCATGAGCTAGTTAATATAGCTAATCAGTATATGACCAAAGGAATCGGATTCGCTGCGATATCATCTAATGATGTAGAAAACTATAAAGATGATAGCCCTGACAAAATGAATATTGTCGCAAAGGTTCTAAAGTATCCGTTTCCTTATCTATATGATGAAGATCAATCTGTTGCTAAAGCTTATGATGCTGCATGTACTCCAGATTTTTATTTATTTGATAAAGATGATGTCCTTATCTACCGAGGGCGAATGGATGCAAGTAGGCCAGGTAACGGATTGCCCGTAACTGGAGCTGACCTTAGGTTTGCTTTAGATGCTCTCTTATTAGGTGTCGATAAGATTCACCCTCAGATCCCAAGTGCTGGTTGTAATATAAAATGGAAATCATAGCTTAATAATCTTGTGGGATTCTACTGAGCTTTCCGTTCTTACATTGACATAATACACACCAGGTCTTCTATTGCTTAGATTTAATTCTAATTGCTTTGTATCATTAGCATCTACGTTGTAAGATTCAAGTATGTTACCTTCTAAGCATCTCAGTTCTATACTGATATGACTAGCTGTAGAATTGTCTGGTAATTGTACCATAACTACTCCAGCTGTTGGATTGGGGTATGCTGTAGAAGTTTCTACAATATGATTTTCTTCTGTAGTTTCTATTTCATTACAATGTGATTGTTCAAAGTCTAAAACTATTGTATCACTACTTTTTTCATTACCTAAAGTCACAGATAAGAACGTCACTTCTGATTGATAAGTAATTATTTTATTTGCTCTGCAGTTTTCTATATAGCCCGAGTTTTCAGTTTTAGTGACTTGTCCCTCATATCCATTATCTAACATCCACACATTAAGATCAGATATAAGATACTCTAACTCATATGCTCCACTGGCACAAAGATTAGATGCCCCAATACAGTATGGAAATGAAAATTCAGAACTGCTTTTATCTATCGTCACTGTCTCTCCTTGTGGTGTGATTAACTGCATACTTTCTATAGTCGGTATACCTCCTCCTGCATCTAGACATACAGCATAATCACAAAGACTCTGACCTGTTGCTGCATTTATACTGCCTACTGTGACACAAGTTTCTGCACAAGCCCCTCTACTATCTTTTATTTTTAGGCATATCTCCTGAGACTTATCTATTTTAGATATAATGATTTTTTCTTGTGAGCTTTTTTCTGATCCATATGTCCATTCATATGTGACGCCTTCAAGTAGCTTTGAAAATACAGGCACTAGTTCTACCTCACCGCCTTCCATTTCTTTTACAATTATTTCTGTCAATGCTGTGGTAGTACAACTTACTTTTACATTGTCTAACATGAAACCACAATTAGCAAACTCTCCATTATCATTAGAATACTCTGTGTAGAACCATAACTGTCCATAATTTTGGTCTGGCGTAAATGTCGTAGTGTAAGTTGTCATACCTACTTCTGTGAATGATGTTTCTTCAGTAAGTTCTATAACGTCTAAGTTCTTAGACTTATCAAACCATGTAGAATGAGTGGCATTGTCAGGAAGTAAAAATCCATTTACTGATCCTTCTTGTAAGTTGTTAGCTAAGTATACATGTGCTTTTCCATATTTATCAGAATCACAATGTGAACCATAATCAAACTGAACGCAATAAGATAAGTCATCATCTCCAAGAATATCTACTGAAGTAAACATGCCCTCGCTATGATCATGTGATGATCTACTACCATAACATAAGTGGGCCATCTGACTTTGTATTCCCGTTAAGTAATACCAGTTCCATAAAGGATCAAAAAAATCTGCAGAGCCGTGTGTATTATACCAGTTAGCTATTTCGCCCGTAAGTATCCCGTTAGCATTTTCATTTCCCAATATATTGTTACGTACTTCAAAGTCCCCATTAAAGTTGACCTCCTCACAAGAATTACATTGAGCAGAGATTTGAACAGCACATAGTAGAAAAAAGACGACCTTAACAAAGTTCATAATAACAAATTGAGTTTGGAAAAATTCTGAATTAGAACGGGAGGGTGGTAGTCAGGTATAAGCTTAATGCTTAAATACAATACAAACCTATGTATTATAAAGGGGTAGTTCTGTAGGGTGAGCACTACAGAGTTCTATAGTAATTATACAATAACACTACAGGCTATAGATGAGTGTAAAGCAGCTTACATTTTACGAAGGGATTTAGCTGAATATGTCTTGTAAGCTCTTATGTAATGTTGGATTTAATGATGCCAGTTTTTTAGCATCATAAAAGTAACTGCTTATGAGTATAGGAAGAATATCGACACTTTCATATCCTAAGGTATTCATGATTTTTTCTTGAGTTAAGCCTTGGACCTTTTCTATAATGCTCCAGGTATCATCATCTATCTCTGGATAGTCCTCGTTTGGGTATGCCTTGACAAATGCTTCAGCATAAGCGTACCAAGCAACATTATAGAATTGTTCTGGTTGTAAAAATGCGGCTTCGGCATGCTCTAATGAGAATATGATTACACCATCTTCTATATCTGTCTCCGCTGTATGCAGGAATTTAAATTTAGGACTTGGGAAAGGATGCTTGTATATCACTATACGTTCGAATGCTTTAAGAAATCGATCTTTATTATTCCACATCATGGTTACTGGGATCTGGGCCGTCATTAATTTTACATCATAAGGAACATCAAAATCTTGGTCCATACCTTTAGACATAAATGCATTACCTTCTGCATAGAGACTTAACCTATTTTCAAATTCTATCTTTTGCTCACTATTCATATTCCTATACATATGATTAGTCTTATTTAACATCTTGAGAACCTTGTCTTCTAACTTTATAGGGTGTTTACTTAGCCACCAATAATTAATTTGTGGCTGAAATAAATATAGAAGTACAAGAATTATGGTGGGTATCAAGCCATAGATCAACAAAGAGTCATCCTTATTAAAAAAAGTCTGATATAGAATATAAAATAATAAAAGAGCAAAAGGCGCTGCTATAACATGCGATAATTTATGAATTTTCATCTTCGTATTTATTTTCCTGTTTTAGCAGTTAGTTATAAACAAATTAAATCTAAGAAAATCTATATTAAATCTACCTTTGACTTACTATGGATTTTAAGATATCACATAAGGACCCCGGGTCTAAAGCGAGAACGGGTATAATCACAACTGATCACGGGACGATACAGACGCCTATATTCATGCCCGTAGGTACACAAGCTACCGTCAAAACAATAGATCAGGCCTATCTCGAAAACGATATTAATGCTGAAATTATTCTTGCTAATACATATCATCTATACCTACGACCTAAGTTAGATATATTAGAACAGGCCGGTGGTGTACATCAATTTATGGATTGGAAGAAACCATTGCTTACAGATTCTGGTGGCTATCAAGTCTATTCATTAAGTGATAGACGTAAGATCACTGAAGAGGGGGTCAAGTTCTCATCACATATAGATGGGAGCAAACATTTCTTCACACCAGAAAGCATCATGGATATACAGCGTACAATAGGTGCTGATATCATCATGGCTTTTGATGAATGTACTCCCTACCCTTGTGAGTATAAATACGCTAAAAACTCCCTCGGACTCACACATCGGTGGTTAGATAGATGCATTAAACGAATTAATGAAACTGAGCCACATTATGGACATCGTCAGACATTTGCACCCATTGTACAAGGAAGTACTTATAAAGATCTACGGATACAATCTGCAGAATATATTGCATCCACAGATCAGGCTATCAATGCTATCGGCGGATTATCAGTAGGAGAACCTCACGAAGACATGTATGCGATGACTGATGTATGTACTAATATCCTGCCCGAAGACAAACCGCGTTATCTTATGGGCGTAGGGCTTCCTGAGAATCTCATAGAATGTATTGCTCTGGGTATTGATATGTTTGATTGTGTGCTACCTACTCGTAATGCACGTCATGGTATGTTATACACATGGCAAGGCATCATGAATATAAAAAATGAAAAGTGGAAAACGGACTTTAGCACAATAGATCCGTTGTCTACATCAACTATGTCTAAGAGATATACGAAAGCTTATCTGAGACATTTGTTTCAGGTCAAAGAGATATTAGGGTGCCAAATAGCAAGTGTGCATAATCTCGCTTTCTATCTTGATCTTATGAGGGTGACAAGAGAAAAAATAAAAGAAGGTGTGTTCTCTACATGGAAAGATGAAGTACTACCGTTATTAAGAAAAAGATTGTAATACAAAGTCTCGACGTATAGATGTTATTCAAAAAATTAGATGCATATATAATAAAGAAGTACTTAGCGAGCTTTTTCTTTACGATGTTTCTGATTTCTATGGTAAGCATTGTCATAGACTACAGCGAAAAAATAAATAAGTATATCAACGCTGACCTTAACTTCATAGAAGTACTGTCTCAATACTACCTCTACTATATTCCATGGATCAATGGCCTGATGTGGCCTCTCTTTTCGCTTATAGCTGTCATCTTTTTTACTTCTCGTCTGGCTAAAAATTCCGAGATCATAGCATCTCTCAGTGGGGGCATATCTATATATAGAATTCTGGTCCCTTACCTTATCGCTGCGTCTATTATCTCTGGTCTATTATGGCTCGGTAAGAACTACGTCATACCATTAAGTAATAAAACTAAGAATGAATTTGAAGCAGAAGTCTTGCGTAGAAATATAGAGCAGACGCTGCAGAGTGATATTCATTTCTATCTTAATCCCAACGAAAAAATTTTCCTGAGAAGGTATATTAAGCGAGATAGTTCTGGTAGAATATTTAGGTTAGAAAAGTTTGAAGAAAATACTGTCGTAGAGGTCCTTAAAGCAGAAAAAATAAAATTCAAAGAAGAACCTAATCGATGGACTATAAGCAACTATTCTATTAGAACAATTGATGGACTCAATGAGACTATTAAAATTTCTAATTCAGAATCAAAGGATACTACTCTAGAGTTAACTCCAGAAGACTTCATACGTAATACGAAAGGTATGGAGAATATGAACACCACAGACCTACAGGAATATATCAAGCGTAAAAAAGAAAGAGGACTTGGTGTTGAAAAGAACTATCTCGTAGAACTATATCTAAGGACATCTCAGCCTTTTGCGATTATAGTATTAACTATTATCGGATTTGCAATTGCAGCTCGGAAGATCAGAGGTGGAATGGGCCTACATCTGGCGATAGGTGTAATTATCGGTGCTGCATATGTTATTGTATCACAATTCTCCTCAACATTCTCTAATAATCTTTCTTTAGATCCCATACTCGGAGCTTGGCTTCCTAATGTAATTTTTGGAATAATTGCACTATTTCTACTCCTCAGAGCACAGAAATAATTAAACTTTCAATTATTTCTGAAAGTTTAATTATTAAATTTTTTGGTTTTAATTAATTGATATTCAAATGTTTATAACATAAGTCTGCGCTTGTAGAGTCTCTTTTAAAGGGCTTGGCGTCCTCCGTAGCTGGTATTTTGTTTAACATATGTGTATATTTGTGTAACAAAATAAAAGTTATGTCAAACAACGAATTTTATAGCCAAATCAAAGTCATCAACCCTTCTTTGAACGCTTTCGCTTATAACTTAACAAAGAACACTGATGATGCTCAAGATCTCATGCAAGAGACTAAATTTAGAGCCATTCACAATAAAGAAAAATTTCGTCCAGGTACTAATTTCAAGGCATGGATGTTTACAATAATGAAAAACATATTTATAAACAACTATAGAAAAAAAGTCAAAGCCAATACTATTATTGATACGACAGAAAATCTATATTATCTTAATTCGAGATCTAATTCTGTAGACAATGACGTGGATAGAAATCTGCTGTTAGAAGAAATAACAGATATGATAGATGATCTCGATGATTCTATAAGAGTACCGTTTGTTATGCATTATCAAGGATTCAAATATCAAGAAATTGCTGACAAGTTTAATCTACCATTAGGTACAATAAAAAGTAGAATCTTCTTTGCAAGAAAAGCTCTCAAGGAAAAGTTATTCAGATCGTACGGTGATGTATCCACGATAAGAATGAAACTTTCTGCTTAACAAAATTATATGCTATTCATTTCCTTATAATTATGATCTTTAGGCATAAATTATGTCTGAAGATTATAATTATAAAACACTCTCCGATAAACTCATCTCCTGGTATGAAGTCAATGCAAGGGATCTACCATGGAGGCATCACTCTGATCCATACATCATATGGATTTCTGAAATCATACTACAACAAACTACAATTCGCCAAGGCTTAGACTACTACAATAAATTTGTTGCAGCCTATCCTAATATTCATGCACTTGCTGATGCATCAGAGGACCAAGTTCTAAAATTGTGGGAGGGTCTCGGCTACTACAGTAGAGCAAGAAACCTGCATTACACCGCCCAGCATATCAGCCGTGAACTAGATGGCGTTTTTCCATCAAGCTACAAAGACCTTCTCAAGCTAAAAGGAGTAGGACCTTATACTGCTGCAGCGATTGCAAGTTTTGCATATAACTTAGCTCACGTTGTCGTAGATGGTAATGTCATACGTTTTGTTTCTCGTTTATTTGGTATTACCAAAGCGGTAGATCTCAAGCCTACATTAGATGAGATTCAAACAAAAGCATCTCATCTGTTATCTTATCAAGAGCCGTCTGTGTTTAACCAAGCCATCATGGAATTAGGTGCTATTTGCTGTACCTATAAGAACCCTAATTGTAAGGAATGCCCCGTGGCTAATTTCTGTGTTGCAAAAAAGAATAACATTATATCCAGTATACCACTCAAGTCAAAAAAAATTGTCAAAAAGAAAAGGTTCTTTTACTTCTTTCATGTTGTGGATCAAGGTGGACAAACCATCATACAAAAAAGAACAGATAGTGATATATGGAAGGGGTTATATCAGTTTCCATTGCAGGAGGTGGTTAGTTTTGATGTATCTCCTAATATAAGTTTCCTAGATATCGATACTCAAGATTACGATGTCAAAAAATCAAAACTATTCAAACAGACACTGACACATCAATATATTAATGCACAATTTATTATTATACAACTCCCCCACTCCATTGATAAAGTCGACCAAGAATCATATATCCTTACCGATAACAGCAAATTAAAAGAATATGCTTGGCCAAAAATCATAGATTTGTATTTCAAAGATTTATCCATAACTTTATTTTAAATACCAGATCAAAACACATTATGATAAACAAAGTAACATTAGTAGGACATTTAGGAAAAGATCCTGAGGTACGTCATCTTGAAAGTGGCGCTACCGTAGCCAGCTTTTCTTTAGCTACAAGTGAAAATTATAAAGATAAAAGTGATCAATGGCAGAGTCTTACTGAATGGCACAATATAGTAGCGTGGAG
>CAZBXL010000012.1:0-1970 GCA_964495785.1 uncultured Saprospiraceae bacterium | reverse complement strand
TTTTAATTCATAGAAATTTATAAAGTTAATATAGAATCTTTGGACCCAGAACCTCCCTCGAGACAGCAGCAATTAATCATCTGTAATTTAAACATTACACGATGACGCTATTCCTGTGTTTATTATTATTGGTTATTTTGCTTATTGGCTCTGCCTTAGTCTCGGGATCAGAAGTTGCTTTCTTTTCTATGTCACCCGCGGACTTAGAACATATTAAAGGTGAAGAAAGCAAAACCAATACTACAATTCTTAATCTATTAGAGCATCACAGAAAGCTATTAGCTACCATACTTATCAGTAATAACTTTATCAATATTGGGATAGTCATTCTATCCGATTTTATACTTAAGCTATTAATCGGTGAAGATTCTCTTATATCGCTTGGACGATTTGTCACTGATATAAATCCCTGGAATGATGGTGATACCTTAGAGCAATTAAATCAAGCATCTCTAAGCGCTGGAAAATTCATAAACTTCTTGATCACAGTGGTTGGGGTAACTTTTATTCTTGTCCTCTTCGGAGAAGTGGCTCCTAAAATCTACGCTAACTTAAATAATATAAAATTCTGTAAGTTGATGGCTGGACCAATGAAGCTACTTACAGTTATACTCAATCCGTTCAGTAGACTATTGGTCAATTGGAGCTCTCGCCTTGAGTCAAATTACATATCGAAAAAATCTGGCATAGACGATACAAGTAAGGAAGACCTCGACAAAGCCATAAGGCTCACAGTGTACAGCGATGATGAAGAAGCTGATATCTTAAGAGGTATCATCAAATTCGGTAATGTCTCTGCCAAACAAATTATGAAATCAAGAGTCGATGTCGTAGCTGTAGAAGTCAGCGAGTCGTATCATGAAGTTCTTAAAGTCATCAAAGAAAGTGGTTACTCACGTATACCTGTGTACGTAGAGGTGTTTGATGAGCTCGTAGGTATTCTATACGTAAAAGATCTATTAGAGCATTCTAATGAGAGTAATGATTTTAAATGGCAAAAACTGGTTAGGGATAATATTCTATATGTACCAGAATCCAAAAAGATAGACGATCTCCTCAAGGAGTTTCAAAAGAAAAAAACACACTTGGGCATAGTTGTAGATGAATTTGGAGGTAGCGCCGGTATCATTACTTTAGAAGATATAATGGAAGAGGTCATAGGCGAGATTAAGGGTGAATTTGATACAGAAGAAGAGGTTGACTTTATCAAGATAAGCGCCAACAACTATATATTTGACGGAAAGACATTATTAAGTGATGTCGCTCGTATTATCGGTGTAGACAAAGCCTCTTTTGATAATTATATGCAGGAGGCAGATTCTCTTGCAGGTCTTGTCTTGGTAAGGTTAGGTAAAATACCAAAGAAGGACAGAGAAATAACGGTAGGAAATTTTCGTTTGAAAATAGTGTCTGTCACAAAACGCCGAATTGAAAAAATCCACTTAACTATATTATAAAATGAGGTTTGTCCTTTCTCTTCTTGTATGCATTATCTTATGGTCTTGTTCTGACACAAGTCCACAACTACCTAAGCCACGCATATACCCGCGTGTTATATATCCAGAGAAAGCTTACACGCTACAGACATTCGGTGACTGTCCATTTGAAATGAATATTCCTAGATACTTCAATGTTCTACAAGATACTTTTCAAGATGTAAACATAAAAAACAGATGCTGGTATGATCTCTACACTCCTGATCTCAATGCATACCTTCACCTCAGTTATATAGACGTCGACAATCGTAAACATTTTGACAATTTAGTACTTGATGCATTTGAGTTAGCCGACAAGCATAACATCAAAGCCAACTATAGAGACGAAATTGTGATATCAGAGCCAGATAACAATGTCCATGGCATTCTATTTGAAATAGATGGTCCCGTTGCAACTCCCCTCCAGTTTTTCGTGACAGACTCTACAAAACATTTTATGAGAGGTAGTCTCTACTTCAAATCCCAAGTTAATCG
>CAZBXL010000011.1:38860-67468 GCA_964495785.1 uncultured Saprospiraceae bacterium | reverse complement strand
TTATAGAAGATCAAAGTTTAAATGTTAATATAGATAAGGTCAGTTGTAATTATAAAAACTGACTTTATCTATGTTCTTTAATTATCTGTCGTTATTTCTTTTTTAATTCTTCTATTCTATCCTCACAATAGCTAACTATCTCTATTCTATAAAAAGGTGGCAACGCCAGGCAGCATATAACGTCTTGTTACGAATGTACTCAACTCTAGTGAGAGTAGAATTATCTAAATTAGTTTTCAAACTATAATCCTCAATCAAATCTTTTGACCAAAACACTTTTGGTCAGTAATATCTCATCTATAATGTCTATTTAAAAATAAGTGGAATAGGAGTTTTAGTTCAAAATCCATTTTTTCAAATTTTTGAATCTACTCATTACACTTGTACATATTATCAAATTTCATAATGTTTGGAACAATGTTTGTATTATATATTTTGATAATATGTTTTTTAATAAAAATTTCGGCTTATGAGCACGATGATGAATTACATTTCTTGCACTTTCTTAGTGAGCCTACTAAGCATATTGAATCCAATCTACCCTACTACACCAGCACTTGTTAATGACACGGAAGTTGTTTTAGTAGAAAACGCTGTACTTCAAGTGAGTATTGATTCAGAATATGATCTATTATTCTTTGATACAGCAGAATATAATGACATACATGAGGAGCTTGTTTTCTCCACCGTTGAGATGACAAATCAGATCCGTATCTATGATGAATTAGGTTCGATGGTATATCTATTACCTGTGGACTCTCAGACAATCAAAATGGGCAGAAGCCTATTTGAGACTGGACAGTATAGAATAGTATTTGACGTCGAAGGTGATAGACGCATGTTCGCATCGAGGCTGGAGGTTTTCTAAGAAAATCATATACCCCTGCGATTTACAATATAAGACAACATACCTTTAAGTACCTACCCTTTTTATAAGTCAGAATCTCTCAATATTAATTACAATACTGGGAGTCTAATTCTGAAAATTATTTATTTAATAATTTCTATAAAAAGTTAGTGTTATGAAATTTACATTAAGTGTCCTTACAATTATATTTTCAATAAGCTTATTTGGATTTACTACATATGAGAATGTCGTAGAGAAAAAAAAGAAAATAATCAATCACGCAGAGCTTACAGTCACTGTCAATAGTAATGATTCTTTCAATTTTTTTGAAGAAGCTATTTATGAGCCTGTCAAGGGTGATATCATTTTTAAGACGATAGAAAAAGTAGAAGAGATATCTGTTCTACAAGAAGATGAGAAGTTAGTCTATATGCTACCCGTGAAGACAAAAAAGATAATTATAGGGAAAAGTCTGTTTGACAGAGGAGATTATAAATTACTCTTTAAAGTCGCTGACAGCGAAGTATCTTATATCACAGAAATAAAAGTTTTTTAGAAGATCTATCATTAATATTTTTTTTAAAAAGGCCATGACTTATTGTCATAGGCCTTTTTTTATATCTCAATGCTCCGTTTATTTCTATGTCACTATTGAATCTATAAATGATTTCATTTTGACAAGAGCATTATATCTGTGGCTGATCTGATTTTTTATATCATCTCCTAATTCTGCAAATGATTGGTCATATCCCTCTGGAATAAAAATAGGATCATAACCAAAGCCCCCTACTCCTTGTCTCCGATCAGTGATGGTACCATCGACAATGCCTTCGTAAGTATACTTCTCCCCTTCCCATATTAATGCGATGACGGATCTAAATCTTGCTTTCCTATTTGTGCAATCCTTCATTTGTAATAATACCTTATCTATATTATCATCTGAATCTCTCTGAGGTCCTGCATATCTCGCAGAATATAACCCAGGTGCCATATCTAAGGCTTCGATCTCTAAGCCAGAATCATCAGAGAACACATTCTTATCGTACAACTCATATATCGTCTGAGACTTAATCAGAGCATTAGCCGTCATGGTATCTCCAGTCTCAGCAATGTCTGTATCGTATCCTATATCTTTTAGAGTCAAAATTTTGATTCCTTTTAAATCAAGAATCTGTCTGATCTCAATGGCCTTATGCTCGTTAGCTGTTGCAAAAATTAGCTCTTTCATCCTATCTTCTATCTATTTAAATACATTCTGTAATGCTGACCAGAGTGCTTTCTTCTTTTGATTGTCCATACTCAGTTTTGTAAGACTATGTGTGAGCATTACCGCATAAGTCTCTGTATTGTAGAAGTGATTAGCCACAAACTTAGCATTAAGACCTAGCGCTTTTATTCCTAATCCAAATGACATGACATATTGAGTATTATCATTAGCATACTGATATAATGGACATGATGCACCTTCCTCTAACAGCAAGAAAAGTACATCCTTATCTACATCCACATTAATAGCTTTGAGAATCTTATGTAATAATTGCTTCTGTATATTGTAATCATCCTTATGTAAAATGACAATGATAGAAGCCGTGTCTATATTCCCAATATTTTGCGGTTTTTCTATCTCGGGAATATCGAATGTATCAAGGTTATAAATTGTATCTACCATTATTTATTTTAATTTATTAGATTTAAAAGAATAAAATTTTATATTAATAGATAAAATTTACTTGATTAAGAATATTCTAAAAATAAGTAAATTTGTAGAAGATATCAGATTTTCCTGAATGTAAGGATTAGAATCTTGTTCGATAACGAACAAATTAATATTCGAATCCATTAGATACTTAAATAAAATAGCTATGATCGAGACCAGCCTGTCTATTAAGAAAGTTGCAGAATCCAGAGTTCACCAACTTGATTTTGATAATATCCCATTCGGAAGAGTATTCACTGATCATATGTATGTAGCAGACTATAAAGATGGCCAATGGGGAGATTTCAGAATAGAGCCATTTGGTCATTTATCAGTCCACCCCGCTAATATTGCTTGGCACTATGGTCAGTCTGTTTTTGAAGGTATGAAAGCGACTAAAAGTATCGATGGAACTCCTATGCTATTCAGACCAGAAATGCACTCTACGAGAATCAATAGATCAGCGGGGAGACTTTGTATGCCCCCATTTCCAAAAGAAGCTTTTTTAGAAGGTCTATATGAACTGGTCAAATTAGATCAGGCATGGATACCTAAAGCAGAAGGTAGTGCCTTGTACCTGAGACCATACATGGTTGCTATGGATGAATTTATAGGTGTGCAAGTCGCTAAGACATATAAGTTTATCATCTTTTGCTGTCCTGTAGGACCATACTATAGCAAACCTCTCAAGCTTAAGGCTGAGACTAAATATATCAGAGCCGCTGAAGGCGGTGTAGGATATGCTAAAGCTGCAGGAAACTATGCAGCCTCACTATATCCTACAGAATTAGCTAAGGAAGCGGGCTTTGATCAGATACTTTGGTTAGATGCTAAAGAATTCAAATATTGCCAAGAGGTAGGTACAATGAATATCTTCTTCGTCATCGGAGATACAATAGTCACACCATCTACAGAACAAGGGACTATTCTAGAAGGCATAACTAAGAATTCATTAATGCATATTCTAAAGAATAAAGGTCATAAAGTAGAAGAGCGAATGATCTCTATAGATGAAGTTATATCTGCATCTAAGGACGGTAGCTTAAAAGAAATTTTTGGTGCTGGAACAGCTGCTGTTGTAGCGAATGTAGAAAAAGTAGGATATAAAGATGAGACGATCAATCTCGATGTCGACTCATACAAAATATCTCCTTGGCTCAAGGATACGATTAACGGTATACGAAGCACAAGAATAGAAGATGAATATGGCTGGACGGTCAAGGTTAAATAATTAATCGTCTTAAATAACCTCTACATTGTAAACGAAGAATAATGTCTCGTACTGTTGCTTAGAATATCAGTAGACACTTCCTAAGTTATACTGAGAGTAGTTTCATCAAATTATTGCATAGCATATTATAAGCTCATAGGTACATCCATTAATAATACTTTTGCATCTGAAATGATTTTAATAGATACATCTTTTGTATCCCATACTCCAAAGCCATCTCTTTTGCTCAGGGCTTGACCACCTATACTTACTTCACCATCTAATACAAAGACATAGATGCCATTTTGCTTGTCCTTAATTTTATATACTTGCTCAGTTCCACTTTTTAATTCTCCGAGACTAAACCAAGCATTTTGGTGCACCCACACGCCGGCATCTTCAGAGCTGGGTGATAATATTTGCTCAAATCCCTTAGTTATTTTGTCAGTGTCTACAGTAATCTGATCATAACGAGGAGTTACATCTTTTTTATTCGGATACATCCAAATCTGAAGAAAGTGCACTTCTTTATCCTGACTTTTATTGTACTCACTATGCTGGACACCTGTACCTGCACTCATTACTTGTACATCTCCTTGCTTAATTATCGTAGAGTTACCCATACTATCTTTATGTTCCAGCTCGCCTTGTAATGGTATAGAAATTATTTCCATGTTGTCATGTGGATGAGTCCCAAATCCTTTACCGCCAGATACAATATCATCGTTCAATACTCTCAAAACACCGAAATGCATTCTATCTGGATTGTGATAGTTAGCAAAACTAAATGTATGATACGAACGAAGCCAACCATAATCTGCATGACCTCTTGTGTCGGCTTTATGCAATACTGATTTCATTTTTTTAATTTTCAGGTTGTGATAATAATCTACTCTAACTGATAATTAGATTTCTCTTAATCATTCATTTTCATTGATGCTAACTTTTGACTTTTCTGTGTCCATTTATCTATTTCCACCTTAGTCTTTTTTCTACAATTATAGAGCTAACGTCATTGAGATAAATGCAAAAAAAATACTGAATGGAAATTCTTCATCTCCATTCAGTATCGTTATTATTTTAATTTGTATTAGCTATTTAAATACAAACCTGATGGTCTGATTGCCATCATCAAAACGCAGTTGGGCATAATAAATACCATCTGGTATATTGTTCCGATTTACTGTATGGCTTATGTTGTCTATATTATTATATGACTGGACTAACTGTCCTTTCACATTAATAATTTGTATAGATCTAATAACCGCTTCATCTGATCTGAATGTAATCATATCTTGAGCTGGATTAGGTTGGTATGTCACCATGTGATCCACTAACTCTTCCTCTACAGAAGTCACTCCATCACAGAATAATCTTAAAGCTGCACATGATCTTGGTATCATAAATGTTATGATAGAATCCATATATGTTCTTCCTTGTTCAGGAGACATGTTTGGATTAGTCTGTAGTCCACTTAGGTGAAGTGTATCAGCATCAAAGTTAGTTCCTATCGCTGCGTTAGTTCCAGCTACAACAAGTCTAAGTGTAGGTAGATCCCACCAGTCCCACGGAGACCCCTGAGGGAATTGTGTTTCAAAACCATAAAAGTTATCCGCTCCTAAGTTCAACATTTGACCTGTGAATAATGTGAGGTCTGTTTCTTTTTGAGCTTCGATTAATGCTGTAAATTCATTTTCTAATAGATCATCAAATACATCGTTGTTACCAGCTGCATTCGCTTGAGAAATAGCTGCATGTGTTCCTGCTACATTAACAACAAACTCCTGCGTCGTAGGTACGATGACTGGCCCAAATGTATATGGAGCAAATATATCTCCCGTCGCATGTACACCTGCAAAAGCGGCTTCATTCTCGTCGCCACCTATCCATGATGCATCTCCTAAAGCTCCACCAATATTAAAAGCAAAATCTATTTCCGAACTATAGCCAGGAGAATTAGGAAGTGAGATAGCCGCCATGTCAGTTCCAAAAATATTACCATATATAGTTGTATCTATGTAAGGTAACGCTGTTGTCGTACTTATAAATTTATCTAATAGTACATCTTCAAAATCATAGAATGATCCACAACCTAATGATAAGTAACCTCCTGTACCAATACCGAACATACCGATTCTTTCTGAATCGATACCATACTGGTTACCATTCTCAGCAGCATCTCTTCTGAAGAATCTCACACAAGATCTTGAGTCTTGGATACCTCTGTAAGCCGCTTGTAATAATGTTCCTCTACGTGTATCTTCATCAGTAGATGTTGGTAACCAACCTAATCTGTAAGTATATGCTACTGCAACATATCCTCTACTTGCTAGTTCTGTACATGTATAGACTACAGTACTATCAGTCTTAGCGCCAGTGATCTGACCATTAAATAATGGCGGTAAGAAACTTCCAGTATGAGATACAAGTATTACTGGTCTTTCTGATAATGTATCGCCTACAGGAGTATACACGTCCATTACTAAATCATTAGGAGTCGGTGTTCCTGTAATAATACTTATATTATTACCGTAAGTGACATCTCTGTCCACTTCTACATCAAACATAGCATCGACGTATCTCGTCTGCGCCGTCAGCATAGAAGTCATAAAAAGTAAAGTAAATAATGTGTAAATTTTCTTCATGTTAAATATTGTTGTTGAATTAATAGTTATTTATAAGTAGTGTCGAATATCATTTTTTCTGCCAATCGTAAGTAGCACTGATATAGGCCATTCTTCCTATTCGTGGTCCTCCATAGGTCTGGAAGTTTCTGGAATTGAGCAAGTTAGAAGCACCCACCTTAATCGTTGTGTTGACAGACGGTATCGGAAAACTCATCTGTGCATCTACTAAATCATAAGTAGGAATAAAACCAGTAAACTGTGGAGACCCTTCGAATATAAAACCTTGTATCCACTTATACTGTACGCTGAATCCGAAGTTTGGGATTGAAACGCCACCAAAATTAAGATTTAAATTTCTTGCTGACAAACCAATATTATACTTAAACTCTGGTGTATTAAAGGCTGGGATAATAGGATCATCCGTTGCAGTATTAAGCTTATTCCACGAAAAGTTACCTTTAAGCTGGTAGTAATCGGCAAAATAATAACTTAATCCTATAGATGCTCCCTGTGTTGTTACCCTATCCGTAGCATTGGCACTTACTCTAAATGCTTGAACTGAAGTCGGCAGTGTACTACCCTCTGGAACAAACTGCTCTATACCTAATTGAAATCCGATGAAGTCTCTATATCTCGAGAAGTAATAACTCATATCTAAAAACAAAGCATCAAATAAAGTCGTCCTATAACCTACTTCTACAGTCTGAACTTTCTCTGGCTTAATCGGTGCTACATCAAAGGTGTCCAAGAGCAATCTATCACCTGTATTAAGGAAGTCTACAAAAGACTCTACTGTAACAAGATCTTCAAAGCCATTAAGATTACCTAAAAGAATAGCTGGACCTACATTGTAATTGAGGTACTGATCTACTAATCTTGGATTTCTAATAGCTGAAGAAAAAGAGACTCTTAAGAAATTATTCTCAGATGGTTCGTAGACTAATGAGGCAGCAGGAGACACTAAGTAGTCAAAGTTCTCATGCTTATCTAATCTCATCGTCGCTGTAAGCCTCAGCTTATTCTCCGCTAAACCTAAAGCAGCACCTCCATATACGCCATACTCATACGTATCGATATTGACTCCTGCAGTATCTAATAGTATAGACCCTTGAGAGTTAGGGAAATAATACCTTCCGTTAGCGCCTAATTTAAAATCTAAATCTGATATCTTATTATCTGCGTATACATCATTAAATGAATACTCACCATGGACATGAGCGAGAGCCGATCTATCAAAAAATCTTGTACCTCCTTCAGAATTAGCTATTCGAGATGTGATGTCATCAAAGGCTGCTTGAAACTCAGGTGTTCCTGGCTCAAGGAATCCATTAAGGCCTGCAGCTGTATTAGCTTGATTAGATCCAGTAAGCGTCTCTGCATGCCACATAACCAATGAGTCCTGCAGTCCAGCTAAAAATTCAGCTTCTGCAGCTCTAAATCCATCAGGATCTCCTGGAAACATAGATATCCTCGGACGTCCTTCTATTGAATTTATTCTAGGGACAATATTAAGGCTCCAATAGTTAAGGTATGCTGTATTCCACTCTCCATCGTCCTTAGATCTATCTTGTAATTGTAAGGCTGTAAAGAATGGATCATAAGAATCCCCTGCATCTTCGTGTGTTACATATCCTCTCAGAAAATACTTATCTTTTTTAGTTAACTCAACCTTGTGCTGATAGAATTGGATATTTCTAAGGCTGAATCTATTATCTCCTTGATAGACCGTTGTTCCTGCACCATAACTTGATCCAAAAATCAGTTCTGGAGATTCGAATTCTAATTCTGGCTTCAATCTAAAATGTACAGCTGCTGAAGCTTTAGTGTTCTTAGTATCATAATCTACAAGATCTACTTCATCATAGCCATTTCTAAAATAGGTCCCTAAACCAATAATATTAGCAGATCTATTAAACTCGTCACCATATGTATTAACTGCATCAAATCTGCCTGGATTATCTGCAGACACACCTAAGCTATCCACTGGACTAAAGTTATCTGCCTCCCAATCATCTGCTTCTAATCTGAATAAATTAAATTTATATGCCATCCATGGTAGCCCATCTTTATTGTTGACTGAGTCTGCCCATCTAAGACTGACTTCATAAAGATTTCTTTCTGCAACTTTAGCCCTTGCTGATAGGCCTCTTAATATAAATGGATTTTTAGTTTCTATACTTAGTACCCCATTGAATGCATTAGGTCCGTAGTATGCTGAACTGGCTCCTATAATAAGATCGACTTTCTTAACATCTAATTCTGAGGCGCCCAAGAAATTACCCAGAGAAAAATTAAGTCCTGGTGACTGGTTATCTATTCCATCAATAATCTGTAATGACCTTACCGGACTTGTACTATTAAATCCTCTCGTATTGATGATTGTAAATCCTATACTTGCTGTTGTCAAGTCAACATCCTTAAGAGCTCCTAATCCTTCATAAAAACTTGCAGCTGGTGTCTCCTTTATAGACAATAGGTCCAAAGTCTCTATCGTAAGAGGTGCCTTCTTTTGTTCGTCAGATACTCTCTGACCTTTGACTACAATCTCCTCAATGAGAGCAGTGCTCTGTTCTAACCTTAAATCTAACTTGCTATTATCTGCGACTTGAATTATTTGGTCCGCATACCCTATGTAAGATACGATCACCGTAATCGGATAAGCTTCTTCAGTACTAAACTCAAAGCTTCCATCCCAATCAGATATTGTTCCTATAGTGGTACCCTCTACGACGACATTAGCGCCGATAATTTCTTCTCCTGTACTTGCGTCTATTACTACGCCTCTTACAATGTTCTGGCCTGATAAGTTAATACCTAAAAGCAACGCAATTAATAGTATTAAGTATTTAGGTTGTATAATCATATAGTTAGTTAAATCTCAAGTAAATTAAGTAAAATCTTTCGAGGCGATAAAAATTTCACTTGAAAACTTCTAAATATAGAAATTCGAATTTGAAAATACCGTCATAAGCAGACATTAATACCGGTATAGCTTCTAAAAACGCTCAAAACATTAGCTTTTGCCACTAATCCAAGCATTTCTTCGGTCGTAATAATAATGTAATTTATACATATCTAAGGCCCTTAAAGTGGGGTTTTTACTCATCAATATTGCATTGATCTGACTTTCTCTTTTCGCGTAAAAGTTTAAAAAATCTTCATGAAATCCGAAGTCATATAATCTATTAGCGAACTGCTCTATATTGGTAGGTATAGCTTCATTCTCCCTGTACTTTAAAAAGAGCAGATTATCAATAGCCAGCTTAGTCTTCTCTAAGAACTTAGTGTTCTTTTCCAGTCCTAAATGTTCAATAGAATTATCTATATGTAGTATATCGATCTTCTGATCTTGCAATTGTCTCGCATAGAGTAAATCTTCATATCCATATTTAGCTAACTGCTCTTCAAATGGATTATCCAAAATGACCTGCCTATCTACCAAAAAATTATTACTGTGAAAATACTTAACAGGATATCGATTTCTTACTTTAGAATTCTGAGATTCCTTCTTTGTTCCATACAACCAATGCAGTCTCTTTGTGTAGGCTCTTGGTTCTCTATTTTTATAAATTCTCCCCCCTGAAATGAGAGGTGATTTTCCTATGAGAGAAATGTAATTTTCTATAAAATTTTTATTGACGATTTTAGAATCACAATCAAGAAATAAGAGGGTGTCATAACTCGCAGACTTTGCCAGCCAATTTCTAATTCTTGCTCTCCCTATATTTTCTGAAAGCTCCGTGTAGTTAACCCTAAAATAATCTGACAATGCATTATTCAGTTTCTTATACTTAGTATCAGACTGATCATCAAAACATAGGATTTCGTAATTAATTTTAGACTTAACACATTGCTTCTGAAGTGCATCAACAAGAGGGACGACTTTATAATTGTATATAGGAATAAGTATAGATAACATCTCGATGCAAGAATACGGTTTCTTTTAGTAGATTTTGATAATTAGTCGCGAGTTAATGGCAACATAATATTGAAAATCTAATTTTTGAAATTTAGTCTTCCGCAATTATCTCGACCTTTCTACTTTGTTTTAGCCCACTTTGATCTTGTATTGTAATGATGTACTCACCAGCAGATAAGTCTAAAGAGATCTCATGTATATCTTCTGTCATCTTTTGGTACTGCCCATTTATATGCCAATAAATAGTACTCTCAGAATCTTTGTGGCTGGCCTTGATGACACAACTTTCTCTGACACCATCCATATTTTGAGGAAGAAATAAGGTACTACTTTCTTTAGGGTAGACGAATACCATCTGGTCAGTTCTATCATTATACTGACTGCAATCACTATCAAATTCTGGTAAGGGAGTGTAGCTCGGATAATATCTTTTGTAATAAGAAGCTACATGAGGATCTAAAACGAACCAACTTGTATCAATCAAATTACCATCGCCTATACAATCCTGAAAAGCTAACAACTCCGTTTTGGAATTGAGCACAACGGCCTGGTGATATGGGCATCTCCCAGTAGACATAACATGACGAGATACGTAATGCTCCTCTATATCATTACAGTGTTGCGATGCGACATGACCACTACTTTTACATATGGGAAGTTGTATCATATCATCATACGGAATTTCAAAATTTATCTTTACATCTAAAACATTATAGACATCAAACAAAACAGAACCTGCGGCCTTAACTCCTATAATATCTTCTTGGCCTTCTCCATCAGAGTTACCGATCCACACGCCTACCGTATACTCAGGCGTCATCCCTATAGCCCACGCATCCCGATTCCCGTATGAGGTTCCTGTCTTCCAATGGATTTTTTTACTACTTGAAAATTTCTCCCATTGACCTTCTTCATTTGGTCGCTGTACTTCTAACATGGCTTCCATCATATGCCATATAGAACTTGCAGATATTAAGTCAGGATTATACTTATAATTTGTAGGTCTTGTATCACTTCCTTTTTTGATAGTAACCTTAGGTTTAAAATTCATATCATATTGTGAACTCTTACTTGTGTACGTATGTAGTATTTTGGACAAATAACTATAGCATTGCGATAGCTCCCAGAGATTGACTTCTCCTCCACCTAATATGAGAGGCAAGCCATAATAGTCTGCCTTCTGAGTAAATGTTGTAAATCCTAAAGACTTCAAATCCAACAAGAAACGATCTACATTATACTCTCTTAAAAGATTGACACTCGGCACATTAAGCGACTTAGCAATAACCTTATCATACGGGACTGCGCCGTAATGAAGATGATTATAATTCTTAGGACTAAAGCCATTAATACTTATAGGAATATCTGTAGCTAACTGACGAGGTGATATGATTTTATCTTCGATAGAAAAAGCATATAAAAGAGGTTTCAATATACTCCCCGTACTCCGAGGCCGTTGTATCATATCATTATAATTTTCATGATGACGCCCTTCTGTATTTCCATGATAACTTATTACTTCTTGTGAATTATTATCGATGATTATTACTGCGGCATTCTGTATATTTTTTTGAGTATTTATAACTTGATGTTCTCTAATGATATCCGCTACATCTAATTGCAATTCTTTGTTTATCGTACTGTAATATCTGTGAGTATTCTTCTTACGTAGTCGTTCTAATAAATGTGGTGCTACATTAGGTAATCGACTTGGCTTTGACATTAATGGCTCTGCTGTCGATAGCTGATGCTCGATAGAATCTATCACTTGAGACTCTAATAACCTATCGAGAAGACGATTACGCTTAGCTATAAGTGCATCCCTATTTCTACCCGGATGTATTAATCCAGGAGCATTAGGCAAGACTGCTAAGGTTGCAGATTCTGCCCAGGTCATAGATGATGGCGCTTTATCAAAATACCTCCAGCTGGCAGTCTCCAGCCCCACAACATTACCTCCAAATGGAGCATGTGTGGCAAAGTCAAGCAAGATTTCTTCTTTAGTATAGAACAGGTCATATCGTATAGCCAGAAGTATCTCTTTTATTTTCTGTGGTAGAGATCGTGGCTGCTCTGGGTAATGTAGTCGGATAACCTGCATGGTCAGAGTACTAGCACCACTGACAACTTTTTGGTGGCGTATATTCTGAACAGTTGCTCTTAATATTGCAGTAAAGTCAACTCCAATATGACTGTAATAATCTTTATCCTCAAAATGTAATAAAGCTATCTTAAACTTATTAGGGACAGAATCCATCCGAGGAAATCGCCATTGTCCATCGTCAGCAATACGAGCTCCTAACAGTTTATCATCTTGATCAAAAAGTATAAAACTGGTAGGTCTATCATCTAAAGAATCTCCTAATGGGTACAGTAACCATATAGACATTGCAATTATAAATGCGACTAATATTTTATATCGACTAGTCATTATTATCTGATAACCTTAACCCAGGCACCTGTGACACTCGCTTCGATATCTTCATCATACATGGCACCACATTTTATATTAGGCATGAAAAATTCTCCTGCATAAGCCGCTGTGAGTGATATTGTAAATGTCTTTGACTTACCAGCATCTAAATCAAAAAATGTATATACCCTATCATCTTTTATATCTTGAAATTCGAAAGCGCTATTGGATCCACTACTTATGTCTCCTACTCTCAGATTCTGTATCTCCCAACCTGAAGGCAATGTATGATTCAAGGCAAGTTCTTTGTAGTCTAAGCCTATATTAGAGGTATTTTTGACTGTCACTTGAACTTTAAAATCAGTTCCTAATTCTAGGTTCTTTGGGTCTAAGATCTCTCCTTCTTCATCTATATACTTGACCTTCACATCTATACCTTTAGCATAAGATGGTTGCGGAGTAGGCAGAGGCTTTCCAGAATTGACGACACGGACATACATGGGAGCTTTAGAATTATTGACTACAGACAATTTCTGTTGTGGGTCAGTAGAAAGATCAAGCTGATAGACATCCATTACATTCTCGGAAGACTGAGAAATTTTCAGATCTCTATTATGAGTGAGGTCATACTTAAGAATATCTTTTTCTTGTCCTGCCAGAAACTCAGATAATGACAACAAGGCAAAAGCTGTCGTTTGAGTGCTATACCAATTTTCTTTTGCTAATGCATCGGCTATCTCAAGTGCTAATCTATAGGAATTACTCTCGTCTCCTTGATGTATAAGGCTCAATAGAATGATAGACCTATCCCGTAAGTCAGAGCCGTAGGTATATGCCATTGAGCGATATGATTTGATATAAAAATCCAAGCCACTGATCAACTCCTCAGCTATGGTCTTTTGATTAACAATAGCATAGGTAGCAGAGAGTAAATATCGCGTCAGCTTATCAAGGTATTTTTCTGTTCTGAGATTATTCATCTCCGATAATTGAGGATCTCCCGCAAGTGCTAATGTATATAATCTGTAAGCTTGTTGTACTTGATAGTAATCATTCTTTTGGTACTTGTAACTACGGCAAGCTTTCTTCTGATACTTCTTCCAAGAATTAAAAAAACTATTAGGTACAAAGTATCCTTTCTGCTTAGCTTGAATGATAAAATGCCCTGCATAGCTTGTCCCCCAATCACTTAATCTGTAGCTACCAGACCAATAAGATAAGCCCCCATCCCGCTTCTGAAATGATTGCAAGCGCTTGATACCTGCAGTAATATTTCTTTTGATATCAGCACGTTCTTCATCAGTTAGGTCCTTGATGACATCAAGATACAATTGTGGAAACACTGACGATGTGGTCTGCTCCACACATCCATAAGGATACCTCATCAGATAGTCTAATCGACCAGATAAATTAAACTCAGGAAAATGACTTAACTCTACATATGCCTCATTACTACCTTCTATTCCTATAGCACTAAAATCAAATGAATGAGACTTCCCTTCTTTAATTAATTGAGAATAAACTTCGGATTTTTTAGGCGAAGGATTTCTTATTACAATTTCCACATCTTCATATGCTTTGAAAGTACTTGATGTAGAATTTACTTTTACCTCAGCGGTACCTGTACTATTTAATACCTCCACATCAAAGTTATATAACTTGTCTCCTTGCTTTGTAAATGAAAGACTCCCACTATTATCGCCTACAACCTTTAAGTTAGGTGATACATCAACATCAATTTTAGCATTCTTGATCTTATCATCATAAGCAAATACATTGACTGGTAGTGAGAGAGATTCATTAGGTGCCAGCACTCGTGGCAATGTTGTCATAAGCATCAATGGATCTTTGACAGTTACATTTTTTTCCTTCTTACCAAAACTATTGCCTGACTTAGCCACCAACATAACTCGGAGTGATCCGACATAATTAGGTATATCGACCTGATGTGTTTTTGTCTCTCCAGCTTTAACTTTGTACGGTCCCATAAATCTGACAACAGGTTTGAATCTATTTGACTGAGCATTCTGATTAGCTTCTAAAGCCGCTGCATCTCCCCCGATAGAAATGATACTCTCGATAGCTCCACCATGCCTATTAAGCACATCATCGAATATATCCCAAGTCTTAACACCCAATGATTGCTTAGCAAAAAATACAGACCAAGGGTCAGGAGTTTTAAAATTTGTGATATCTAATAATCCTTCATCAACCAAAGCTATTGTATACGCCATCTCTTTTCCGTTGGATTCACTTATAGTCACTGAGGTCATTTTATTAGGCCTAATAACGTCATCTATACCAATGACTGGACCAAGTACAGTACTCGGATCAGTTACGCTTACAGAATTAACTCCATACAATCTGATAGGTAAATCATTATTCTTATTAACTCCCTGCAGCATAGTCGCATGTATGTAAACGTTAGGCTGCATATCATTACTGACAGGAATACTCAATTTTGTGGCTCCATCCTTACCTGCCACCCAAAATCCGTCCAGGACTTTTTCATTATTTTCAATGGAAATATAAATTTTGGATTCGCCATTCGATGGTATTGAGAGTTCTATATTTTCTCCTATGCTATACTTATCTTTATCTGTTTCAAAATCCAATTTTGCAATCTCACCTTCTTTTTTCTGAGCATAATTATATCGGCTTGTATAGAATAATGTACCCGAACAATGACCTGACTCATCATCACATACTCTTACTAAGTAACTGTCATGACCTTCAAGCTGTGGTACAAAGCTAACTTGGCCAGATGCGTCAGTTACTAATTCTTGCTTATCAATAGCCCCTAAATGACTGGTAGAATTAAATCTATAAAGATTATTATCTGATCGATTATACCACCAATTCCAGTTGGCCTTATAGACACCCACAGAGACCTTTCTGTTAGCCGCGACTTTTCCATCCTTATCTATAGTGACAAATTTTATTGGTTCATCTTCTTCTACATTTAAGACTTTGCCTCCCCATCTTGAATTTGGAATCATGACTCCTGCATAGACCTTATAAGGATTAATATCTATACTGGTAAAGTCTTCACTATAATTTCCTGACTTCTCATATACACGAGTTCTAAACTGCCCCGTTAATCGTCCAGGAGGTTGGAATTTTTTACCAAAGTTGATGTTCACTTTTTGTTCGCCCTGATCATTAAGATTACCAGAAAAAATACTAATAAGATCGCTGCTCAGCTGTCGAGAGGGATCTACAAAGTCGTAATCTGAATACCCATTGAAATTAGTCTTCCGATCAATATACTTAACATCTACCTCTGCCTTAAGACCACTTGCCTGTGCACCGTGGAGCCATTCTGATCGCAACGTAAAACTTTCTTTTTCTGTAACATCAATTTCTTCATCGTTAAACTCAAGATCAACTTTGAGACGATTGGGTTTAATAGTCTCTACCTTGAGCCTTTGGCTATATTTAAAATTTCCAGCTTCTACGTCAGCCTTCCATAATCCTGTAGGATCGTTATAAGATGTAGGTACATGGAAGACAAAAATACCATCCTCACCATCAATGCTTACTTGATTATATTTGGTATTGCCCTTACTATCTCTAACTGTTAGTTCTACTGGATGTGAATTGTCAATAGCATTCTTGTTATCAATCAGCATAAAACTGAGATGCAATGTATCTCCAGGTCGCCATACACCCCTCTCTCCGTAGAGGTAGCCTTGTAAGCCATCTTTAACATCCACGCCACTCACATCAAATTCAGACAATGGATTAACCTTATTATCCTGAAGATTAAGGTAGGCATAATCATCATTACTTTGAGCTATTACAAAATATGGTTTCCTATCCGCTTGACAATTTATAACACCATTCTTGTCACTGCGTCCGTCTACTAATAACTGCCCTTGCATATCATACACTTTTACAAGTACGTTATCTACGACTGATGCGTCCCTAATATCTGTAGTCACTACATGCAGAGTATTTGACTTTCCTTTCTTTACTATCATCCCCAGATTACTTGCTAAGATATTCCTGTATAGAAATTTACTTTTATCATAGTATTCTTTGAAGCAAGGATTAGATCGATTATTGTAATTATAATTTCTATAAAAATTCTCGAAATCAAATGCAGAGCTTCTTGTGTCAGGATGCTTACTCTCGATATCACAAGAGTAATTGACATATGATTTTTTATATCCAATTCTTATCTGATAGATAGCCCCACTCTCAATACTCGTTAGGTCTTTTATATCAATAGCATAACGTACCCATTTATCTTTGTTACTTTCTGATGATATATTTCTTAGTGGGATTTTTTCTGAATGTACTACTCTTCCTAAATATTGATTTGTATTAGCATCACCGATTGAATTATAGCGCAAAGCTTCTAATACATTATTTTGAAATAGTTGGAAGATTTGTATCTCAATAGTATCTATACTTATAGCTTCAAAAGGGAAGATAACTTTATCCGTATGAGGAACGATATTACCCTTAGCTAATGACCTGAGCTCTGGAAAGGAATGCAAAAACAAGAGCTCATTTCGTTCTGTCTCTTCTAATGATATACCTGATGTATTCTTAATCTTTCTACTAATTACAACATTGTGATTTCCGTATATTTTTTCATTGAGATACACATGTAGAATATTACCAACAGACTTAAACTTATACGTTCCACTATAGCCCTCTACTGTGACTAAGCCTTTAAAATCTTGCTTAGCTAATGGATCAGAAAATGATACTTGAAGATGCAGATTATCTTCTGAGGCCATACGGATATCGACTAATGAAAACTCATTATTAGAAGGAATCTTTTTTATGATTTGGCTACTTAACTTTGCATTTTGATCCTTGATATTCCAGGCTATTTTTAATTCCGTAGACTTATCTTTTTTAATTATTGGTCCTGCTTTGACTTTATACGTTTGGGGGCTTATATATTGTAGTTCTACATCTCTGACTTCGACTCCATTTTGGCTCACACTAAAAAGCTTATTTATATTTTCGGTCGTCAATTCTGTATTCGTCTGGATATTCAGATATTGAAAAAGTTGGTCAGATGATGCATACTCCAGTTTCTCAGGATCGACAGAAAAGTACAGCTGATCAGTATTTATATCAAATACATAAATGGGATTATTGAGATCAACCACTTCAAATATTTTATCTATATCAATGGATATGCTATACCTTTTATCGTAATCTAATTTTTCTTGAGGCTTAAATTCTACCGTCTCATTATCTACCCATACAAAAGCACCTTTTACCTGAGGGCTTATGCTTATTGCATTTCGATCGACTTCCTGATTTATCTTTGATTCGTCAATAGACATCGATCTAAATCTGATGTAAGGATTCTCGGTAGGTTTTATAAATTTATTGGAGTGACTGACAATATACTCGGAAGCATCAATATCTGAAATCGTCGACTTTGGCGATTTCTTACAGCTTAATATCGAAAGAGCAATAGAAATAAAAATAAGGGAAAGTCTCATAAGCTTTTAGTTTTATAATTTGATATAAAGCTATGCCTAAGGTAAACAATCCTATCTGAAAATGATTAAACGGATATAGAAGGCGAATAAGTGTAGGTCGTTTATTAAAATTCGTTTACTATTACCCTAAATGAGTAATTAGAGAAAGAGCTAAAGATTTATTAAATGACCAAGATCATCTTTTTTAGTTCTCAAGTACCCTGCATTATTCTTATTGGCTTTGATTTCTAATGGGAGTCTCTTCACTAATTGCACTGGGGCATCATCGAAAGCTTTAATTTTCTCTGGATTGTTAGAGAGTAGATTGATTCTATTGACATTTAGATTCTGCAAGATAGCAATGGCTCTATCGTACTGTCTGGAGTCTACTTCTAATCCTAATGCAAGGTTAGCCTCTATAGTATCCATTCCTTGATCTTGCTTATTGTAAGCTTTTAATTTGTTAATAATGCCTATGCCTCTACCCTCTTGTCTGAGATATATGAGGACCCCTTTACTCATAGACAAATGCTGCATAGCAGCATGTAGCTGATCTCCACAATCACAACGCTGTGAGTGGAATAAATCTCCCGTGATACACTCAGAATGAATCCTTACATCTACAGGATTATTTGTATCTATATCTGGATGTACAAGTGCAAGGTTAGGGCTATATCCTGAAACATCTGATACATATGCAATCATATTAAATGTCCCCCAGCGGGTAGGTATTACGGCTTCAGCTTCTCTATTAATCTGTACAGACATATTGTATTAATTACCTAATTAACTACAGGGTTTAAGATTTGTTTCGGTTCATAAACAATAGCTTATAGTCACTAAAGTTACGACCATTAATAGCTAACAAAAGTACGGTAATCACAACAAACTGAACAAGTCCAAATAAATTATAACTATAACCTGCACCTATCATGAAGCGTTCTATAATGAAAATGATAGCAAATACTATAATAGGATAAGCTAATATGGTTCTCATTTCGTAATCAACATGTATGACTTTCTGACCTGCGATATAGAAGAGCAAGGATAAGACAATATTAGCGATCAAAGTAGAAATCAAAACACCCCAGATCTCATAATCTGGAATTAAATAATAAAATCCAAGCAATAAGAATATCAATGCGACAAAAGAAAGTGCTGTTGCCAGATCTGATCGTTTAGCAAAGATCAGTTGTTGATAAAATAGCTTGACATAAGTAAATGCAAAAACCACTAAAGATGCTAAAGTCATGTACGGTGCAATTTCCACATAGACTTCATTGGTTGTAAATAACAAAATGTTAGTACCTACTAAGACTATGACTGGCACCGTGAATAATGGAATGATTATTATCATCTTAGTCAGTAGTCCGATTTGATTTTTATTACCCTGCTCTCCTAATGCGAACTGATCAAACATGAATGGCCTTAGACCATTAACCACTGCTTCTATGCCTAAAATAATCAATCTTGTCAATATCATAATCAATGCAAATAGGGCAACCAATTCTAAGCTCGATTCTCGTTCTAAAAAAGTCCTGCCTCCTTGCAACAGTAACCAATAGATAATCAAATAAGGCATCAATGCTATCCCAAACTTAATCGACTTCCGTACCATAGTCCAATTAATCTTAGTCGTTAGAATACCTTTCTCCATCGCTATCATACTCACCAAGACAAAAGCCCATCCTATGACCATACCAAGCAATGCACCATAGGCATTCATATCAAAATAGGCTATAAGAAAGACTTGGAAAAAGACGACTGTGATAAGCTGAATGAAAACCAGAATACTGTACTTAATAATTTCTTTTTCATTCTTGAGATAAGTGAGATAGACCATACCTGCCTCTGTCATAGCAGCATAAGCCACAGCAGTAAAGCCGTATGGAAAAAATGTAATTTCTTCTGACTTAAATATGAGTGGAAATATATATGGACCAATACAGTAAAAAATACCCACAGTCACAGCCCCTATCAAAAGCGAAGCACTGAAACTACTACTGAGGTAGGATTTGACTTCTGACCTATCATGTACATAACTATAATAGTAAGTCAGCATCGCTGATGATATCTTAAAGCTTGCAATGATCATCGCGAAGGCACCGACATCCAACATGAGATTATAAAGCCCATACTCAAGATCAGTAAGATGGCTTGTGTAAAACGGTAGTAATAGAATGTAGACAGCAGGTCTCAAGAAACCTAATACACTGTATATCATCATACCTATGAGCGGCTGCTCTTTCGAAACTTTACTTAATTGTAAGAGGTATGATTTGATGATGATTTATTTTGGGCATTTACACAAAAAAATTAGTCTGCCCTCATATTGACATATGCTATTAGATCTTGCAATTGTTGTTCGCTTAATTTTTCTACAGGATACTGTGGCATATAAGACCTTCTCCCTGATACAGACTCTATACCATATCTCGATGCTTGATAGATAGAATGATCCGTATATGAGCCTTCTCTCTTTTTCAAATATTTAAAACTCATATCGGTGTCATCTAATAGAAAGTAAGAATACCTCTGTCCTTCATGACAATGTAGACAACTATTGTCATACACCTTCTTACCGTTCTCAGGGACACCTTTAATTTCTGCAGCTGCATTTCTTGATTCTTCCGCTGATACGAAGTGTGCAGGAGAATAGTTAAGATATCGAGATTTGACTAACGCAATGGCAGAATCCTTCAATGTATTATTCTTCAGCGACCTGTCTAAGAATGACATCTGCTCAGCATCCATATTTAGGTCTCCTACTTTTAGATCAATAGTCCATAAGTATGCTAATATTGACTCTACCTCCCAGTCTTTAAGTCGTCTTCCTTGTGCACATTCTACAGCACATAATTGTATCGCTTCTCTTATATCATTTCTTGCAGCCAGAACTAAATCTCCATATTTTTTGTAATAGTCCCCATTGTAGAATTTTTCTCTATTGACAGCCCCATACATACTTGTACCCTGAAGGAAAGGCAGGCCTTGGGCATCGGTATAATCTAATCGAGCTTGTGGATCAGCAAACCTTAAGTCAGGATCTTCTTTCTCCATATTATGACACGAAGTACAGACGAAATGCTTGCTTTGCTTTTTCGTTTTACCTCCACCCGGCTTAGTACTAAATCCCTCTTCTATAAGTTGTTTCCCTCTCTTAGCTGAGACTCCAAAAATTTCTGTATTGGGGAAATGATCGACTTGTTCGTCTCCTAAGGATTGCAATACTTTAAATACTCTATCTGTCTCATCTATAGCAGGACTATAATCTGGTACGATGAGTGAAGCAAATATTATAAAACATAGAGCTATAAATGATACACCTAATATTTTATATCTTAATATCATAACTTAAACTGTCTCGATATTGTAAATCCTAACCTGAAACCTCCATCTGTCCATGACGATGTGGTGTAAGGAATATAATCTGTTTCAATCAGTCCTTTAGAATTAGTTAAATTGATCTGAAAGACATGACCTCCTCCTGTCTCCCACTCGAATCCAATACCTAATGGATTAGAAAATTCTCTAGTCCCATCGGCAGCTAATGTCTCTCTTCTAAATTCAGAAAATACATAAGTTGCGTCTATTATAATTCCAAAGACTTTTGTGAATTGATATTTAACCACGATTCCAGCATTTGGAAGATCATTTTGATCTTGGAACTCTACATTGTTTCTGTATGTGAGACCTAAACTAAATTGTAATGCCAACCTCTGATTGATTTTACTCGCTGCTAGGACTTGAGCATTATAACTTATTCTATGAGCTCTCTTAGCAAAAAAGCAAAGCAATCCTGGTGTACCACAAGCCGACATCGTCGAATATGATCCTACACCTACAAACGCAAGACTGAAAGGATTACGTCCCTTCTCTTGTGTCATCACTCTATATTTGATTAGTGAGTTGATATTTTGATTAAGCGGACCGGCTCCCTTGGTACGACTGATCCCTATCATTAAATTATCTGTAATACCATACTCAAATCCGATGAGTACATCAGCAGCTGTCTCTAAGCCATAGAAAGTAGGCCAACCACCTGCCTCCCCAGCAATATCACCAAATCTGTGAGCGATTCTAAAATCTAAATGTCGCTTAGGTAGTGTCTCTACAGAATGAGAGTTGATTACTCTTGTGTCTTTAAAAGTCTGATAAACGACTTGTGAACTAAGCTGAGAACTTATCACCAGTAGAAAAACAAATAAAATTATCCTTTTCACTAATCTTAATTTTCTGGATAGTCTTCTTCTATCCAACATATAATTAAATCTAATTCATCCTGAGTTAATGTCTTGGGACCTAATGCATAACTCGGGGGCATATCTTGCGTATTTACAACTCTTGTCTCAAACTTCCCATTATCTAAATCAACTTTAACGCCTTCGTAATCTAAATATACTCCTGGAGCACTTAATCCGCCATTATGACAGCCCTCATAAGCACAATTCGTGTCAATGATTGCTTTGATGTTCATATCATAACTTGCTGCTCCTTCACAAGTGATTTCTGGTGCTACATCTTTTGTACAAGAGATAATTAGCCCAATCACTAATAAAAAACTTAATAAAATAGAAATCTTTTGCATGTCATTAATTGTTGTTAATATCGCAGTACAATAATATTAATAATAAACGTATTAATCTAAACCATAATATATGTATCCTATAGAATTAGTAAAACCAATGTCTAAAGATTTAACAGATTTTGGCTTTACCGGACTTACTACACCAGAATCAGTAGACGAAGTCCTAAGTAATAAACAAGGAACTGTTCTCTTAGTTGTAAACTCTGTATGTGGCTGCGCCGCTGCCAATGCACGACCAGCTGCTAAAATGGCATTACACAATGAGATCAAGCCAGACCAAGCAGTTACTGTATTTGCAGGTGTAGACAAAGCTGCTGTAGATAAGGCTAGAGAGCATTTACTACCCTATCCTCCATCGTCGCCGGCTATTGCCTTATTCAAGGATGGCAACTTAGTCCATATGATAGAGAGGCACCATATAGAAGGTCGTACTGCACAAATGATAGCAGAAAACTTAACATCTGCGATAAGTCAGCACTGCGCTTAAATAATAAAATTAAAAAGCCCCGCGATAAATTAATATCTCGGGGCTTTGTTCTCAACTTTCTTGAATTAGAAATTCTTTACTATTCTCTCACGAGAACGACTTTATGTATCTCTTCCGATCTATTGGTCTTGACTTTAAGTATATACTGACCATCATCAATCGTATTTAATTTAATAGAGTAACTATGCCATCCTGCTGCTTGTGGGGCATCAGCTGACCATGACTCTAATAATTGTCCATTTAAATTGTACAAACTGAATTGTGGTGTTTCTGCATCCGTTCGAGCTCTGACATTTAATGTCAGCTGCCCATTAGGGACTGGATTAGGATAAATCTCTGATATACTCGGACGAGAATTATCTATTAATCCTGCAAATACGAATCTCTCTATCGTCTGTCCAGATAAATTAATAGCTGATGTATAACCAAAGTCATCGACATCAGAATCTACCTCATCATCTAAGCCTACATTTCTATCTGTAAATAACATACTGCTGGCCTGTACAAACTGTAAGATGTATGGTCCATTAGGTAAATCTGAAAATGCATATCTTCCAGTAGGACCAGTTACAGCTTCATCTAATAACTGGAGATTAGTATTGAGTAACCAGACAGTCATCCCTTCCATAAGATCTTCTTCTAAGTCATAGAGACCGTCCTCGTTCTCATCCCACCATACAAGACCTGATAATTCATTATGTGGACGTACAGCTCCAGCATTGATATCTGATCTTCCGATGCCACTACTTACCGTAAATAAGTCAGTCGTTCCATCCTCATTAAGTTTACTTTCATTATCTTCTGAACCATCACCTTTAGTCGTTGCTACAAAATTATCAGGTAATAAAAAATGAACATAATAATCACCTGGTGTGACATTTGAGAATTTGTATAGACCTTGAAAATTAGTAGACACGTTATCCATATACTGTCCGTCACCATCGTACAATGTCACGAGGACATCATCTATGCCTGACTCTCCATTATCATATAATCCATTACCATCTCTATCAAACCAAACTCTCTCACCGATAGATAACGTTACGATAACACCTGCATCTATATCTAAGTCTGTCTCACCTGCTGATAATTCGAATATACTTGTACTACCATATGTCTGAGAATTATCTACATCAGAATCTTTACTGTCATCTCCTCCTTGATCCTTAGCGGTAATATCCATATCCGCTGGGATATCAAATACGATGTAGTAATTGCCTAAAGGAATTTCTTCAAATAAGTATTTACCATCTGCACTCCCATCATTGGCCGTTCTTGTTGTTTCTATCAGATTATCATTACTATCATAGAGCATCACATCTATTCCATTGATACCAACTTCGCCGGGATCCTGCACGCCATTAGCATTAGAATCTGAGAACACGAAGTCACCTACCGTAGCTGGCGCTATAATAAGACCTATATCAATAGTATTATTTATTGTGCCACTTTGTACTGTTATATTACTTGATGTACCTAAGCCGTTATCATTATTAATATTTGTATCTGTCTCAGCATCGCCAGAGCCACTTGGAGAGAAAGATATACCTAATTGAAAATCAACTTTTACAAAGTACTCTCCAGGGATAAGGTTATCAAACGAATAAGATCCGTCCGTTCCAGAGAATACAAAACCAACTTGCTGATTATTAGTATCAAATAATTGTACAAAGAAATTCTGAGCACCCAATTCGTCTGCATCTTGAACTCCATTACTATTGGTATCATTCCACACAAAATCACCTATAGACCCAGTGAAAAAATATCCAGCATCTATTCTTACATTTGATTGTGGTGTAACAGAAACAGTCTCAGTTACAAATGCGGACACTAACTTAGAGTCAGCACCTTGACTTGTAATCAATGCATCATTATCTAAGTCAAATGATAAGGTATAAGACCCCACAGCAATATCCTCAAAGTGATAATAACCAGGTGCACCCAAGTCAGGATCATTAGTTGTAAAATCTTCAGCTACTGATGCTCCTGACGCATCAAGTAGAGTAACCCGTACGCCGTTTTCTCCAGGCTCGTTCAACTCACGAGCACCATCGCCATTCATATCTTCCCATACAAATCCTGTTATATCACCTGTCTCATCAGTAACGATGACTTCTGATCTAATCAGGCCGGCATGTATATTGACAAATTGCTGCCCTGTATTAATTTGAAACGAGTTCGTCGTACCCTCAACTAAATCTGTAACGTCACTATTATTAGGCGTACTACCTCCAACTCGTGGAATTGTAAATTCATAATCATCGATCAAACCAAACTTTACATAATAGCTATCTGCAATAAGATTATCAAAACTATAACCGCCAGTTACTGATGTAAGGGTGCTCGCTATTAGTGTACCGTTTGTTTGATATAATTCAACTGTAATAGATTCAAAACCAGATTCTGTAGAATCTAATATTCCATCTTCATTTTCATCATTCCATACACGTCCTGCAATCTGCGTATTAATGACTTCTATTAGACCTGCATTAATATTTGCAAGATTTTCTCCTTGCCCTAATGATATAATAGGAGTTCTGCCATTAACTCTAAATACATGAGAATAAATATCCGCATTGCCACCCATATATGCTAAGGTGTAATCATAATCATCTCCAGCTATAACTTCGATAACATAATCACCTGCTTCAATATTATTGAAGACGTAATCACCATTTGCATCAGAGAAGACTGCCTGAACGATAACTCCAGAGTTATCAATCAGATTAATAGTAATACCTTGAACCCCTGTTTCAATTGAGTTAAATAGTCCATTTCCATTTTCGTCATTCCAGACCGTTCCTGATATACTTGATTGTTTAGTTACTAACCCCGCTTGCATGCTCTTTACGATATCTCCTTGAGACAGCGACAACATATCTGACCTTCTATCTGTAGGATAGAAGTGAGATTGAGTTGCTGGATCACTTCCTACAAAAGGGAGAGTAAGATCATACTCATCTTCATTCTCAACCTCTAATCTATAGTTCCCTTCAGGTATGTCCGTAAACTCATAATTACCATTATTATCCGTCTGTATCGAAGCCATAACAGTATTGTCATCTCTGAGAAGATTTATTGTCATCTCATCGAGTCCTCGTTCGACTACTTCAAGAAGTCCATTTTCGTTTTCATCTAACCAGATTCTGCCACCGACTCTCGCCTGTGTTACATCATCATTTCTATCTATTAGTCCTGCATTAATATTTGGATAGAGACTGCCATCTTCAATCAATACAGAAGCAGTACGAGCATCTGATGGATTAAAGTGAGAATACACAGAAGGATCACCTCCTACCATACTTTCTGTTAGTTGCAAGGTATCCTGGAGAACTAATTCGAAGGTATACCTTCCTGCTATTGGGTTAGTAAATAGAAAATCACCGTCAAGATTGGACATCGTAGTAAGTGCCGTTACATTGTTGGCATCTATCATATTGATTGTTACCCCACTTAGACCTCCCTCTAACGGATCGAGTATACCATCTTCATTCTCATCAAACCATATTCTACCTGACACGACAGTATTTTGCTCATAAGCTCCAGCGCTTACGTTACTAATTATAGTACCGTTTGTAACACTTATGATATCAGTAGTTCCATTTATTAGATCAGTTACATCAGAATCTAATTCATCGTCATTACCTTGATTTGGTAATGTAAATACATAATTTTCTGGCAATACAAATTCTACATAAAAGCTTCCTGCATCTATATCACAGAAGCTATACTGACCATCAAAGTCAGTGATATCCGTCATCACAAATGTTCCGTCTTGTCTGAATAGATTAACCGTAGCGTTATCTATTCTTCTTTCTTCTGATACTCTAAGGTTAGAAGCGGTATTACCTGCAAGACTGGCATCGGCATTGTCCAAAATTCCATCTCTATTGAGATCATCCCAGAACACCCCAGATATACAAGCACTTGTTATTGCTAATCCTGCATTAATCCCTTGGATGACATCTCCTCCGTCAGCAGTGAATACTTCTGTCTGTCCTGAAGTACTATCAGTAACATCAGAATCAAACAACTCATCATTCCCTACATTAGGAATGGTATACATGAAATCGTCAGTAATATTAAATTGAATGTAATAGTCACCTGGTATAACATTAAAAAATACATATACCCCACTGGCGTCTGTTACTAAACTCTGAGCAAGCGTACCGTTGCTAGCATATAATTCGACTGAAACACCTTCTATGCGATCATCAGCATTACTTAATGTACCATCGAGGTTCTCGTCAAGAAATACAAGGCCACCAACAATAGCTTGCTCAATAGTTAATCCTAAATCTATATCTAAATTATCTTCTCCTCCAGCTACAGTTATTGTAGTAGAGACAAATCGACCTGAGTCCAATCTAAGATTTGAATCTGTACTCGGGTCACCAAAATTCTGTAGTGTCACTCCAAATTCTCTATCATCACGTAATTCTATAGTATAGTCACCTGGCCTTACAGCTGCGAATGAATATGCTCCGTTAGCATCTGTAACTGTTGCAGCTACTTCTGTACCGTTAGCATCTATAAGATGCAAATCTACATCAGCTATTGGAGATTCTCCTGAATCTTGGATACCATTGACATTGGCGTCAAGCCATACATAATCGCCTATCACTGACAGAGGAGTAAGTCCCACATCAATAGTTACTGATGAGTCATCATCAATTGTCACACAATCACTAGTGCCGGCACCGTTAGCATCTGAAATACCAGACTGTCCACCAATGCTTAAACTTGATCCTGGCTGACCTTCGACTTGTATATAGTAGCTTCCAGATGGTATATTGGTAAATGTATATGTTCCGTTAGCATCTGTTTGTGTCGAGGCTACAAGGATTCCATTACATGTATACAGGGATACATTCACTCCTGCTGCTGGTGGTTCGTTATCGTTAGTCGATGTACCATTATCATCTTGCCAAATGGTACCCGTTATGACGCCATTATTACTTCCATTATCTGGTATCAATCCTACCTCAATTGTAAATCCTATAGGTGCTGAACCAAGACAATCAGTGGTACCAGGACCGTTAGCATTAGTTACAATACCACCCGGTCTGATCTGAAATCCCGCTGGAGGCACTACTCTGATGTAGTATTCACTATTTACAATATTGTATTGCCATACGGCTCCAAAATTATTAGTAACAAGAGAAACTAATAGTCCTGTCGTACAGTCATATATTTCTACTGTTACCCCTTCTACCGGAGTATCTGTAGGATCATTAATTCCATCATTATTTAAATCGTTATAGACATATACATCTATCTGTGCATTAGATTCTACGAGACCTATTTCTATATCCAATCCATCAGGACCTACTGTCAGACATGGTGTCGTTCCTTCTCCATTACTTCC
>CAZBXL010000011.1:0-38760 GCA_964495785.1 uncultured Saprospiraceae bacterium | reverse complement strand
CCAATCCATCAGGACCTACTGTCAGACATGGTGTCGTTCCTTCTCCATTACTTCCGTCTACTATACTACCAAATACAAATACAAACCCACTCGGAGGTACGATTCTAAAGTAGTAATCACTCTGTGGTAGTGTCTGTAAAACCCTTCCTAACGCATCAGTAGTCGTCGTTGTAACTAATGTTCCATTACACTCGAATATATCAACAGCTATTCCAGGTAATGCTGGATCAGAAGGATCATTTACACCATCGCCATCTATATCATTATATATGAGGACTGAAACATTAGGTACGCTTGTTATAAGACCTACTTCTAATGTGAAGCCAATAGGAGCTGAATCAAGACAACCTGTGGTTCCAGGACCGTTAGCATTGGTGATAATACCACCAGGTCTTATTTGAAATCCGGATGGCGGAACCACTCTTATATAATACTCACTGTTGATAATATTATATTCCCATGTCGCTCCAAAATTATTGGTTATGTTAGTAGCGATCAGACCTGTAGCACAATCGTATATTTCCACTGTCACTCCTTCTACCGGAGGATCAGTAGGATCATTAATTCCATCATTATCTAAATCGTTATAGACATATACATCTATCTGTGCATTAGATTCTACGAGTCCTATTTCTATATCCAATCCATTAGGACCTACTGTCAGACATGGTGTCGTTCCTTCTCCACTACTCCCATCTACTATACTGCCAAATGCAAATACAAACCCACTTGGAGAAACGATTCTAAAGTAGACATCTCCTTCTGGAATTGCTCGCAATACCATACCTAATGCATCAGTCGTTGTTGTAGTAATAAGTGTTCCATTACAACTAAAAATATCAACTGTAATTCCAGATATTGCAGGATCTGAAGGATCATTGATACCATCTCCATTTATATCATTATAAATGAGCACTGTTATGTTAGGCTCGTCAGTAATCAAAGGAACCTCTATTGAAAATCCAATAGGTAAAGTATTAAGACAGTCAGTAGTGCCAGCTCCATTACCATTAGTTATAATACCGCCTTGTCTGATCTGAAATCCCGCAGGTGGCACTATTCTTATATAGTAATCTCCTTGGGCAAAATCCTCCCATGCTGCTCCAAAATTATTAGTAGTTGTACTAAATACTAAATCTCCAGAACAAGTATATACTTCTACACCGACTCCTTCTAATGGCGTATCGTTATTATCATTAATACCGTCATTATTATTATCTAAAAATGTATAGACATCTATCTGAGCTAAGCCTGAAAAATATCCAAAATCAATACTCTGATCATTTGTGTTTTCAAATACTGTTATACAAGCCGTACAACCATCTGATTCTAAATCAGAATCTAAATTATCGTCTCCTACGTTACTCTGAGTAGCAACTAAATCTGACCTGCCAGAATCTACACACAACTTATAATTACCAGGCGCTATTCCTGGAATCTGATACTGTCCATTAGCGTCTGTTCTATACTCTCCTATAAGCACATCATTGCAACTAAAAAGCGTCACAGTGGCACCTTCTATACCTTGTTCATCAGGATCTTGAATTCCATTCTCATTACTGTCTATCCATACATAATTACCTAAAGTCGATGGTCTGAATGCTCCAGCATTGACTACCGTATTAACTCCTTCCGTTACCGTTACTGTATCTGAACAATGATCAACTGATGTATCGCTGTCTGCACCCTGAGAAGTAGGTAGATATTCTGATGGGAATCCAAATTTTAAAATATAATCTCCCTGAGGAACACCATCTACGATGTATGTACCATCTGGTTCTGAAAACACACACAAAATGGTATCTCCTACTGCATTTACAACACTTACTTTAATATCACCTATTGTACAATCTATATTCTCTTCGTACAATCCGTTTCCATCTTTATCCACCCAAGTGAGACCTGTTATTGTCCCTTTTTGTATGAGTCCAAAATCAATATTTCTAATATGCTCATTTGCTCCGAGAGGAATAATATCTGTTGCATTAGGAAGATAAGCCTGATAGAAATCTGAGTTTAATGTTGGATTAGATGAATCACTTATCGTTGGACATAAATCCTTTACATCTACTTGAATTATATAATTATCAGGATCAAGATTCTCAAATAGGTAGAATCCATTTTCCGTCAATACACTTTCTACAAATTGTAGTGATTCTGTAAATAGATAAACTCGACAATTAGATAGTCCGGGCTCTCCTGCATCTTGAAAACCATTACCATTAGTATCTTGCCATAAGAAATCCCCTATGCTTCCTGTGGCACAACTTCCGTAAGAAATGCCTCTGCAGCAAGTCTCATTACGTCCATCTGTATACGTTCTATCAAGACACACTGTATAGTCACCAAATGAAGCACCATCAGCTATGACATTGATAATATTAGGGTCATTACCTGATGGTTCCCAGCGGATGCCTCCCTGTGCGGACCAATTGTAACTTACAACGTCTTCGTCAAAAGGGACAGTGACGGGGATACAAGCATGACCTTCACATATCTGAATAGGAGAATCATAGTAAACAATGATAGTAACTTGATCTAAGCTAAATGTAGAAGGAATATCATTCCTACTCTTAGTCTGTATCGCTATACCAAAGTTGGAGCTATTAATCGTTGATGGTGTCCAGTTAGAATCCCATAGATCTGCACTGCTACCATATGTCCAGTATCCGAGAGCAGATGTCGTATCGATGTTCCATGCATCGCCTTCTATTTCATGATTAGCTCTATTATCACCTACCATATTGCCAGATGCATCAGTGAGCCTGATGATCTGCTCCCAAGGTGATAAGTCAGTATCAGCACCTCCACTCATACGGACTTGTATACCCGTAATGTTAACATTATTAGGTAAATCGAAATTAAAATTATTTAGTCTTAAGACTTCTGATGACCTATGAGGATCTATTGTGACAGATATATGTCTGCTATCTTCTAATTCTGCATTTTGTAAGCCCGTCCAAGGGTTATATCCCCCGCGAGTGACTGAAATAGCCTGATTAGGGACTCTTCTTGAAGATTCTGTTGATAACTGATCATTGGCTCGAATGTCACAAGAATAGGAGTTCTGCGCATTTATAGAGCACACATCTACCAAAAAGAGGGCTATCAAAAGCACCGCAATATGAGGTACCCTCAAGAGATTGAACTGAGTCATTTGTGTAGTTTTACCTTATTTATAAGACCTTACAAAAGAGTATTAATCTTTTATAAAACACGAATATACATATTATATATATTTCTATATAGAAAAATCTTTAATATGTAATAAATTAATAAATAATGGGACTACCACTTAAATTACTCGATTTAGGGCATAAAAAAAGGGGTGATTCTAACAATCACCCCAAGATAATGAGAATGAAACCTGGATTTATTTTTGCTTTCGCAGTTCCAAATATATGTATTAAATGCCACAACTGGGACTTTGAAAAAGATTATTCTAAGGTCGAAAGCTCTTCAATTAATGATACGTATTTTCTACAAATAAGTTCAGGACTAAATTTATGCAGATGATCTTTGAGCTCTTTAAGATAAGTGGTTTGACTATCTTTTATTGATATGTGTTTGATCGCATTCGCCAAAGCTACATGATCATTATAATCAATAACAATGCCATGTTGACCTACGACTTCTGGCAATGAAGATACAGAACTTGCAATGACAGGAACGTTCATATGTAAAGACTCTAATATCGGAATTCCGAATCCTTCATATTGCGAAGGAAAAATTAATGCTAATGCATTTTTATACAGTTCGACAAGATTCTTGTTACTGACATAACCTTTAAATTTAAACAGATGCTCGTATGCTTTTTCCTTTATAAGTTCTACTAATTCCTGTTTGTATTCCTTTCCTGTACCGACTATTATCGTGACTTGTCTCTCATCAGGCGGTATATGATCGTAAGCATAGACAAGTTGTTTTAGGTTTTTTCTGTTATTAATACTGCCTACGCATAGGAAATAACTTCTTTGTGGATTAATATTCTCTTTATTTCTAAAGTCTTTATTTACAGATTGATATATAACAGAAGTTTTCTCTTTAGCTGTAGGAAAAGTGATACCTATATCATGAGCTGTATGTTCACTTACCGCGACTACCCTATCAGCTTCATGGATAGCATTCTTTAATTTATGCTGTATTAGTTTCCGATCAACAAGATTAAATTGTTCTGGGAAAAACTTATACAAAAGATCATGCACTACAAGTATAGATTTTATTCCCGCTTTAGAGAGTCCACGTGGGAGTTCATTACTCAGTCCTACATACACATGAATGTTATCACGGACAAGATCCTCGGTTATCTTAGAATATCGCCATAGAAAACTCTTAGAAGAAGGCGTATGTATTACAAAATTTGAATTATTCTTAAAGTAATCTGTACTTACACTTTCATCAATCTGAGGCGTATACAGATGATATTCGAGATTAGGATATAATGTCTGCATATCCATCAATAAGGTTCTTGCATAACTACCTAGTCCTTCCTTATTACAGAACAACCTCTTAGCATCAAATCCTATTTTGAGTTTAATCATTTGTATACATAAAAAAAGCCCTCACAATATAGCGAGGACTTAAGCAAAATTAGTTGGTTTTAGAAAAACCTTGTTTTAATGTCTAATTATACCGCTTCTAACTGAGGCGTAGCTGCTGATATAATTTTATTTTGTAAATCTCCAGATACTGGAATGTACTCACTGAATACTCTGGAGAACTTCGCTTTGCCATGACTTAGTGATCGCAATTTAGAAGAATATTTATACAATTCTGCAAGAGGGACTTTAGCATTTATTTTCTGATAATGACCTTCTGTTTCTATGCCTTGTATGATAGCTCTCCTTGTCTGGAGATCTCCCATGATAACTCCCATAGACTCATCTGGGCAGAGAATAGAGAGATCGTATATAGGTTCTAATAACTGAGGCTTGGCCTTATCAAATGCATTCTTAAATGCATAGCTTGTAGCTATCATGAATGCCATGTCATTAGAGTCTACGCTATGCATCTTGCCGTCATATACACTCACTCGTATATTCTGACAATGCGATCCAGTCAATGGACCTCTCTCCATTTTATTCATAATGCCTTTCTTGATGGCATTGATATATTTAGCATCTATAGCCCCACCTACAATACACCATAGGAAGACCATCTTACCTCCCCAAGGCAGAAACTCTACCTCACTCTTTCTTACTGTAAGACCAGAGGGTTCTGGCATACCTTCATGATATGGTTCTATTCTGAGATGTATTTCTGCAAACTGGCCAGAACCACCAGATTGTTTTTTGTGCCGATAACTCTCATCGGCTGCAGTTCTTATGGTCTCTCTGTATGGAATCTTCGGTTGCTCATATTCCATGTGTATGTTATTGACCTTTTCTATTCTATATTTTATAAGATCTAAATGTAGCTGTCCTTGACCATGCAGGATTGTTTGATTTAAACTGGCTGATTGCTCTACCTTTAGTGTAGGATCTTCTTCGGCTATTTGATACAGTGCTTTCATAAGTTTCTCTATTTCTTTCTTACTCGGAGGCACTACAGCGACACGTATCTTATCCAGCGGAAAGTTTATTTTTTCTATTTGAAGATCAGTATTGTTTATACATAATGTATCGTTAGTATGTGCATCTTTCAGCTTGACTGTGGCTCCTATATCACCAGCTATGATACCATCTACATTGCTTCTTGACTTACCATTAGACACAAAGAGTTGATTAAATCTCTGCGTACTTGAGTTGCTTTGGTTATGCATCTCATCACCTACATTAAGCTGTCCGCTGTAGACTTTAAAATAAGAGACCATTCCTATCTGAGGTTCAGACATCGTTTTGAAAATAAACATAGATGCAGGATCATTAGAATCGACTGATAGAGTACCTCCATCTTGAAGTTGAGCCCCGGGTCTATCTACTGGGCTCGGGCATATATCATTAATGAATCCCATGATGCGACCACTTCCCATATTACGGAGAGCCGAACAGCAAAAGACAGGATATATCTGCTGATTAGCTAAGGCGATCGTCAGTCCTTCAGCCATGTCATCCTCATCTAAAGTACCTTTATTGAAATACTTTTCCATCAAGCCTTCTTCATTCTCAGCTGCAGCCTCTACGAGAGCATTATGCATTTCCATCGCCTTAGCCATTTCTGACTCTGGAATATCTTTTTTCTGAGGTTTGCCACCTTCGCTATCAAAAACATACATCACCATACGCAATGCATCGATGATCGAATTAAACGCATTTCCTTGATTATAGGGATACTGGAATGCGATAGCCTTAGAACCAAATCGTGACCTTATCTGATCATAACAACTATCAAAATCTGACTTATCATGATCAACTTGGTTAATCACAAACATGGATGGGGTATTGAATTTATCAATATACTCCCATAACAATTCTGTACTGACTTCTACGCCGTGGGCCGCATTAACTAATATGAGACTTGTATCTGCTACTTTTAGAGAAGAGATGACCTCTCCTATAAAATCATCAAGACCTGGCGTATCCAGAATATTGATTTTTGAAGTTTTCCACTTCACATGCATTAACGTACTGAATAAAGAATTACCTCTTTCTTTTTCGATATTGGTAAAATCTGAAACAGTATTACCTGCTTCTACTGTGCCTCTTCTTGGTATCGCTCCAGCCTCATAGAGCATGGTCTCAGCAAAGGTGGTCTTACCACTACCAGAATGGCCCAGTAAACAAATGTTTCTTAAGTTGTTAGATGCAATTGACATAGAGAAAAGAATTTATTGATTGAATAAATGCAAATCCAAGGAACATTTATATCATAGCATTAAATTATTAAAATTTATTATTCTTTATATCATAATCTATTCAAAATTATATTCTTTTTGACTGAATGCAATTGAAATATATCAACAGCTTTATTATAAAAAACTGATTATCAATTATATATAAAACTATCTATAGTGAAATTTGTACTTGGACAAATGAAGCTTACTGACCAAGATTACATTAGAGAAGCAGAGTAAAACTATTTCTGACAATCAGGACAGATTCCCGTAATGGCGAGATGCATTTTATCGATAGAGTAATTAGGAGGCATTGAGATCGGTTCAGTAAGGACATGATCTAAGCAAGTAGTTACCCTACATACGCTACACAAAAAGTGTGCATGGTCATCATTGTGATTATGTACATCACAATCGTCGCTACACAATGCATATTTAGAATCGTTACTGCCATCGATAGCCTGATGAATGATGCCAGCTTGCTCGAATGACTTGAGGGTTCTATATAAAGTTATACGATCAAAGTCTGAAAGATCACTTTCTATCTGCGGATTACTTAGAGCAATCTCTTTCTTAGATATAAATAACTCCAAAACACGTTGCCTAAAGGCTGTGTTACGAAGACCATGTTTCTTTAATATTTGCTTTGCTGCTGTTTCAGACATCGTTACCTAATTAATGGCCCTAACTTACGAATGTTCATTGTGATTATACTCCTAATTTATTGGACCATTTAAGCGAAATAATTAATTATAACTTATATTTGCAACATTATTGCATTTAGAGAGTTATCGAATAAGTGAAAAGCATAAGTAAAAATATAGATATATGGGGTACTATGACTTCCCTTGCATGTGCTGTACACTGCGCTGCAATGCCTATACTCTTATCTACAGGAATTCTGTCTTCTCACTCATGGTTTGCTAATCCTGTTTTCGAATTTGTAATACTTGCTATAACAGCTCTATTCATATATAACTCAATTGTTAAGGGATATATGACTGGAAAAAGCTCTAAACTCACTTTTTCAATTGCGTGTATTGGGTTAATTTTAATATTAGCACATCATCTATTCTCTACAGCCGGTACGATCATCATCATAATCGGTGGTCTTCTTGTAGCCTTGGCTCATGTCATTAATCTCAAGCAGCATGCTTGTAGAGTTTAGCTTTTCAAAGCTAAGCCTCAGTTTTTCAGGTTCCTTTTATCTTCAAAAATCTTTCTATTTTTAACTCTACAAATAACAACAGGTGGGGACTAAAATAAATGTGGCAATCTTATATGGAGGTCGATCTCCAGAACATAAGATATCATTAGTATCAGCACAAAATGTATATAAATCTATAGATAAAGAAAAGTATAATCCCATACTTATAGCTATAGATAAATCTGGGCAATGGCACTATCATAATGAAAGAATGTCATTAGTGCATCCTGACAATATTGATCAAATCGCTCTTAATGATACTGACAATAAAGTCTGGTTATCTCAGAATACATCTGAAGGTACTCTCATCTCTGCGTCCACAAATGAAATTCTGTGCAAGATAGATGTGATATTTCCAGTACTCCATGGCACCTATGGCGAAGATGGTTCTATACAAGGCCTTTCAAAAACTGCTGGAATCGCATGTGTAGGTTGTGGCATCATAGGTTCTTCAATTGGGATGGACAAGGACATCATGAAAAGAATCTTACGAGACTCCGATATCAAAGTGTCAAAAGGCATTACGATAAGAAATACTTCAGAGGGCATCCAGTATGATGACGTAGTTGCTAACTTAGGTCATGAACTATTCATTAAGCCTGCTAACTTAGGGTCGTCTGTAGGCGTAAGTTATTCTGACTCTGAGGAAAAGTTTTTTGATGCTCTAAATAATGCACTCAAATATGACAACAAGGTCATAGTAGAACAAAAAATAGTAGGTAGAGAAATAGAATGTGCTGTCCTCGGTAATCATGCTCCTCAAGCTTCTATTCCGGGAGAAATTATTCCTAAGTCATCTTTTTATTCCTTTGATAATAAATATATTGATGCTGATGGAGCAGCTCTCCATATACCAGCAGAGCTTACAAAGCATCAAATGGATCGAATCAAAAAATTATCTGTAGAGACATTTACCGTGTTAGAATGTAGAGGAATGGCACGTGTCGATATGTTTCTCACGCCAGAAGATGACTTAATCATTAATGAGATCAATACAATTCCGGGATTTACTAACATCAGTATGTACCCAAAACTCTGGGAGGCCTCAGGCCTTAAGCAGACAGATCTTGTCTCAAAATTGATAAGTCTTGCAATAGAAGAACATAACGCTGTCAATAAGCTACTAATGGTATAATAGTTAATTTTCAAAAACGTATTATCTCCAGTCTGCTTCCATATCTTCTACAATCTCTGATAGATCAAAGTCAACTGTAATACGATCAATGGCATTATTTATAGCTCCATAAGCTACGAACATTGCTATTGCGACTGGAACCATAATGAGTGATAACTCATCGAATAAATAGTAAGCGACTAAGGCACCAAGAACTACTCCTGTAATAAGGAAGGCTCTATTAAGATTGATTTTATCCAGAGCTTGTTTTAATTCTGAATAGTTGAGATTGTAATTTCCGATTAGTGTTTTCATGCTATTTGGTATTTAATTATATAACAAATGTATGTAAGCAACTATCATTGAATCTCACCCTAAAGTATGATTTTCATAAATCGTATAAAATTCTAATGAATTATCTTCAACTAAGAATTCAAGGTATTTTATATGCTAATCAGATCAATGGAAACTAAGAAATATATAGTCATGGAATTCTGAGATTTTGTTTTAAATTACTTCTGTGTAAATCATAGATACCTCAACAAATAAAACACATTTGAATATGGAAATTATTGAAGGAACGATAACTGACCTGGAGGCGATTGTCTCTTTATTTGAAAAATACAGAGTATTCTATAAGAAAGAACCAAACCCAAATGGCTCAAATACGTTCATCAAAGAGCGAATAACAAATAAAGATTCTGTTATTTATATTGCAAAAAGTAACGATGGCCAAATTGTAGCCTTTACTCAATTGTACCCTTCATTTACATCTACACGTCTCAATAAAACATGGATACTCAATGACCTCTATGTAGAAAAATCCCATAGAGGACAAGGCATATCTAAAGCATTGATTAGTCGTGCAAAAAGACTTGTAAAAGAAACAAAAGCTCATGGGCTACTGTTAGAAACTGAAAGAGATAATCATATTGCTAATCAACTATATGTCTCGACCAATTTTAAATTAGAGACTAATAATTACTATTATTGGGAAGCTTAAGATAAATAATTATAAAATAAGATATGAGTAACACAAAGACAAAAACACTATCCCCAGGCATATTAAGTTTGATACCTATCTTCTATGTAGGATGGTCGGACTCTGTACTGAGCCCCTCTGAGATGAAACTCATTCACAATAAAATAAACAGCTATACATTCCTTACCGATAGTGATAAGGAATATCTCATAAAGTGGAGTAATCCAAAAAATCCGCCATCTCAAAGTGAATTTAAACTATGGGCATCAGCTCTAAAAAAAGCGAGTATAGATTTTGATTCTGAGAAAAAGAAATCTCTTATCCAATTGGGTTCAGAAATTGCCGCTAGCAATAAGCTCATGTCTAATGAACAGGATGAGCTTGATATAAATCAATCAATGACTGAACTTAAAGAAGCACTCGGACTATCAACAGAAAGTGAGCAGCTTCTTCTAAACAAAATATTTCCGAAAGAAAATATTCAGGTTAGCGCCACTGAAGAGATCGATGTCCGAGAGATAAAACAACTACTAGATGGTGAATATGAAACTGTCAAGGATAGAGTAAGAACTTTACTAAGAGACCCACTCTTTGAAATTACACAAGAAACTGATAAGAATATACACAGGCTTAACATACTTAAGCAAATCAAAGCATTAGCAGATCAAGGACTAAGCGCCTATGCCTTTCCTACACAGTATGGTGGCCTCCAAGAAGGTGGTAAGCACATAGCCGTATTCGAGATGTTAGGATATGGAGACTCTAGCTTAGCCATCAAATTTGGTGTGCAGATAGGATTATTTGGTGGGGCGGTATACATGTTAGGTACAGAAAAGCATCATAAAAAATATGTCGAAGCACTACATAAGTGTGAACTACTCGGCTGCTTTGCTATGACAGAAACGGGGCACGGCTCTAATGTCAAAAACTTAGAAACGACAGCCACTTATGACCACAATACCAAAGAAATCATAGTTAATTCTCCAAACTTCAAATCAGGGAAAGAATACATCGGTAATGCGATCCATAGTCATATGGCTGCCGTTTTTTGTCAGCTCATTATCAATGGAGAAAGTCAAGGCGTACACGCCGTACTCGTACCTATAAGAGATAAAGACAATAATCTACTACCAGGAATTAAAGTAAAAGATTGTGGCCATAAGATGGGGCTTAATGGCGTAGACAATGGTCGATTATGGTTTGATAACGTAAGAGTACCCGTAGACAATCTTCTTAACAGATATGGCAGCATCTCTGATGAAGGACAATACGAAAGCCCGATCCCAAATGAATCAAAAAGATTCTTCACCATGTTAGGAGCACTGGTTGTAGGAAGAATCTGCGTCGGCCTCTTAGGCAATAATGCAAGTAAGACGGCTCTAACAATAGCTACAAAATATGCATACAAGAGAAGACAATTTGCTCCTAAAGATGGATTACCTGAAAATCTAATAATTGACTACCCTACTCATCAGAAACGACTCTTTCCAGCCATCGCAAGAACCTATGCTTATCATTTTGCATTAAGAGATCTCGCTGATAAATATGTCAATGCCACTGAGGAAGAAACAAGAGAAATAGAAACACTGGCAGCAGGTCTTAAATCTAAAGCTACGTGGAATGCAACAAGTACAATACAAATGTGTAGAGAAGCGTGTGGTGGCAAAGGGTTCTTATCAGAAAACAGAATAGCGCAACTTAAAGGTGATACAGATATATATACAACATTTGAAGGAGATAATACAGTTTTGATGCAGCTGGTCGCCAAGGGCTTACTGACACAATTCAAGCAATCATTCCATGATGATGGCTATAAGGCCGTTCTCAGATATGTATTAACCAAAGCTAAGCATGATGCATACGAACTGAATCCAATATTTGGCAGACAGACTGATGTAGAACATCTTCTCGATCCAAAGTTTCATTTTCATGCTTTCAACTATAGAAAAAGAAAAATTCTTCTCACCCTCAGCGAACGTATGCAAAAGTATATCAAGAGAGGTGGAGATCCATTTCAAGCATTCCTTAAAGTACAAAACCATATGATGGATCTTGCAGATGCTTACGTAGATCAAGTCACCCTTAATGCATTCTACTCAAACATCGAAAAAGTAAAAAATCCGGTCAATAAAAAAGTCATGAATGCTTTAGTTCAATTGTATGCATTAGATACTATCCAAAATAATAAAGGCTGGTACTTGGAATCAGACTACATGGTCGGGTCCAAAACTAAAGCTATACGTCGTATGATAAGCAAACTCTATCAAGAAATTAAGCCTCATGCAATCTCATTGGTTGATGGTTTTGCAATTCCTGACGAGTTGGTAATGGCGCCTATTGCTTTGAAGGATGTGAGTTAGTATGTAAAGTGAGCATTACTAATGTTCTTAGCTACACATCTTCTTTAGGTAAAAAATTTTATAACAATATAAATGAAGTAAAATTCATCTGTGATCAATTCTCACAACTTAGCCTTCATACAAAAAAAGCTGAGTCTGATCATAAGGTAGACATTCCTTTTATTATAAGAAACTATTACAGAGAAGGAACACGTATACTAACCTTTCTCTTCTTTTGTAAAATACTTTTTACAAAATAGTGTTATATTACAGTAGGCATAGAATATAACAGCAATATTTTCTAATCACAAAACTTCAAAAGTTATGAAGAACCACGTTCTTACCGTGCTCTGCCTACTCCTAATGAGCATACAATTACTATCCCAAAACGCGACTCACAATTTTATTTATTTCGATCATGATAGTCATGAATTAAGACAAGATCAAGTAGCTCAATTAGACGAACTATATCATGAACTGAACTCGCATTCTGATTTCGAAATACAAGTTATCGGACACACTGATCAAGATGGTAGTGACGACTACAATCAAGTACTCGCTCAAAAAAGAGCAGAGACTGTCGTCAATTTCTTAAGTAATAATGGAGTCACTGAAGACCAAATAGACATCTTATGGCTAGGAGAAAAACAATTAGCTGATTCAGATAATACAAGTCATGCGAAATCTAAAAATAGGCGAGTTGAAATCATATCAACAAGCTATGACTTTGAAGATAGTGAAGACATAATTGCATCAGCTCACAAAGTCAATACTCAACATTACAGCGTAGACCTATCCAAAGAACAGATCATAGATTGCAATGCTGGGAGTACCATTACGATACCTCCTAACTCATTCGTTCACGAAGACGGAACAGCAATAACTGATGATCGTATCACAGTAGAAATTAAAGAAGCTTTTACCTATTCAGATTTTATAGCAGAAGGTCTATTTACACATAGTAAGGGAGAAATCTTAGAGACAGGAGGAATGCTCTTCATTAGTGCCACAGCTGATGGTAAGCCGCTAAAATTAATAGATGGCAAGTCAATGGATATCGTCTATCCTCTACAAGAAACTAAATCAGACATGGAGTTATTCTATGCCACAGAGGATGAGAATGGAAATCTGGACTGGGAGCAAGCACAGCAAGAATTCACTACCACTAACAGCACAAAAGAAGATGTCCTGCACGGATTGGATTTAAGTGACATTCTTAATTTTGACTTTGGAGATATGACAGTGCCTACATTGGATTTTGAAAAACTGCCAGCACGTCCAAAAGTAAGAAAACTACCCCATCCACCCGCTAAACCTCAATATGGTTACCCTTCTGATTATGAGAATTATGAAAAGAAATACAAGAACTATGAAGCGGCGCTTGCAGAATACCACATACAAAAACCATTAGAAGAAGAGAGACTTGAAAAATGGAATCAAGAAGTCACCAATAGACTGAGCCAAGTCTGGGAGTATAAAAGAAATTTTAAAAACTTCCATGCTAAAGTACAGGCTCTATCTGGTATAAATAAAATTAAAAAATACATCGGTAAAAAATCTACGTCAGACATCTTAGCAATGCTGACGGCTAATTTTGATAGAGGATTATCACTTAAGATTATTGATCGTAAGCTTATGCAAAAAGCTTTTGGATATGAAACAAAAAAGATTATCAGAGAAAGACATATAAATATCCAAGTCACTGACTATAGTAACTATAAAGTCATAGACATCATGGGCGGCCTTATTAAAAAATCATTGAATGATATCAGAAATAAGGCTATAGAACTCGAATATGAAAGGTCCGGTAATATAGACGGAAGAGGTTTCTCCAGCTATGTTGCAAGCATCAACCAACTCGGATGGATCAATTGTGATCGATTCAGAAACTACTCAAGAAAATGTGATCTGTATGTAAAAGATGAAAATAATGATACGCAATACTTTTTAATTTTCGACGATATCAAAAGTATGCTGCGTCCTCAATCAAACAGTAATGGCGTCGTCTTTTCTGATATCCCGCAAGAGGAGGATGTAAAAATATTGGGTATTAAATTAGTCAACAAAAAACCATATATCGCTATTAAAAATTACACTACTGAATCTACTAATATCTTAGAGATGGATTTTCAGCCGGGCACTCTCGCTATGATCAAGAAAGAGTTGAGTAAGTTAGAGAACGGTTAGTAGAGAGCAAGCAAAGACATATCAGTGCCATTCAAGTGAACCTTGAGTGGCATTTTTTTACCCTTTTATCATATATACTTTATTGATTTGACTCTTCTGAATAATACCGATAGCAGTTTAATTTACTCCATGATATATCATACAGCTTTAAACATGCCTCGAGTATTATATCAGTATTAGATGGGACATGATATCCCAGAATTAGTACAAGATGGAAACGCATCTCATAATCTTATATCAAATTATTAAGATGTTTTGCTTTCTCTTCTAGCTCCATAGAAAAGGTGACAAATGGCCTTAGATGAGACTAAGACTTATAAGACTCGCATATTCTATCTAATGTCTCCTCCCAATCCGTATACTCAAAATTAAATGCGGACTTAGATTTTGAATTATCGTAGCTGAGAGATCTTGTAGCCTGCATAACCATAGTCTTAGTCAGTTTTCTGTCTCTCCAAAGAAAAAATGAAGCAATTGCATCTATAGTACACATAAAATTTAAAGCACCATTTCCTAATGGTGAGGTAGGCGGACGAGTATCGAGACGAACAGAAGCATCAGTCATTAATGTCCTGAAGCTTTTATTATGTCCATTTACAATAAAGCGTTCGTTTTCTACTTCTGATTCTATTGCTAATAAAGTAATTCGTGCTACATCTACAACATCTACAAAGCCCGTAGCACCTGGGAGAAACTTCTGAGGCCCCTTAGCTAATAAAGGTAATATTACTGAAGAACCAGTCTTGCCATCTCCTACTCCGAGTACCACTGATGGATTAAGTATGATGGCCGATAGACCCTCTGCAATACCTCGCCAGACCTCGATTTCGCCAAGCATCTTAGACTCACCATATTTAGAATTTTGAGGACCATCCTTCCATTTTGTAGACTCAGAAATCAAAGAACCATCTTTGGTTTTTCCAAGAGCAGAAACAGAACTTATATGAATTAGTTTTTTTACGTTTGACTCTAAAGCGACGTTAACAATATTGGTTGTTCCTTCAAGATTAACTTTATACATCGTATCGATATCCCCTTCAGATATAACCCCTGCACAGTGGATAATGTAGTCAATAGTACTTGCAATATCATAAAGAATCTCTGTATCAAAAAGATCAGCCTCATGCCAAACAATCTTATCTTTTACATCATTTAATAAATTCAATACACTATTTCTTCTACGTATTGCTATGATGTGATAGCCCTGACTCAGAAGCAATTTTACGATCTGCGAGCCGACAAGTCCACTGGCTCCTGTAATAAAGACTTTCATGATTATATATTCATAGGGAGTATGATTAAAAGAAGGATATTAGTAACTCAGTATCTAAAACCTAAGGCAATAAATGATTCGAAAATAAAAGTAATTATATTAATCAGATATCAATCTCATCACTTACTATTGTGATGAGGTCCGCTATAAGTCACTAATAGTATATTATTGATTAAGTTTATCAGAGATTGTAGTTTATTTGAAAATATATTAATTTATTACAGTAGAATAATCATTGTATTAAACTTCCATGAAAACTTAGAATATGTTCTGGAATAAAAAACCAAAATATCCAACTACGCAGGTGACAGATGCGAATTATGACGAGATTGTCATGCAATCAAAGATACCTGTGTTGTTAGACTTTTATGCAGATTGGTGTGGCCCATGTAATATGATAGCCCCCATTATAGACGAGTTAGCTGAAGAATATGAAGGACGTGCTCTTGTAGCTAAAGTTGACACTGAGACTAATCCCAAATTAAGTAGCCACTTTAAAATAAAATCAATCCCAACAATAATGTTTATTAATAATGGATTATTAGTAGAACGCTTTGCAGGATTAGTCCCTAAGCCCAATCTCGAAGAAATCTTAGATGAATATATATCAGGAGATATATTGCCACATAATGATTCTGAAGAATAACATTTACCTACAGAACCTTCTATTAGATTGAAATTATTTTAGGTAAAAAAACATTAGCGCTATCTATTCTTATAAAGTCGATTCCAGATAAATGAAAATTATAACATTATTTCTTCTCTTCAGCCTAACTATTAGTCTAAGTGCTTATTACACATCTAATAGTTATAATCTGGAAGAGAATTATTCAATAAATTTCTCTACTAAAAAAGCAGAAGGCTATCTTACTGGACTTACAGGAGAAGTCATCTTTGATGAACACAATATCCAAAATTCATCTATGAACGTTAACGTAGATGTCTCTACTATCAAAACAGGAAATAAATTAAAAGACAAACATGCAAGAGGCTCTAAGTGGTTCGATATTAATAAATACCCGACAATAAATTTCTTATCAGAATCTATTAGCAAAACAAAAGAAGGGTATCAGGTTACGGGAACCTTAAAAATCAAAGATGTAAGCCAACAGCATACGATAGACTTTCATGTAGAGAAATTAGAAAGCATGAATTACCTCATAGGTCATACTGTTGTCAACAGAGAACTGTTTAATATAAAAGGTAACAGCTTTGGATTTTTAGTAGGTGATGATGTCCGGGTAGACTTAAGAATACCTGCTGACTATGTAGCTCAACCTTAATTCTGTGACTTAGAATTCTATAATTTTTTAATGAATTACCAAGTTATTATCGTTGGAGGTGGATTAGCTGGTTTAGTCTGCGCTACACATCTTTCTAAACAAAATATTAGCGTTCTTTTAATCGAGAAAAATACCTACCCCAAACATAAGGTCTGTGGAGAATACATCTCTAACGAAGTCCTGTCCTACTTACAAAATTTAGGCTTCGACCCATTCTCTAAGGGTGCAAAAAAAATAAATAAGCTTATTATCAGCAACTCTAAAAGCAGAGCAATCAGCACTCAACTTCCATTGGGTGGTTTTGGAATAAGCAGATATTGTATAGATAACGAATTAGCGAAATTAGCACAGAATAATGGTGCAGAGATAATTCAGGACACCGTCAGTGACATAGCTTATAATGAGGAAATGTTTAATGTGACAACTTCTCAACATGGATCTTATCAGGCGAACTATGTCATAGGAGCCTACGGAAAAAGATCAGTTTTAGATAAACAATTATCACGTAAATTCATTAAAGAAAGCTCTCCTTACCTGGCTGTCAAAGCACATTATCAGGGAAACTTTCCAGACAACGAAGTGCATCTTCATAATTTCGAAGGAGGCTACTGTGGCTTATCAAAAGTAGAATCTGGACATATAAATGTATGCTACATCACAGATTATAAATCATTTAAGAGTTATAAAAATATTGATTCATTTCAAGAAAATGTGATGTCCAAAAACAACTACCTAAAGACTGCATTTCAGAAATACAAAATGGTATTTGACAAACCACTCACGATAAGTCAAATTTCTTTTGATCATAAGCAAGTCGTGTCCAATCATATATTAATGTGTGGAGACAGCGCAGGAATGATACATCCTCTTGCTGGCAATGGTATGAGTATGGCAATCAGAGCTGCGGAGATGACCTCAGAACTTATATTACAAGCTGTTAGTGGAACAATATCTACTAGAGCAGAGTTAGAACAACGATATAAAAAGATGTGGGATCAAGAATTTAAAGCAAGGCTAAATGCTGGCCATACCTTATCCAAACTTTTTAAAATTACTATACTTACAGACATTTTGATTTCTTCGATGAAAATTTTTCCTTTTTTGTTACCCTTAATCATAAAACAAACACATGGTCGACGAAATATTGATCAATAAATTATGTGGATAGATACGACATATAGAAGTCAAGAAGAAGAGATCATGGACGATCTGGATATGTCTGGTGAGATACTGATAGATAGCCTCGATAAGATCGCGACCATCAACAAATGGCTCGGTGGTAACAAATTGACCCTGGCTGCTGTAGAAAAACTACTTAAAAGTACTGAGTCTACAAGAGAAGTATCTATCGTAGATTTAGGCTGTGGCAATGGAGACATGCTGAGAGCACTCGCAGATTCTGCTCATCAGTCAGGCAGAAAATATAAACTACTTGGCATAGATGCGAATCAAGCTACCATTGACTACGCCATAGAATTGTCAAAAGACTATGACAACATTAAGTACCTTAAGCTGAATGTCTTAGAAGAGGAATTCAAATCTATAGAATATGATGTCGCTCTATGCACGTTATTCTTACATCACTTTGAAGATGAGACAGCAGTCGACTTATTAGATACACTGAATAATAAATCTACTATAGGTGTAATTGTCAATGATCTACATAGACATCCTATGGCATACTTTTTATTCTCTCTTATTACTTTGTTTGCCAAAAACAAAATGATGAAAGAGGATGGAAAACTATCAATAAGAAAAGGATTCAAGAAAAAAGATTTTATAAAATTTTCTGAAAAAATTAAAGCTAAAAGCGAAATAGTATGGAAGTGGGCTTTTAGATATCAGTGGATAATGTATAAAAAATGAGTGTAAGAGTTACAACAATTTCTAAAGGCATACCGAAGTACTCCAGAGAGACCAAGGATGTATTGCCATTATTAGACATCTGGCTCAAAGACCAGGATGAACGATATCGTCGTAAGGCCAGAAAGATATTTGAAAACGCAGGAGTAAATAAGCGATTCTCTATCATGTCACCAGAAGACGTATTCACTCAGACCTCATTCGAACAAAAAAACAACTTATACAAAAAGGAAGCTATAGCATTATCAGAGAAGACAGCAAAAGAAACTTTATCTAAGGCCAATCTTAAAGCTACAGATATCGACTATATAATTAGTGTTAGTTGTACAGGTATTATGATACCGTCAGTAGATGCTTATTTAATTAACAGCCTGGGCATGAAGCAAGATATCGTCAGACTGCCTGTAACAGAGATGGGTTGTGTCGCAGGAGTATCCGCTATGATCTACGCATATAATTTCTTAAAAGCCAATCCCAATAAGAGAGCATTAATCGTTGCTATAGAATCTCCTACGGCTACTTTTCAGTTAGAGGATTATTCTATGACTAATATCGTAAGTGCCGCTATATTCGGAGATGGTTGTGCTTGTGCTATTCTCTCTTCTTATGAAAATGAAACAGGACCAAAAATCATCGGAGAGTCTATGTATCATTTTTTTAATGCAGAACATATGATGGGTTTTGAACTGACCAATGGAGGATTACAAATGGTCTTAGACAAAGAAGTACCAGAAAAGATAGCTGAACATTTTCCAGATATCGTCTATCCTTTTTTAGAAAATCATAATTTGACTATTGCCGATATTGATCACTTAATATTTCATCCAGGGGGTAAGAAAATTGTGAGTACTATAGAGGAGATATTCGGAAAATTAGGTAAGAATATTAATAATACAAAGTCAATATTAGCAGAATATGGAAACATGTCGAGTGCTACTGTGATGTACGTCTTAGAAAGATTTATATCTCAACGTCCTCAGAAAGGAGACATTGGATTGATGCTGAGTTTTGGACCAGGATTCACTGCACAACGATTACTATTACAATGGTAAGAGAATTTCAAGATACAAATGAATGGGCTGTCATCCTCGGTGCATCAAGTGGACTGGGGCTAGCTACAGCACATAAGCTCGCAGCCCATGGGATGAATTTGTGTCTTGTATATAGAAATAGACGTAGCGATATGCACGCTATAGAATCAAATTATCAAAAGATTATAGACGATCACAATGTTGATTTGATACATTATAACTTAGATGCTATTAAGTCTGATAACAGAATGCACATCATCAGTGAATTAAAAAGTCATTTATCATCAAAAGGAAAAGTAAAGGTCCTTGTACATAGTATTGCTAAGGGTAATCTCAAACCGATGATCTCAACAAGTGAACCTGAATTACAAAATGATGATTTTAGATTAACGATAGAAAGTATGGCCATCAGTCTGTATGATTGGACCAAGGAAATATTTAATCATGGAATATTTTCTGAAGACACAAGGATCATCAGCTTTACAAGTGAAGGCAATACAAAGGCATGGAGTAACTACGCTGCAGTATCTGCTGCTAAGGTGGCTATAGAATCCATTAGTAGAAGTATTGCATTAGAATTTGCAAACCGTGGCATAAAAGCCAATTGCATACAAGCGGGTATTACAGATACTGCATCGCTACAGATGATACCCGGCAGTGAGACATTAATAGATCACGCTACAAAAAGAAATCCATCAGGAAGACTGACAACACCGGAAGATGTAGCCAATGTCGTGTACCTACTCACCAAGGATGAAGCCAAATGGATTACAGGAACCATCATACCCGTCAATGGCGGAGAACATCTCAGATAATATGACATCAAAAGAAATCATAGAGAGACTTCCCTATTCTTACCCTTTTCTTTTTGTTGATGAGATCAGCTTTGTTGATGATGAGTCCGTCGAGGGACACTATACATTTGACAATAATCTCCCTTTCTATGCTGGACACTTTAAGGACAACCCAATTACACCCGGTGTGATACTGACTGAGACAATGGCACAGATAGGTGTAGTAGCATTGGGCATCTTTATTACTCGAAATGAAAAGCAAAATGATCAATCAGTTCAAATAGCATTAACCTCTTCATCGATTGATTTCTATCTGCCTGTATTACCGTCAGAGAAAGTCATCGTCAGAAGTAAAAAAGAATATTTTAGATTTAATAAATTAAAATGCAAAGTCGAGATGTATAACATCGACGATAAACTCGTATGCAGAGGTACAATATCAGGTATGATAAAAATAACAAAATGAGAAAGAGAGTCGTCATAACCGGTATCGGTGTAGTCGCCTCTAATGGCGTAGGCACTGAAGCATTTAAAAATGCTATCATGAAAGGACGCTCAGGCATAGAATACTACCCTCACCTTAAGGAGTTAGGATTCTCATGTTGTATAGGAGGCATACCTACAATCTCTGATGAATTAAAAAAGAAATACCTAAGCGATCTACAATTAAGAAATTTTAATAGCAATGGCATTCTCTATGGATGTATTGCTGGCATGGATGCGTGGAAAGATGCAGGCCTTAAAATTACTGATGAGATAGACTATAACAGCGGTACCATATATGGAGCAGGCACCTCAAGTGTAGATAAGTTTAGAGAATCTATCTACAAGATAGATGACCATAAAGTAAAAAGATTAGGCAGTACGGCTGTGGCGCAAACGATGGCAAGCGGAGTTAGTGCTTACTTAGGAGGCATACTAGGATTAGGGAATCAGGTAACGACTAATTCTTCAGCTTGTACGACAGGAACAGAAGCCATCATGATGGGTTATAATCGCATAGTGACAGGACAGGCAGATCGTATGCTCGTAGGTAGTTGTAGTGATGATGGCGCATATATATGGGGAGGTTTTGATGCCATTAAAGTACTAACGTATAAGCATAACGATAACCCGACTCAAGGCTCAAGACCCATGAGTGCTACCGCATCTGGATTTGTCCCTGGTGGAGGAGCTGGTGCACTCTTGATAGAATCTCTCGATAGCGCCATCCAAAGAAAAGCGACTATTTATGGAGAGATAATTGGTGGTCATATTAATTCTGGTGGCCAACGTAATGGAGGCACTATGACAGCACCTAATAATGAAGCTGTAAGACAGTGTATCACAAGAGCTATGGATCATGCTGGAATTAAACCAGAAGATATAGACACCATCAATGGTCACCTTACAGCAACTAAGAATGACCATATGGAGATTAAAAATTGGTTGAATGCCCTGGGGCTTGAAGCTCAAGATTTTCCACCTATTAATTCGCTAAAATCTATGATAGGGCATTGTCTTGCCGCTGCAGGATCTATAGAATGTGTTGCTTGCGTGCTACAACTTCATAATGATTTTATCTTCCCAAATATTAACTGTGAAGATGTCAGCGAGGAAATTAAAAATTTGATACCAATCGAAAAAATACCTCAAAAATTAATCAATAAAAAATTGACTATTATTGCTAAATCAAGCTTTGGTTTTGGTGATGTAAATGGATGTGTTATTTTTAAAAAATACAAGCAATGACAAAAGATAGAACACAATTAATAGCAGATCTCACAGCGATAGTTAAACCTTATGTTCAAGATCAGGAGGCTTTTCTTAAGTTAAATGAAGACACAGATTTCATCAATGATCTAAAAATAAACTCCGCTAATCTTGTAGATGTTGTTCTAGACATCGAAGACAAATATGATATAGAGATAGACAACGAGTCTATGGAAAGCATGCTCAATGTCAGAGCTTCGCTGGCTGTGATTGAATCCAAAATCGCCAACAGATGATCGGTAATGACATCATTGATATCTCTGTCACAAAAAGAAAAACGGACTGGAAACGTAGAGGCTTCTTAGATAAAATCTTCTCAGCAGAGGAACAGAATATCATTAGTGAAGCAGCAGACCCATTTCTGAAGGTATGGAGACTGTGGAGCATCAAAGAAGCCGCTTACAAACTAAACATGAGATATGATATGTCTCGCAAACTCAATCCATCAAAAATCAATTGTGAGTTATATAATCATCATGCCGCTGTAGTGTACATTAAAGAGAGAAAGTATTACGCCTACACTTTGATGTCTCATGACTACATCTATTCTTATGCTACAGAAAACGAAGACAATAAATCACAGCACTATATCATTAAGAAAAATGATGTAGAAACAAATGATCAAATTACCTCATGCCGTACATCCCTGATCAGTGAAATATCTAAAAAACTTAACGTAGATAAGAATGAAATAGATATTAGAAAAACTGAAAACGGACAGCCTCATGTCTTTCATCTTAATAATAAGATCAACTTAAATATCTCTCTGACACACCATGGTCTATTTTCTGCTTACTCTATTGTGTAGATTATAGATAAAGATTAAACTATATAAACAGCGCCACCACAAGTATCTGCAGATGCACCAGTAGCCGTAGATACAAAGTTTTTCTTTCCTTGCATTCTTAGGTAGCCTGCATAAGCTATTAATATCGCTTCTTTAAAATCTATGATGACAGGATCTGGAATAGTCGCGTCGACAGATTTAGATCTGATAACTTCCATAAAATACTCGTTATGTACTCCCCCGCCAGACCATAATATCTTACTCGTCTGAGGCACAAGTCGTGATATGTGTTCTGTTGTAAATTCGATATAAGTTCGCATTATATCCGCGGGAGTTAATTCGTATTCGGATAAGCGTCCTATCCAGTAGTTTTTGACCCAGTTATTATCAATCGATTTAGGACCTGATTTAAGGATATAAGATTCTACATGCAATTGATTTAATAATGGAGTGTGAATCTGACCAGTAGCGGCTATCTGACCGCCTTTATCATAATCATAACCTAATGAGCCAGCATAATAATTAAAGACTTGATTAAATGGAAATAGATCATAAGCCGTCCATCGCTCATCTCTGAAATAGCTGATATTGGCTATGCCGCCAAGATTAATATAATAGTCATAATCCGGAAACAAATCCCTATCTGCAAGTATAGCCATAGGTGTTCCCTGCCCTCCCATAGCCATATCTGAATTTCTAAAATCACAAACCACAGGATATGATGTCATTGCTGAGATCATACCTCCATTCAATAACTGCCACGAAGCGTTATTGTCTGGAAGATGGGCTACAGTGTGCCCATGTATAGATATAAAGTCAGGAGATATGTTTTTATTATTACAAAAATCTAAAACACTCTGACCTACAAATTTTGAAAATAAAGATTCGATTTTTAGAATATCTATCGCCTTTAGATTTGTAATGTCAGCTAGTATATCTCTTATGCTCTCCGGTAGTGAAGTACTAGCAGTCGCTTCTAAATCCCATTGTAGACCCTCTCCTTCACCAAAACGAACAGCTACGATATCTAAACCATCAAGCGAACTTCCTGACATGATTCCTATTCCTAACATATGTAAGATTTGTTACTGAAATAAAGATAAAATTATTTGACCCTAAATAACGAATGTTGTATCTGACGCTATCATATAACTACATATTTAGGCTATAATTTATCAAAATACTTAGGAAACTTTAAAACAAAAATTAGTTTCCATAGTTTATTATTGATAATTTTGTGATATGACGATAAAAGAAAAACTCATAGACTCTGCTACAAGTATGTTCTTAAGGTACGGAGTCAAGAGCGTAAGCATGGATGACATGGCTCGCCTTATGGGTATATCAAAAAAAACAATCTACAACCATGTAGATAATAAAAAAGGCCTTGTCTCAACTGTCATCGAAACCTTTATAAAAAAAGAACATAAGGAAATCAAGAAGATATCTAAGAATGCAAGTAATGCGATAGAAGAGATGACGATGATCGCCAATATGGTGCTAAAGACACTCCGTATGATGAAACCCAAATTGACGTATGACATAAAGAAGTATCATCCTCAGCTATGGACTTTTATCGAGGAGGTCCACTTCAGTTTTATGAAAGAGACGATAAGAAAAAATATCATACGAGGTCAGAAAGAAGGTCTATATAGAGCAGTATTAGATGACCTTAAAATATCAAAAATATACTTTGGCATTGTCCGATTATGTATGGATGAGGACGGTCTTGATGAAGACGCTATTCCTATAAGTGAATTATTCAGTTCATTCATAAGTTATCACCTACATGCTATTATCAATGACAAAGGAAGAAAAGAATTAAATAAACAATTAAAGAGCATAGCACTATGAGAATCCTAATGATTAATTTTCTGATATTAACATATCAGCTGGTCTCTGCCCAAATGAATTTTACTTTAGAAGAGGCTATCGATTATGCTATAGAACACAGTAATGATATAAAATCCGCCAACTTAGACATTGAAGATGCGGAGGCACAAATCATGGAAATAAAATCCATCGGTATGCCGAAATTGAATGGCGGAGTCAACTACCAATATTATTACTATGTCCCTGTGAGTCCGGTAGAGGATTTTATCACACCTGCAGTCTATCAAGTTTTAGAATTTGAAGATGTGGCAGGCGTAGAGCCGTTCGTTGGTCCGCCAGATGTATTTGAGTTTAGATTTTTTCAAAGACATAATGTATCAGCTAATCTTGATGCCAGCATGGTCCTCTTTGATGGCTCCTATCTCACAGGGCTTAAGGCCTCAAAGCTATTCAGAGAACTCACGAAGAAAAACGTGGATGTCAAGATAGAAGACATTACCGCCAATGTCACAAGAGCATACATGAATATTCTTATATCTACAGAAAATAAAGCTATACTCGAAAGAAATATTCAAAACCTTAAGAACTCACTGCGGGAAGCCGAAGTAAGCTATGAGAATGGATTCATAGAACAATTAGATGTAGATCGACTAAGGCTATCTTTAGAAAACATACAAACAGAATACGAAAATATAGATCAAGTTATCGCGACAAGTAAAGATCTTCTGAAGTTTCAGATGTCTTACCCATTATCTGATGACATCAGCGTAAGTGAGGATTTAGAAACTATGGTAGATCTCCTCTCATTGAACGACAATATCAGTACACAAGAAATTGATTACAGTAACAGAGCAGAATATAGTCAAATAGAAATGGGATACGATCTTAATGCATTGAACGTAGAGAGATATAAGAAAGGATACCTACCCTCCGTCGTTGCTCGAGCAAATTATAATTATTTACTACAGAGAGATAATCTTTTTGACAGTGATGCATTAGGCTGGATACCACAAGGCTCTGTAAGTCTCGGCGTCAACATTCCGATATATGATGGCAATGAGAAAAAAGCCAAAATCAAACAAGCTGAGATAGAGCTTAAGCAAATAAATATTCAAAAGGAAGAATTTGAAAGAGGTGTACAATTACAAGTTAAGTCTGCCCAACAGAAATTAAATCAAGCGGTTAAGACACTGAGTAATAGAGAAAATGCACTTGAGATTATCCAGAATATCTATGAGAAAACACAAATCAAATTCAAAGAGGGTGTTGGATCAAGTATAGAAGTCACACAAGCGGAGCAGCAACTCTATTCTGCGCAAGCCAATTATATATCAGCATTGTACAACCTCTTAATTTCTAAAACAGATCTTGACATTGCTCTTGGCACATTATAAGATCATCCCATAAATAAAACAATATGAAAAATATTCAACTATTCGTTTTACTCATCGTGCTTGTATCAATAACAGCTTGTAAGCAAGATGGAGCTCCAGATGATGTAGAATCAAAAAGAAAACTTCTTACAGAAAAGAAAGCCACACTCAGAGATTTACAAAAAGAAATAGACCTTCTTAATGAAGAAATAAACGAGCTTGACCCTCCTAAAGAAAAGGCACCAGTAGCAGTCAAGACCATGATTGTAAAACCTACTGACTTTAAAAGATATATCGAAGTAGAAGGTAACGTTATGGCAGAAGATGTCGCTAACGTCAGCAGCGACATGGGTGGCAGAATCATCAGCCTCAATGTCAAAGAAGGGCAGTATGTCAATAAAGGTGCATTGATAGCAGTAACAGATAGCGAGACTATGGACCAACAAATCAGAGAGATAGAAACATCGCTGTCACTCGCAAGAACTGTCTATGAGCGTCAGTCAAGACTGTGGGACCAGAACATTGGCTCGGAGATACAATTACTACAAGCTAAGAATCGTGTAGAAAGTCTGGAGCAATCAATGAATACGCTTAAAACGCAAATTAAAAAGAAGAATATGTATGCTCCCATTTCTGGAGTTGTAGATAGAGAATTCTTAAAGCAAGGAGAGATAGCTGCTCCAGGAATGCCAGTGGTCAGCATACTTAATACCAGCAATCTAAAAGTTGTCGCTGACTTACAAGAATCCCTTTTGGGCAGTGTGAAAGTAGGTGAAAAAGTAGACGTCTATTTCCCCGCCTTAGGTGATACCATCACTCAGCGAATATCAATGATCGGAAGAACAATCGACCCTGCTAATAGAACTTTCAAAATAGAAATCAATACAAATAGCCTCAAAGGAAAACTAAAACCAAACCTGCTATCTATAGTAAAGATCAATGACTACTCTAAAAAAGAATCCATCGTTATACCTCTCGAAATAATAAAAGAGGAAGTCTCAGGACAGAAATATGTCTTTAAGGTCAGCGACAAAGACAATAAGAAATATGCTACAAAAGCTCCTGTCGTATTAGGAGAGTCATCTATCAATAACGTCATAATAGAATCTGGAATAAAAAGCAATGACGAGCTCATAACTAAAGGCATACAAAGCCTTACAGAGAATGCTTTAATTACTCCATCACAAGAAACACCTACAGACAATGAGTGATGTAAAAGAAGAAAAGAAAAGACAGTTTACCCTTACATCTGTCGCAGTAGATAATGCAACGAGTATTTTCTTACTGACAGTAATGATTCTGATATTCGGTATCAGAGCATATAAGGATATGCCTAAGGAGCAATATCCTGATGCGTCTATGACTCAGATATTCATCAATACCCCCTACTTTGGTAACTCAGCAGAGGAGATAGAAAATCTGATAGCACGACCTATCGAAAAAGAAATAAGCTCTATCACCGGACTGAAGAAAACCATCTCTACATCAGTGCAAGACTTCTCAGCCATTGTAGCAGAATTTGAAGGAGACATAGATGTAGATGTCGCAGTAAGAAAAGTGAAAGATGCCATAGATAAGGCTAAGGATGAGTTGCCAAGAGATCTCGATCAAGAGCCAAGTGTCAAAGAGTTAGATTTCTCAGAGATACCCATCATGACCATAAATATATCGGGTGACTACCCTATGGACGAACTCCGATCTTATGCGGAAGACCTACAGGATAAAGTTGAAGATATATCCGAGGTATCTCGTGCAGAGATGATAGGGGCTCTCGACAGAGAGGTTAAGATCAATGTTGATTTATATAAAATGCAATCTCTGCAAGTCAGTTTTGACGATATAGAAGGCGCCATTGCAAGAGAGAACATCACATTATCTGGTGGCGAGATAATCAATAACGACAACAGAAGAGCAATAAGAATCATAGGACAATTCAGCAATATAGATGAAGTCAGAAATCTTATTGTCAAATCTGAAAATCAGCGACCAATCTATCTTCGAGACATCTCAGATATCATATATGGATTTGAAGAAAGAACATCTTATTCCAGGTCAGGTAAGTTACCTGTCATATCGTTAAATGTAATTAAGAGAAGTGGTGAGAATCTGCTGACAACAGCTGACAATATAAAGACACTATTAGAGACAGAGACAGCTCTACTACCAGATAATCTGAATATAAGTCTGTTCAATGATCTATCAGTATATACGCGAAGTGAGGTGAGCAACTTAGAGAATAGTATTATCTCTGGAGTGATCCTCGTTGTTCTTGTACTTCTATTTTTCTTAGGATTGAGGAATGCTCTTTTTGTGGGTATAGCCATACCACTGTCTATGCTGACAGGTATATTGATATTACATCTTTTTGGTGTCATCATGAATGTAGTTGTACTTTTTTCTTTGATTCTTGCCTTAGGATTACTCGTGGACAATGGAATTGTTGTGGTAGAGAATATATATCGATATATGCAAAATGGACACGATGGTACCGCTGCGGCTAAGTATGGTGCCGGAGAAGTTGCTTGGCCAATAATCGCTTCTACAGCTACAACTCTGGCTGCATTTTTCCCTTTGATATTTTGGCCAGGGATGATGGGTCTATTTATGCAATATATGCCGATAACACTTATCATCGTGCTGACCTCATCTCTATTCGTAGCGCTTGTGATTAATCCAGTTTTGACAAGTCGATTTATGAAAGTTGATACAAAAGCAGACAACGCAGAAGGAAGAAAAAGAAAATTACGTAACGTAATGATCGGGGTCATCATCATGCTGATATTTGCTGCATTATTTCATGTAGCAGGAGTAGACTGGCTTCGTAATTTATTATTGATATCAGCATTACTATCATTGCTTAATCAACTTCTACTTCGTCCAGCGTCATTTGGATTTCAAAACACAGTTCTTCCTTGGCTTGAGCGGACTTACAATAAGTTCTTATCATTTTGTCTTAGAGGCAAGAATGGTATACTTACAATCCTAAGTACTATCATACTACTTGTAGCCGCATTGATTTTATTTACCAACTTTATGCCTAAGATTTCTTTCTTTCCAGAATCAGATCCTTTCTACGTCAACATATTCGTCGACTTACCTATAGGAAGTGATATAGAGGCTACAAATAAGATCATGAAAGATCTCGAAGAAGATGTACAAAAAGTCATAGAACCATACAGCCATATCGTAGAAGCCGTACTTACACAGATAGGAGAAAATACAGCTGACCCTAATGCACCACCAGTGCCTGGACTGACACCGAATAAAGCCCGTATGACAGTGCAGTTTTTAGAATACAAAGATCGTGGTGGCATCAATACTAACGATATCATGGAGGCCATCAGAGAAGAGATCAAAGGTAAACCTGGAGTCACTGTAGTGGTAGATAAAAATGCAAATGGACCCCCTACTGGTAAGCCTGTAAATATAGAAATAAGGGGTGACGAAATAGATTCACTTCTTGTCCTTAGTGATCAACTTATGCGAGACATAGAAGCTTCTGGTATATCGGGTATAGAAGAATTACAATTGGACATAGAGTTAGGTAAGCCTGAGTTACAGATCAATATCAACAGAGAATCTGCTCGTCGCTACGGCATCAGTACGGCGCAGATCGGTAGTGCTATAAGGACTTCAGTTTTTGGAAAAGAAGTATCAAAGTACAAAGTCGGTGAAGACGAATATCCTATAGTTGTGAGATTGGGTGATGCATTCAGAAATAATATAGGAAGCTTGATGAATCAAAAAATTACTTTCAGAAATCCTTCTAACGGAAGGATCGTACAAGTCCCTATATCATCTGTCGCATCTATAGAATACACAACCACTTATAATGCCATCAGAAGAATAGATGCTAAGCGTGTCATCACGATAAGTTCCAATGTACTCGAAGGATACAACGCTAATGAGATCAATCAGGAACTGCAGAGAATGATGGAAGACTACAATCTACCTGCTGGGTATACTTATGCTTTTACTGGAGAACAACAGCAGCAGACTGAGGATACGGCATTTCTTAACAATGCATTTCTTATAGCGCTGTTCTGCATATTTATAATATTGGTCACGCAGTTTAATTCATTCATATCACCTTTCATTATTATTATCTCTGTACTTTTTAGTACGATCGGTGTATTGATTGGATATGTATTGACGGGACAAGAATTCAGTATACTCATGTCAGGAGTAGGTCTGATATCCTTGGCAGGTATCGTCGTTAATAATGCTATCGTATTAGTAGACTACATTAATCTTCTGGTCAAAAATAAACGAGAATCACTCGGCTTAGCGAACATGAACGACATGCCCAAAGCCGACGTCTTGCAATGCATTATAAATGGAGGTGCCACAAGACTACGCCCTGTACTTCTTACTGCAATTACGACGGTACTGGGCCTTATACCATTGGCGATAGGATTTAATTTTAATTTCTTCTCATTCGTCGAAAGTTGGGATCCTAAGTTTTTTATAGGTGGCGATAATACAGCGATGTGGGGACCTATGGGCTGGACTATCATTTATGGGATTATATTTGCAACTTTTCTGACACTCGTTGTTGTACCTGCTATGTACTGGGTTGCATATAGGGCAAAGTACAGGATAGGAAATTTATTGTCTAAAAAATAAGCGTATGAAAAACTTAAGTGATGTAAGAGAAACCTACAACAAGGCTAAGTTATCGTTAGAAGATCTTGCTATAGATCCGATTGTACAGTTTGAAAGGTGGTATCAGGAGGTAGAGAAGAATGACATCATAGAACCTAACGCTATGACATTGGCCAGTGTTAGTGAGAGCGGACATCCCTCTGCCAGGACTGTATTATTGAAAGGATTCAGTAAAGATGGTTTTATTTTCTACACCAATTATACAAGCAAGAAAGGACAAGAAGTCATCAATAATCCTCAGGTCGCTTTACTATTTTGGTGGAAAGAAATGGAACGTCAGATTAGAATAGAAGGCATTGCAGAAAAAGTCACTCAAGAGATATCCAGCAGCTACTTTCAATCACGACCGCGAGCCAGCCAGATCAGTGCATGGGCTTCACCACAGAGCCAAGAAATAAATGAAGCTTATCTTAAGGAAAAAAGGACACAGGTAGAAAAGGAATTTGAAGGTGTAGAAAAAATTCCTTTACCACATTTTTGGGGTGGTTTTATTGTCAAGCCTTCATTGATAGAATTTTGGCAAGGAAGAAGAAATAGATACCACGATAGATATCAATATACATTATCAGATGACACGAGTTGGAATCTGACACGATTGGCACCATAGATAGTACACAAAAGAACGCAATGGAGTCCATTCAAAAATCAAAGAAAGAAATAGTCAAAGAAAAAGCCTCATACCTTTTTAGAAAAAAAGGCTATGCTGCTACGAGTATGCAGGACATTGCATTAGCTATGGATATGAAAGCAGCGAGTCTATATAATCACATTAGCTCTAAACAAGAACTCCTCCAGGAACTTCTCATGGGTATCGCCAAAGAGTTCACTAACGGTATGAAGGATATCATGAATTCATCTCTTGACTCTCAATCTAAATTAGAGGCCTTAGTGAATCTACACGTCCAACTTACACTACAGAACTCAGATAGCATAGCATTGATCACAGGAGAATGGGTACACTTATCTGAACCAGAATTAACTAAATACAAGAAACAGAGAAGTCTCTATGAGAAACATTTTCTGAGTATTCTGAATACATGTCAGGAACAAGGATTGATAGATAGCAAGGTCAATACAGAATTAGCTCTCTACTCTATCTTATCGAGTCTGCATTGGCTGTACTCATGGCACCACAAGCATCCTACAATCAGTAAGATAGAATTAGAACATCAGTTGAAGATGGTATTATTGAAAGGGATTCTGAAGTGATCAGAACACCTATAGAAAGGGCAATCATATATCTCTGCATAGATTCTAACTTATGCCAAATGCTCTCTATACTTAGGCAAGGTAAAATGGAATGTTGATCCGATATTCTCATTAGTCGTCACCCATATTTCGCCACCATAATGAGTTATAATTTTTTTACAAATCGCTAATCCAATACCATTACCAGAATTTTTGTCTGACGATGAAAACAAGTCAAATAATGTTGGAAGAATATGATCTGGAATGCCACCACTGTTATCAGAAACTCTAATTAAATATGAATCTGGATTTTTTACTTCATATTCTATTTCTATGGATGGAGTATTATTTGTTTTATTATGAGCTATACTGTTTTTGATAAGATTCTGAAACAATTGGACCAGTAGAGATTCATGTCCCAGAACAGTGGGTAGAGTTTCTGTAACAATTATCTGAGTTGAGGATTCTTCTATTTTCTTACTTAAATGAGATTCTACAACCTTGATTATTCTGTTGATATCAACAGGAGCCTCATCTGGAAGATTAGTACCCAATTTAGAAAGACTAAGTAAGTCATCAATCATCGTAGACAATTGGCTAATTCCAGTACTTACAAAATTTAACCAATCAAGCTCTTTTTCTGTAAACTTATCTTTACTTTTTCTTGATAGTAAGGTGGCAAATGAACTGGCCGTTCTTATAGGCGCTTTGAGATCATGAGCAGCGACGGCAGCAAAATTTTCTAAATATTCTATTGATTCGTTCTGCTTATTAATTGCTGTTTTTAAAACTTTATTTTGATCAGAAATGACCTGATTTAAACCCGCAAGTTTTTTTCTATTCTTTTGAATAAAATACAATAGGATCATAATAAAAAACATAAGAGCAGCTGCTGCAATTAAGATTTTATAAAGCCTCTCCTGTTCTTTTTTACGTTGATTGATTTCTCTTGATGTTGTCTTCTTATATTTGTCAGCATCTTCGATTAACTGTGCTGCCAATTGCAAATCTGACTGCTTATCTACTTTGCTTTTATTAATAGATTCGATGTACCTATTCAGATATAGAGACGCATTTTCAAAATCATTTTTTTTAAAGTAAATGTCAGCTAAACTTTGATTTATTTCTACATTCGGAATATAGGTGCTTACATCCATAGCTTCCAGGTAATACTGTTCAGCTTTATCATAGTCTTTTACTGCTGAATAATAATCTGCGATGCCTATATAGTTATCCTGTATCCCTTTGGTATCTGCTCTTTCTTTAGAAAATTCAAGACCTTTATTAAAGTAATAAATGGCTGAATCCTTTTCCGAACTTAACAGATGTGAGCTGCCTAACGAATAGTAAAGATAACCTGATTCTGATAAGCTCTTTTTCTTCTCAAGAGATAGTGCCTCATGACATAACGTAATGCATTTCTCGTAGTTTTTCATCAAGCCATAACTACTTATTAAGCCATAATAACTAAAGATTCTTATCCCATCGTAGTTTCTTCTTGTAGCGACTTCTATATTACGAGTAAATAGATCTATGGCTTTCTCATGCTCCCCTATTTTATTGTACGCAACACCAAGGTCAGTACTATATCTGAAGTATTTTTCATTTAATGTATCAGTAAATGATAGACTAACTTCATAGCTTTTTAAGGCCGTCATCTCGTTGCCTTTATTCATATTATAATAACCGAATAAATTATAATAATAGGCCTTTGACAAATTTTCTTGTGAGGTATTTAATTGACTTTTAGCTTTATCGAGATAGTAATTAAACTGTGTATCATGGCCAGTAAGATAAGCTCTTTCTGACACCTTGGTATAGTATAATAATTTATCTACGTCATCAGTCAGGTATGGTACATTGGATTGTATAAGAGAATCTACAAATTGTGCCTGATCGGCCTTAAATAGATCAAAAATCATGAGTACAGTATTATCCATCCCTTCTTTAGTTTCTAAAGGACAACACTGCAAAGTCTTCTCCGCATATTGACGAATAGAATCTAAGTTATTTTGATTTTTATAATGCTGAAAAATAAGTGATGCCGTTGCACATCTGACAGAATCTTCAACTGCATTCTCCAACTTATATTGTAGACTATCTATATTCTTAGCATATACTGGAACCGGACACACAAATGATAGAACAGCAAATAGAACTATTAAAAAATGGGATATGTTCTTGAAGCTGTTCAATGTCATTTAGACTTTTTTTACTCAATATAAACTCTTTTTGGTAACCACAGGTAACGTTATGAGTATGAGTTGTTAAAAGCTAATACAAAATTATAGCTCTCAAACTATTATAAGTCCATTTTCTTCTTACTATTATATAATTAAAAACGGCAATAACCTACCATTGAGATTATTGCCGTTAGACAATATTATATATTTAAATACACCTTCTTAATCCAAGAAATCAACGCTACCGTCATCCATGTCATAGATAGCGCCTACGATTTTAATTTCGCCATTATCCTCCATTTCTTTGAGGATTGGACTATCGCTTCTGATTTTTTTAATTGTATTTCTGACATTACTTATGCTTGCCTTGACGACGAACTCCGGATTCTTAGAGGATCTATCTCCGTCGTATTCAATTGAAACAACCGCAGGTCTTATTTTAGAAAGCATTGGTGTTATATTACCCAATTTTACATCATCGACTGCAGCTTTGACTGCTCCACAATGTTCATGTCCCATGACCAGAACTAACTTAGAACCTGATACTTTGCAGGCAAACTCCATACTACCTAATATATCTTCGTTGACAAAATTTCCTGCAACCCTTGCCACAAAAACATCTCCGATCCCTCTATCAAATACATCTTCTACAGGAACACGGCTGTCTACACAAGAAAGAACAATTGCCTTTGGGTATTGTGCTTTCACGCTCTTTCTTACTTGTGCTGAATGATCTCGTGCAGTAAGATCATTACGCATAAATCTTTTGTTTCCTTCCTTCAATGATTGAATCACCATATCTGGAGAAAGAGCATCTTGTTCTTCTTTAGTTAATACATTTTCGACCACACCTTTGACGGCCTCTTGACGTGGCTCAGACTGTGCAGCATTTTGATTTGACTGTTGGTTTCCTTCGCTGCAAGAAGCAAAAATGAAAAGCGTAAAAATGGTAACACTAAATTTCAAATTTTTCATAGCCTGTTTTTATTTAGAAGTTAACAAATGTAATTAGGTTCACTTGATCTCTATTAGCACTATTGAGGAATTGGTTCATATATCCGATTTCAAATTTAGCAGATTGACTAAGTTTATATCCTATACCAAAATAAAGTCTATTTCGGTCGAAAATATTTTGATTACCATTAATAAATATTTCATTGTAAATGGAGCCATACCAAGTCTTATCAACAATGTCTGAATTATTGATAGCTACATTGAGAGATAAAAAATATCGGAATCTGACTCTAAAGTCTGTATCCTCAATAAACCTCTGTTCAAATCGATAACGATGTTGTAGTTGGACCCTTGAGAAAGATTGTCGAGTTATAAACTGCTGAAAAATTCTATGTTCATCAACATTTACTTTCTCATCAGCATTAGCTATATAATTTTGACTATGGATGAACCCATAACCCAGAAGTAGATTATTGTTATTTTCGGTGAGATTATAACCGATTCCTGTTCTTAGAAGTAACTGTTCTAAATCACCTATGGCGTTATAATTTCTGTATTGGACTTCATGATGCCAATTCCATTTAGAATCAATTTTCTTATTTCCTATATAGATCAGCCAATTTCCTAAATCACTTTCCTGAGAATACCCCTTCATAGAAAATAATATCAGAAAACAACTTAACAATATTTTTTTCATATTCGCCTTAGCTTCTTAGATAGTAGAACTTACAATTTTTACTAATGTTCAGTTTCAGTTGCTAAAGGATGCAACATCATTATATAGTAGAATAGAAAGTACTAAAAGTATACCTTGTCACCGACCCTCCATTGTTACAAAACATATTTAAGGTTCTGAATTTATATAATACTTTTATTAGGACATTGACTATGGTGATACAGGAATTGATACAACAGATATTCTCTAAATTTATCGTAAATCAGATACGCATTATCTAAATTTCTCTTTTCTAATATAATAGGAAGTTATACTATAGATCATTAATCCGATAGGCCACATGATGTCAATCAAGAATGGATTAATTCCTGAAAGTAAATTATCATTTATACTTTTTACAATAAGTAATATTATTCCCATTATAAAGATTGACAAGCTTATATAGTGTAGTATTTTCATAGTCCACAAAATAGTTGTTATGAAATCGAACAGATCTATCTCAAAGTCAGACTGGTCAATTCAACAATCTCCCCTACCTGACATATGCTTGCTAAATCTGGCCTGACAATAAACTCTCCACAGACCTCAAGACCATCAACCGGTTGTATATCAAAATCTGAAAGATTAATAGGTTCTAAAGTTCTAAACTCATCACCTAAGTTAAGTTGTAATAAAAACCCACATCCATCCAATCCTGAAGAATCTCGTAAAACCATAGGACCACTGCAATCATCGATATCATCGTCGTTGCATGACATCATACCAGATAGCGTTAGTAATAAAAAGACAATAAGAGTATGCTTAATTAACTTCATTTTAGAATATCAATTTGATTAAAAATAAGGAGTATTTATTAATTAAAAACCTTCCTTAAGTGGACAAATATTCAATCTGATTACACATTAGTCTACTTTTGAATTGACTGCAATATCCTATTTACTTCATTTTCAGTAAGTTAGCATCATTCATTTAATTAGCCTATCTTTGTAATTATAATAATACAATTTGCCCACCTACAGAATCCGTCCCGGATATAATAGAAGTGCAACACATTTAATTTAATACAACAACACATAACAGAATTATAATGACATTTAGAGAACTGGATCTTATTGACCCTATATTGAGGGCGTTAAAAGATAAGAACTATACAGAACCCACACCTATACAAGCTCAAGCTATTCCGCTTGTTCTTGATAGACAAGATATATTAGGATCAGCGCAGACAGGTACAGGTAAGACAGCAGCATTTGCCATCCCTATCATACAACTCATACATAAAATAGAGAAAGACAATAGCAGGCCGACCCTAAGAGCATTAATAGTAACACCAACACGAGAGCTCGCCATCCAAATAGATGAAAACATCAGAGACTACAGTAAGTATACGAATATAAAACACGCTGTTATTTTCGGTGGAGTTAAGCAAGGTAAGCAAGTAGAAAAAATAAGAAAAGGATTACATATTCTCGTTGCAACACCAGGGAGGTTATTGGACTTAGAGAGTCAAGGACTACTTGATTTAAGCGACATTAAATTATTCGTCTTAGATGAGGCTGATAGAATGTTAGATATGGGATTTATTAATGATATTAAAAAATTACTTAAGATACTTCCTACTAAGAGACAGTCACTTTTCTTCTCTGCGACGATGCCACAAAACATTATCACACTATCAGACAAGATACTACATAAGCCTAAGAGAATAGAAGTCGCTCCAGTATCTTCAGCCGCTGAGACTGTACAACAATATATCTACTATACGAACAGAACATCGAAGAAGGACCTACTCAATCATATCCTCCAAAATGAAGATATGGATCAAGTACTCCTGTTCTCCAGGACTAAACATGGTGCTGATAGAATAACGAGAAACCTCAAAAAAATTAATGTTAGATCTGCAGCCATCCATGGTGATAAAGCGCAGAATCAACGACAGAAAGCACTTCAGGAATTTAAGTCAGGAAGAGTGAGAGTTCTTGTGGCGACAGATATCGCCGCCAGAGGTATAGACATAGACAAGTTAAAATATGTGATTAACTACGATGTACCCAATGAACCCGAAACGTATGTACACCGTATAGGACGATCAGGCCGTGCAGGAGAAGAAGGCATCGCTATATCCATATGCGAACCCGAAGAAAATGCATATGTCAGAGATGTCGAAAAACTGATCAAACAAAAATTGAAGATCATAGATGAAAATCCATTTCCTCAGACAGATAAGCCTATGACAGCTGCTGAAAAAAAAGAATGGAACAAAGAGAAGCAAAGAAGAAAACAAGAGTTCTTTGCTAATAGAAAGAAAAATGGCGGTGGTCGTCAGAATGGATATAGAAGATAAGCACTTCAATAAGAATACTAAGAATGACTCCAAAGGTCTTCTCGTCATATGAGAAGACCTTTTTTTATTCTTTTCAATGTCAAAGAATTATTGCACCCCCATAAGTATTAAGATACACTCTATCTAACTGATGAGTATAGTCAACAGTTATAAGCAATAT
>CAZBXL010000010.1:47787-70208 GCA_964495785.1 uncultured Saprospiraceae bacterium | reverse complement strand
CTTAGCTGCAGGTACATATACAGCAAACGTTACTGATGTCACTTCAGGTTGTACGACTACATGTAGTGTGACTATATCAAGCACAAATGCAATAGTATGTAATGTAACTGGTACAGATGCAGCTTGCGGCCTATCTAATGGTAGTGCAAATGCAAGCGTGAGTGGAGGATCAGGAAACTACAGTTACTTGTGGAACAATGGTGCAACAAGTGCTTCAATTACTGGCTTAGTCGCAGGAACTTACTCTGTCAATATTACAGATAATGTGACTGGATGTACGACATCATGTTCTGTAGTTGTAGCGGGATCAAATGCAATCACATGCTCAGTAACTGGAACAGATGCATCATGTGGAGCGGCTAATGGATCTGCTAACGTATCAGTGAATGGAGGTACAGGTAATTACAGTTACTTATGGAGTAATGGCGCAACAAGTGCTTCAATTACAGGTTTAGTTGCAGGTACTTATACAGTCAATGTAACAGATAATACAACAGGATGTACAACATCATGCTCAGTGACAATAGCAGGATCAAATGCGATTACTTGTTCAGTTGTTGGTACAGATGCAACTTGTGGTACATCTAATGGGACTGCGACAGTTAATGTAAATGGAGGATCAGGAAACTATACATACTCATGGAGTAATGGTGGAAATACTGCAACCTTAACAGGCTTAGCTGCAGGGACATACTCAGTTAATGTGACAGATAACAATTCAGGTTGTACAACAACTTGTAGTGTAACGATTGGTGGAGGAGCTGCGATCACATGCTCAGTAACTGGAACAGATGCGGCTTGTGGTAATGCAAACGGAACTGCGACAGCAACTGTTAATGGAGGATCAGGCAATTACTCTTACGTATGGAATAATGGAGCTACAACTTCATCTATATCAGGATTGCCAGCGGGTACTTATTCAGTGAATGTTACAGATAACTCATCTGGTTGTACGACTTTATGTAGTGTAACTATCGGAGGTGGATCAGCAATTACATGTTCTACTTCTGGAACAGATGCGACATGTGGCTTAGCTAACGGTTCTGCTACAGCAACAATAAGTGGAGGATCAGGTAATTACACTTACTCTTGGAGTAACGGTGGTTCTACTGCTACAATTACAGGATTGGCTCCTGGTACTTATGTAGCTGATGTTACAGACAATGCTACAGGTTGTACGACTTCTTGTACTGTTGTAGTTCAAGGTACTGGAATGATTACTTGTTCAGTGTCTGGAACGAATGCTAACTGTGGCGATGCTACAGGAACCGCAACAGCATCTGTCAATGGAGGATCGGGTAACTACAGTTACTTATGGAATAACGGTGCAACAACACCTACAATTACAGGATTAGTTACTGGTACTTATTCTGTAAATATTACAGATAATGTGTCAGGATGTACAACATCTTGTAGTGTGAATGTTGGAGGAGGAACAGCATTGGCTTGTTCAATAACAAGTTCTCCGGAGAATTGTGGTCTTGCTAATGGAACAGCGACTGTTTCAGCAAGCGGAGGAAATGGTAATTACACATACGCATGGAGCAATGGAGCTAATACTTCAGTTGCGACAGGCTTAGCTACAGGAACTTACAGTGTTACAATCACAGATACGAATGGTTGTTCTACTTCATGTACAGTTGATGTTTCATCTACTGATGCTCCTACTTGTGTCATTACAGGTACGAATGCTTCATGTACAAGTTCTTTAGGTTCAGCATTTGTTACAGTAACAGGTGGAGCCGGTAACTATACATATGCATGGAGTAATGGAGAGACAACTCAGTCAATTTCAAATCTTCCAATAGGAACTTATAGTGTCTTCGTTACTGATGGAGCTGGTTGTCAGACAAGTTGTTCAGTAGTTATTGGACAGGATGATGTTCCAGTTTGTACGACATCTTCTGAGCCTGCTAATTGTGGAGCTAATAATGGTGTAGCAGTAGTAACAACAGTTGGAGGATCTGGAGGCTATACATATGAGTGGAGTAATGGAGGTACAACTTCATCTATTTCAGGATTGATAGCAGGAATATATTCTGTGACAGTTACTGATACTGAAGGATGTTCTACTACTTGCTCAGTTGAAGTCGACTTTATGGCTCCAACAGCTTGTGAGATAGTTGTACAGGATGCACAGTGTGGTCAGTCTAATGGTATAGCTACAGTAATAGCAACTGGTGGTGTAGGTAACTATACATACTTATGGAATACTGGTGATACAGTATCAGAAATCACAGGATTATCAGGAGGTACTTACTCAGTAACTGTAACAGATGACTTCGGTTGTTCTACAGTTTGTGAGGCTATCATAACTGATAATGGATCAGGACCTATATGTTCTATAACAGGTACGGATGCAACTTGTGGTAATAATAACGGTACAGTTCAGGTGATGGTAACTGGTGGTGTAACGCCTTACACATATGCTTGGAGTAATGGTTCTACGACACCTATGATCTCAGGATTGATTGGTGGTAACTATACAGTTACAGTAACTGATGATGCTGGATGTTCTTCTATATGTAGTACATCAATAGAATCAATTGGAGGACCTGCATGCTCTATAGATGCAGTAGATGCTAATTGTGGAAACAGTGACGGTAGAGCTACAGCTAATGCAACTGGAGGAACTGGTATTTATTCATACATGTGGAGCAATGGTGAGACGACATCGACAGTATTTAACTTACTACCTGGAGCTTACAGTGTGACGATCACTGACGAGAAAGGATGTCAAGTTGTATGTACTGCCGAGATAGAGAACTCATTAGAGAATTGTAATGCAGAAGTTGGTAACTATGTATGGGAGGATTTAGATGGAGATGGAATTCAAGATGCAGGAGAGCCTGGTATACCAGGAGTTGTTGTGACACTTTACAATGCGGTGACTAATGCAATTGTAGCGACAACTACTACTGATGCAAATGGAGAATACTGCTTCACAGGATTAACTCCTAATGATTACTACATAGGTTATATGCTTCCTTCTACAATGGCAGGATATGTGAATACATTATCTGATGGTCCTATGGACGGTTTAGATAATGATGTTACAGGAGCAAATGGTCCTAATACAACATCTAACTTTACGTTGGATCAAAGTGAGGTCAATAAGACTATAGATGCTGGTTTCTACCAAGGGGCTTCATTAGGAAATCAAGTGTGGTGTGATTCTGAAGAGAATTCAGGAGGAATACCTAATGTATTTGATGGTGGTGATACGCCTATAGAAGGTGCAATCATTAATCTATACTCTATAGACTTTATGACAGGTATTGAGACATTTGTTGCTACTACAGTGACTAATCAGACAGGTAACTACTTGTTCTCAGGTCTTCAAGCAGGTAATTATATTGTAGAGATTGATTATGATGGATCTAAGAGATTTGTAAGTCCTAATGTTGGAGGAGATGATACAAGAGATAGTGACATTGTTGAGATTATGAATCAGACAGGTTCTAATGTTAAAGGTAGAACTGGTTTCATTTCATTATCTCCAGGACAAAGTGACTTGACTACAGATATCGGATTGACTGATCTTAGAGCGTTGAGTATCGAAGTATTCGATTTCTATGGTGAATGGAATAAAGACAGATCAGTATCAGAATTATTCTGGATAACTGAGACAGAAGTTAATTCAGATTACTTCATCGTTGAGAGATCAGAGTCATTTGATGGTGGTTATGAATCTATAGGTAAGGTTGATGCTGCTGGTAACAGTACAGCAAGATTATACTATGATTTAGAAGATGATCAGATTATTAAGTCTGGAATCTACTACTACAGATTACAACTTGTAGATCTTGATGGATCATATGAGTACTCGGATCCAATTTCAATAAATGTTGAATTTGATAACGAAGGCGAGCAGAAAATATCAGTAGAAGTTTACCCTAATCCTTTCGTAACGACCTTGACAATCAATATAGATGTTGAGAGAGAAACAGAAATAGAAGGAGGATTCTACGATGCAATAGGACAACTTATTAAGAAGGTCAATAGCCAAACGATCCCAGCAGGGGCAACAAGCTTGGGTATTGATACAAATGACTTACCAGCAGGTACGTACATCTTAAGAGTTGCAGTAGACGAGCAAGTAATTATCGAAAAGATATCTAAGAATTAATTATAGAAAATGAAGATTTTCTAAGATTGGTATCTCTTATAAAGGAGCTCTTGAAAAAGAGCTCCTTTTTTCATTTTAAGATATTAATTTATGGAGCTTGCTAATTAATTATTTATCGAGCTGATTATAACAAACAAGTGCCAACGTAAGGCATAGAAGATTGAGCAGATATTACAAATGACCTATTCGTATCATCTTTATCACATTTATATATTGAGTGAATAGAGGATAATAATCCTGAAAGAGTATGAAGGGTAGATAAATTCCTAATTGATTTCATATGCATGTGGGAGTAATGGAATCGTGATGGTGAATAATGTCTACTAGTACTTGCAGCCATTAACTAATTCTACCTAAGTTGATGTCAGAACTATTTAAAGAAAGGATGGTGTCTTTGAGGACTTTGTTGTTTATATTCTCTAAGTAGGGGTCCTTGTTTAGTATGGTTGTAGCAATCTGACGAGCAGAGTAAAGAATAGTTTGATCTTCTACTAAGCTAAATAAATTAAAGTCCATGCCTCCGCTTTGTCTTGTGCCTTCGAGATCTCCAGGGCCTCTGAGTTCAAGATCTGCTTCTGCAATTTTAAAACCATCATTAGTCTCACACATCGTTTTTATACGGAATCTTGCTTCCTTGCTTAGCTTGTGACTGGACATCAAAATACAGAAAGATTGATCGCCACCTCTACCTACACGTCCACGTAACTGGTGTAATTGCGAAAGGCCAAATCTCTCAGTATTTTCTATCATCATTACAGTAGCATTAGGTACATTGACACCTACTTCTATGACAGTCGTTGCGACCATAATCTGAGTTGCTCCGTTGACAAATCTCTGCATCTCCATATCCTTATCTTTGGGTTTCATTCGCCCATGGACTACACTTATTTTATAGTCGGGTGGAGGAAAGTACTGTAGGAGTCTTTCGTATCCTTCTTGAAGATTAGCTAAGTCCAGCTTTGCAGATTCATCGATAAGAGGGTAGACGATATATATTTGTCTTCCTTCCTTTATTTGACTGTGAAGAAACTCAATGATCTGAGGTCTGTGTTTGTCATATTTGTGTATCGTTTTGATTTCTTTTCTACCTGGAGGAAGCTCATCTATAATAGAGATGTCAAGATCTGCGTATAGAGTCATCGATAACGTACGTGGTATAGGTGTTGCTGTCATGACAAGAATATGAGGCGGTTTAGTTTTGCCTTTTTTCCATAGTCTTGCTCTCTGCATAACACCGAAGCGATGTTGTTCATCTATTATAGCCAGCCCCAGATTATCGAATATGACGTGATCTTCAAATATTGCATGAGTCCCGATCAAAATATGGATGTGTCCTGCAGCTAAAAGTCTTAAGATTTCATTTCTGACCTTTCCACGTACGCTTCCTGATAGAAAAGCTACATTGATGCCAAGGCTCTTGAGAGATTCGCTAATGGAATTATAATGTTGTTGCGCAAGAATTTCAGTAGGTGCCATCATCATAGCTTGATAACCATTATCTATTGCTATGAGCATGGAAAGAAGTCCTACCATAGTTTTGCCACTACCTACATCTCCTTGAAGAAGGCGATTCATTTGCTGGCTTGAACCTAAGTCTGCCCTTATTTCTTTTATAACACGCTTCTGAGCTCCTGTTAGTTCAAATGGAAGTTTCTCTCTGAAGTATTTGTTGAAGTGCTGCCCAATATTTTCAAATGAGTGCCCTTTGTATTTAAGTTTTCTCTCGTTTTTATTAAAGATCATCCTTAGTTGAAAATAAAATATTTCTTCAAATTTTATTCTTTGGCGAGCTTTTTCAAGATGAGCTTTGCTTTTAGGAAAATGAATCCATACAAGAGCTTGTAATTTAGTCGCCAGTTTCAGTTTCTTAATTAGATAGTCGGGCAAAGTCTCTTTAACATCATTTTCAGATAATAACTTAAGCGTCTGTTTTATTATCTTCCTTCTAAGTTTATTATCAAAACCAAATTTGCTTAACCGCTCACTGCTAGAGTATACGGGTTCAAAAAACACTTGTTGTTCTTTAGCAGTTTCAGAAAGTTCAATTTCTGGATGAGCGATATTATAAGCCCCTGCATAAGGATTAGGTCGACCATAGACGAGATATTCTTTATTTAATTCTAAAAGCTTCTCCATCCACTTGACACCTTTAAACCATACCAATTCTATCCGACCTGTTGAGTCTTTTAGAGTCGCTGTCAGTCTGGAATTCTTTTGGCCCTTGATGACCTTCTTTGAAGTGATGGTTCCTTTGAGTTGGACACTATCAGTATTACCGATATCTTTAATAAAGGTGATAACTGACTTATCTACGTATCTGAATGGATATCTATATATAAGGTCTTCTAAGATGTCTATACCTAAGTCTTCTGATATGACTTCAGCTCTCTTAGGACCTATTCCTTTTACATATACTAACGATTTGCTTAATATATCCTTCATACAATAAGAGATACTATTCTGACATTTAATTATTCGTAACTTTATATGAGAAAATAAAGATATACTAAAAGATAGATCAATATTTATTGATTAGCTAAAGATTATAGTTAGTACATCTGCATTTTTGAATATAATCCTTTTTGTAAATTATAATTTGGCTAATTGATGGAATCTAAAAGGCAGAAGCAGACAGCAGAAACAATAAGAAGGCATTTTAGTTCGGTACTGCTTTCTGAAGGAAGTTATATATATGGCTCATCATTCGTTACCGTGACATCAGTACAAGTAACACCAGATATAAGTATGGCTAAGATATATCTCAGTATATACAATACTCCAGATAAAGATGGTGTAATTAAAAAGATCAATGATAATGTCCATCATCTCAAGAAAAATTTGGCTCATAGAGTCAGAAAACATATAAGAAGAGTCCCAGAAATAGCATTCTACAGAGATGATACGCTTGACGAAATGTTTAAAGTAGATAGATTACTCAATAATCTAAGGGCTAATGGAGGCATGGGTGAAGAAGAGTAGATATAATAATCTTTTATTATATAACAAATATGAAAGGTTTTTCTAATTTTAGGTTTTAAATAACCTACCTAAAAATAGAATATGTCTGTTGATGTATTATTAGGTCTACAGTGGGGAGATGAGGGCAAAGGAAAGATTGTAGACTACCTTGCTAATGATTACGATATTATTGCAAGATTCCAAGGAGGGCCTAATGCAGGTCATACCATCATTATAGGTGATCAAAAACATGTACTTCATACGATACCTTCTGGCGTATTCAGAAAAGATGTTATCAATGTCATCGGTAATGGAGTAGTTATCGATCCCATAGTTTTAGCGAGAGAGCTTAAGGCACTACAAAAATTAGGAGTCGATACTTCTAATATAATGGTTGCTCGAAAAGCTCACCTGATCTTACCTACACATAGATTCTTAGACGCAGCCTCAGAAGCTTCAAAAGGTAAAAAGAAAATAGGCTCCACATTAAGAGGGATCGGTCCTACTTATATGGATAAGACAGGTCGTAACGGATTGCGTATGGGTGATATAGATTCTGATTCATTCATGACACGCTATAATGATCTGAAAAATAAGCATATTGAGTTAGGTAAGATATATCCTTCAGTAGAATTTGATATTAAGGAGCAAGAGGATGCATGGTTTGAGAGTCTTGAGTTTATTAAGCAATTAAAGCAGATAGACTGTAGCTATTACATCAATCAAGCGATAAAAGAAGGGAAATCTATCCTTGCGGAAGGAGCACAGGGTTCAATGTTGGATATTGATTACGGTACTTATCCTTTTGTAACTTCATCGAATACACTTACAAGTGGAGTATGCGTAGGATTAGGACTTGCGCCTCAGCATATAGGTAAAGTCTTTGGAATATTTAAATCATATTGTACGAGAGTAGGCTCTGGGCCTTTTCCTACAGAACAAGATAATGAAATAGGAGAGGAGCTTAGAAAGATAGGAGCTGAGTTTGGGGCAACGACGGGTAGACCTCGACGTACAGGATGGGTAGATCTTCCTCAATTAAAGTATACGATTATGCTCAGTGGGGTAACACACTTATGTGTTACGAAGTTAGATTGTCTCAATGAATTTAAAGAAATACAAGCTGCCACTCACTATAAGATTAATGGTCAGATGACGGAGCAGCTACCTTATGATCTGACGGATACAGATCTTGTTCCGCAGTATAAATCTATTGATGGCTGGTGTTCAGATACTAATACAGTAAGTGATTACGATGCTCTACCTGCTAAGGCAAAAGATTATATTGCATTTCTTGAGGAGACACTTGGTGTTCCGATCATGATGATAAGTACTGGCCCCGAACGTGAAAGCCTAATCATTAGAGAAGACGTAACTTAATTCGAGCGCTTACTTCTCTGCGATAACTATATATTGAAATTCTAATGTTGTATCATCAGATACGATATTGCTGTACCCTGATTTTTCGAGATCTTCTTCTACGAGATGTAGGTACTCTCTATTCTCATAAGGTGGCGCATTGACATAGTCAGGTATTTTTTTAGTCTTGAAATCTACAATGACGATTTTTCCTCCTTCTCTGAGTTTGGTTCTTAGATTTTTTAGATAGGTTACTTTAGGATATAGATAAGCAATTGTATTGACTATGAGTATAATGTCAACCTCACCCTCCTTGAGATTTGGATCATCTTGTGTTGCTTGTCTAACCTCAAATCTTTCACTGAAATTACTTTCCTTTTCTTCCATTAAGTTCTTGAAGAAATTTAAGGCTTTGATCATTTCATCATCTATATCGATTGCGATGACTTTCTTAGCTTTTCTCTTTGATAATTCAAATGAAAAATATCCCATCCCGGCCCCTATGTCAGCAATAATATCATCTTCCAGATTGCCTAATTTTTCCATAACCAGATCTGGCTTTTGCCAGTAAGCTCTTTGTGGTTCAGAGTTTTGTGAATTAGGTCTGGTTACTTCGTCGGTGGTGATTTTTTCGTCTATTGGTGGTGTAGATTGGTTTGGACTATCAGGCTTACAAGCTACCAGGAGTAAACTGATTATAAGGGATGTATATAGTAATCTTATATGAATCATATATTTCGCTAATAAAATTAATGTTTTTATCAACTTGATGTGTATACGTCTCTGATCAATTTATCTAATCTTGATCTTATTACTGAGGATTCAACTGAGAAACCATTGACTATGACACAAAAGCTCATCCACCGTCCCGATTTTCCTTGTATATAACCAGAGTACGATTGTATGCCTTCCATGCTTCCGCTTTTGAGCCAGACATGACCGACTGCACGACTTCCTTTAAGCATTCCTCTGACAGTTCCATTAATGCCTGCCTTCGGAATATATTGAGTTACACTATCGATAGTTTCTTCTTTAGCAATATTAGTTAAGAAAGTGGCCATCGCCTGTGAGGATATGTTATTTCTAGCTGAGAGCCCACTGCCATCATGTAGTAAGACATTCTTAGGTTGTACACCATATTTTTTCATTTGCTTTTTGACGATATTAATACCATTCTGACCACTTCCTTGACCTCTTTTCTTGAGACCTATTATCTTTAGGATGGCTTCGGTATACAGATTGTCACTTTTTTCATTGGCTCTTATGACGATTTTTTTCAGCGGAGGAGAATCATACTCTTTGATCAATTGCTTTTTCTTATTATAAGGTAAGAATACACTTTTGCTTCCAGCGCTTTGTATATTGTCCAACTCTAAACTTCTTCTTACATGAAAAGCTAAGAATGTAGGTGGATCAGGGATAGAACCCTTTATAGTAAATCGAGTACTTCCTTGCGGAATAGTCCCGACTATTCGCTTATCATAGTTATATGGACCTCCAAAGATATATGCTTGATCACCAGTCCCTGCGCTATCTACTAACACTTCATTAGATAATTTTAATTGAGGGACGTTTGGGTATACATTTGATATTTTTGGTTGCCTTCCGATGATATCACGGTTAGAAAAGTGAATGAAATATTGATTTTCATTGACATTAATTCCCCATGCACCACTTGCATAATAATTACCGAGATCATTCCATTGCCAAGTAGGAGCGATAGGGTAACTATCAAAAACAGATTCATCTACAATTACAAGTCCATTTATACAATTAATGTTTTGGTTCTTGACAGCATTGACAATAGAAGCGAGCAAGGCATTAAAATTAGGATAACCGTCATAGGACGAGCTGCCTAATGTGGGGTCACCTCCGCCTACTATAATAAGGTCACCATTCAATACACCCTGATCGTCAATGGACCCACTATAATAAAGTCCCGTCTTAAATTTAAATTCAGAACCTAAGATTTTAATACCTGTAAGAGTAGTTAATAGCTTTAGTGAGGATGCCGGAACAAGAACTTTATCAGGACGATGAGATGCTAATATTTTTTTTGATTCAATATCTAATAAAGTCAATGTAACATTAGCATGATCAAACTCAGAGTACCCCAACTGTCGATCAACTATTGATTGAAGTTTATGTTCGGTTGATTGAGCGAGTACATTTTGGATGCAACAAACTAATAAGATGAATGATAGATATCTCATAGGATAAAAATAAACATATTATTAATTTTCAACATATGATTATTTAGCTTACAGCAAACTTTTCATTTAGATTTATTTCTTTTCTGCTCCTATATGAAATACCGCATCTCCATAATTGACTAATGAAGCATTATTGTGACCTATGATATGACCTGACATTGAAGCAATAATAGGATTAGATTCTCTTCCGTATGGATCGTTAATAGTGCCCAGTATAGTGCCTTTTTTGACGTAGTCTCCAGAAACTTTATTCTTAATAAGTATGCCTGAGGTTTTTGCTCTTCTCCATGAGGTTTTTTCAATAATAATATTATCGTAGTCAGGAGAATGTACATATCTATCTGTGATATGACCCAAATGATGAAGACATCTCAATACGCCTTCAATACCTGAAGTGATGACTTCGGGATTAATTCTTATTGATTCTCCTCCTTCAAATACTATTGAGGTGATGCCCATGTTATGAGCAGTTTTTCTTAGCGACTTAGATATATTACGAGTAGCGATTGTATAAGGTGCATGAAAAACCTCAGCTAGTTTTTTTGATTCTGTACTGCCTTTTGTATATCGGATCTGAGGGTAATTATATCTGAAATCACCACCCGTATGGAAATCAATAATGTAATCTACAATAGGGAATAAATATTTAGTCAATGTACGAGCAATACGTGAGGCTAAGGAGCCATTAAGTGAGCCAGGAAAACTTCTATTGACGTCTTTACCATCGGGCACATATCTATCAGAATTAATAAACCCAAAAACGTTAACTATTGGCACGACAATTACGGTCCCAGATATAACTTCTTCTAGGACATTCTGATCCATAATTCTTCTGATCGTCTCTATGCCATTGATCTCATCACCATGCACGCCGGCTAGTAATAGGGTAGTAGGACCTGCTTTTTTAGATCTATAAACGTGTCCTTGTACGTATATAAGATTTCCTGCTGTTAATCTTCCGACTCGTATTTTTAACTGAGCACTTTCACCCTCCAAAAAACTTTGATTCGCAATATCTAATTTCTTAATTTTTTTCATATTATCTAATAATTAAGAAATACCCCTTTCTATAAATGCGATGATCTTACCTGCTATGTCTATACGTGTTGTAGTCTCGATACCTTCTAATCCAGGCGATGCATTTACCTCTAAAATGAGTGGGCCTCTATTAGATCTAAGCATGTCCACACCTGCAATTTTTAACCCAAGATAATTGACAGCTTTTAGAGCTATTTCTTTTTCTTTATCTGATATAGGCTCTACTTTAGAACTTCCGCCTCTATGCAGATTAGATCTAAATTCTCCTTCTCTAGCTTGTCTCTTCATAGAACCTACAACTTCACCATCGACTACTAATATTCTAATGTCACTTCCATCAGCTTCTTGTATAAATTCTTGCATCAGTGATTTCTGATTATTTTTATTAAATGCTTCTAAGATAGATTCAGCTTGTCTATGCTTGTCAGCAAGTATAACACCGATGCCATGCGTTCCGTTAATCAGTTTTATGACAATCTTATCTTGATCAAATTTTTGAATGAGGTGGTTATAGATTATACTGTTATTAGATACAATGGTCTTAGGTACAGCTAAGCCTTTAGATGCAAGCAATTGAGAGCAACTTAACTTATCTCTTGCCTTGAGTAATGCATCAGAACTTAAAGTTGTGAAGATGCCTTTCTGTTCAAACTGTCTTATAACAGCTGCCCCATAATTGGTGTAGCTTGATCCTATTCTTGGAATGATGGCATCTATGTCCTCGAGTATCTGACCATGATAAGATACCACGATGTTATTCTCTTCTATGATTAGGTCACAATTATTGTAATCAATTATTCTTACATAATGATGTCTTAGTCGTGCAGCTCGTGCCAGACTCTGAGTACTGTAGAGTGCTGGATTTCTTGATAGAATTACGATATTCATATTTGATTTAAAATGTTATTATTGAGACGTGATAATCTGATAGCAGCCACATAAAATAGTCTCTGATAGGTTCAAAATTAATTTTAAAATTAGAATATCTGATAAGTAGAGATATAATAGAGTCCTCAATGCATAATTTTTTGACTAATTTGCTGATATATAATTATGTATGGACTATATAAAGAATGATAAGAAAATAGTTACAGGTTGGGCATTTTACGATTGGGCTAATTCTGCATTTAACTTAGTGATATCCACTGCTGTTTTTCCGCCCTTCTTTGTCGTGATGGCTCCTGAGACATTTCGTATTTTCGGTGGTGACTTAGCACGAGATTCTGTCTATTCTTTTTCTATATCTATAGCTTATTTGCTTATTGCATTGCTATTGCCTTTCTTATCTGGCATAGCAGATTACAGTGGTCGACGTAAGTCATTCTTAAAGTTCTTTACATTCTTAGGAGCATTCGGATGTATCGCTTTGTTTTTCTTTGATAGTCAAGATAGATCAGTGTTTGCATTGACGGCATACATTATAGGTACTGTTGGTTTTGGGAGTAGTTTGGTGTTTTATAATTCTTACTTACCTGATATCGCAACTGATGATCAACATGACAAAGTCAGTGCCAAGGGATATGCATATGGGTATGTGGGTTCTGTAATTTTACTTGTAGCTATTCTGGGAATGATACAATATCATGAAGCTTTAGGTTTTGAAAGTGAGCAGTTGCCTATCAGAATCGGATTTCTATTAGTGGGTGTATGGTGGATAGGATTTGCCATGATCCCATTCAGCAGATTACCATCAGACTTGAGTAAAAAAGTAGATTCAAAAGTTTTCTTTAGAGGATTTGAAGAAGTTCTGGTTGTAGGTAAGAAATTATTATTGCAGAAGTCAAAAGTTTTATTTTTGACATCCTACTTTTTCTATATTGCTGGTGTTAATATCGTTATACTTCTCGCAAGTTTATTTGCAAAAGTAGAGTTAGAATTTGGTAGTAGTGAACTCATTGCATTGATATTGTTGCTTCAGTTTTTGGCTGCAATAGGGGCTTTTCTTTTTGCTTTTGTTTCAGATAAATTTGGAAATAAAGTTTCTCTTATGATCCAGCTCGTTATTTGGATTATTATCTGTATAGCTGCCTTTTTTGTAGTTGATAAAATGATGTTTTATATCATTTCTATTTTTGTAGGATTGGTATTTGGAGGTATTCAGTCATTATCAAGGTCTACCTATTCTAAGATGATAGATGATCCTGATGTGCCCTTGACAACTTACTTTAGCTTTTATCAAGTTCTTACTTTTCTTTCTATAGTGATGGGAACACTTTTATTCGGAGGCATAAGTCAGTTGACAGGTAATCTTCGTCACCCAGTTTTGTTCACCACTGTATTCTTTATTCTTGGTTTGATTTTTCTTGCAGTAGCTAAGGTGGATGTTAATAATACGGAGAATTCGGAAGTTTTATAAGAAGGCTTATTTCAGAAATTCATAACAGCCAATATCTGGTGTATTGGGTTCCCGACTATTACCTATTATGTCAGTTGTAATCCCACTAATAGGGATGGCCATATCTATCGCGACTGATGTTGTGTCGAGCCTATAATCGAAATTGTCCGGATTTAAAAATATAGAATCGGTTCTGTTTACATTGATACAATCAATACAGTTATTAAAGAAATTAGGATGCGCATCGGCATCTAAGAGGTCGTCAACGATGACGATGCAATTATTTAATTCATAATCAAAAAATGCAGGTTCTGTACCGTCAGTAATATCTGCTAAGGCTATTTCGTCATCGTCATTACCTACGAGAATACAATTACTGAATCTGGCTTGTAATGGATTAGGTAACACTTGACTGCAGTCAGGAACAATACATTTAAAGTTATTTAAAAATACTGCTTGGTCTTGGTTGTTATAATTAGCTACAGTACAATAACTGAAATTGTATAATCCTCCAAAATTAAGACTCAGTCCAAATGATCCATTATTATAAAACAGAGAATTGTTTGCAGTAATATTACCATTGGATGCGGATATGGCACTACCAGCTGTATGCGCAATGGTACATGATTCTAAGGTCGCAGAAGCTGTAGAGTCTATCGAAAGACCCACTATGGAGTTTTCTATACTGGTATGCGATAAGACTATTTCACTACCTGGTGTACACAGGATACCTGACCACTGTCCTTGTACTTCACTAAATTCTTCTTCTAATCTATCAGTTTGTATCGTCACCGGATTCTCAGCTGTACCATTACTGGTTATTTTTCCATTTTCTAATAAGACAACAAGACCATCATTGTATGTTCCTAATTCAGTGATGGCTATTCCACCATGAACATAGATTTGTGTACCTTCTGGTATTATAAGCTCACAGTTATCTATTAGTAAAGCGCCATATATTACGTAAGGCTTGGGATCGTCCCAAGTGACTTGTCCAAAAGGACATTCTAAGACATTGACTGTCGCTTTGCTCTCATTACTCGGGATGTAGTTAGCGTTCTGGCCCCACGCTTGTACCATGATATTAAATTCGGAATTATTAGCTGTAAAGTTGATAAATCTCTCAATGATAAAAGGACTCGAACTGATGTCCATATCTGGATCTATTGTAACTTCTGCGAATATGTATATGCTGTCATTGGCTTCTATTCTTACGTTCTCCACAATGTCACTTGCTGTACCATCTACATTCATTCTGAAAAATCCAGACACATCATCTAACTGAACACTATTGATAATTACTGCTTGATCTAAGTCATTGTAAACTTTAAAAGATCTCGTAGCAGAGCCAATTTCTGTAAATACGGTATCAAAGGTCAGTGTATCTAAAGAAAATCGTAATGGAATATTAAGATCTGTAGATACAGAATCGTCTTGACAAGAATGTAATGTTATGTAAATCAACGCGATAGCTAAGTACAGTGTGATTTTTAATGTTTTATATAACATATGGTGCTTCTTATGTATTTGTAAAGCCGTAAAAGTGAACAGCGTATCAAAATTAATTTAAAATTCTATTTATTGTCTTACATAGTCATAATAGCCTGGATATATAAGGTATTTTTACTTTTTGATTTTAAGATAAATAGACCTTTGAGCTCTTAGTTTGAATATAGACGTCATCATACCTGCTTATAACGAAGAGAAGTCGATTGTTCGTGTCATTAATGATATCCCAAAAGACATTGTCCGTGATATCATAGTATGTGACAATAATAGTACAGATAGAACTGCTGAAGTATCTGCATCTAACGGAGCTACTGTAGTGATGGCTAAGAAAAAGGGCTATGGGAGTGCTTGCTTGGCAGGTATTAGATATATCGAGGAGAAAGATGTTAAGCCGGAGACTATTGTGTTTTTAGATGGTGATTATTCTGATCATCCTGAAGAAATGGTCTCAGTAATAGCTCCTATATTAAATGATAATTATGATATGGTTATTGGTTCTAGAGCTTTAGGTCATCTTGAGAGAGGTTCTATGCAACCTCAACAAATTTTTGGTAATTGGCTCGCTACGAGTTTAATAAAGCTCTTTTATAATTATAAATTTACCGATCTTGGACCATTTAGAGCAATCAAATATGATGCGCTAAAATTAATCAATATGCAGGACGAGGATTTCGGTTGGACGGTAGAGATGCAGGTCAAAGCTGCTAAACTAAAGCTAAAATGTATTGAGGTACCTGTTAACTACAGAAAGCGTATAGGTCAGTCAAAAGTTTCTGGTACAATTAAAGGAACTATCTTAGCTGGACATAAGATATTGTGGACGATTTTCAAATTATTATGATATTGGAGGTATTAGGAAATATAGTATTAGTAGCTTATGTGATTTGTTTATTGTACATCACGGTATATTGTATGTTTCAGTTTCATCTTCTGATACATTACTTGAGTCATCATAGACGAGAGTCAAAAACTGCAAAAGATAAACCAGAGCTTAATGGCCATATTCCTATAGTCACTATCCAGTTACCACTATTCAATGAATACTATGTTGTAGATAGACTTATCGACAACATCTGTCTCATAGATTACCCTAAGGATAAGCTCGAGATACAAGTTCTCGATGATAGTACAGACGAAACCATTGAGAGAACCACAGCCAAAGTTAAAGAGTATCAGGCTAAAGGGTTTGATATAAAGGTCATCCAAAGAACCGATCGCAAGGGTTACAAAGCCGGGGCACTTAAGGAAGCCACATTAGATGCCAAGGGGGAATTTATTGCCATTTTTGATGCTGACTTCCTGCCGGATAAGGATTTCTTAAAAAATACTATTCCACACTTTAACAACGAAAAAGTCGCAGTAGTCCAGACTAAGTGGGGACATATTAATCAAGGATATTCTCTTATCACACAGATGCAAGCGCTTCAGCTTAATGTCCACTTTACCGTTGAGCAGCAGGGTAGAGAGTCTGGTAATTACCTGTTACAGTTTAATGGTACAGCAGGTGTATGGAGAGCTGCGGCAATAGCTGATGCTGGAGGATGGGAAGCAGATACCCTAACAGAGGATCTCGACCTCAGTTATAGAGCTCAGCTTAAGGGTTGGCAGATTATCTACTTAGAGGAAGTCACCTCGCCAGCAGAGCTGCCAGCAGAGATGATAGGATTGAAATCTCAGCAATATAGATGGATGAAAGGTGGTGCAGAGACAGCTAAGAAATTATTACCTAAAATATGGAAGTCTCCTATATCAGCTAAGCAAAAATTACACGCAAGTATGCACCTATTAGGGAGCTCCGTGTTTTTATTTGTCTTTATGATTGGCGTGTTTAGTGTTCCTTTGATTTATGTCATTGACCCTCTGTCATCACACGTATATTTATTAAACTTCTTTTTTGTTTCTATGCTGATGGTGATTTTAGTTTACTATGTAGCTAATGTCCAGGCCTCATGGAAGGGACAGTCTAAAGTCAAATCAATATTCAAGTTTATAATTTTATTTCCTGTATTCTTATCATTGTCTATGGGATTGTCATTCCATAACTCGATAGCAGTACTGGCTGGCTATATGGGTAAGAAGTCCTCATTCGTAAGAACACCTAAGTTTAACATTACTGGTATAAAAGATTCATTTAAGAAAGCTAAGTATCAAGGTGTAAAAATCTCACCAGTCACAATATTAGAAGGCTTCTTAGCTATATATTTTTTAATGGCAATTATCGCTGGACTTTCATCTGGTAATATCTCCATGCTCTTATTTCATATATCTTTGTTTGCAGGTTATAGTACTATCTTCTTTTATTCAGTTAAACACTTAAGCTATCAATCAGCGGCATAAGCAAATTTTTCTATTCGTTTTTTCTGTTCTTTTTATAGGCAGTATTTATTATTTAGGTTTTGGAGTTGAGCAAGATGAGTTTGTGAAAATTCTCATAGGCTTCTCAATAGCATTTTCTGCTTATGGATTATTGATGTTCTATAATGCCAAGTTTACTTTTTCATTTGTAAGTATTTTGCTTGTAGCATTCATAGCACGTTTTGGTTTAGTCTTTTCCTTTCCTAATTTGTCTAATGATATTTATAGATTCTTCTGGGACGGTATTTTAATGCACCAAGGAATACATCCACTTTCGTATCTTCCTTCAGAAATTATAGGCCAAGGAATTATTAAGTCAGATGAAATTGGGGGACTATATTCTGCGATGAATTCACCTGATTATTTTACGATCTATCCCCCTATCAGCCAATTGATTTTTTACGTTTCTACGATATTCAGTCCGTTTTCAATAACGAGTTCTACAATACTATTGAAGATCGTCTTGCTTTTGTCTGAGATAGGGTGCTTCTATTACTTAATCAAGATTCTTGATCTACTTAACATGGATCGTCATAGGATGCTTATATATGCACTTAATCCTCTCGTGATAGTAGAGATAATGGCTAACGTTCACTTTGAAGGCGTAATGCTATTTTTCTTATTAGGAAGTATATACTATCTACTATCTCACAAGACACTTGGCGCAGGTTTTTTTCTGGGATTAAGCGTAGCTACTAAACTATTGCCATTAATGTTTTTGCCTGTTATTTTGCTACACTTATATAAGAAAAAGCATAGAGGGTTATTATGTTTTATATTCTCTTTTGTTGTCATCTCATTGATACTCTTTGTACCATTTTTCTATGGTTTAGATGTTCCACACTTTCTTGATAGTATAGACTTATATTTTAGAAAGTTTGAGTTTAATGCAAGTGTATACTATGTACTTAGGGAAGTAGGCCAATTGATAACAGGGTATAATCAGATTAGTATTATAGGGCCCTTATTATCATTTTCAGCTCTTATCATAATTTTGTTTAAAGCTATCAATCATTATAGGGCTGAGAGTAATAGAGGGACTATTATTAATGTTATGATTTTTTCCTTCGTGACTTACCTGTTGTGCACCACAACTGTTCATCCTTGGTACCTGATTGTTCCTATTGGTTTGAGTGTGTTCTACAAGAAGTATTGGTTGCTCGTATGGTCATTCTTCATTCTATTAAGTTATAGTACATATCAGAACGAGGACTTTAAGCAGAACCTGTATCTCATTGCTATAGAGTACATAGTTGTTCTAATCATTTGGTATATAGAAAAGAAAAACCCGAATCAAAATAATTTGATCCGGGTTTGATATATTTTAGATTCTCATGAGAATTAGTATTCCCACAGATCATGTTCGAAGTTGAATAACTCTGCTTTGATTTTATCTGATTCCATTAACATGTCAATGCCAGCTCTATCATAACCATCGAATCTATCTTTGATTCTAAGGTCAAGAGTATTCGATCTTTTCATGATATAACTCGTAAAAAATCTCATCTCAAATAAATCGTACCAAGACATTGGAGATATATCGTTACCATCATTTTCTACTCTGAATTTAGCCATATGCTCACGAGCTTCAGGATAATAAATCCAGAATAATGGCAATGAATACTTTAGCTCTCCAGTATCAGCATCTACTTCATCAAGAATAGGGGAGATACCTAATATACGAGACTTAATTACTGAGGTTTCCTTGTCGAAATACCACACTTCTTTCAGTCTGTATTTTTTGATATTTTCCCAATTGATAGATGAACGTACAACTTCAACTTTTTCTTCATACGTATCATAATCAAAAACAGTAGTTGTATCTACTCTGTTAAGTTTTTTGTCTATGTCATCTATAGTCAATGGCTCTCTAAAAAACTCATCTTCGAATACAGCGATATCACCATTTTCTGCCATTTCTTTTAGAATTGTAAAGAACGGCTTCAGTGGACTTCTAAAGGCCATGTTTCTTTTTTCTCTCACGTCGATGACTCTCCATAACTTTCTCTCCCATACCACATCAGACTCTCGTGGTTGATCAAATTCTAAAATAGGACCTTCCTCTATCAATGATCTCTTAACGACACCATCTACGTAGTAATCCTCTAATGGAGTACCTGATTCAGTCATGATCTGAGTCTCTTGATCTTGAGCATTCATGCCTACTGAGATGCTTGTACAGATTGCGAGAAATAATAATTTTCTTAACATGATCTTTAAATTATAAAGTGTAAAATTTATTTAATGTTGAATACCATACCACCTAAATCTCTTGAACCTGCTCCACTATCTCCTGGACACTTACAACGAATGTTCTCGAAGAAGTATTTGTCAGAAGCTGTAGCTTTACCGATAAGAGCTTTAGTCTTAGCATTGTATTTTCCTCCTGGATTATCAGATACCTGAGGGTCTTGTCTCTTAGGTACTCTTATGACTCTGTATCCTTTGATCTCACATCTTGCATCAAAGTCAAAGTTTTCAAGCACTGGGAATACACCCGGCTGAATCTTAAACTCTCCTGAAGACATTGATCCACCTCTACTCTTAGATAGTTTCGGCACTGGATCAGGTATTCTCTTAACTCTAAATGGCTTCTTATCATTAAGACCTTCAGCTGATACAGTAACATATGCAAACTCACCTTTTTTCGTAGGTGTTTTTACATTGACAATATATCCACCTTTAGGATCTTTCTTAATAGTTCCGCCACCACCTGTCATATTAACTTTGATACTTGATGAATTAACACCCGCAGCAGATACTTCTACTGGGTTGTCTACACCAATGTAGAATACATTCATTTTTGACGCAGATACAGTCATTGATCTTTCACCTACTTCGTATGAAAATTCTTTTGTGTATGGTGTCGTCTTACCTGTTACTGGATCAGTTACAGTAGCTTTTGCAGTAAACTTATTTTCACCATTTCTTGATGCTGTTGCTTCATAGACTGCAACTCCATCCTTATTTGTACGAAGGCTTTTACCATTTACAGAATAAGATATTTTAGTTGCTGAGTTATCTCCTGTTGAAGCACTTAAGAATATATCTGTTTTGTATTTATCACCCTTAATGACATATGACTTCTCAGGAGCGGATACAACTCTAAATTTCTCTAATACAACTGTAGCTCCACCTGCTCCCACTTTTGTAGCAAGATAATTAAGTGCAGATGCTTCAGTTGATTTTACATCATTGATGAACTTTGAAAAGATAGGTAATACAGCTTGTAATGGCATATGGTCAAAATTCATATGAGCCCAACTAGCCTTATCTTTTGCTTGCCACGTATCTTCATCTATTTGTACAGAAATATTCTTAGTGAACCCAGCTTGATCTTCTTTATCTACAAACTTGAGTATATCATTTCTATACTTTTCTAATTTAGCTTTAATCTCATTACCTAATCCGCCTGTAGGATCTTGAGGATCTATTAAGATTCGAGTTGTAACTGCGTAATCTTTTTCCATCTTAAGTTTAGGCAATCCAGTAACCGGATCTTCGATATAACCACCTCTTATCTCACCATTCTGGTCTTTGTCTTCTATAAGAGTCGTTTTTATGTTCTCGAGAAAACTTACTAAATCATCAGAAGTTTGCTTGATTGGATCGATTCTCTCCGCATAAGTTGCTAACGAAGGTCTTGTTTTGGCACCATCTCTGATGGCTTCAGGAAGAGCAGTCATTGAATCATCTAATGCTTTATTAGATTTTTCAAGTCCTTTATCTACCATTTTAAATGCATTAAATACCTCTGCTGATACGTTCAATGCCAATAGGGCAGTGAGTACCAAGTACATGATATTAATCATCAGTTGTCGGGGTTCCTTTGGAATAGACATTTATTATAGTTTTTAATGTGTTAATGAATAAATTGAAAAAAAACTATGCCTACTCTACACCTTTCTTAAAGGCGCCAAGAACGTTACCATATACTCCGTTAAGAGAAGTAAGGTTTCTGTTTAATGAAGCTATTTGCTCCTTATATATTTTAGTATCTTCTACAGTCTCACTTAATGAAGACACCGCTTCATTCATACGTGAGTAGAAATTATTCATTGACTCTAATTGACCTTTTGTTTCAGAGAAGTCTACTTCTTGAAGTGCTTTAAGACTTCCTAAACTCTTAGACATATCCTGAAGTTCAGTCAACATGCCACCGAGATTATTTTCTACAGAAGCAGCATCGAGAGGTCTCATTGCGCCTTTTTGTTCTCCAGCAGTAAGAGGAGTTACATTTGAGTTATAAGACTCTATACCTGGATATAATTTTTCCCAGTAGTAATCTTTTTCTGGAGGTAATATTCCTAACATGAAGAATAAGAATGCTTCAGTACATAATCCTGCGATCAACATGATATCAGCGTATTCCCAACTCATAATTTTGAACAAGGCTCCAATCATTACGACCGCGGCACCTACACCAATAATAAAATTCTTTAAGTACTTAAATCCTTTTGATTTTATAAAACTCATTTCTTAGTACATTTAGTGATTAGTAAAAAATGTCTCGTCTCCGAAACGT
>CAZBXL010000010.1:41773-47777 GCA_964495785.1 uncultured Saprospiraceae bacterium | reverse complement strand
TAATATTCCTAACATGAAGAATAAGAATGCTTCTGTCAATAGACCTGCAGTAATGGCTGGTCCACCCCAAGGTGCACTATTAATTTTTCCGAGTGCACCGATCATTACTACTGCGGCACCTACTCCGATCACAAAATTTTTGAAATACTTAAAACCTTTTGATTTAATAAAACTCATTAGTTAGAATTTATAAGTTAGATAATTAACTGATTATAGAATAAATATTGTTCTTAATAGAAGAGTGGATTGTCTCGATTAGAAGTCATTAAGAGATCTACCTAAGAATGTCAAAGCACATCTGAATCCAACATATGACTTAGTCGTATCTTGGTATTCAAAGTTTCTTGTACCTGTTTGACAATAGTAAGATATATCTTTCCATGACCCACCTCTTACAACTTTTCTTTTGTAAGCTTCTGGATCGTCGTCCTTAGCATCATATTTTATGTCTGGATTCTGATCATGTACGTGTTGGTATGCAGCAGGGTGGTACGCTGTCTCTGTCCACTCAGCAACATTACCAGCCATGTTGTATAAGCCGTAATCATTAGGGAAGTAAGCGTCAGCTTTAACTGTATAGTATCCGCCATCTTCAGGATAGTTACCTCTTCCAGGCTTAAAGTTAGCTAGCAGACAACCTTTAGCATTTCTGATGTAATAACCTCCCCATGGGTAAGGTGCAATTTCTCTTCCACCTCTGGCAGCCCATTCCCACTCTGACTCAAACGGAAGTCTAAATTCTTCTGTGTTTGGTTCTTCCTCTCCTTTGAATGAATTCCACATGTGAGATCTCCAGTGACAGAATGCCTTAGCTTGGTTCCAGTTAACTCCTACAACAGGGTAGTCGTCGAATGCTGGGTGCCAGAAGTAGTTTCTTGTCATTGGCTCATTGTAAGAATATGCAAAGTCTCTGATCCAAACTAAAGTGTCAGGATAGATATTGACAGTTTCTTCATTGAGAAGATTAGATCTTATAATATCTGATTTGTTATGAGCTGCTTTTTGCCAGTCAACCCATTTATAAGAGTATTCGAAAAGTCTTGTATCCATTTTTCTCTCAGAATCAAACATCTTCATATCGCCTTCATAATACATCTCATCGAGTTCTTCCATAGAGTAGTCTAACTCAAGCTCCCAGTCGAGTCTTTCGTTACCGAAGTCATCCTCATAATAATCACCCATGATGTCATGTGCTAAAGAGTCTCGGACCCAATGTACGTATTCACGGTACTCGTTATTGGTGATTTCTGTATCATCCATGAAGAATCCTGATATAGATATTGTTTTTGGTCTTTGTGTGAAGGTTTGAAACACATCTTGATCACTTTGACCTATTGTGAGCGTACCAGATGGAACGTATACCATTCCGAATGGATTGATTCCATTCCAAGCAGGTCTGTCCTGCACTCCCATTAACTGCCCTTTTTCTTCTGAACCACATGAGCTAAGTAATAATACTATAGCGCATATGGAAAACAATGCTTTTCTTTTCATGTTTATTAACTGATTTTGCTAGTCTTAAAAACGCCCTTTTTGTTTGTAGACTCGTAAAAATAGTGTTTCCCATCTACAAATAAAAAAATGATACTATAAATATTGCCTGTTATAACTGTATCACAAAATTGCTTTTGCAATCATTTGAACGGCAATTTATAATAAAGTATTTTGTCAAATGATCTATAATTCAAAATTTATCAAAGATTTCTTGGGTTATATATAACTGCTGGCGGCAGTCCTATACCAATTAGTTTATTTAAATTATAATTGATATGCAGCTCGTGAGTACCTTGGGTTGCGTTTCTTAGCGCATTAATACCTACATCATAACTGTATGCTACGGCGTAGTTCTCATTTAACTGTATGCCTCCTAATATAACTAAGGAATCAAAAGAGTTGCTATTGTAACCTCGTATACTTGTACCTCCAAAAATATTGCCACTTTTTACAAGAATCGATAGATCTGTTTGTACATAATTGAAGTCTGACTTAATCAAAACGGACGGTAGAACTTCTATATTCTTGACCTTCAGTGGCATTTGTGTATAGAAGTTTACTAATTTGTTATTTGCGAGCTGGATATTATCTAATTGTAAACTTCCCGGAACAAAATCAGATATTGTCATGCCAAGGTCTAAATAATCATTTCTAAAAAATAATCCTGCAGTCCAAGTCGGAGAAATAGTCGACACATTATTATCAGGTAATGTGGGATCATTGTGATTAATAGTAGAGTTAATATATTCTCCATCAGGTGTTATAACTTGAGTCCCATCAAAACGAGATTGTTGTAGCCCTATCCTGAGTCCAGCAGAGAGTGTTCCTACTATGGTTGGGATGACTCTATTATAAGATACTCCAATTTCAGTTCTGCTGACCAGACCTGTACGATCTCTTCTGATCTGTATTCCTGCGCCACCGTCTAAGAGATATATTGGTAAGTGGGTATTTACAAATATTTGTGCAGGATTTTGATCTATGCCTGTCCATTGTCCCCTATAATTAAGATTTGCACTTAAAGACTTATCAAATCCAGCATATGCGGGATTTATACTGTAAGGATCTACCATATATAAGGAGTGTTGAGGTGCTTGCTGAGCATGCACCTCATTAATACAGAGACATAATAGAAATAGTACCAGTGCCCTGTAACTTATGAAATACGATATGGTAATTGATTTTTTGATAAATGTTGTGTGAATAAAAATACAAATTATTCAAATATTGATTTGCATACCATCTGATAATGCAAAAACATTGTCGGGTAATAACTTAGACCATTCTTTAGTCAAGCCCATGGCGTGACTGACATGGGTGATATAGGCTTTATCAGGATTCAAGATCTCAATCATCTCTAAAGCTTGATTTAGATTAAAGTGTGTAGGATGTGGATCTGTTCTTAATGCATTGATAATGAGGACCTTACTGCCTCTTAACTTATTAATAGAAGCTTCATCAATGTAGTTGGCATCTGTAATGTAAGAGAGGTCGTTAAGACGATAGGCTAATATCGGTAACCTACCATGCATAACTCTTACTGGACTGATATTTACATCCTTGTAAGTAAAGTCATTGAATTCCTCTATGTTGATCATATCAACTTTTGGGAGTCCAGGGATTTTCCTATTAAAGGCATACGCAAATCTATCCTTAAGTTGAGTGGCTACTCTTTCTTCTGCGTATATGGGTATAGATTTTTTTTGTGTAAAATTTATTGCTCTAATGTCATCTAATCCAATAATATGATCATTGTGCTCATGCGTAATAAGAGCCATATCTATAGAGTCAATATTATTGCTTAGAAATTGTGTTCTGAAATCAGGACCTATATCTATAAGAATCTTAGCCTCATTTGTTTCGATATAGATAGATGATCTTAGTCTCTTGTCTTGAGAATCTCCAGATAGGCATACATCACACTTGCACCCAATCATAGGCACACCCTGAGACGTACCAGTACCTAATGCCACTATCCTCATAATCGTTATTCAATTTTTACAATGATACAATATAAGAGTAGTTAATACAGAACTCAATAAAGTTTTGTTTAAATGGTACTACTGTAATCTAATAATATAGTCTATACCGGGGAGATATCCTCTTGTAAATGGTGTGATTTTACCTTGAACTCAGTAAGGTAAAATACTGCGTAGTAGGATTATGCAACCATTTCTTTTGACTGGTAGGATTTTTCTACAACTTTTAAAAAGTTTTTGCTTTTGTCAGTTAGAGTCGATTCCTGTAGGTGTACTTGGGAGAGGATATCGAGAAAGCTTTCGATCTTCCCTTTGATATCAAAGAATTTATTGATAACAATGATTTTCTTGTCATGTATGACACAATACCCTGACTTAAATTGTCCTCTTTCGTATCTAACGGAATATTCTGACTCTACAAATATCTGTTGCAAGTTTTTTAGAGTCGTATTATTGTATTTTAGTCCCATATTTCTCTGTAGACCCCAAATATAAAAGAAAATCATATATATGAATACTCTTAATATGAATTTGAGAATACTATTTTTCATTTTTATCTCAAGTTCTTGTCTAATGTCGCAAAGAGCCTTTGATGCGGCTGTTGTCGCAGGACTTACTGCCTCACAGTTAGGGGGAGATAGCCTTAGTGGATACGATAAATTAGGACTGACTGCTGGACTCAAATTATCCTATGATATTGATGATAAATTCGATGTCAATATGGAATTATTATATGTACAGAAAGGTAGCCGACCATCTGTAGGATTCAGTACTGGTGGGGATGATGCGACGACTCTCAATTATGTAGAACTCCCTGTGTATGGGCAGATTAATGATTGGTATGTAGAGAAAGAAGATTATCACAAAGTCGGTGCTTTTGTAGGTTTGTCTTATGCATATCTAATTGCTGTAGGTACATCTAACAATATCTTAGCAGGTCAAGAAGGCGATTTTAAGACCCACGATATCAGTGGACGTATAGGTATTTATTATTCTTTTACAAAAAGGCTAACTTTCCGTACTTTTTATACAGACTCATTTGTCAATGTATTAGATAGTGATACTTTATTCAGAACTAATGCTTTAGACAGTTTTAATTGGACTTTTAGAATTGAATACAACTTATAATATGAAATATATAATCATAATTCTTGCTATGATAGTAAGTATAGCTTCTTGTAAAAACGATAATCCATCTAAGCCAGAAGTGACTAAGGTCGAGAAAGAAGCTCAGGCCATGAGTAAGATTAAGAACTCTAAATACAAACCATTGCCTAATGAGATGTTGATGGAATTATGGAACAAATGCGATCTGATAGACTACATATTTCATAATCTTCCTTTCAGTATGAATCAAGGAGAACAAGCGAGCATAAGAACAAATTTGACATATATAAGTCCAGATCTACAAGCCGATATCCCTTCCGATTGTAAGTCCTTAGGTAGACAGATATTTAGTATCGAAGGGAATATTGTTTTAGAATCAGATATCTACTACACTGACAAGTGTGCATTCTTCATTTATTTTGTGGACGGTAAGGCTTTATATGCTAATAAAATGTCCGAAGCCGGCAAGCAATTCTACACAACTATGATACAAAAAGGCCTTGAGGCAGGTAAAAGCAGACAGTGAGTCTCGTAATCTGGCAGTTATAGATATAGGTAGTAATACATTTCACCTTTTAATAGTGTCTTACTTAGCTGATAGTCAGAAATTTAAGGAGATTTATAGAGAAAGGAAATTCGTTTACCTTGCTAAAGATGGCATCGAGTATTTATCAGAAGAAACGATGGATAGGGGCCTCGCCGCCTTTAAGGATATTGTACTTAAGTGTGAGCAATATGGAATAGTGTTAAGTAGAGTTAAAGCCGTAGGTACTGCCGCATTAAGATCTGCTAAAAATGCTAAAATATTTATCGATAGAGTTCACTCTGAATGCGGAGTAGAGATTGAAGTTATCAGTGGCCAGCGAGAAGCTGAACTCATCTATAGTGGGGTATTGCATTCAGATATAAAATTACAAGCAGATAGTCTCATAATAGATATCGGTGGGGGTAGTGTAGAGTTTATCCTATCACGAGGAAAAACAATAGAGTATTATACATCTATCAATGTTGGCATATCACAATTACGACATCAATTTGAGTATGTAGATCCTCTTACTGAATATCGTAAAGATATGATCTACAATCATTTAGATGTTCAATTATCAGATCTGTTTTATCATTTAAATAATTTTAAAGCCATCGATCTTGTAGGATCTTCGGGGCCTTTTGAGATCATTGAATCTACTTGTCAGCATAAGGCAAGAACTGATAGAAGTATATCAAGAGAAGACGTAATTAATATGATTAATCAGGTTATCTATTTGCCACTAAAAGATCGTCTTCGATTTCCTTTAATGCCTGAAAGCAGGGCAGATCTCAGTGTAGAGTCTCTACTTCTTATAGATTATTTATTTAAAAGGATCGATAGTATATTGAATGTCAAAATCTCTCCATATGCACTCAAGGAAGGTGTAATTTTTGAG
>CAZBXL010000010.1:14005-41673 GCA_964495785.1 uncultured Saprospiraceae bacterium | reverse complement strand
TATATTGAATGTCAAAATCTCTCCATATGCACTCAAGGAAGGTGTAATTTTTGAGATGTTTTAGATGAGTCTAAAAATTATATTACATTTATCTAAACTTTAGTAATTTATGATGGAAGTTTTAGATCATTTATCATTGCCTTGGGTTCCAAGAGCCCTATTTACTGCAAGTCTTGTAGGAATGATGTGTGGGATCTTAGGATGCTTTATAGTATTGAGAAATATGTCACTTATCGGTGATGCTTTATCTCATGCTGTTCTGCCAGGTATTTTTGTAGCCTTTTTATTCGTAGGATATAGCTCGATAGGATTTTTTATTGGAGCTTCTGTAGCGGGATTGATCACAGCATTGATCATCTCTCTAATCCAACAACATGTGAGTACTAAAAACGATGCTGCGATTGGGATAATCTTTACGACGATGTTTGCCATAGGAGTGATAGGAATAACTTGGCTCGAGAGTCATGGATCAGTTCATTTAGACTTAGATCATTTCTTATTCGGTAACGTTATAGGTATAGGCGAAGAAGATATTTTTCTGACAGTCATTGTAGCATTGTATACCGTTGCGAGTGTTATTTTGTTTTACAGGCCTTTATTTATCACAACCTTCCAACCTACCATAGCTGAGACAATGGGTATATCCACTAAGGCCATGCATTATTTTTTGATGTTGCTCTTGTCATTTTCTATTGTGGTTTCATTGCGTGCAGTAGGCGTCATATTAGTTGTTGCGATGTTAATAACACCTGCTTCTACGGCACTTCTTTTGTCCAATAAGTTTAAGAACGTGATAGTCATATCTGCGATTATAGGAGTCCTTTCTGCAATTGGTGGTATATTTATTTCTATTCTTTTTGACTTTCCTCCAGGACCGACAATGACTCTGGTAGCGACATCTTTTTATTTTCTGGCAGTCATGTTTTCTCCATCGAGTGGTCTCATCTTTTCATTTTTTCAAAAAAGATTAGAAGGTAAAAGAATATTGCGTGAAGATATATTAAGACAAGTCATTAAAAATCCACTTACTGAAGGTATGCCTATCAAGACAATAGCAAAAAACCTTAATTATAGTGAGCGTAAAATTCTAAACTCGTCAAAACTGATGTCTAAAAGTAGTCTACTCTCAGTAAACGACAACGTTGTTATTCTCAGTAAGGAGGGAATAAATAAAGCAGAGCAGCTCGTAAGGGCACATAGATTATGGGAAACGTATCAGGTAAGACAGATGGGGCTCAAATCGGATCAGATTCATGATGAAGCCGACATGTTAGAGCACTTTCTAACAGAAGAATTATTAGATGAGATTGATAAGACTTTAGGATTCCCTGTAAGTGATCCGCATGATTCTCCTATACCTATGAAGAGGTAGATGCCGTATTATAAGTGAGCAGCAGCTGACTTATCACATGCACCATTGCATTTGCCGTAGAGATTAAGTGAGTGGTGTGTTACTTCAAATTTGAGTATGTCTCCCATCATATCTTTTATGTTTTGGATTCTTGGATCACAGAACTCCAAGACATTACCACAGTCAATACAGATGAGATGATCATGCTGCTTAAACCCATATGATTTTTCATACTGCGTTAAGTTTTTACCAAATTGATGTTTAGTAACGAGATCGCAATTGACCAAGACTTCTAAAGTATTGTATACTGTAGCCCTTGATACTCTGTAGTTTTGATTTTTCATATGGATATATAAAGCCTCAGCATCAAAGTGATCACTTCTACGATATATTTCTTCTAAAATAGCATATCGTTCAGGAGTTTTTCTGTAGTTCATTTTTTCTAAGTAATTAGTAAAAATGCTCTTTACCTCCTCTATTATTTTATTGATATGTGCTTCGGGGCTATTCATCTTTATTTATTCTAGTAACATTTGAGATCCCTTCAAGTTTCTTTATTGCGTTGATAACTATATGCAGTTGATCTTTATTCAAAACAAAGATACCTACTTTACCTAAGAAGTATCCTTCTGTTCCTTCTATACTGAATGACCTAATATTGATCCCTAAATTATTAGATAGCTCATTAGAGATTTTTTGTATGACGCCTGGTCCAGAATCAACACCCTCTATTCGGAGTTCTACAGAAAAATTAGTTTCTGTCATTCCATCCCATTCCGCCTTGAGTACTCTGTAACTAAAGTTTGCCAATAGGTGAGTAGCGTTCTTACAGTTTATCGTGTGTATTTTAAGACCATTGCCGGCGGTTAAGTAGGCAAAGATATCATCCCCTTGAACTGGAGTGCAACATTTAGCAAGAGAGTAGTCATATTGCTCTATTGGTTCGCCGTCTACAAGTATATTTGATTTTGATCTCTTTTTAAGCTTTTTGGGTTTAATGATTTTGTCGATAGGCGCCTGATGTCCTTTGTCACTTTCTTCTTCTTTTACACCTACGAGTTTATTGTTTTCTATTTCAAAATTCTTGAGGTCAGGCATCTTAATAACATCAGTGGCCAAGTCAAAATATAAATCTGGTCTGTTGGTGTAGCCCAGCTGTTTTACTAAGAAGTCAACATTATCTTCAAAGCCAAGTTTGTTATTCTTTAGCTTTCTCATAAGAGCTTCCTTGCCAAATTCTCCTCGTTGTCTTTTTTCTTCTTTCATGGCAGATCTTATTTTTGACCTGGCCTTTCCAGTTACTGTAAGTTTTAACCAATGCTCTGATGGTTTTTGATTTTTATTCGTGACAACTTGGACTTGATCGCCGTTCTCAAGTTTGTGGCCCATAGGGACCAGTTTATTATTGACTTTAATAGAAGTAGCGTGGTATCCAACATCTGAGTGGATATCAAAAGCAAAATCCAAAGCTGTAGCCCCTTCTGGTAACATACGCATATCACCATTAGGTGTGAATACGAAGACTTCTTTTATAAATAAATTAGTCTTGAAGTCATTAACGAATTCTAGCGCATCAGAATGCTGCGAATCTAATAGCCCTCTTATATTATCAAGCCATTTGTCATAGACGTTATTGTTATCTTTAACTCCTTTGTATTTCCAATGGGCCGCAAAACCTCTTTCTGCGATATCATCCATTCTTTCTGATCTGACCTGCACTTCGACATATCTACCATTAGGACCTATAACTGTTGTATGTAGCGATTCATACCCATTACTCTTAGGTGTAGTGATCCAATCTTTAAGTCTCTCAGGGATTGGTTTATAGACGTCTGTGATAATGGAGTATATCTGCCAGCTTATGCTTTTTTCTTTCTCTTTGTCTATATCTGCTATAATCCTCACTGCAAAGAGGTCATAAATTTCCTCAAATGGGATCTGCTTTTTCTCTATTTTATTGGCTATGGATGATATGGCTTTTGATCTTCCTATCACTCTGTAATCTATCTCTAATTCATTGAGCTTATCTTTTAATGGTTCGATAAATTTCTTTATGTATTCAGATCTATCAGACTCAGATGATTCTAGTTTCTCAGCGATCTCATTATAAGTGTGTGGATCATTAATTTTCATACAGATATCGTTGAATTCGATTCTGATGTTGTACAGACCTAATCTATGAGCTAACGGGGCGTATATGTAAGATGTCTCAGCCGCTATTCTTATTTGTTTGTTTCTAGGCATGGCATCTATAGTCCTCAAATTGTGAAGTCTATCAGCCATCTTAATAAGAATTACTCGTACATCAAAAACTAAAGAACTTAGAACTTTTTTAAAATTTTCAGCTTGTTTATTTTCACCATTATAAGTTCCATCTAACTTGGTTAAGCCATCCACTATAAGACTTATCTTCTCGCCAAATATTTCTTTAATTTCATCCTGCGTAACTTCAGTGTCCTCCACTACATCATGCAATAATGCTGCTATTACAGAGGTAGCTCCTAATCCAATCTCGTCATGACATATTCTTGCGACTTCTATGGGGTGAAAAACATACGGCTCTCCAGACTTCCGTCTTTGATATTTATGAGCTGAAATAATAAGATCGTAAGCTTTCTGAAGATTCTCCTTATCTAATTCTGTGGAATTCTGCTGTACTTTAGCAAACAAAGATTTGTACTCTTTGTCTATCTCAATTATTTCACTTTTCGTTATTGCTTTTCCTTTTGGCATATACTTTCCCTTCCTATATGTAAATATAATCCTTCTTTGTGTAAAGTGAGATTCTTAGCCTGAGTATAGATGATTCCAAGAAAAAGATATATCTTTGCATTTCTTATAAATTGAGGCGGGTGTGATGAAATTGGTAGACATGCTAGACTTAGGATCTAGTGCTTCACGGCATGGGGGTTCGAGTCCCTCCACCCGCACTCTTTTTTTCCTTAATTAAAGAAAATAGTCTTCCCTTGAAAATAGATCAAAAGGAATTAGGTGCATTGCACTCTGAGCTCACTATAACCGTAGAAAAAGAAGATTATTTGAAGGACTATAAGCAAAAGCTTACTTCAATGCAGGCTAAGTCACAGCTTAAAGGCTTCAGAAAAGGGAAAGCTCCTAAAAGCATTATAGTTAAAATGTATGGTGCTGGAGCTATGCAAGAGGTCATATCAAAAGTCATATCAGATAAGATTAATGATATCATTACCGGCTCGGAATATAATATCATAGGTGAGCCCTTATATCTTGATCAAGATAACCCGCCTGTAATTGATCATCTCAATCCTGAAGATTACGAATATAGATTTGAAATAGGCTTGGAGCCAGATACTCCAATCAAGAGTGTATCTTCCGAAGATACATTCACTTTATATGATATTGAAATAGAGGATTCTTTAATAGACGAAGAATTAGAATCTATCAGGCAAAAGATGGGTGTACAAGCCAGTACAGGAGAGCCGATTGCCGATGGTGATGTAGTCTACATCAAATTGGCTGAGTTGAAAGATGGAAAGATCAAAGAGGGTGGTGTAGAATCAGTATTTTCAGTTCAAATCGATTCAGTAACAGCGGATTACAAAAAACAATTGATAGGTTCTAAGAAAGGTGCAGTTTTAGAAATGGATGCCTATAACATAGAGGAGGGCATGACTGAAGAGAATGTACATAAGTACATCCTAAAGTTATCTGAGGAACAAATGAATTACTTAGATACTATCGGTAATTTATATCAAGCAGAAGTCACTGATGTGATCAGAACTACAAAGTCAGAACTTAATCAGGAGTTATTTGATAAATACTTTGGCAAAGACGAGGTCAAATCTGAAGAAGAAGCAAGGGAAAAAATAAAAGGATACATTTCTGACTTTTATAAAAAGGAAAGTAAAAACTATCAGAGTCGTGAGATTATGGAGCAATTAATGACTCAAAATGATCTGGAGTTACCAACTACATTTTTGAAGAAATGGATTTCTCAAAATGAGGAGATGGCAGATGACCAATTTGAGAATTTTCAAAAGGAGTTAAAATGGAGCTTGATTAAGAAGAAGTTAGTCGCTGAGAAAGAACTTAAAGTTGAAGAGAAAGAAATTTTTGATTATTTCGTCAATGCTGTGAAGTCGTATTCGCCATATATGGATCAATCGACATTGAAAAATACTGTTTTCTCACTGATGCAAAATAGAGAACAACTCAATAAAGCTATTGACGTTATCAGTACGAGTAAACTATTTGAATCTATACAAGAAGAGGTAAGCTCAGATATAAAATCTATTAGCAAAGATGATTTTTATGAAAAAGTAAAAGTCTTAAAAGAAGAAAACTAAGAACATTTGCAACTGCATTAAGTTAACATTACATAAAAAACTAACAAAATCTTATGTCTTTAGGAAAAGAATTTAGAAAGTATGCAACGAAACATCATAATATCAATGCTGATGTTGTCGATCAACATATAAATAATGCTGGTGCAACGGTGCCTAATATCAATGGATTTACACCACAAGTTATAGAGGAAAGGCAGATGAATGTAGTAGGGATGGATGTATTTTCTCGTCTGATGATGGACAGAATTATATTCTTAGGGGTCCCGATTAATGATTATGTAGCTAATGTTGTTCAAGCTCAACTTCTGTTTCTAGAGAGCACAGATCCAAAGAGAGACATTCAGATGTTTATCAATAGTCCAGGAGGATCTGTTATTGCAGGTTTAGGTATATACGATACGATGCAATACGTAGTGCCTAACGTAGCAACAATCTGTACAGGTCTAGCAGCTTCTATGGGGTCTGTATTATTAGCTGCTGGAACAAAAGGAAAAAGAACATGTCTCAAACACAGTCGGGTTATGATACATCAGCCGAGTGGAGGTATGCAAGGTCAGTTCTCAGATATGGAAATCACATATCGTCTCATCAAAGAAATGAGAAAAGAGTTATATACTATACTTGCTGATTGTAGTGGTCAAACTTTTGAAACTATAGAAAAAGATAGTGATAGAGATAACTGGATGACAGCAAATCAAGCTAAGGAATATGGATTAGTAGATGAAGTCTTGTCAAGAGAGAATCCGAGAAAGACAGATAAAGCATAATCAAATATTATGGCTGGTACTAAATCTAAAAATCAAAAGTGTTCTTTTTGCGGAAGGGACAAAAAAGATACGCTTCTTCTTATAGCTGGTCTTGAGGGCCACATATGTGAGGCATGTGTGGAACAAGCACACGAGATTGTCAATGATGAGATAGGGTCTAAGACAAAAACGAAAGGTGACTTTCATTTCAAACTTCCAACTGGTGTAACTCCGTTAGGTATAAAAACCTTTCTTGATAACTATGTTATCGGTCAAACTGAAGCTAAAAAATACTTATCAGTAAGCGTATATAATCACTACAAAAGGCTAAACCAGAAATCTACCGATGAAGTAGAAATCGAAAAGTCTAATATCTTATTTGTAGGAGAAACAGGCACGGGTAAAACCTTGTTAGCTAAATCTATAGCTAAGTATCTTAAAGTTCCATTTGCTATTGTAGATGCCACTGTATTCACTGAGGCCGGATATGTAGGAGAGGATGTAGAAAGTATGCTCAGTAGATTACTACAGGCTTCAGATTATAATGTAGATGCCGCTCAGAAAGGAATAGTTTATATTGATGAGTTAGATAAAGTGGCAAGAAAGAGTGATAATGCATCAATCACTAGAGATGTCTCAGGAGAGGGTGTGCAACAGGCACTTCTAAAGATGCTTGAAGGTACTGAAGTTAATGTACCTCCGTATGGTGGACGTAAGCACCCTGAGCAAAAAATGATACAGGTAGATACTTCTAACATTTTATTCATTATGGGAGGAGCTTTTGATGGTATCAATAAAATCATAGCTAAAAGACTGAATACACAAGTCATAGGGTTCAAAAAAGAAGTGTCTAATCTACATGAAGAAGATAATCTTCTCAAGTATGTATCTCATCAAGACCTTAAAGCGTATGGTTTGATACCAGAATTAATAGGTAGAATGCCCGTATTAACATATCTGAACCCACTAGATAAAGAGACTCTAATAAGAATATTACAAGAACCTAAAAATGCTCTTATTAAACAGTACAAAAAGCTATTCGCTTTAGAAGATATTCAGTTATCATTTACAGATGATGCATTAGAATATATAGCTGAGAAAGCTATGGAGTACAAATTAGGAGCAAGGGGATTACGATCGATATTAGAGGCTATATTGACAGATTCAATGTTTGAGCTACCTGGTCAGACTGATATCACAGAATTCGTTGTAGACAAGTCATATGCTCATGACAAATTAATGAACTCTGCTATAACTAAACTCAAAGCTGCATAGATCAATCAGTATTGTCCCAAGGATATAATTTAAAGCCATATCTTTTGAATGATTTGACCTAATCTGCTGTAGAAGTTACCCGTATACATACATTATCTTATTATAGATGTATGCTTTTAAGTATTTACATCTTTGAATTTCTAATGGAATGTATCCTTTATACGTCGTTCTTGATTTAAGCGTATAACGGGAATCCTTTCATAAAGCTCTGGACTTTATCTTTAACCAGCTCTAATTTCCTGTCATCATTAGGGTTTTGGATGACTTCATCTATCCATTCTACAATCTGTCTACAATCTTTTGATTTTAAACCTCTCGAAGTTATAGCTGCAGTGCCAATTCTAATTCCCGATGTTATAAATGGACTTTTCTCATCAAATGGAACCATATTTTTATTGACAGTAATTTCTGCTTTAACGAGTGCATTCTCAGCATCTCTTCCAGTTATATTTTTAGATCTTAAATCTATGAGCATAAGATGATTGTCTGTTCCACCTGAAACAATATGATAACCCTTACCGACAAAAGCTTCTGCCATCGCTGATGCATTCTTTATGACTTGTTTGCCGTATTTTTTAAAAGAATCATCTAAAGCTTCTCTGAATGCCACAGCTTTGCCAGCTATAACATGCTCTAATGGTCCTCCTTGCATACCAGGAAATACTCCGCTATTGAGAATTGATGACATTTTTATAGGATTGCCTTTCTTGGTTGTTCTTCCCCAAGGATTATTAAAGTCTTTACCCATCATAATAATACCTCCTCGAGGACCTCTAAGGGTTTTGTGTGTCGTCGATGTTACTATATGACAGTGAGGTATGGGATCGTTAAGTAGACCCTTGGCGATCAGTCCAGCAGGATGGGCAATATCAGCTAATAATAAAGCATCTACTGAGTCTGCAATCGATCTGAAGCGAACATAATCCCAGTCTCTGCTGTATGCTGAGGCACCACATATTATGAGTTTGGGCTTATGTAAATGTGCTAATTTTTCAACCTTGTTCATATCAATGGTTCCAGTATCCTCTTCTACACCGTAAAATAGGGGATTATACACCTTCCCAGAGAAGTTAACTGGAGATCCGTGAGACAGATGGCCACCATGAGCTAAGTCAAATCCCATTATAGTATCTCCTGGATTAAGTATGGCTAAGAATACGGCTGCATTAGCTTGTGCTCCTGAGTGGGGCTGTACGTTTGCATATTCAGCTCCAAATAACTCTTTTAACCTATCTATAGCTAAGGTTTCAACTTTATCTACGACTTCACATCCTCCATAATACCTTTTTCCGGGATAGCCTTCTGCATACTTATTAGTTAGGCAGCTACCCATAGCATCCATTACTGCTTGGCTGGTAAAGTTCTCTGAAGCTATGAGTTCTATTCCATGTCTCTGTCTTGTAAGTTCTTGCTGGATTAGAGATTGGATTTCTTTATCTTCTGTCACTATTCTATTGATTGGTTTTTAAATCAGCTGTACGTTATTAATGTATAAAAATAAAAAAGCCCCGTAGAAAACTACGAGGCTTTTTATTATAATTTAAGATTAGGTCATAAACTATTGATTATTGTACACCTAATGCTCTCATTGTATCTAAATCTAACTGACCCACAGGAAGACCATTGTCTTTTTGGAACTTAACTAAAGCAGCTTTAGTCGCAGGTCCGAAAGTACCGTCAGCTCCTGATGCTCCAAGGTTATATCCTCTTGAGATCAATGCATTTTGTACTTGTCTGTATAGACTTGGCGTGATATCAACATCACAAACTACTTGCTTCCATTCAGTGAATCCACCTGGAGTTACTAATCTTCTCTTAGTAATCGTCTTGTACTGAGCTGGAATATCAGAAGATCTTGTAGTTGCAGCATCAGTCTTAGTATAAGTTCTTGTCTCATACTTCGCCTCTACAGGAATCGCTTCAGTAGTTGCATCGTTTGCTAATCTTGTAAATGTTCTTGTAGCATATTGAGGCTCACCCGAAACGTTTTCTGATGTTGCGTCATTTACTAATTTTTGCATACTGATGTTAGTATACTGAGCAGGAATTGGGTTAGAAGTTGTTGTAGCATCATTAGCCAATTTCTGATAAGTTCTCGTTCCATATTGAGGATCTCCAGTTACAACTTCGTGAGTTGCGTCATTAGCTAACTTTTGGTAAGATCTTGTAGTGTATGACTTACAGTCACCATCGTTAGATCCACCAGCAGCAACTAATTCTGTTCTTCTATTTTGTCTTCTTCCTTCAGCAGTATCATTTGAAGCAATTGGAGAATTTTCTCCTCTTCCTTCATATCTCAATAGAGAAGAATTAACTCCTTGAGCAACTAATGCATCATATACAGCCTTAGCTCTATTTCTTGATAATGCTAAGTTAGAAGCATTGTCCCCTTGGCTATCAGTGTGACCTACGATAGTTACAGTCTGTCCACCAGAAGAGATAACGCCAGCTATTCTGCTGATCTCTCCAGCAGAAGAAGCTGAAAGTACTGCTGACCCTGAGTTAAATTTAACATCTAATCTCTGAGTGCTTGATCCACCTGGGCAATACTCTTCATAAGTTGCGTCTGATACTAATTTTTGAGAAGTAATTGTCGTAAATGAATCATCACCTCTTACATTCTCTGCAGATGCATCAGCAACTAACTTCTGAGAAGTAATAGTAGTATATTGAGCAGCTCCATAGACAGGTTCTGCATAAGCATCATTAGCTAATTTTTGCATAGTAACAGTAGTGAACTGGTCATCTCCTGTTCTTGTCTCGTGAGTCGCATCAGCTACAAGAACTTGGTAGTTTCTTGGTCCGAATACATCATCACCTCTTAAGTTTTCAGCAGTAGCAGATGTTGCTACTTTTCTGTAAGTTCTAGTAATATACTCTGCTGGTACATCAACAACCTCAGTTGTAGCAGGACTAACAAGCTTTTGGAAAGTTCTTGTTTCATATCTTGCTGGGACAGTTACTGACTCAGTTGTCGCTGGAGTTACTAACTTTCTCATAGTGATAGTCTCATATACAGCTGGGACTTCTACTGCTTCTACAGTAGCAGGAGTTACAAGTTTTCTATATGTTCTTGTAGTGTATTGAGCTTCCATTGGAACAGCTTCTGTAGTAGAAGGTGTCTTCAATTTCTTGTAAGATCTTGTAGTATATTCAGCAGGAACTTGAACAGCTTCTGTCGTAGCAGGAGTTACTAGTTTTCTGTATGTTCTTGTAGTATATTCAGCTGGAACATCTACTTTCTCAACAGTAGCAGGAGTTACTAATTTTCTCCATGTTCTAGTACCATATTTAGCAGGTACTTCTACAGCCTCAACAGATGCTGGAGTTACTAACTTTCTCATAGTGATCGTCTCATATACAGCAGGTACTTCTACAGCCTCTGTAGTTGCATCTTGTACTAATTTCTGGAAAGTACGAGTTGTATATACAGGCTCTACTGTGTTAGCAGTTGTACTTGCAGCGTTAACTAATTTCTTCATAGAAATTGTCTCATACACAGCAGGTACTTCTACAACTTCTGTAGTTGCATCTTGTACTAATTTCTGGAAAGTTCTCGTCTTATATTGAGCTGGTACATCTACAGTTCTGATACAATCGTCACCACTTTCAGTCCAACCAACTTCACAACCTACTCTTACTTGTCTTGTTACAGTTCTGTACTGAGCAGGAGTCTCAACAAGACACCATACTAAACAGTCTTCTGGATTAGCAGAAAGACAGTTTTTATCAGCTTTTTTCTTAACCCACTTACTTGAAGCTGCAGCGACTTCGATTTCCTCAGATTGAGTTTCGTATTTAGCTGGCTTCTTTTCTAATCTTGTAGTTGCTTCTGAAGCAATTACTTCTTCAGTAACAGCTTCATATTGTGCAGGTATAACTCTTACAGTAGTGTAAGCTTCTTTTTTGAGTTTTTCTTCTGTTACAGTTTCGTACTGAGCAGGTACACCAGCTAATGTAGTATAACCATCTTTGCTTAATACTTCTTCAGTTACTGTTTCGAATTGTGCAGGTATAACTCTTAGAGTTGTGTATGCATCTTTCTTAAGTACTTCTTGTGATACTGTCTCGTATACAGCAGGAACTTCTCTTAGAGTTGTGTAAGCATCTTTTTCAAGAACTTCCTCTGTCATAGTTTCGTATACAGCTTTTACTGGCCTTAAAGTTGAATAAGCATCTTTCTTAAGTACTTCTTCAGTTAATGTCTCATATACAGCTGGTACTGGTCTTAGAGTTGTATATGCATCTTTTTTAAGTACTTCTTCAGTTACTGTTTCATATTCAGCAGGAATTACTCTTAAAGTTGTATAAGCATCTTTTTTAAGTATTTCCTCAGATACAGTCTCGTAAGTAGCAGGTACTGGTCTCAATGTAGTATATGCAGGCTTAACTAATTTTTCTTCAGTTACTGTCTCATATACAGCAGGAACAGCTCTTAATTCTTCATAAGCTTCCTGTACTAATACTTCTTCTGTAGCTGTCTCAAATTGAGCAGGTATTACTCTTATTGTTGTATAAGCTGGTTTTTTCAATACTTCTTCAGATACAGTCTCGAAAGTAGCCGCAGTAATATTTACTGAAGAACTACCTTCTGATTTAAGAACCTGCTCCGATTGAGTTTCGAATGATGCAGGTGTAATAGATACAGTAGACTCACCTTCACTTGCAAGCATTTCTTGAGATACTGTCTCAAACTGTGCTGGTACAGTTCTGTGATTAATTATATCATTAGGACCTCCTTTCGCAGCACCTTCTGTTGCTCCTGATCCTAACTTTACTAATTCTACTCTTCTATTTTGTCTACGACCTGAAGCAGTAGAGTTATCAGCAACTGGAGAAGCTTCGCCTCTACCTTCATAGCTGATGTTAGCAGAACTACATCCTGCAGCAACTAATGCGTCATAGACAGCTTTAGCTCTATTTCTTGATAATGTTAAGTTAGAAGCGTCATTTCCTTGGCTATCTGTGTGACCAACAATTTTGAAAGATGATCCATCTCCACATACTCTTGAAGCTAAGTTTGTTAACTCAGTTCTTGAGCTACCAGTTAGGATAGCTGAACCAGATTCGAAATTAACATTCTCTAAAGTTGTAGCGTTGCTACCATAACTTACACCACCGTGTGTGTTCGCTATTACTTGAGTAGACATAGTTTCGAATGATGCAGGTGTAATCCTTACATCTGAAGAACCTTCACTTGCTAATACTTCTTGACTCATTGTCTCGAATTGTGCAGGAGTGATTCTTACTTCTGATGTTCCGTCATTAACCATGACTTGCTCTGTCATAGTTTCAAACTGAGCAGGAGTGATTCTTACAGTAGATGAACCATCTGCTTTAAGAACTTCTTCCGACATAGTTTCAAATTGTGCAGGAACAACTGCTAACTGCGTAGAAGCTGCTTTGGACAGTACTTCTTGAGTTACTGTCTCAAATGTAGCAGGATTAATTACTACTGTAGATGCGCCCTCAGCTCGTAAAACTTGCTCTGATGCATCTTCAAATTGTGCAGGTACAGCTCTTAATTGAGTGCTTCCTTCTTTAGCAAGAACTTCTTGCGAAAGAGTTTCAGTACTACCGGCTACAATTTCTGTTCTTGATGAAGCTTCTTTGATAAGTACTTCTTCAGTGATCGTTTCGTATTGATCTGGTATTAAACATTTAGCATAACAACCAGGACCTGAAGGCATACCTGCCTCTGGAGCTTGTTGAGCATAGAATGGAGAAACCAAAGTGAAAACGAAAAGACAAGAAAAAATTAGACTAACTTTTCTCATTGTTGATTTAAAATTTTATTAAAAATGTCATAAAAGGTATTCATGAAAACGGCTGCAAATGTAGCCTTTTTATTTAGGATAACACAAATAATATTGCGTTATATCCTCCATATTAACAAGTGTATCTAAACAATCTGAAATAGGTCTAACTTCACCAGATTTCATTAGAATTTTTATCTCATTTACCTTGGTATCATAGGCCCTCGTGGTCTCTTTACCAGAAATAATGAGTTGATCAAGTTCTAAATCCGAAACACTATATTGAATTTTAACATTTTGACGGAGGTCTGTTAACAAGTCACTATCGAAGGGTTTTTTGCTTAACAAAACCTTAAATAATGAACGATTTAATAGACCGCGTGCATAAGCCTCAAGAATTTGATCAGCTGAATCGATTGAGTTCTTGATTGTAAACATCACATCGACATCATCTAATGTAGTAAAAGTCTTCAAATTTTGATCGAAATCTTTATTAAATATTTGATTATCAGTCAAAAGTCTTTCAATTTTCGAATTATGTAATGGATAAGCTCCGTTATTGACTAAATATTTCAGTCTATGTACAAAAGACTTAAGCATTTGCTCAGCAACAATTGAGTTTTTATGTAAATAAACCTGCAAATACATGATGTGGCGTGATACTAAGAATTTCTGGACAGAATAAATCCCTTTTTCTTCTATAACTAATTGATTATCAACTACCGAAAGCATTGATATGATTCTTTTATAACCGATTATTCCTTCAGCTACTCCGGAATAAAAACTATCCCTCATTAAATAGTCCATTCTATCCATGTCTAACTGGCTGGAAACCAGTTGTGTAAGGAACTTTTTTGGGTAGTTATTTTGGAATATTTGTAAAGCAGTTGTCAATTGTCCATTAAATTCAATATTTAGCCTTTTCATAATCGCAACGGTGATCTCTTCGTGGCTAATCGGAAGGAATATCTCTTCCAAAGCATGTGAGTAGGGGCCGTGCCCTATATCGTGTAACAATATTGCAATACAAACTCCAAGGTACTCTTGCTCAGTTATATCAATATCTTTGGCCTTAAGTGTCTCTATGGCTGTTGTCGTAAGGTGTAAAGCGCCTAAAGCATGGGCAAATCTACTATGTGTAGCACCTGGGTACACGTAATTAGACAAGCCCATCTGAGAAATTCTTCTTAATCTCTGAAAATAAGGATGGTCGATAATATCGTAGAGTAGATCAAATGGAAAACGTATTAGTCCATAAATGGGGTCGTTTATGATTTTTTTTCTACTCATTTAGATCAAAGGTAATAGATTGCATTCCGAAAGCGTTGGATATGCGTAATTAAAATAGCTTATGAATAAAGGCAAAATTCTCTGGGCAGATGATGAGATCGACTTACTCAAGCCACAACTTTTTTTTCTTACTAAGAAAGGTTACGAAGTCATAGAAGTTACTAATGGGCATGATGCTTTAGATCAGTTAACTGAGCACCAAGATATTGATTGCGTATTTTTAGATGAGTCCATGCCTGGAATCTCAGGTTTGGAGACTTTGGAGAAGATGCGACAAGCCAACAACATGGTTCCAGTGGTAATGATAACTAAGAATGAAGCAGAGGATCTAATGGAACAAGCCTTGGGTTCTCAGATTAATGATTATTTGATAAAACCAGTTAATCCTAATCAAATATTATTGTCCTTAAAGAAGATTATGGATAATAAACGTTTAGTCAGTGAAAAGACGGCTTCAGATTATCAGCAGGAATTTAGGACAATTACTATGGATATTCAAAGTGGCCTTGACAAGGACGGTTGGGTAGACCTATACAAAAGAATTATAGGCTGGGAGCTAAAGTTAGATAATTCAGATAATGAACAATTTAAGGGTATTCTTGATATGCAGAAAAAGGAGGCCAATAGAGAATTCTCAAAGTTTGTAGATAAGAACTATAAGCAATGGTTGGATGATAATGACGATCATGATTTCTCCCATAACTTATTACGAAAGAACTTGTTTCCTAAATTAGAAATGGACAAGCCAAATTTTCTTGTGCTATTTGATAACCTAAGATATGATCAATGGAAAATCATCGAGCCGATAATTTCTGAATTGTTTAGAGTCAAAGAAGAAAAGACCTTTTTCTCAATATTGCCTACCGCAACTCAATATTCCCGTAATGCCATATTCGCTGGTATGATGCCTTTGGAGATTCAAAAGAAGTTTCCTGAGTATTGGCTAAACGATAATGAGGAGGGTGGCAAAAATCAGTACGAGAAGGAGCTCTTAGAGAAACAAATTAATCGTTTGGTTTCTGATAAAATTAAGTGGGAATATTTTAAAATAAGAAATAACAATGACGCAAAAAACCTCCAAGATAATGTGCATAACTGTCTGAATAATAAATTGACAGTCGTCGTATATAATTTTATAGATATGTTGTCACATGCTCGAACAGAAATGGAGGTTTTAAAAGAGTTAGCATCAGATGAGAAAGCCTATAGATCGCTAACGAGGTCTTGGTTTCTTAATTCGCCTATATGGAATGCGTTACAGACTATTGCAGAAAAAAATGTTCGTTTATTCATCACAACAGATCATGGTACAATCCGTGTAAGTAATCCAAGTAGGGTGATAGCTGATAGAGAGACTTCAACTAACTTACGATACAAAGTAGGGAAGAATATAAGATACGAAGAGACTAACGTTATGGAGATGTCTGACCCTAAGGCTTATGGTCTTCCAATGCCTAATATTAGTTCAAGATTTATTTTTTCTATGGAAGATTATTTCTTTTTGTATCCTAATAATTATGGAAAATATAATAGGATGTATAATGACACATTTCAGCATGGAGGTATCTCTATGGAAGAAATAATTTGCCCATTCGTTATATTAGATAATAAATAAAATACTTACTCAATAATAGTTATACTTCCTGATAGGGTGCCTTTGTAATATTCATCTTTAAACTGAACATAATAGACAAATACTCCTGGATTAAAATCTTGTGGGGTCCAACCTATAGATGAATCATTACACACAGCATCTATACATTCATGTATTAAGTTACCGTATCGATCATATATGTACAAGTCGTATTTGTACTTTATTTCAGATCGTGATTGTACAAATAGGGTATTGTTGTTTGGTGATTTTGAGATTATATTTGGCATATAGAAATCATTATTCTCCTCTACATTTATATTAATATTCTTTCTGATTTCGCATCCGTCAATACTTTTAATATAAGCTGTAAATGACTGATTGTCAGTAAGATTAGTAATAGGATTAATGCAGCTATTACAGTCTAAGTAGTCGTCGGGTGTCCAAGTAATTGAATTATAATCCCCATAAATAGATAATGGTAATGCGTAGTCGGTTCTTATAGTAATGGTCGTATCAGATTTAAGCTTGACATCAGGTAAGATTGCTTCCTCCACAATGAGCTCGAGCATTAGACTATCGCAATCAGCATTTTCAAATTTAAAACTTTTGTAATAAGATCCAGTTTGGTTAAATTCCTCACCATCAAATAATATTGATTGTCCTTGACATATATACTCCTTTCGAGTTTCTTCAATAGTTTCAGGGTAGTGGTAGAGATTGAGAATGTAATGAATAGAGTCACATTGATTATCTACAGTAGGGATGAAATATTCATAGGTACCCTCATCATACCTGTCTATATTGTCGAATGTGTAATAATCCCCTTCACAGATTAACTTTGTAGTTTCTTCGACTTCTAAAGCGGGCATATCTGTCATTGGATTATAATCAACCATCATCTCAGTGGAGTATGTACATTGTTGAGCATCCATAATTGTGAGCACGACATTATATTGGCCCCTGTCTTTATAGAAATAAGCTCCAGATTCTGCGTCCAAAGACGTACCGTCACCTAAGTTCCAATTCCAATAAATTATCTCGTCTTCTCCATCAAATATTGTAGGTGTAAACTGAACTGATGACATGTAACACGGATCGTATGAATATGTAAATTCTGGCTCTATTTCGTCATGTACCGTTACGGATATGTACGCTGTATCACTGCATGCTTCAGATATATTGAGTATCATCTCTCCTTCATATATTCCGTGTTCTAATTTCTGTATGTATAGGTCCTTGGCGTCGCTGCCAGAGCTTTCGAAGTAGATTTCATTTTTGTCATTTCTAAGTATCCAATTATATTCATTTATGTACTGCAGTTCTGAGCTTTGGTTTATTATATCTAAGCTTTCGTCGTGACATAAGTGATACTCATTGATTGTTTTTTCGACGCCGTTAATTACTGAAATGTAGTTTGTATCTGCTTCCAATGCAGCTGTCAGTGCTGTGGTACATTCTACTACGTTAAATTGAAAATCTCTTCTCGTTTGACTAATCACTTTCCCATCTACGAATTCCTCAATACAGACACCTACAACATAGGCTCCGATTTGATTTGGGGTGCCAGATATGATTCCTGTAATTGGATCAATTCTTACTTGAGGACTACCACCTATAGGATTATCATAAGAGTATCCTTGCTTGTAGATAACTTCTTCAAATGGGGGAGGACAAAATCCAACTTCCGGGTTTTGACAATCACAACACTGCGGTGTATAGTCTATTATCCCTCCTGCAACGTAAGGGACACAGAATGAATATCTAAGTTCTCGATCATCAGAGTCCATACCTGAGTGTACATAGTGCAGTGGTTCGTTAACGCAAATATATGTAGGTGGAAGAGATGCAAATCTTGGGCTACTAATGCCGTTAAGTTGAGCTTCTGCAGATATTTTAAGATCAAAGACAGCGCCAGTAATTCCAGCATCTTTAATATTATTTATAGCATGGTTTCTACAGCATTTTTGATAAGCGATTTTGTAATAATTGTCTATTACAGGAAGTGTAACTTCAAATGAATAAATACCTGATTGTACTTTAATATCACTGATCGTTTGCATACTGCAAGGATCATTAGTTGCATTAATTTCTTGAATATTTTGGATTGGAATGTTTTCTATGACTCGTTCTGTGACCCATGTATCATTATCTATTAGTCTGTAGATACCAAATGTAGCTAATGGTTCGTAACCAATGCCATTTTCGTCCCGGTAGACGGTAAATGTAACTTCGTATGTAGCCATAGTACTATCAGCATTATGTCTGACGAAAGTATATATAGCATCACCTCCTACAATATGGGAGGCTGAAGCATCTTCCATCACTACAATACTTACTACTGATAGCAAGATCATTTTTAGAAATGTTTTCATTATTACGTACCATTTGATATACTTTCAATTAGCTGGGTCTGACCAATAGAAAATAAGTTTTAAAAAATGGGGCACATCAGCTATTGATATGCGTAATGTCTAAGAATGTAAATTTTTTAAGTTTAAGTTCTTTTTGAATAATTAGGGTAGACTACGATGTGAAAGAATCGTGCCAAATATTACATAATTTTCTTATATGTATATGCTTAACTCGGTGTGGTGTAAGACTTATAAGCTTTACGACAAATAATGATACTTAACTCATAGAGAAAGAAGATGGGTATCCCTATGAGTATCTGTGTGACCATATCTGGCGGCGTAATTATAGCAGAGAATAACATGATAATAACAATAGCATGCCTTCTGTATTTTTTCATAACCTCGGGTGTTACTAATCCTATTCTTGCAAGAAAAAATACGACTATAGGTAATTGAAATACTAAACCTGTAGGGATTGTAAAGTTAGTCAAGTAACCTACGAATGATGATAGACTTGTAGTCTGTGATACGAGGTCTTGCTCAGACAAGCTATAACCTCCAAGAAATTTAAATCCGAAAGGAGCAATAATAAAATAACCAAATAGGACTCCAAGTATGAATAAAGTAGAACAGCTAAATACGATGCCCTTGGCTGCGTTTCTTTCGTTAGAATACAACCCAGGACTTATAAATCTCCAGAACTCCCAAAATATATATGGGAATGACATAATAAATCCTAACCAGAAAGAAACTCTTAAGTGTGTAAAAAATCTTTCTCCCAACTGAACTGGGACGATTACTAATTCTGAAGGCTCCATGCAAGTGAGTGGTGACATGTAACAGAAGAACCGATATGTCAAAAAAGAAGAATCTTGGATACCAAAAATTATGTGTGTAAATACGAAGTCTTTAAAGATGAAAACGAGAATCGCAAAAAAGACTAAGGACAAGCTTGATCTGACGAGATGCCATCTCAATTCTTCTAAGTGATCAAAGAAGGGCATTTCTTTTTCGTTTTTCTTATCCTTTGGTATTATATCCTTAGTCATGCAATGAGTTCAGACTTTATTATTCTATCAGTAAAGGCATAGAAGAACTTACTCGTAAGTAATAATATATGATGTAAGCAGTAACTAAAAACAATCCAATAGGAAGGTCTATTTTTTTTCTTAGAAACACATATAAAGTAAATATTACGGATAGCACAGTAACAATGGAGTAGTCAAAAAAGAAAAGAAAGTTAGACTCTAAATTGGTACGAGATACTGCTAAGGTCGAACTAAGTACGAAGAAGATATTGAATATATTACTACCTACAATATTGCCGATTGCAATTTCATTTTCTCCCTTACGTGCAGCAACTATGCTCGCCATAACATCTGGGATGGAGGTCCCACCAGCTACTACTGTAAGGCCCAATATTGCTTCAGAGATACCAAATGTTTGTCCTATTTTTTCACTATTACCTACGACTAACTCACCTCCTATATAGAGTCCTATTATACCGACTAAGAACATACTAACGCCTTTTATAATATCCTTTGTATCAGCTATATTATTACTGTCTGGATCATCAAATCTCAGAATAGCCCTGTACAAGAAAAAGACCATTAATGGTATAAGAATGAATACTGTCCAAAGTGGAAGAAATGTAAAAGAGGTCACTAAGAAACTGACAACAATAATTAGTGGACCTAAAACGAAGTAAGCTAAATCTAATTTAAATGATTCAACTTTAAATCCGATACCAATGAAAATACCTATCAAGCCAAAACCGACACAGAGATTGGTCAGGTTGCTTCCTGATATATTAGATAAGGCAAAGTCAGTTTCATCTCTACAAGCACATATTAGATTTACAAAAAGTTCAGGAGCACTTGTACCAAACGCTACAATGACAACACCACATATAGCTTTGGATATATTTAGGTTTGTTGCTAGCTTCTCAGCTCCTGATACAAGAAATTCAGCCCCGTAATAAAGGAATAAAAAACCTAATAAAATCAAGCCTATGGTCAATATTAAAGCTGTATCCATTCAATTAAATTACTCATTCTGAATTGTAAAAATAGTAAACGAAGCTACAATAAATAGATGTATAATATTGTAATTAAATCATATATAAATGATCACAATTGATATAAGTTTAACGTTAATAAATAAATCAGGACTTTAATTACATTTACGTATAAAATTAAACCTACTTGAAGCTAAGCTGTCTGATATTATTCCTTACGGTCTATACGATTCATAATATTGATGGTCAATGTATGTTAGATAGTGTGGTAATAAATTCCATTTTATCAGATCCCACGGGAGAAGAATTTCAATATGATACCAATAATGATGGTATCGTAAATTCGGATGACGAATATATCGAGCTATGCAATACAGCGGAAGAATCAATAGTTGATATATCTGGCTGGCAAATAGGTGATGACGACCCTCCGCCATATTCTGATTATATTATTCCAGATAGTACTTTCTTATTGCCAGGGGAGTGTATCGTTCTCGTTTTAAACTACTGTGATGATGGCATTGATATCGATACAGCATCTTGTGTAGTACCAGAAGGTATATTAGATATGAATTTTTCTGGTACGGCTCTATTAGGAAATGATGGAGACGTGATAACATTGAGTGACGCATTAGGGGAGAGAGCATGCTCAGTAAGTTATGGTGAAGTCATGTGTGACGATATAGATCCTCTTGATATACCTCCATTTGATGTATCTAATTGTGATTATTGGGGTGTACCAAATGACGGTTGTGCATTACTTGCAGATGGAGATAGCTGTACTTACTTTCCATCTGTTTTGTCTATAGATATTTCACGGTTCGAAGTTAGATTAGCAGATTTTCAATCGGTCCAATTACTTTGGTGGTCGGACTCGGATGACGATTTGCATAAGTATATTGTAGAATGGAGTTCTAACGATGCACAGGATTTCTCAGCTATAGGCACTATTGATGATAGTAGTGATGGAGGTATGACCCCTACTTATCAATTTGTACATGAATCACCCACGAGCGGCATCAATTATTACAGGTTAAAAAAGATAAACATACTTGGTGAAGAAGAGTATTCTGAGATTAGGAGCATTGTGATTGAATTAGATAATGAGATCACTTTGGTACCTACCATAGCGAATGATATGATTCGTATAAATGGACCTTTTGATAGTTACGTCATCAGTATTTATAGTATAAGCGGTCATAACTTTGTAGAGAAAAAGAGAGTTACCAACAATGTTAGAATTAATATCGAAAATCTCTTCACTGGACACTACATCATAAGTATATTTGATGGACGGTCTACGAGCTTTGAAAGATTCATAAAATTATAGATAATTTACTCAATCTCTTTTGATTTATCCGTTTGTAACTATGTTTACAAGCGGATATTTTTATTGATTAAGTTTCTACATGTATCATTAAGAAATTTACGATCGTTATATTAGTAATTATGAAAGTGAATATGGCAAATTTTGTTTGGGTATTGTTTTTAAGTGCCTGTATGACAGCGACTTATGGGCAGAGTATCATTGCTGATTACAGTTTTGAAAACTGTACTGTTACTGATAACACTGGAAATTTTACTAATAATTTTGTCAGAAATAATATTGATTGTGAATGTGGAGTTGATGGTCCGCCATCACGTAGTTTAATATTTGATGGAAGTCCAGATACAATATTTTTAGATCCCGGCTTAAAGGATGTTTTTTTAAGCGACTTCTCTATGAGTTTTCACTTTTGGGTAGATGATGCGATGGATGAATATCCTTTGTTTTCCATAAGAAGTGAGTGCAGTCGAGACTCTTCATTTATTATAAGGTACTTGCCATTTTCTGAAGATATAGAAGTAGAATTTACGGCCAATGCATTAGATGGTATGTTTTTGAGGACTGATGTGAATCCAGATATCTGTTGGCATCATTTTTTGCTTACAAGATCTGGCGGAACATTTAACTTTTATTTGGATGGTGAGTTCATAGCCACTTACGAGGAATTTACCACATTAGCGCTTGGCGTTGACCACCAATTTACTGTAGGGTACTCTCCGTGCATAGATGCTTCTAATCCTAATTCTGATGTGTTCTTTAGAGGTAGATTAGACAATCTTCAGTTTTTTGACTTTGCTATTCCTGAAGTTGACATAGATAATTTATTGGTATTTCCTGATCAGATTATCACTTCTGATACGACCATATTTATGGGTGATGCGATAGATATAATAAGTGGACCCACATGTGCTCCTAATATTATATGGACTCCTTCTACTGACTTATCTGATACATCATCGGCTAGTCCCGAGGCATTTCCAGAAACGACGACTAACTACATGGTAGAATATGATCATGGCAGCTGCGTAAGTTCAGATATGATTCGTATCAGCGTTATAGATACGGAACAGATAGATTGCGGTAATATTATTTTTCCTACAGCATTTACACCAAATGATGATGACATCAATGATGAATTTTATATAAGTAATGCTTTCATAATCGAGAACTTGATCAGGTTTGAGATATACGATAGGTGGGGTTTATTACTGTATTCAAGCATTAATAAAAATGAACGCTGGAACGGTACATATAATGGTACCAGAATGCCATCTGGCGTGTATGTATACAAGATAGAGTACGATTGCGGAGGAGATAATTATCAAAAAACAGGTAGTTTCAATATTTTAAAGTAATATTAGAGTTCAATTTTCTAATTTAAGCTCTCAATATTGTCTTATAGAATGCGGTTTTCACAACAAATTGTACAGATTCTAAGTATCATTTTCCTGCTCTTACATCTCTCATGTAAATCTGATTCTACTACAACTCAACAAGCTACTGACGCTAAGCCAAAACAAATAAATTCAACACCTGAGTCTTCTAAGAAGTTAGCAGTAGAGGAAGAAACGACATGGGAAGAAGTGATAGAAGAAGTTGAAGAATCAAAGCCGGTAGTTCCTGAGCCTGCAAAAAAAGCAGTAAAAAAAGCTGTCAAGAAACCTACGCCACCCAAAAAGAAAAAGACACCCAAAAAGAAAATTGTTCCTAAAAAACAAATGAGTAAAATCGTTTTTGAAGAGTTTGAATTTGATTTTGGAAATATTAAAGAAGGGGATACGATAACTCACAAATTTGTTTTTAAAAATGAGAGCAAAGTTCCTCTTGAGGTGATTAGTGCAGACGCTACATGTGGGTGTACGAGACCAAGTTTTCCTTTTATTCCAATAGAGAATGGAGAAGAAGGATACATTGGCGTACAGTATATCAGTATTAATAAAGAGGGCTATCAAAAACCTGAGATCACCGTTAAGTCTAACGGATCTGCTCAACCCATTACCTTATATCTTACAGGATACGTAGAGCCTAAGCCTAAAGAAGACGAGACAGCCGTCAGAATTGATTCTATAATACCTAAGAAATTACTTAATAAGGGTAATTGAACCTGAATATTTGATTGTTGCATTGTCAGAGAAGAGCACTTCAGCGACATACACATAGACTCCTGCTTCCACTTCATTATTTCCTGTGCCTCTACGACCATCCCATCCCATATCTATATTAGTAGGAGCGGGAATATTTTCAAGCTCATACATGACATTACCCCATCTGTCAAATATCTGTAGAAAATTAAGTTGTTCTACTCCTTGACCAGTAAGTAACATAAATCTATCGTTAGGTGCATCAGCCCCTGGTCTGAAGGTGTCAGGTATATAAACATTTCTTTCAGTTCTGACCTCTACATTGATTTCAGCAAATGTCTCGCAGCCATTAGCATCTGTTACAAGAACTTGATAATTAGAGAAGTTAGTGGGTTGGATTGTAATCATATCACATTCCATATCCACGCAGTTAAAAGGTGATGTTGAATTCCAGTTATATGTGAAAGGAGGTGTCCCTCCTGTTACAATTGCAGATATAGTCGTACTATCACCTAAGCTAAGCATAAGGTCTGGCCCTAAATCAACTGAAAAATCGTTAGGTGGATCTACAACTACAGTAAATGCTTCAGATGGACATCCTACATCATCATTCACTTCTATAATGTAAGTCCCGGTAGGCACTAACACGCATGAGTCAATAGGTACTCTCTGACCTCCACGAATTGTAAATGTGTAGCCAGTCCCCGTTCCTCCTGAGACACTTCCTGGCTCTATACCTATACATACTAAGTCACCTAGACAATTAGGAACTTCAGGAGTAATCGGAGTTGCTAATATCATAGATGGTGGTGCTAAAGTAAAACTTGACTCGGCAGTACAACCGCAGCCATCAGTGACTGTTACTGTATATTCTCCTGCCACGAGATCGCTCGCAGTATCTGTATCTGATACGCCATCTGTCCACGCGTAACTATAGTTATTACATCCGCCTACAACATTGATCGTTATTAGTCCACTTTCTGCGACAAGACAGTTAACATCAATCAATGATACTGTATCAATAACTATTGGATCTGGATTATCTATCGTTATAGAATCAAGAGTTTCACATCCATTATCATCTATAATTGTAAATCTATTCACACCTGCGCAAAGGTCGATTCTTGAGTCTGATTCTACACCGTCCTCCCATCTGAAAGTGTAATCTCCACTCGCCGATGTACCACCTATCGCGGCCAATGTAGCTGTACCATCACATCCATCAAAGCAATTCGCCATCACAGTCGTGACATTAGCTAAGTCTAATAATAATTCGTCAGGTTCTCCTATGTCAAAGAAGAAGGTATCGACACATGTTCCATCAAAGGCAATGACAAAATTTTCTCCTACCGGTAACTCTACATCCGTAGCACTAATCTCTGCATCATCTGTATTGCCATTTGACCATATGTAATCATAAATTCCTACTCCTCTCGGATCATTTGTTACAGAGGCAGTAGCTTGCCCACTATCTTCTTGAAAACATGCCGCATCCATGATATTGGTAACCGTAACTTCAAGGGCATCTGGTACAGTTAAGTCTAAAGTAGAATCTGCTTGACAGCCCAATGCATCTGTTATTGTTACTCTATACAGGCCAGGACTTAAAGAGACGAGATCACAACCCTGTATATTCAGTGTAGGTTCTTCCCAGTTACAGTCACAGCCTATACAATTGATAAGTGAGATACTGCCATCTGTCCCGTTGGGGCAGTCAGGTACATTGATATTGAATTCTGGTATAAAATTATCATCCTCAAATATTAATGTGAAAGTAGTATCAAGAGAACAATTATTCATATCTGTTATCGTCGCAGTATAGTCACCTGGATCTAAATCTGTAAGAGTATTGCCCATAAGTGTCGGGTCTGACCATGCTACGGTAATAGAAGAACCAGGTCCAGACACGATGTCAATAGAGCCCAATGATGCGCCACCACACTCTGGATTAGTGACTGATGCATTGAAGTCTATAAAATTTAGGTTAGGAAATATTTCTGCAAATGTATCAACGGACATACAGCCATTATCGTCTATTATCACAAAGTCGTATATGCCTGCTGGCAAATCAGTTGGATTACAAGAGGTCACCGTAGGATCTGCAAATTCACAAGTATAAGGAGCTTGACCTCCCGTAATATCTAATATTTCTATGCTTCCACTCATCTCTCCCGGGCAAGCAGGACTAACTGCGTCAATTGTAAAAGTGATGTCTATTATTTCATTCGTTAAGGTAATCATGGTATCAACTTCGCAACCGTCGGCATCAGAAATCGTGACCATATAAAGACCTTCTGACAGGTTAGGGTTATCACATCCTACGAATGGGATAGGGGACCAATTGCACTCGTATGGTGCCGTGCCGCCAGCAAAATTTTCTAATGCAATTCTACCATTATTGAATGTTGGGCACGTTGGAGATTCAGTTATGATATCAAAAGTGAATCCGCCTCCAGGTAATATCTCAACAGTATCACGAGCAGTACAATCTGAAGTGATAACTTCTACATAATATAATCCGGGACTTGTAACATTGACCATCTGCCCCATGCCTATACTCATATCCATATCATCAAACCATGTAAATGAGATAGGTGGGGTAGTACTAGTATTTAAGGTGACTGCAAGTTCTCCCGTACCCATATTATCACATCCTAATCCAGTCACTAACATAGCATCTATATCAATCAATCCTCCTGGGTCGACCACGATAGATAAAGTATCTGAACATCCTAAGTCGTCAATAACGGTTACACTATATGTGCCAGCATCTAATCCAGATAATGTGTTAGAGTTCTCCGTAGGGTCATCAGCCCACATATAAGTATATGGCTGAGTACCACCAAAGGCGGCAACTGTTGCTTCTCCGTCTGACATACCACAATTAGGCGATACAGAACTTGGAGTTAACTCAATACCTAATGCTGGTTCATTAATTGTAAAAGTGCCTTCTTCTCTACATCCATTTCTGATGTTCGTTATATCCACAGTATATGTACCAGCTGGTAAGCTTGAATCAATTATCAAAGAATCGTTCCTGATTCCGCTTGGGTAAGGAGTTCCAAATTCATCAAGAATATTGACAAAGTTATCACTAAAAGAACCAGGGACAACATCAGTTATTACGACACTACCAGTGCTATCTCCTTTGCAATCTACGTCAACTATATCACTTACATTAAATGTGATAGTACCGACGACAGGAATATCAGAAATAATAAATGGAGGCCTTGTACAGCCTGAGCTATCTTGTATATCTATTCGGAATTCTCCAGTAAAGTCGTTGTAATTATTTTCTAAGAATGGCATAGTGGTTACATACGAATCTGACAAATTGTTCTCAAATGCATATTGACCGCCTGAGAATGGAACACCACCTGAGACATTTATAGTAATCATTCCGTCACTTGCACCGACGCATGAGGGAGGCACTATATCAAAATCAATAATAAGTTCTGGAGTGAGTACTGGAATATCTAGCATAACACTACAACCTTGGGCATCTTCCACTGTGATGGTGTAAGTTCCGTTCGCTATTCTTTCTATTAATACAGTATC
>CAZBXL010000010.1:0-13905 GCA_964495785.1 uncultured Saprospiraceae bacterium | reverse complement strand
TAATTGGATCTGTTGTATTGGCAGTTCCTGGGGCTAATCCATTGAGATTATAATTGTAAGGAGGTGTGCCACCACATATTGAGAATGTGATTGTCCCTCCAGCAACAGAATTACATACACCTAAGTCAAATATTGTTAGGTCACTACACTGTACATCAATAACCGAACAATCAACATTACCATCAATTAATAAAAGTGTATCAGAGCAGGTTGTGTTTTCGTCTATTTGATAAGAGACTTCAGTTACTGGGGTGACACCAGGGATATTATTGGAAACACATACTTCCACAGGACCTGGATCTCCTATCACTTCAAAACAAATATTAGCTATACCCATGCCGTCTGGCAAAGTCTGACCTTCACTATTAGCATTTGTCCATAGAATAGGTAAAAGTCCTTGATCAGCCAAGTTAGGATTATGAACAAGTGGACCTGTAAGTGAGCCCATGAAAGGGAGAAAATCTACAAATTGTAAAGTCGTAGGATCAAAACTAAATGTAAATTGAAATCCTATGACACTAGTAAAATCTTCAACTCCTATTTCTAAGCAAAATGTCTGACCCGGAAAGACATCACCTTGGGCAGTCGTAGTTATAAAATTTACGGGTTCTGTAATTCCGATGGCTTGACACTCAGGCCCTGTCTGACCTGTAAGTGAATTGTTGAAAAGAAAGAGAACACTAAATATTATGAAGGAAAATCGTTTCATCACAGATTTGCTATGTTACACTGATTTTTACAAAAGCCTAAGCGCTTGAAAACCAAATTATTATAAATAAAATGAAGCTGAATAGCATTTATATTCAACTGACTTAAAAGAACTATTATTATGATATTACGACGAGAATCGACGTAATGTCTCAGGATGCAATCTTATATCCTATAAATCAGCCACAAATATAATCGAAAAGTATAATATGATTGCTTCTTTATCATCTCAAACTCATGTTAGGACAAAGATTGTTGTAATACCTGTTTTCTTAATAATGGGATACCCTGATTATACCTTATGTTGCTTGAGTATAGACCTCTTTTCCCTCTAATAATACCTTATAGACAACACTCCGACCAAAACTATAAGTTATATACTCAAAACTTGGAATTTGTTGCGTGATGATAAGGTTAGCTTTTTTGCCTTTGCTTATACTACCGAGAGTATCTTGTAACTCCATAGCACAAGCTCCATTAATGGTGACAGCATTGAATGTCTCATTAGGTAGCATCTTCATCTTTAGAGATCCTAATGACATCAAGAATGGCACATTGCCAGAAGGCGATGTACCCGGATTATAATCAGTTGCAAGACAAACTCCAGCTCCAGCATCTATAAGACGACGAGCTGGACCATAGGGAATATTTAGAAAAAATGAACATGACGGTAGTAGAGTAGGGATCGTAGCAGACTGGGACAATAATCTGATCTCTTCTTCCTCTATTTCTTCTAAGTGGTCCACAGATATGGCATTATGCTTAATGCCAATCTGAACACCTCCCGAATTAGCCAATTCATTAGCATGGATTTTTGGCTTTAAGCCATATCTATGGGCAGCAGTTAGAATTTGATCTGTTTCTTGGACTGTATAGAATCCCTTGTCGCAAAATACATCACAGTATTCTGCGAGACCTTGTTCTGCGACTTGGGGTAGCATCTCATTGATGATTAAGTCTATATATTCTTGTCTATTGTTTTTATATTCTATAGGAATTGCGTGTGCTCCCAGAAAACTCGCTTTTATAGTTACGGAAAAATTTTCATTTAGCCTTTTGATCACTCTTAGCATTTTGAGTTCGCTATCAGTTGTCAGGCCATATCCGCTTTTTATTTCTATTGCTCCTGTACCCGTAGAGATAACTTGTCGGAGTCGGGTAGAAGCAGATTCATACAGATCATCTTCTGAGGTGTTCTGTAATTTGATTGCAGAATTAAGTATTCCACCACCTTCTTCTGATATCTGCTGATATGATTTGCCTTTGAGTCTGGAAACAAATTCTTGTTCTCTACTCCCTGCAAATACAAGGTGAGAATGGGAATCACACCAAGTAGGGCAGACATATCTATCTTTAGCGTCAATTATCTGACAGTCAGTAGGTTGAGGGACATTTTGCATTGGACCATAGTCTTTGATTAATCCATTTTCTATGAGGATGTAAGCATCGTCTAAGGTGTCTACAATAGACTGAGCCTTACCCTTTTTTAGAGAGTAAGGCTCCGTCATTACGCCTACGACAGTTTTAATATTAGATATTAAAATGTTTTTGGAATGAGGCATACGTTAGGTTCTAATAAAATTAAAATTCTCAGTATTTCTTATATCAGTATACGATAGAATCTATCTTGAAATCTTTGTCTAATATCTTTCTGAAACTTTCTGCTTCAGCTATAGTCTTAAATTCTCCGAGTAGTACTTTATACTGTGTTTTATTATTTACATAATCATTCATGACTATGATAGGTTCTATAAATTGTCCTCTTAATTTTTCTACTTGCTCAAATGCAACAGCATAGTCCATGTGATTACCGACTTGTAGTTTGTAATTTGTTCTGAACTTTTCTGCCATTTTGTATTGGCTATATAGATGTTCTAATCCTGGACCCGTTGAGTTAGTAGGCGCAGATGCAGGACTTGAATTAGGTACAACATAAGAGCTCACTCTATTGTCAGGATTATTATGAAAAGTCAATAGACTGGTCATAGTCTCAGAGCTTAAGGTTTTCTCTACTCTGTCTACCATTCTACCTTGAGAATTGAATATGAGTATAGTAGGGAGCATTCTGACTTCATATTGCTGCTTGAGATTACTTCCTTCTACAGATTCTATATCCATTTTGAGAGGTACATAATTATCGTTTAGTAGTGTAACGACAGTCTCATCTCTGAAAGTTGTCTTATCCATCCATTTACATGGTGTGCACCAGTCTGCATAGAATTCTACAAAGAATAACTTGCCATCAAGATTGGCTTTCGTCTTAGCACTTTCAAAGCTGCCAGCGTAGAATTTGACATTATTGACAGGACTTGTCGCGTCATCTGTTAGCAATGCATTGACTGTACCAAGCGGCATCACTAAGATCATTAGGATTTTGAGAAAATTATACATATTAATAATTTTTGCTATTTGTAAATTATTGATTAACTGTATTTTACTATTTGCAAAAGCTATTCCAATATGTAAGATCAGAGAAGAATTGTAAGTTGATTGAGTGAAATTCTCGGTATTTTAAATGTGTAAATAATTGATTTACAATATCTTATATTTAATAAAAATTATTAATATTTATTTTTGATACAGCTGGGCTGACGTTGTTTCTTGCCATATAAGTACATTTATGCTGAGCTCTATCTAATATTTTGTTACTTTGGAGGCTTAGAATTTAAGATATATATGCAATCTACAAAAGCAGTTATTACGGGTGTTGCTGGTTATGTTCCAGAAGAGATAATAACCAATAAGGATATGGAGAAAATGGTAGAGACTTCTGACGAATGGATCGAGTCTCGTACCGGAATTAAGCAAAGACATATTGAAAGAGACCCAGATAAAGCGACAAGTGATCTGGCGGTAGGAGCCATTAATAAATTAATAAAAAAGACCGGACTCAAGGTAGAGGAGATTGATATGATTATCGTCGCTACGGTAACCGCTGACTTTCCCTTCCCTGATACAGCTAATATTGTAGCTCATAAGATAGGTGCTGTTAATGCATTCGGTTATGATATCAATGCAGCTTGTTCTGGTTTTATATTTTCTATAGTCACAGCAGCTAAGTTCATAGAGACAGGAATGTATAAGAAGATTCTTGTCGTAGGAGCTGACCAGATGTCTTCTATACTTAATTATGAAGATAGAACTACATGTATACTTTTTGGTGATGGAGGTGGCGTCGTGCTGTTAGAGCCGAGTCAAGAAGGTCATGGTCTACAGGATGCTGTATTGAGAGGAGATGGGGCAGGGGCTGAGTTTCTCCATATGAAAGCAGGAGGCTCTATGAAGCCCGCTACAGTAGAATCAGTGCAGGCCCAAGAACATTTTGTATATCAAGAAGGAAGGGTTGTATTTAAATCTGCTATCAAAGGCATGAGTGAAAGTATAACAGAATTATTAGATAGAAATAACTTGTCTCATGAAGATATAGCATACCTTATTCCTCATCAGGCTAACAAAAGAATATTGTATGGAGTTGCTGACTTCATTGGTTTTCCTCATGATAAAGTATTGGTCAATATCGAGAATTATGGTAACACAACAGCCGGTACCATACCATTATGCCTTAGCGATTTCGAACATATATTTAAAAAAGGAGATAAAATAGTGTTGACTGCTTTCGGCGGTGGGTTTACTTGGGGAGCAGTCCTTATAGAGTGGGCTTATTAAAAAGAGTGGTATATTTTTAATTTTGCAATAAATAAACAAGACAATAAAAATCCGACTAATATGGCAACTACTTCAGACATAAAGAATGGACTATGTATGGTCTATAATCATGATATATACAAGGTTGTGGAATTTCTTCACGTTAAACCGGGTAAAGGACCAGCTTTCGTAAGAACAAAGCTTAAGTCACTTACCAACGGGAAAGTACTGGATAATACATTTCCTTCGGGTCATAAAATTGAAGTTGTAAGAGTTGAGAGAAGAAAATATCAATTCTTATACAAGGAAGCTGAGGACTTTCATTTTATGAATACAGAAACTTATGATCAAGTAATGATCGAAGGAAAAATGATCGAAAATGGAGATCTTCTCAAAGATGGTGAGATGGTTGAGATTTTATTTCATGCTCAAGAAGAGCGTCCGCTGACTATCGATTTACCACAATATCTTACACTCGAAATTACTTACACAGAGCCTGGTCTCAAAGGTGATACGGCGACCAATGCCTCAAAGCCTGCTACTGTAGAGACAGGTGCAGAAATCAAGGTCCCAATATTTATCAATGAGGGCGATAAAATCAAAATAGACACGAAGACCAGATCTTATATGGAGCGTGTAAAAGATTAAACTTGAGGTAAAAAATAATATTATTACCTTCAATTAATTCCTGTATTTAAAAACTAACTAACAAAATGAATTTTAAAGAAATACGAGACCTAATTAAGTTAGTATCAGACTCAGAACTCAATGAAATAAAAGTTAAAGAGGGAGACTTTGAGATAATTATTAGAAATAAGAATTACTCTAAAGGCATGGCACCACAGAAATCTTTGATGCAACCAGTAATGATGCCTCAAAATGTGGCAGCAGCTGCTCCTGCCTCCCCTGAGCCCAATAAGGCAGCAGCAGAAACACCTGCACCTGCAGCTGCACCAGCTGAATCTACTCAGAACCTTTTAGAAGTTAAGTCACCTATAGTAGGGACATTCTATAGGTCTTCAGGTCCAGATAAGCCAGCATTCGTATCAGTAGGCGATACGATAAGTGAAGGCTCAGTCGTATGTATAGTCGAGGCGATGAAGTTGTTTAATGAAATAGAAAGTGAAGTCTCGGGTAAGATCGTCAAAGTATTAATTGATGACGCAAGTCCTGTAGAATACGATCAAGTCTTATTCTTGGTAGATCCTAATGGTTAAATAACCAGTTCTACCTTTTTCAATTGCCAACCTTAATGAATAATAATGTTTAAGAAGATACTTATAGCAAATAGAGGAGAAATAGCCTTACGTGTCATAAGAACATGTAAAGAAATGGGCATCAGAACGGTGGCTGTGTATTCTACCGCAGATAAAGAAAGCTTGCATGTTAGGTTTGCAGACGAAGCCGTCTGTATCGGTCCACCAAGTAGCAGTGAATCTTATCTCAGTGTGAGTAAGATTATGGCCGCTGTAGAGATCACCAATGCAGACGCTGTGCATCCTGGATATGGATTCTTAGCAGAGAACGCAGATTTTGCTGAAGTATGTCAAGAATATGGGATAAAGTTTATTGGTCCTACGGCAAAGATGATCAAGTCGATGGGAGATAAGATAACAGCAAAAGACACTATGATCAAGGCTAAAGTTCCTGTCGTTCCAGGGTCAGATGGTGAGGTCAAAACCGTAAAAGAAGGTCTGAAGATAGCGGCTGAAGTAGGCTATCCTATTATGCTCAAAGCTACTGCAGGAGGTGGTGGTAAAGGTATGAGAATCGTTAACTCTGAGGAAGAATTCGAAGAGCAACTCAATAAAGCTCAACAAGAAGCAGGAGCATCTTTTGGTAATGCCACGATGTACTTAGAGAAGTTTATAGAAGAGCCTCGACACATAGAGATACAAGTCATCGGTGATCAGTATGGAAATGTGATACATCTATCAGAAAGAGATTGTTCTATACAGAGAAGACACCAGAAGCTTGTAGAAGAATCGCCTTCTCCATTTCTCGATAAGAAACTAAGAGATAAGATGGGTAAGGCGGCAATAAAAGCTGCAAAGTCTATCAATTATGAAGGTGTAGGTACAGTAGAGTTCTTAGTAGATAAATATAAAAAGTTCTACTTTATGGAGATGAATACTCGTATCCAAGTAGAACATACAGTCACGGAAGAAGTCATAGGAAGAGACCTCATAAAAGAACAAATTAAAGTTGCTGCAGGAGAAAAGCTCGAAGGAAAAAATTACTATCCTATGATGCATAGTATTGAATGTAGAATCAATGCTGAAGATCCGATGCACGACTTCAGACCTAATGCTGGTCATATAAGTTCATTTCACAGTCCTAAGGGACATGGAGTCAGGGTAGATACACATGTATTTGCCGGCTATACGGTACCTCCGTATTATGACTCTATGATCGCAAAATTAATTTGTACAGCAGTCACAAGAGAAGAATGTATTCTTAAGATGCAGAGGGCTCTCAGCGAATTTATAGTAGAAGGTATTAAGACAACTGTCCCATTCCATCTGCAATTAATGCAAAATGAAGAGTTTAAAGCGGGTAGTGTGACCACACAGTTTATGGATACGTTTGAGATGAAGCCCATTTAAGTATAGGGTACTTCAGTTTTCTGTGTTAAAATATGTTCCTTTTAAATTACGTTTTAATTGTTTAGGCTATAATGCCGCTGCATGAAGGACATTCGACGATTACTAACTTATATAAAGCCTTATAGTCATCTGGTATATTCCAGTATTGTTTGCCATATCCTTATGGCTCTATTCACAGTCATTTCTATACCGCTTATAATTCCATTTTTTCAAGTTCTTTTTTCTCGTACTCCTGTTAATGTGACCGTTCCTAATTCTAAATGGGATTTAATAGGATGGTTAGAATATTACTTTGTAGGCATACTTGAAGACTACGGTACTGATAAGGCAATTGTCTTTGTATGTGTTGCAATTGTCATTACATTTTTATTGAAGAATATATTTAGATACTTAGCGATGTACTTCATGGTACCAGTGAGGTCAAGCGTCGTCAGAGATCTTCGAAGTCAGTTGTATAATCAGTACATCAATTATAATTACATACAGAACCAAGAACACAATAAGGGTGATCTTATTACACGTATTACCAATGATGTACAAGAGGTAGAGTGGAGTATATTAAGATTCATTGAGATATTATTTAAGTCGCCAATTGTGATCATTGGAAGCATCATATTGATGCTGACGATCAATGCTAAGTTAACCTTATTTGTTTTTGTATTGATGCTCTTTACGGCAATAGTAATAGGGACACTTTCTAAGACACTTAAGAAGCAATCCACTGCTTTGCAGGGGAGAATGTCAGAGATTACAAGTGCAGTAGATGAAGGAATAAATGGATCAATGATGATCAATGTGTACCAGACGGATTCTTTTTGGAAAGAGAAATTCTCAGTTATAAATAATGCGTATCGCGAACTATTAAACAAAGTATCTTGGAGACAAGATATGTCTTCCCCTTTGTCAGAATTTATGGGTGTCAGTGTTGTGGTTGTATTACTCTGGTATGGATCTCATTTGGTTCTTAACAATGAACTGATGCCTGAGACTTTCTTTGCTTTTATTTTTGCTTTTTATAATGTTATAGAACCCTCTAAGTCTTTTTCTTCAGCATATTATAATGTTAGAAAAGGTGCTGCTGCATTAGAACGTATTGATAGTGTGCTTGTTACAGATGTAGTCACTACTGAAAGAAATAGTGGTCATAGTCACATAGACTTTAATTCAGAAATAGAATTTAAAAAAGTCAGTTTTTCTTACGGCGACACGCAGATATTAGATAAGCTAAGTTTTAAAATAAAGACTGGTGAAAAAATAGCACTTGTTGGACCATCTGGTGCAGGAAAGTCTACGATTACAAAGTTATTATTAGGGTATCTCAAACCTGATCAGGGTGAGATATTAGTAGATGGTGTCAGCATTAATGATATCGCGTTAAGTCACTGGTACAAGTTAATCGGTATTGTAAGTCAAAAAGCATTTTTATACAACGATACAATAAGAAATAATATCACATTAGGAAGAAGTGGAATTGAGGATACTGCCATATGGAATGCATTAAAAGAATCACATGCATCGGCATTTGTGAGTACACTTAGAGATCAATTAGACTCTGTAGTAGGGGATAGTGGAGAGTTGATCAGTGGAGGAGAGCAGCAAAGACTTACCATTGCAAGAGCACTGGTCCAGAATCCCAAAATATTGATCTTTGATGAACCCACTTCTTCGCTTGATGCAGAATCAGAAAAAAAGGTGAGTGATGCTATCAATAATGCTTTACAAGAGAGGACTGCCATTGTCATTGCTCATAGGATATCAACTATCAGAATGATGGATAGAATACTGGTTCTGGACAATGGTAGAATTATAGAATCAGGTGATCATGATAAGTTAGTTGCAGAAAATGGTGTCTACGCAGAATATGTAACACTTCAATCTATATCTTAGCAGTCCAATGATAAAATCTTATCACATATTAGTCTTCTTTATTATGACCATGACAAGTGCTATGGCACAACAGAATGAGTACAAAGTAGAAGATCGATATTTTAGATATGAATCTATTTTAGGTGACACAACGAATCTATTCAGCAATATTAATATCCATAAACAATTCTATCCTTGTGTAGATGAGTTGGAGGTAAAAGAAAGTTCTTTGGTTCAAGGTGACTTTGAGCTTGTAAGTCAGACTGGCTATACAGAATTCTATGCTTATAAAGATAGTGTACTGAGTCTAATAGGTAGGAAGGCTATAGATCCATTCTTGTCTATTCCAAATATGACAATACAGTTTTTTATACCTATTCCATTAATAAGGAAAATTAAAACAAAGCAATTTCGTCATCAAGGGAATAGTGAGTTTTTTTTGGCTTATAAAAGTAAATACCTTCCTCAGAATTTAAAGAAGTGGACTACAGAACAAGGCATAACAGAAATAAGAATCACAGGAGTCGTAGATTGGGATAATAAGTTTGTAAGAAACGACTTTTATAAAGACATTTTCATGACTGAAATGATGGGTAATGTCATAGCCCATGATATAAACTATAAGGTGGTCAAACTTGAAATCAAAAAAGGTAAGTGGGAAAAGGTTGATTTAGAGGCTAAAGGTTTTTTGCAGGATCTCTTTTCTGAGAAGAAAGAAAAGTATTATAGTTTTTATGAGTTAAAATCTGTCGTAGAAATAGCAAGAATAAATTCTATTCCTTTTAATACTTTTTCTATTCAGTTAGATCGGAGTATTGGTGACTATCCTAATTGTTCTCATAGTAAGAACGATATCTATGTATTTCCTAATCCTACTTTTGATAATGTCAATATTAGAATCGAAGGCTCTGAGTATAAATACTATACCCTCAGTATTTATAATATAATAGGAAAGAAACTCTGGTCAAAACGTATAAATGTTAACTCTCAAAAGCATGAGGAATTTGTGGACCTACCACCTTTAGAAAAAGGTGTATATATCTATGGAGTAGATACACCTAATGGCAAAAGGATTAAATCGAGACGATTGGTTATTATTGACTTGTAGCCTGTATAATAATGATGGCGTTATGCATCTTAGGAATTAAACTACACCAATATTTTCATTATAAATTTGTCTACATGCTCGGCATAGATTAGTGGTATGTTAAGTAAGTCTTCTGTCATCTTTAAGTTCTTATTTGATATACGAACCCTCAGTGACGGCAAATACCTTTTCTTATATACGGCGAGGCTTTTAGCTTTTGTTTCTGTTCCAGATTTTACTTCTACAGGAATTACTTTTCCAGTTTGCTCTATGATATAATCTATCTCAGCTTTACCATCTGATGTCCAGTAATAAGGAGCTCTATTGTATGTTTTTTTAAGTGATTGACAGACAAAATTCTCAGCGATAGATCCTTTGAATTGTGTGAAAAATTGATCCCCATTAATAAAAGTAGTGGGATCTAATCCTGCTAACCTTATCAATAGGCCTGTCTCGAACATGTACATCTTGAAAGCGGTGATATCCTCATATGCTTTCAGTGGAATACTTGGTTTCTGTATATGTGACACTTTATACAATAAGCCAGCTTGTATGAGCCACTGGACAGCTGACTCATATTCTCGTGCTCTTGCTCCAGATCTTATGACTTTATAGATGAATTTTTTATTTTCCTTGGATAGTTGTGAAGGTAGAGAATTCCATATCTGTTGGATTTTGGTAGATGTCGTCTTATCTGCATGCTTGACAAAATCTAACTCATAAGCACGTAATATTTGGTCTTGGATAATTAAGGCTTTTGAAATATCTCTATGCTGTATATATTGGGCTGCAACCTCCGGCATGCCACCGAACAGAATGTACTCTTTAAATAAATTTTGTAATGGATTATAGAATGCGTCAGGTATAGGCTCTATCATCTCTGATTCTAAGAAGTGATGATATGTCTTATATAACTTCTCATCGGCTCCATATAAGAACTCTGAGAATGTCAGTGGATACATATCTAAGAACTCCACCTTACCTACAGGAAACGAACGATTATTGCCGATACTGAGTCCTAATAATGACCCAGCTCCTATAATATGTATCTCAGGAGCTTCTTCTTGAAAGTACTTCAATGATATAAGGGCATCACGACATTCTTGTATCTCGTCTAATATAATGAGTGTCTTATCTGCTTCGATATTGTCACCATGTATCAGATTAAGCTTTTTAAGTATCTCCTTTGGATTCTTATTTCCAGTGAAGAAATCATGTACTTCTTTCTGCTTTTCGAGATTGACATATAGGAAGTCTTCATAACTGTCTTTACCAAATGCCTTCAGTAGGGTAGTCTTGCCTATTTGCCTTGCACCCATTATTAATAATGGTTTTCTGGTAGGCTTTGACTGCCAGTCCTCTAACTGCTTATATATCCCTCTTTTGAAGTGCATTTATATTATTCTATACACCAAATTTAAGATATTCGTTCCGATAATGTGTAAAAAATCACACTATTCGTTCCAATAATGTGTAAAATATCACACCATTCATTCCAATAATGTGTATAATGTCATTTTGTTACCTCCGTTTATGTAATGTTATGAGCTGAAGTAAGTCGGATTTTAGTATACTTGAAGATATATACTCTATAGTTTTTCTAAGAAATAGATATCTTACCTAATATTGGAGTTTCTTCACATTAGTTTGAAACATAAATAATATTTTGAAATGCTAAATACCAAATATTTATTATTGATAATTATTTTGCTTTCTATTTTTTCTTGTGAGAAAACCTCAAAAGCAGATTCATATACTTACGGAAATTATAAAGCAAATCAACGTTACAGAGATTTTGCAAGCGAAAAATATGACGAAGGAGCATATGAGGAAGCTATAGATTTATACAATGAAGTCAAAGCAAAAAAAGTATTTGAGATATTTAAGTATAATGGTATTGGCAAATGTTATGCGAAATTAGGAATGAAAGATTCTGCATTAGTAAATCTCCAAAAAGCAATTAGGATAGGGTTTGATTCTACATATTTTGATAAAGTTTTATTCGAGGATTTCTATGGTGAGTTAGTTGAAAGTTATCCTGAGAATCATCTTGCATACTTAAATAGTGTTGACATAGAATTAAGACATGAACTTCTCGCTATGACTAAGTTGGATCAATATGTTAGAAATAGACCTCATACTGATGATCAAATCGAAAAAGTGGATTCTATTAATTTAGTTAAGTTGGATTCTATCGTAGCTATTAATGGCTGGCCTTCACCGTCGCTTATTGGATTGACAACAATATTTGAGCAAGTGTCTCCGTCACTTATAATTATCCATTCTGATAAGGAAACGAACCTTAGGTATTTAGATATCGTAAAGAAAAGTTGTGATAATGGAGATGAAAACTGGTATACCCTTAATGGAGTATATAATAATTTATTGTTTCGCCATTGTGATGTTGATAAGCCTATGCCAGTGTATTATCTGCATGTAGACGAGAGCATGGAGAAGATAGACACAGTCAAATCTGATTATATTATTGATTTCCTATCAGGCACTCTAAAGCGAAATAAGAGTTTTGACTTCCATCTTTTCCCAACTGAGAATATGGACAATATTCAGCAAGATAATCTGCTTGATCAGCTAACTTCATTTCTTGTCGCTCGCGGTATAGATAAAGATCGTATTCATTTGCATTTAGAAGAGGTCGTCCAATCTGATTCTGATAGTTTGATGATTTATATGGCTGTAGATTATTAGTTTTTTTTTGATGATTGAACTTTTATCAGCCTTTTCAAACTTCGCCGCTTATAGGCGAGGACGCCAACAATAACCAAATGTATACCCCACAAAAAAAAGGCTTCCACATTTCTGCAGAAGCCTTTCTATATCTATAAAAAGATTGATATTACATCATTCCGCCCATACCACCACCTGGAGGCATCATAGGAGCAGGATTATCTTCTTTCATGTCATTGATTACACATTCTGTTGTTAAGATCATACCAGCGATAGAGCCTGCATTTTCTATAGCTACTCTCGTTACTTTAGTAGGATCGATAACACCAGCTTTCTTAAGATCTTCGAACTTGTCAGTACGAGCATTGTATCCAAAACTTCCTTTGCCCTTAACGACTTCTTGTAAGATTACAGAACCATCAACTCCAGCATTCTCAGCGATACCTCTTAGAGGTGCCTCAAGCGCTTTTTTGACGATTTTGATTCCCATATTCTCATCTTCGTTAAGTCCTTCTACTTTGTCTAAGCCTTTCATAGTTCTTACAAGTGCTACACCACCACCAGCAACGATACCTTCTTCTACAGCAGCTCTGGTAGCGTGAAGTGCATCATCTACTCTGTCTTTCTTCTCTTTCATTTCTACTTCAGTAGTCGCTCCTACGTAAAGTACTGCAACACCACCTGATAGCTTAGCTAATCTTTCTTGTAATTTTTCTCTATCATAATCAGACGTTGTTTCTTCAATCTGAGATTTGATCTGATTAATTCTGCCTGTTACTGACTTCTTAGCACCACCACCATTTACGATAGTTGTATTGTCTTTATCTACAGTGATCTTGTCACAAGATCCTAATTGAGCAAGCTCAACTGCATCTAATTTGTAGCCTTTTTCTTCAGAGATTACGGTACCACCTGTAAGGATTGCTATATCCTCTAACATTGCTTTTCTTCTGTCTCCGAATCCTGGAGCCTTAACTGCAACAACTTTTAGTCCACCTCTCAATCTGTTAACTACTAATACACCTAATGCTTGAGAATCTACATCTTCAGCGATGATAAGTAGTGGCTTACCAGCTTGTGATGCTTTTTCAAGTATAGGAATGATATCCTGTACGTTTGATATTTTCTTATCGTGGATAAGTATAAGAGGGTTGTCATACTCTGTTATCATAGACTCACTCTTAGTCACGAAGTAAGGAGATAGATAACCTCTGTCAAACTGCATTCCCATTACTTCTTCTACATAAGTCTCTGTTCCTTTAGCTTCTTCTACTGTGATGACACCATCCTTAGATACTCTCTTCATAG
>CAZBXL010000009.1:49568-74901 GCA_964495785.1 uncultured Saprospiraceae bacterium | reverse complement strand
TTTAGGTTGAGATTGATATTTTGATTGACATTGACATTGTTAATGATCGATTTTTAAATAAAAAGATAAATTTTATGAAGGCTGTTCATTTAGTAAAATATGGGAATAGTGAATCGGCATTTGAAATCCGAGAGATACCTAAACCTACTCCAGGTCCTCGTGAGGTATTAATAAAAGTAGATGCCTTTGGACTTAATTTTGCCGATGTTGTTGCTCGGCGAGGACTGTATCCTGATTCACCTAAGAATCCTGCTGTACTTGGATATGATGTTGCAGGTACCATAGAATCTATAGGTCAGGATGTGAATGAATTTACAGTCAGTGATCGAGTTACTGCTCTGACAAGATTTGGTGGGTATGCAGAATATGTCACGACGATGGTCGAAGGTGTCGCTTCTATACCTGATGGATTTGACACAGGCTTATCTACTGCATTAGCTACGCAAGCTTGTACAGCTTATCACTGTGCCGTACAATCTGTCAACTTACACGAGGGTGACAAAGTACTCATCCATGCAGCTGCTGGCGGCGTCGGTTCTACACTTGTACAGATAGCTAAAAGTAAAGGCTGCATCATCTACGGAACAGCATCTAAAAGTAAGTTAGCTCATATTAAATCCATCGGTGTAGATCATGCGATTGATTATAGAAATACAAGTTTTTATGACGCTGTACATTCTGACCTTGGTGGTGCAGAATTAGATTTTGCATTTGATAGCATCGGTGGTAAGACATTTAAGCAGAGTTACAAACTCCTTAAGCCGGGAGGTACAATTGTCTACTTCGGTGCTGCCTCACAAATAGGAAGCAACAAGCTCAAAGCACTTGGTGTAGTCGCGGGGTTTGGCCTCTTCTCCCCTATCCAATTACTAATGAGCAGTAAGTCTATGATCGCTGTCAATATGTTACGTATTGCTGATCATAAACCTGCACTATTCCAGAAGATATTCTCTGGTGTCATGGACTATGTGGAGCAAGGAATAATACAACCGACCTTAGCTAAAAAGTTCTCTGTAGATCAGATTGGAGAAGCACACGAATATCTTGAGTCAGGACAATCTATTGGGAAAGTTGTTATGGAGTGGTGATCATTAGATAAATGATTTTGTTATTCAATATTAATATTATAAGATTAAATTTGTGTTTCAATTGGCTGCGTAGTTCAACTGGATAGAATACCAGATTTCGGCTCTGGGGGTTGAGGGTTCGAATCCTTCCGCGGTCACAATAGTTCAAAAGTCTTTGCATCTGCAAGGACTTTTTTATTCGAGATTATCAAAATGAGTCCTACCTCTGCACTATGAACGGTAGCAAGACATAACCTATCTTATTGATACCCACAGAACTCAACATACAATAATATGTTCCTACATCTAACTGGCTATTCGGCAATGATATGTCATGGGTCCCTTGAGATAATCCATCGTACACATATGAATAAACAATCTGACCAATAGAATTATAGATTGTAAGATCAACATCGTCTGAAGAACTCAGAACGAACCTAATCGTTGCCTGACCATCAGAAGGATTAGGATATATCGACACCAAGTTCTCCTCTTCAGATTCTATGTCACTTGTACTACTTATTAACGAAGACCAATATCCACTCCAAGGTCTTGCTTGCTTAATCGCTAACTTATTATCCTTGGTGATTTTATATTCAATCTCCATGGCAAAATCAGATTGACCTTCAGCATTATAAAGTGGTCTAAATCTATCCTCTATGGTGATTAAATATTGACTGATCGTATCAAAATAAATGGGATCAAGTACCAATTCCCCTGAAGGCACCTCACTCGATGATCGAATAAGTAAATACTCAAATGGATTAAATCGATTTATTAATATTTCTTCCGGGTTAGATAGAGATACTGGATTAGTGACAAGATTTTCTCCCACTTGATTATTAAAATATAATGACTCATCTGTACTGTGAAAAGGATCAATCGATACGCCTACTCCATTAACTAATTCTTCTTCAAAGTTAGGGTGACACAATACGCCCATCGCCGTAGTAAAATGATCTATCCTATAAAATTCTCTCTCAGCAAATGCTCTGAAATTCCATAAACTGGCAAAGACCTGCTTGATACTTTTAGAAATATGACCTTCATCGAGATGTTGAGTTTTAGAATCATATAGTCCTGCTCCAGAATAGCCAGGGAGATCCTCATTATTCGTACTAGAGCGGCATCTTACAGCAGTCCCTTCAGGAAATGACTTATGCATATCATCAAGATCATCAAGCATCCATTGAGGCATATCAGCATCCTTTATTGTCTTTCTAAAATCTGACAAAGCATCCTCCTGAAAATCAAAATCACTTTGAAATTCTGGTTGGTTGATAATGTCCTGAATCTCCTCGTAGAAGTTGTTATACTTCATAAATGAATCATAGTAATAGAATGGCACACCAAATCCTTCAGGAATTGTATTTTCTACAAAACCCAAAGTATGGAGAGTTGCAAGATTGGCGCATTTAGAACCAAAACTTTTAGAATCCGAAAACTCTATTTCGTTTAGCGGCAGGATATTAGTTTCAGAAAGATCTCTAACAGGAATCTGTTCTTCGATTGGCCTTAGACTTTCATAATAAGCTTCTACTTCATCGATAGTAGCTTCTCGTAAGATATAGGAATTAGGCTCCACTTTATAGTAGACATACTTCCCTATTAAGTCTTTTACCTCTTGCATATCCGACGCATCACGTATGAATGCATTAGGCACTTGATCTTGGATCGCTCTAAGGTTAACATGTGCCAAAGGCGTCTGTGTTACTGTAGATATTATACCAGCAACTCTTGATAATTCATTAGGCAAGCTTTCCATAATGACGACGTCTCTCTCATGAGGTATTGATCCTGATTGATATAAACTGAGCAAGCCAAAACTCTCTTCTTGATTATAATCTATGTAATCAAGATCAAAGTACAGATCATTTTCATACAACACACATACTCGTGAGTTATCGTATAGCTCTCTCTCTTCCTCTACTAAGTCGATAGCATCATTGAGTGGATAATAGCATAGGTTGTTTTTAAAAAAAGGCATATTGACACCAAGTAACTCTTGTACTAATTGAACATCTGAAAATGGGTAACTGTCAAAAGGCTGAAATCGAAATCTATAGACTCCAAGTTCTCCATTATTAGATTCAATGTTAGGATGATAGATGACTTGTCCTCGTAATTGACCAAACTCTCTTCCACTGTTGCCAGGCTCGTCAGGTATTCCAATAGTATCAGCAAACGTAAAATGATTAACATGAGTATTTCCATTTAGAAAATAAACTCTGGGATGATCACTATCTGCATCTAAGATGTAAAACTTTACAACTTCTAAATCTGATAATCTCTGATCTATCACATCTATACTTCTTCGGAAAGTAAGACTCCTAAATGTTGCAGTATCTGGTATCTGAACCACACCATCTATATAGTCTATCTCTAAACTCGGATTAAATGGTGCATGACTAATCGGAGACAGAAACTCACTAACATCATCAACCCCATCTTCATCATGATCTATGGGAGTAGCGATCGAGTACTTTTCTATTTTGTAATGTTCTGCTGGGTACGCTCCTAATGCCTCCGTCAGAGTCATATTACTACCTGAGCCCATATCCATACTAACAGGATGATAGTTATCATCAGCCACAGAATGCCTAACATAAAGCACATAATAGAAATCAGCTTCTCCTTCAAATGTCAACTCTGCTACTCCTTTCTCACTTAATTCATAGTCAATGACAGGTACTTCTTGTGCATTAAGACTCAAGAACGCTAATCCTGCTAACAATATGGTTATGGCATATCTCATATGTACACTTTATAATACCTAAGATAAGTTATAAAATTGTAGTATCTCAATATTAGCTATTTCATTATTACTGAATTATCTGCTTAGTCATATTTGAGACAGCATGCATCTGATGTCAGAACATATGAACGACGCGATCAACTACTTTTTCAATAACAACAAAGAAGGATCTTATGATCAAAATGATCGTGACAATTATCCTTTTATACTTTCAATTATTGTAATAAAACTAAAGAGTGCTTCACACCGATAACATATACAGGCATTTACACATGTATTATCTACCGTGTTACTTCTTTGGGCTTGCGCTAAATATATCGTACATTACAAAATCCAGACAAAGCTTGGTTAACTGAATACAACGACCTTTACAAGAAAGAGGTCACGCAAACATTACCCATCACCTGTTCGGCATTCAAGTTTAAGAGCTATTATTTTATAAGATATATACTTAGTATTTACTCTTATGGAGAAAAGAATAAAATAATAGTTGATATAATTCAAACTATATCAAGAAGTTATACGTTTAAAAAGTAGGACAAGTGTTAGACCATCAAAACATGATTAGTCTTTAGTCAGCTTTATGCACAAAAATTAATTAATGGAATAGGTGCCAAAAAATCTGAAAAGAATATTAAAATTTAATAAATCTAAATCAACAATCAATATTATGAAGCCAGAGTTAAAAATAATGAGTCAGGTAGGAAAATGGACAAATGTAAAATACACTATGTCTAATGCCAAGTCGCGTATTAAAAGTGATAAGTTAAAAGCTGACTATGAGGCAGGATTAATCACCTTATCGAACCCAGAGTTATTAGAACCACAAACTTAAAGCTCATAAATCTTAAGATATAAAAAAGGAGTATCACAGCATTGTGTTACTCCTTTTTTTTGTGCTATCACATTAAGAAGTTAATCTATACTGAAGCTCTCCCTCTCCTACTGGCTCATCAGTAGTCGTTATGTAACTAACATTTTCTTTAAAATCATAAAAGAAAAATAGCGGTCCTTCATTCCTCATTATATCTATATAAAAAGGATAATTAACCGCAGGTGCATGTATCTTAAAGATTTTAGAACCATCATCCTTAGTGACCACTTTATTATCCGGTAGTTTATCATGTAAAAATCTTATTACTGCGATACCTGAAGGAATCTTGATATGTATAGAAGCGTCATTTTCTATTCCAGATAATAAGAACACTTTGTACACTTTAAATTCTTCAATTATATAATCTTCCATTTCGTAATTTTTTTCTGTAAAATAATATTTAAAATCTAATTCTTATCTATGGATGTATATGAACCAAAACTAAACAGGCAACTATTAGACATGACCGAATAAGAAACATCTTATTTATAATTTGACTCTCGTCCATAGAGACAAGGCTTATAAACTAAGATTCTGAGGACATGATTCATCTATACATTTGTCAGCAAAACTATTATTAATTAACTTAACACCCATGAAAATAACTCCAATCGACTGGGTCATCATTGTAGCATTTTTTGCATTCACTCTACTTATAGGATTTTGGGCATCTAAAAAAGCTGGAAGAAGTGCTAAAGATTATTTTCTTTCAGGAAGAGAAATGCCTTGGTGGTTACTGGGCGTATCTATGGTCGCCACCACATTCTCAGCTGATACTCCCAACCTTGTTACTGATATCGTAAGAAAGAATGGTGTAGCAGGCAACTGGGTCTGGTGGGCGTTTTTATTGACAGGTATGGCGACAGTTTTCATATACGCTAAATTGTGGCGTAGGTCAGGTATAACGACCGACCTTGAGTTTTATGAACTAAGATACTCAGGACCAGAAGCGAGCTTTCTTAGGGGTTTTAGAGCGATCTACTTAGGCGTATTCTTTAATATTATGATAATGGCAAGTGTCTTACTTGCAGGTATCAAGATCAGTGGTATTATGCTTGGTATATCGCCAGTGCAGACCGTACTTCTTGTATCATTAGTTACTGTATTGTATTCATCCTCAGGAGGTCTCAGAGGTGTGATTCTAACAGATTTTTTTCAGTTTATCCTGAGTATGATCGGGATGATAGCTGCAGCAATATATATTATCAATCTACCAGAGATAGGATCTGTATCTAATCTTATTACCCATCCTAATGTCGCAGACAAAATTAATTTCATACCTGACTTTAATGATCCTAACATTTATATCCCTCTGCTTATTATTCCCCTTGCAGTCCAGTGGTGGAGTATCTGGTATCCTGGAGCAGAACCAGGTGGCGGTGGGTATATAGCCCAAAGAATGCTGTCGGCCAAAGATGAAAAGGACGCGATAAAAGCCACACTATTTTTTAATGCTGCTCACTATGCCTTAAGACCATGGCCATGGATATTAATCGCCTTAGCTTCATTGATTATTTTTCCTGAGTTAGAAAGTATGAAAGCAAGCTTTCCGGATATAGACGATAGTATTCTTGCACATGACTTAGCTTTCCCAGCCATGTTGACATTTCTTCCCAAAGGATTATTAGGATTAGTTATAGCTGCATTAATTGCTGCATTGATGTCTACGATAAGTACTCACTTAAACTGGGGATCTTCTTATATCGTTAACGACTTTTATTTGCGATTTATAAATAAAAATGCAGACCAAAAGACTCAAGTCAACATAGGTCGTATCTCTACATTATTACTGATGATATGTGCTGCAATCTTTGCGCTATTTCTTACTAGTGCCATGGAGATTTTTAACATACTACTTCAGATAGGTGCAGGCACAGGATTACTATTCTTACTGAGATGGTTTTGGTGGCGAATAAATGCCTACAGCGAGATCACCGCTATGGTCGTATCCTTCATTATAGCTTTGTTTTTTGAATTGGTCTACGAAGGTACATTACAACCATATCAAAAAATGTGTATCGGTATCTTAATAACAACAATAGCATGGATAGCTGCTACATACCTAAGCCGACCTACTGACATGAATACACTTACAAAGTTCTACACCCTCATCAGGCCTCATAACAATGGATGGACGCCTGTAATCAATCAGTTAGAGATGATGGATTCAGCAGAATACGAGGATAATGATTTACTGTCAGTAGATCATTCCTCAAAATATAATTCAGATTCAGATATAAATGTAGATCAATCAGAATCAAGATTATCGCAAGAAATATTAATGATGTTTTTAGGATGTGTGATGGTATACACTGCCCTATTCAGTACAGGCAAATTTTTATATGGAGAATATATAATCGGGCTTGTATTGGCACTTATATCAAGTGTATGTGCATTTTTGATTTCGAAAATTTTTAAAAGCTAAGACCATGACATATCAGATTTCTGACTTAGAAGATTACAAAAAAACTTATAAGAAAAGCGTTGATAATCCAGAACAATTTTGGAAAGAACAAGCCAATTACTTTACATGGTTTAAGCCATTTAATAAAGTATTAGAGTATGATTTTGAAAGTCCTGATATCAAGTGGTTTATCGAGGGTAAGACTAACATTACTTACAATTGCTTGGACAGACACCTACTGGACAAAGCAGACCAAACAGCAATCTTATGGGAGCCTAATGATCCAAAAGCTCCGTCTAAAAAATATACCTATCAGGAATTGCATGACGAAGTTTGTCGCTGTGCCAATGCTATGAAATCTAAAGGTATAACTAAGGGAGATAGAGTCATCTTCTACATGCCTATGATTCCAGAATTAGCTATTGGGATTTTAGCTTGTGCAAGGATAGGTGCTGTACACTCGGTTGTATTTGCAGGATTCTCAGCACAAGCATTAGCTGATAGAGTGGATGATTGTCAAGCCAAAATGATCGTCTGTTCTGACTATAACAAAAGAGGAAACAAAATTATACCCGTTAAGACTGTTGTGGATGAAGCCATGGATATGAGTTGCAATAGTGTCGATACAGTCCTTGTCTATAAGAATTCTGGAGGTGATATCAACTGGAGTGATGATACTGACATCTGGTGGCATGATATAGTAGAGGATCAGTCACCCTACTGCGCTGCGGAGCTCATGGATTCTGAAGATATATTTTTTATACTATACACTTCTGGCTCTACAGGTAAGCCCAAGGGTGTAGTCCATACCTGTGGAGGATATATGGTCTATGCATGCTTTAGTTTTAAAAACGTGTTCCAATATAAGCCTGGAGACGTATATTGGTGTACGGCGGATATCGGATGGATAACTGGACATTCCTATATCGTCTATGGACCACTACTTGCAGGAGCACAGACACTAATGTTTGAGGGTGTCCCAACATATCCTGATGCGGGTCGATTCTGGGAAATATGTGAGAAATACAAAGTCAATCAATTCTATACAGCACCGACTGCCATAAGAGCACTCATGGCACGTGGAGATGAGTGGCCAGCTCAATACGATCTCTCTAACCTAAAAGTATTAGGAACCGTAGGAGAACCTATCAATGAAGAAGCATGGCATTGGTACGATAAGCATATCGGCAAAGGAAATGCACCCATCGTAGATACTTGGTGGCAAACCGAAACTGGAGGTATTATGATCACACCACTCCCAGGCATTACTGACACTAAACCTACATATGCATCCTATCCCCTTCCCGGCATACAAGCCGTACTTGTAGATGCTGAAGGTCACATGATAGAAGATAATAATGTAGAAGGTTTGTTATGTATCAAGTACCCTTGGCCATCTATGATACGTACAACCTATGGTGATCATGAGAGATGCAAGCAAGTTTATTTTTCTGCATTTGAAGGGATGTACTTCACAGGAGATGGTGCTCGACGTGATGAAGATGGACGTATCAGAGTTATAGGACGTGTAGATGATGTCATCAATGTATCAGGTCATCGGATGGGTACAGCAGAAGTAGAAAATGCCATCAATGAACATCCAAATGTTATCGAGTCAGCTGTCGTAGGCTACCCTCATGATATCAAAGGACAAGGCATTTATGCATTTGTCATAACGAATAAACAAGAGACGAATGATACATTCAGGAAAGAAATAGAAGATGTCGTCAGAAAAGAAATAGGTCCTATCGCTAAGCCTGACAAAATACAATTCGTAGATGGCCTCCCTAAAACAAGGTCTGGAAAAATCATGCGTCGTATTCTTAGAAAGATTGCTTCTGGAGATGGCGATCGACTAGGTGATATCTCTACGCTTCTTAATCCTGATGTTGTGCAGAATGTTCTACAAGGACGATTAATTTAAATCGAGATTTTCATTATCGTAACTTATGAAAATTGACTCTAAAAATTCTTTGATAAAAACAAAAAACCCCGCCTCTCCAGGCGGGGTACTCAATCAATAAACCAATCTCATAATTCCCGAACGGACGCCGGGAATGAAAAGAAATTTTGAGCCTGTGATCTACATTTAGATCTGTGACTCTATTTTAAAAAAAGACGAAATCCTTATTTATGTAGGTCATAGAACAAACCTATCAAGGAACTTCATCACGTTCAGGTGTCAAATAATTTTTCTCTCAGCTTCTAATAGAAAGGAGGAGAAAACCCCGCCTCTCCAGGCGGGGACTCAATCAATAAACCAATCTCATAATTCCCGAACGGACGCCGGGAATGAAAAGAAATTTTGAGTCTGTGACCTACATTTAGGTCTGTGACTCTATTTTTATAAAAAGACGAAATCCATACTTTTCGTATCAAATAAATGATACTCGATTTCTATCTTCTTTCTCAGGTGTGGTTAATAAATAGATTGAAAAAATTCTATATCTAAAATAAAATCTGTTTGGCTATATAAATACTTAGTCTACATTGTTATGAAAGTAAGAATTGTTAGACTCAATGACTGGGCCATCTTTATCATCAAAATTGATACTTAATTTTGAATTGGCTTTCTGCTCTCCTCTATCAACATCATCTAACTGTATCTCTCTACGCTTATACGCAGGTATATCTTCCATTTCAGCAATCGTTCTTGGATTATCTAATGGAACTGCACTCATCCTTCTTTCAGAATTTTGGGTTGCAGGTCTCGCAGATCTTCTCTTACGTTCTGTAGGTTGCGTCTGTGCAGCTCTACTATGAGAACTCACAAAAGGATCAATATCCGATGATCTTGGATCTAAATCTATAACATTAGAAGGTGTAGTAGCAACAGGTGATTCCTCACTATGCTCTTCCGTATCCTTTACATCAAAAACCTCATCTATGTGGATCTTAGTGACCTGAGATTCTGCCTGATTGATACGATTAGCGCCCTCTTCAAATCCTGTAGCTATTATTGTAATACTGATCTTATCTTCTAGCGCCTCATCATTACAGTTACCCCATATGAGATGTGTCCCAAAGCCCGCTTCTTCTTGGATATAATCTGTAATCTCACCTATCTCATCCATCGTTACTTCATTCACACCAGAAGAGATGTTCAATAGGATATGTTGTGCTCCTCTTATCTCATTATCTTCTAACAATGGAGAACTTAATGCGCCTTCTACAGCTATTCTTGCTCTATCTGGACCTCCAGCCTCTGCGTAACCCATAATGGATACCCCACTATTTTTCATCACTGTATTGACATCTTTAAAGTCAACGTTAATGTATCCTGGCAATGTGATAATCTCTGCGATGCCTCTTGCAGCTGTAGTCAATACGTCATCTGCTTTTGAGAAAGCATTCTTCAATGTTAGATTACCATGCATCACACGCAGCCTGTCATTAGAGATGACTAGTATAGAATCGACATTCTTCTTAAGATTTTCTAATCCTTGTATGGCCTGATTCTGTCTACGTAGTCCTTCAAACTTAAATGGCAATGTTACTATAGCCACGGTAAGTATTCCCATTTCCTTGGCTGCCTTGGCTATGATAGGAGCTGCACCTGTCCCTGTACCTCCACCCATACCGGCAGTAATGAATAACATCTTAGTCCCAGTATCAAGAAATTTTCTTACATCATCTATAGACTCTATGCAAGACTGCTTTCCTACTTCTGGAACAGAACCTGCTCCCATTCCTTCTGTGAGATTAGGGCCTAATTGTATCTTAACACCTACTGGACTATTATCGAGAGATTGATTATCAGTATTACATACAGCGAAGTCTACTCCTACGATACCTTGGTTAAACATGTAACCCACTGCATTACATCCACCTCCGCCTACACCGATAACTTTTATTATTGTTTCATTTCTTTCTTCGAATAACATATGCTTAGAATTTATTGATTTTCTTAAATTATATACTATTAAAATTCTGAATCGGGAGTCGCTTCAAAGAAGTCTCTCGTATAAGTAAAAAATCTACTCATCCATTTATTTTTTTTCGCTTCTTCTCTTTCTCTTTCATTCTCTATCTTATCCGTAGGAGTGACATCATCATCCTCTTCTACTATATCAAAAACTTCCTGCGTACTATACTTAAGGTTATCAATAGCTATCGCTAATAAACCGACAGCTGTAGAATAGATAGGACTTGCAATCTGAGTAGAATACCCATGAGCTAATAATTCAATAGGCTTCCCGATACGCGTACTTAAGCCTGTGTGATACTCTGATAATAGATCAATGTCTTTTAATAAAGAACCACCACCAGTTAGGACTATACCTGCGATCAATTTGTTTTCAAATCCTGATCTCTTAATTTCCCATAGAACATAATCAAAGATTTCTCTGATTCTTGCCTCTATGATTTTAGCTAAGTTTTTCTCTGATATTTCCTTATAATCTCTTCCTTTAAATCCTGGGATAGTTATAATTCTATTATCAATGATCTCATCAGATAATGCAGAACCAAATTTAGTTTTTAGTTTTTCTGCCTGATCTTTCATCACGGTACAGCCTTCTTTTATATCATTGGTAATGACATTACCTCCAAAAGGTATGACTGATGTATGACGAATAATACCGTCTTTAAATATTGTTATATCGGTAGTACCACCTCCTATATCTACTAATGCTACACCAGCTTCTTTTTCTTCGTAAGTCAATGCTGCCTTAGAAGATGCGATAGGCTCTAATGTAATATCAGCTACATCTAATCCTACTTTCTCTACACATCTCATGATGTTACGTGATGCAGATATCTGACCTGTTATGATATGAAAATTAGCTTCTAATCTGACACCAGACATTCCTATAGGATCTACAATATTAGACTCATCATCTACAGTAAATTCTTGTGGAAAAACATGTAGTATCTTATCACCTGGTGGGAGAACAAGCTTATACATATCGCTGATTAATTTATTAACATCAGCTTCTGATATTTCACTTTCTGGCTCGTTTCTGACGAGAAGACCATGATGATGTATACTCTTAATATGTTGTCCAGCTATACCTACATGGACTCTTCCGAATTTTGACTTTGAGTTTTTTTGAGCGATCTGAATAGCTTCATTTATAGCTCTGACTGTTTTGTCAATATTAGAGACAACACCTCGAGATACGCCTTCTGACTTTACCGTCCCGACACCTAAGACTTCTATTTTATCGTACTCGTTTTTAATACCTGCTATTGCGCAGACTTTTGTCGTACCTATATCTAAGGCAATAGCGAGTTGCCTCCTATCAATTTTAGACTTGAACTGCTCGTTATTCATAAAATGAGTTTTAAAAAAATTAACAAAATCGGTTATTAAGATTGTGACTCTCGTCTTATGACTTGTCCTTCAAACTGGACATCTACTTCATTTTTATCTTTTATAAATCCTACCTGCTTAAGGCCTTTATAGTAGTCAGTAATTCTACTGAGCTTGCCATCCAGATCCAATGCATCTCCTACAACAATTTTACTTTGTGGAAACTTAGGCACTATAGTCATATCACCTTTCGCATTCATATCAATCTGCTCTACTAAGACCCTAAGAAAATCATTATCATATATTCTTTGTGACAGCTCCCATATGTCTTTCAGGTTATTATTCTTCTGCGATTTATAATTACTTGTGTAACCATCCACATGTCCTGTCACTACAGGCACTCTAAATGTCTCCGTTACGGGAATTCTATCTCCATTATAATCGAGGTAGAAATCCCTGGCTCCAGACACTTGTATTCTTACTATAGGTCTGCGCTGCTCCACCTCTATGTGCAATCTGTTATGCTTATCGATGTATAGATTGGATTTATTAATTCTATCATCATTATCTAAAAACGACTCCAAATAGTATAAATCCAACTGCCCTAAATTAGATAATGAGATATCGTATCCTAATTCTAATTTCAATTTGTCTCTGATATCTTTTTTAGAAAGCAAATATTTCTTATCAGGAGATTTAGTTATTTCAATTGTGACATCAGATAACTGACTATTTAATCTTTGAACGATTGCATATCCAAGAAAGAAGACCAACAAACCTACTATGGCAAGCTTAGTATAACTTATAGTGACATTATTTTGAGTTCTTCTTCTTGTCAAAATCCTTTATTTACTTTCTTTTAAAATTTTAATTATATCAATGTGATATTTATCTAAATCTGCTGCACCTATCGTCATGACAACTTCAGCATTTACTTCTTTTATTTTCTCGAGCATCTCTTGTCCATTATTTACTATCCACTTATTATCTATTGGGATTAAATTATAAATTATCTCAGAGCGTACACCTTCTATAGGTTCCTCTCGTGCAGGATATATAGGCATCACAATCACATTATCCAAGTGCTTTAATTCATCTGCAAACTCTCTATAAAACTCCTGAGTCCTTGAGTATAAGTGAGGTTGAAAAATCCCCAATACCTTACTCTCTGGATACAACTCATTAATCGTACTGACAGCATACTTTAATTCTTCTGGATGATGAGCATAATCATCAACCAAGACTTTACTCTCATCGTGTACAATCTCAAATCTTCTTTTGATTCCTCTAAAATTGTATAGAGATTCTTTTATCAAATTCGATTCTTGTAAGTAGTCTAGTGCTACCCTTACTGCCACTGCAGTATTGGACACATTATGTACTCCTGGCAGTTGAGTGACTACATCATCTATCTGATGAGCAGGACTTCTGTAATCAAATTTGTATTTGCTACCTTCTACCCTCACATTTTCAAAATCAAAATCTGCTGCAGTATCAATGATCTTGATATTTGATTTTTCTAAATCCTCTGAAAAAGATTCAGAAAAATGATCTAACAAATTTTTATCAATGATCAATGATCCACCTTTCTGTATCTGCCTACACAATTGCTCATAAGCAGCATACATGTTCTCTACAGTCTCGTAGATATCAAGATGATCTGCATCCATAGAGAGCACAGCAAGCGTATGAGGATGTAAGTGTAAAAAAGACCTATCATATTCATCTGCTTCTAATACAACTATATCAGAATGACCTTTGATAAAATTAGATTTTTGCTCAGCCAGTATTCCACCAAGAAATGCCGTTATATCTAATCCACAATATTTCAATACATGGGCGATAATAGAACTTGTTGTTGTCTTACCATGAGTGCCAGCTATAGCGATCGTTGTCTTAGCTTGACTCAATAGACCCAACACTTCAGCTCTTTTATATATTGGATATCCTCTTTTCCTGATCTCAATTAATTCTGCGTGATGACTTGGAATGGCAGGTGTCATAACAACTGCATCTATATCATCAGGAATTTTATTTACATCAATATCATAATGGATATCCATCCCTTCCTCTACCAACTTTTTGGTGAGACTTGTTTCGGCTATATCATAACCGAATATTTTGACTCCTTCATTTAGAAAATATCTTGCAACAGCACTCATGCCAATGCCTCCTATTCCAAGGAAATATAATTTTCTTATTGAGGATAAATTCATTTACTACCTAACTTCAATATTTCGTCGACGATGACTTCACTTGATTGTGGCATCGCCAATCTCTTTAAATTCTGACTCAAGCTTTCTTGAGTTCTTTTATCATTTATAAGCTCGACGGCTTTTATGATCATATCCTGATCAGCATTCTTATCGCTGACTAATAATGCTGCACCTTCTTTTGTGAGTGCTTCTGCATTCTTAGTTTGGTGATCTTCAGCTACATTGGGCGAAGGCACCAGCACACAAGGTCTTCCAGTTATACACAATTCTGATATCGTAAGAGCACCTGCTCTACATACAACCACATCGGCACAACTATATGCTAAATCCATTCTATCAATAAACGGAAGGACGTGCACATGATCTAATCTTGCAATATTGCTATCAGAATATTGATCTATATAAATCTTACCTACCTGCCACAGAAACTGAACATCTTCTAATCCTTTGATCAGATCGAGTTGAGCTTCTACTGCATTATTTATAGACCGTGCACCAAGACTTCCTCCAAATATGAGTATCGTTTTCTTATTTTGATCCAAGCCGAAATAGCTTAAGGCTTCAATTCGAAGGTTGTCTATGTGCATCAAATCTTTCCTTACTGGATTACCAGTAATCATAATTTTATTAGCATCAAAAAACTTTTCCATTCTATTATAAGCAACACAAATTCTATGAGCTTTTTTTGCTAATAATTTATTTGTGACGCCAGGATAAGAATTTTGCTCTTGTATAAGTGTTGGGATATTTCTTCTCTGGGCCGCATTAAGAACAGGTCCACTTGCATATCCTCCCACACCTATTACAACGTCGGGCTTAAACTTGTCAATGATCTTTCGTGCCTTTGCAAGGCTTGTTATCAACTTAAATAGAAAAGAATAATTTCTCCATTTTCGCTGTCTATGAAAACCGCTAATCTTGAGACCCTCTATCGGGTATCCACTTAGCGGCACTTTTTCCATCTCCAATTTTCCTTCAGCACCTACAAATAATATATCTTCTACTCCTCTTTTCTTTAGCTCATCAGCTATAGCAATTGCAGGGTAGACATGCCCTCCTGTTCCTCCACCACTAATAATAATTTTCATAATTCATTCTCCCTCTCGGACCTATATTATTATCTGTATTATAATTTACTTCTGGATCTACTGACAACTCCACTTCCATAATCTCAGTAGCACTATATTCTTCTACATACTTGCTCACACTCAATATGATACCTAATGACACACAGGTAAACAATATGGATGTACCTCCCATACTTATCAGTGGCAATGTCAATCCTGTGACTGGTAATAAGTTAACTGATACGGCCATGTTTGCAAATGCTTGTATCACTACACTCAGACATAAACCTATCGCGAGAATAGACCCAAAAGTCTTAGGACATCTTGTTATCATCTTGATACATCTGTAAAGTAATATCAGGTATAAAGCGATGATCGCTCCAGCTCCTAATAATCCATATTCCTCACAGATGATCGCATATATAAAATCCGCATAAGGAAGAGGTAGAAAATTACGTTGCATACTTGCACCAGGACCTACACCTAATACGCCTCCATTAGCTATTGCAATTTTTGATTGTCCTACCTGCCATTGATCTCCAGTATTAAATAAGAAATCACTAATTCTTGACATCCATGTATCTACTCTTATAAAGTCAGGAAAAACGGTGCCCAACAAAACAAGAAGTGATAATGCTCCTACACCTATCAATGAAAGTAGTACCACATACTTCAAGGATACTCTTCCTATTATCATCATTAAAATGCAAGTCACAAACAATAATGCAGCAGTACTCAAATCTGCTGGTGCTATCAATACACACACGACGACGACAGGTATTATTAGTGGAACAAATGCACTTTTAAAATCCTTTATAACATCTTGCTTCTTAGCTATAGATCTCGAAATAAAAATGATCAAAGCCAACTTAGCAAAATCTGACGTCTGAAATGATTGATTAATTATTGGAATTTTTATCCATCTCTTCGCATCATTTAAATCTGTACCAAAACCTAAAGTAAACATCAGCATAGGTATCGATACCAAAAGCAAAAGTGGCGCTATCTTAGAGTAGGACATATAATTAAATCTGTAAGAAAAATACATGAACGCTAATCCTACACTCAATAGAACAAATTGCTTAATCAGATAGTATTCTGTATTACCTCCCCTCTTAGCATACGCCTCTTGACCTACAGCACTATAGACTGCTAACAAGGAGCATATACATAATAAAATCACTGAAAACCAGATGACTTTATCTCCTCTTAACTTATCGTATATGTTATTAAAAAATACCACTTTCTATTTTGAATACCTCTTTTTTAAATTCGCTACCTCTATGAACATAATTATCAAATAAATCAAAACTTGCACAAGCTGGAGACAACAAAACCACATCACCTTTATCACTTTTCTCCTTCGCTATCTTGACTGCTTCACTCATTGATCGTGTTTCTAATATCTCTGGAATCACTTTATCAAATGACGCTTTCAATTTTTCGCAATCGAGTCCAAGACATACAAGAATCTTTACACGACCCTCAACAAGGCTCACTAATTCTGTATAATCATTGCCCTTATCTGTTCCGCCAGCTATCCATATGATAGGCATTTCGACAGCAGACAAAGCATACATAACAGCATCTACATTAGTTGCCTTGCTATCATTGATATATGTCACGCTTTCTATCACAGCCACTTTCTCTAACCTATGTTCTAATGCATTAAAACTAAGTAAGCCTTTTTGAATATTACCTTCTGGAATACCCAATATTACCGCTACTTCTTTGGCGACGGCTGCATTGAACAAGTTATGCTTGCCTAATAGATTTATTTCAAAAAAATCACCATTAACCTTTGTTAATGACTGAACTGGATTCTTAGCTGATATCTGTATTAATTGTTCCTTAGTAGGATTCTCCGCTAACAACCTTTGAGTTAAAACATCTTCTTTATTTAAGAGAATAACACCTCCATCTCTTACTCTCTCTATCAATCTCCATTTTGCTGCTGCATACTTATTTATATCATTTTCATATCGATCTAAGTGATCAGCAGTTATATTTAATAGCACTCCGATATCTGTACGGAAGTCATAAACATTATCTAATTGAAAACTGCTCAACTCCAAGACGATATAATCATAACCTATATCTTCAATTAATAGCCTCGAAAAAGCATAGCCTATATTACCACCCAAGCCTACAGATAATCCTGCAGTATGCATCAGATGAAAGATCAGACTCACCGTCGTAGACTTCCCGTTGCTACCGGTAACTGAGATAACTTGACCGTCATAGAACTGTGAGGCGAATTCAATTTCAGAAACTGGCCTCAGTCCAGCAGCGATTAATTTCTTAATCAATGCTGAATCATCTGGAATACCTGGACTCTTAATGACCAAGTCTGACTCAACTATTTTTTCAAAACTATGTCCCCTTTCTTCAAAGGGAATTTTATTCTTTATTAATTCTGATTTATACTTATCTGATATAGAACCGTAATCAGAAACAAAAACTTTATATCCTTTTAATTGTGCTAACAATGCAGCACCTACTCCACTCTCTCCTCCTCCTAATACACTAACCGCCTGCACCTTACCTTACTTTAAGTGTGATGATGGTTAGCACTGCAAGTAGTATAGACACAATCCAAAATCGAACAACTATCTTAGTCTCATGAATTCCTTTTTTCTGATAATGATGGTGTAAGGGGGACATTAAAAAAATCCGTCTACCTTCACCATATTTTCTCTTAGTGTATTTAAAATATGAGACTTGCATAGTTACTGAGAGTGTCTCCATGAGAATCACTCCACACATGATAGGAATCAATAATTCTTTTCTAATAAGTATTGCAAAAACAGCAATAATACCTCCGATCATAAGACTACCGGAGTCTCCCATGAATATAGATGCCGGATGCGAATTATACCAGAGGAATCCGATACAAGCACCCAAGAAGCACGCAGCAAAAATTACTAACTCTTCTGTGTGTGGTATATAGATTATATTAAGGTAATCGGCTATTATTACATTACTTGATACATAAGCGAGAATGCCTAAAGCGGCACCAATGATAGCTGATACTCCCGTCAATAATCCATCTAATCCATCCGTGAGGTTAGCCCCATTAGAGACAGCCGTGATGATAAATATGATCAATAACACATAAAATATTCCTAATAGAATCTTATGTCCTCCGACGAAAACAGAATAATCTAATTCGTTATTTTTTATAAATGGAAGATTAGTTATCGGTGCTCTGGCATAAGCCATCTTGACATTCTGAGGCTCTCGATTCCATTGCTCTATTTTCTGATCTATAACGGTTGTTATTTCCCAATTTTGTGACTGTGCCACTTCCACTGGAACTCTTACAACAACATCATGATGTAACAACATTACCAGACCAACGATGAGCCCTAAAACAACTTGACCAAAAATTTTAAATCGTCCGTGAAGACCTTTTTTATCTTTCTTGAATACCTTAATGTAATCATCTACGAAACCAATAAGGCATAACCAGACTGATGTCAAAATCATCAGCTGAGAATAGACATTAGATAAATCTGAAAGTAATAAAGTCGGTATGATAATTGCCACTAATATAAGTAAGCCACCCATAGTAGGTGTACCTTCTTTTTCTATCTGACCTGACAAACCGAGATCTCTGACGGTCTCTCCTATTTGCAGTTTTTTCAAAGAACTTATGATCTTGTTACCAAAAAGTAAGCTTATCAAAAGCGATAAGATAATGGCTAAACCAGATCTAAAACTTATATATTGAAAGAGGCTTGCTCCTGCAAAACCTTGATTTTCTAAAAACTCGAATAAATAATACAGCATGATTTTTTTTAAAAAATAACAGTGTACAGTAGGAATTCAAATCTTTATTCGAATGACCCTACTGCAACTGTTAAAACCAACCTGAGAATGATAATAGAACCTACTCTTATATATCTTTCAGTGCATTAAAGCACTTATAATCTTCTTATCATCAAATGGAAATTTTTCTCCTTTGATTTCTTGATACTTTTCATGTCCCTTGCCAGCGATGAGAATTATATCATCTGGCTTGGCCATAATAGAAGCCATCTTTATAGCCTCTTTTCTATCTGTAATTTTTATAACTTTCTTCTTTTGTTCCTCACTTAATCCGTTGATCATATCATTGAGAATATCTTCTGGATTTTCATCCCTTGGATTATCTGAAGTCAATAATATGAGATCACTTTTCTCATATGCTACTCTCGCCATTTCTGGTCGCTTAGCTTTATCTCTATTTCCTCCTGCACCGACCACCGTTATGATCTTTGCGTTGCTTCTTTTTACATCTGCCAGAGTAACTAAAACTTTCTCTAAGGCATCTGGCGTATGAGCATAATCTACAACTGCAGTGTAAGCCGCTTCCTGACTTTGTATAAAGTCCATTCTCCCTTCTGCACTCTTTAGATTACTCATGACTCTAAATACTTCATCTGGATCAAAACCCAAAATCACTGCACTTCCGTAGACTGCTAAAGCATTGTATGCATTAAACCTTCCTATCATTCTTAAGAAAACGTCTCTTGTATTAATATCCAGATGCAATCCACTTATCTCGTTAGAGATCACTTTAGCTTTGAACTTAGCAGGCCTCTTAAGAGCATATGAATACTTATCTCCTTTAGAATTCTGAGCCATCACTTCACCGTTCTTATCATCAAGATTAATCAAGCAAGCAGAACCTTCAGTGAGATTATCAAAAAGCAATTTCTTAGCTTTTATATATTCAGAGAATGTGCCATGATAATCAAGATGGTCATGTGTAATATTCGTAAATACCGCGAGATCATAATCAATATCTGCTACTCTGCCCTGATGCAATGAGTGTGAACTTACTTCCATGACTACATGTGTGACACCAGTCTCAAGCATATCACTGAACAACTCTTGTAGACTCAAAGAATCTGGTGTCGTAAGGACTGCATTGATGACCTTATCAGCATACTTGATATCTATCGTAGACACAAGACCTGCATTGACATCTAAGTTTCTCAACATTTCATAGAGCATACTTGCCACCGTTGTCTTACCATTGGTTCCAGTGATACCGATTACTTTTAATTTCTTAGATGGATGATTATAAAAATTAGCTGCAATTCTGCTTGCCGCCATTCTTGCATCATCTACTAAATAGTAAGTTACATCACCTTCACTCATATAGCTTTCGTCCTCGATAACTACATGAGTACATCCGGCTTCTATTGCTTTAGCTATATACTGATGACCATCTTGATGGACACCCTTATAAGCAATAAACATATAACCAGACATCACCTTCCGAGAATCTATCGCTATCCCAGCAACATGTCCATCGTAACTTACGCTACGATTTTTGACAAGTACGGAATGAAGTATGTCTTTTAATTTTTTCAATTTATACCATTATCACTTTTGATAACTATGTTTATTCTAATTCAAATAAATTTTAATCTTCTGATCTTTTATAGAAGCTCCAGGCGTAACGGACTGCTTATAGACTTGCCCTACTCCCTCTGCTTCGGCTACCATCCCAAGACTCTCGATCACATACGTCGCATCTCTTAATCCCATTCCTCTTAGATCAGGCACCTTGTTCTTAGTAATCGCTTTCTTCTCTATAATTACTTCATCATTTCGCTCATCCATCTGAACCCATCTTGATGATGATTTATCACCATAATCCATTCCGATGTAATCGAGTATTCTCTTAAAATCAGCACTATAACCTGTTTGACTTTCTACAGCTATATCATGCTCTTTTACCTCCCTGGCATCATTAAGATAAGAACTCATTCCTGATATCCGCTCTACCACTCTGGCAAATACTTTTCCTGCAACTTCGGCTCCGTAAAACTTTCCTTTAGGTTCATATACGACGACTATCATACTGTACTTAGGATTCACAGCTGGAAAATATCCTGCAAAAGAAGCATTGTATTCCTTCTTATCATTTCCCTTCCAATAGTTAATCACTGTCGTACCTGTCTTCCCAGCGAAACTTACATTATCTATTTTCAATTTTCGTGCTGTGCCTCTTTCGGCTACACTTGCTAACAGCTCCTGAGCATCTTTAATCGCTCTTGGACTTGCTATGCTTTTATTTAATATCTGAGGACTGACTTTCGTCAAAATTTTACCCTCACGTCTTATTTCTTTTGTCAAATGTGGCTTTAACATCACACCATCATTAGCTACTGTATTATACACATTGAGTATCTGTAATGGTGTCATTTTTAACTCATATCCATGAGCCATCCATGGAACACTTAATCCCGACCAAGCACTTCCTTTCTTCAAAGGGTTCTTTATATATGGTTCTGGCTCACCAGCTATTTCAATTCCCGTCTTCTGAGTGACACCTAATCTTTCTAAGCCTTTATAAAAATTTACATACTCAGACTTCTTACCATAATTCTTAAATGCCAAGCTTGCCATTCCTACATTAGATGATCTCTCAAAAACTTCCTTAAAAGTCGCTGTACTTATACCGTGCATATCAGAGTCATACATCGTCTTATCGTAGAACTTCATTCGCCCCCCATTAAGGAAAACTTCCGAATTAAGACCTACCTTGTCATCATCTAACATCACTAAAGCTGACATCAACTTAAAAGTAGAACCTGGCTCAGTAGAAGACGCTATTGCATAATTCCAATCTTCAGAATATCCGCCTGATCCATTCTCACCGAGATTGACCATCGCTTTAATAGCTCCAGTATTTACTTCCATAAGAATAGCCGTTCCTGCCTTGGCAGATTCTTTGATCAGCGTCGCCTCTAACTCTCTATGCAATATATCTTGATATCGCATATCCAAAGTCGTGACAATATCCGCTCCTACATGCCTTCCTATTTCTTCTGGATCATACAATGGCAACCATATATCTCCAGGAAATCTTCGCATTAATCTTCTTTCTACATCTCCCGTAAGCAACTTGTCGTAAGTACTTTCGAGACCCACGTTATCTGCATTTTTTCTATCTAATCCGATAGTTCTGGAACATAGATTCTTAAAAGGCTTTTCTCTTGTATTACGCCTCACATACTGTAGTCCACCCTTATATCTACCTAAGCTAAACATGGGGAATGACTTAAGGAGATCAAGCTCCTCTTTAGATACATTCTTCAATAAAGGATAGTAACCTGCACCAGAATTTCTGGTTGTTTTACCTTCATGTCGCTTATTGACTAATTCAGTTTTCCACTGAGATGACGTTTTACCGAAATGCTGACTGAGCTCCTGCGAGAGCATTTTAATATTGGTATTAAAACACTTATCAGTAGGAGTAATCAAATCCACATATATGTCAAACTGAGGAATGGAAGTAGATAACAAATCACCATTACAGCTATAGATATTACCTCGTTCTCCTTCTAACTCTATCCATTTAATATTCTTTCCGCCTTGGCTTTTCCACTTGTCACCCTCGACCACAGCTATCTTTATAACCTGACCAAATATTATCGCAGCAAACAATACGAATACAAAGAACACAAAGTAGACCCGTACAAGTAATTCTGCTTTTCTATCCATAATAACTCATCACTATTGCGAAGAATTAATAACTACTGAAGACTTAGAATTTATCTTCATCCCCTCTTCTCCTAACCTCTCAAATAATTGTGACTCCGTACTATTATACGTATTATCACTCTTAACCTTCTGGTATCGAGACTTCGCATCATCTACACTTTTCTGCAACTTATTAATCTTCCTTAATTTACGCTCAGCACGGTGGGTATTAGCGATGTAAACTATCGCCAACAGTGAGAGCAATAAAATAAATCCAATATGTTTCGTAGCGTTTCTCATTAACTTTTCTTATTCTATCTTTATACCGATGCGCATCTTTGCACTTCTCGAGCGTGCATTGACACGCTGTTCTTCTTGTGTAGGCTCTATAATTTTAGAGCCCACTTTCATTTTAGCAATTGATCGTCCATAATCATCACGTTCTACAGTTCCATCTGCATTACCTGATTTGACAAATCTCTTAACTATACGATCTTCCAACGAATGATAACTGATGACAACCAGTCTACCTGCAGGTTTCAAAATACGCAGACTGCCGTTGAGCATTTCCTCTAATGCCCTCATCTCATCATTCACCTCCATCCTTAATGCTTGATATACTTGAGCAAAATATTTGTTGTAGTTCCCTATTCTGAGTCTATCAAGAATTAAATTCAAATCCTTAGTCGAAATAATGTATAAACCCTTATTTCTATTGTCAACAATCTCTTTAGCAAGCGTCTTAGAATTTCTTATCTCGCCGTAACGAGAGAATACATTCTGCAACTGATCCACTGTATACGTAGACAAAATATCTTTTGCCGTAAGGTTCATATCCTCATTCATCCGCATGTCTAGTTCTGCATCAAAACGATATGAAAAACCTCTATAGTCCGTATCAAACTGATGTGATGATACCCCTAAGTCAGCAAATACTCCGTCTACCTTATCAATGTCCAGCCACTTCCAAAACTTATAGATATACCTGAAATTTGACTTAATGAAAGTCATTCTGGGATCATCTATAATATTTTCTTCAGCTTCGCCATCCTGATCAAAGACTATCAAATGCCCATTGGCATCTAAATTTTTTAGTATTTCTCTCGAATGTCCGCCACCTCCGTAGGTGACGTCTATATATATACCGTCATTCTTTCTAACAAGAGCATCAATGGTCTCCTTAAGTAATACAGGCTGATGATACTCACTCATGGTCTGACCCATGTGTACCTCCGCCGAAAACTTCCTCAGCTAAACTCGAAAAATTATCAGGCTCCTGCCCGATCATATTCTCATATGCCTCTTTTGACCAGATTTCAACTTGTTCTTGATAAGCGAAAAGCACTGTCTCTTTTTTGATACCTGCGTATTCAATTAGACTTTTGGGTAATAATATTCTGTCCGATGCATCTGTCGTAAGACTTGTAGCACCTCTATAAAAATACCTTACAGCTTCTCTGTTCTTTTTAATGTAGATGTTGAGTTGATTTAATTCTTTCGTCTTTCTTTCCCAAACATCACGAGGATAGAGCATCAAATGATTCTCAAAACCCCGGTTGACCATAAAATCATATGCACCTTCTGTACTTATCTGGCGTATCAGATTAGCAGGTAACTTAATGCGACCTTTCGCATCAATCTTGCATTCGTATTCGCCAGTTAACTGGTACATATCATTTCTTATCTATTGGTCGACGACTCAAATGTACACCACTTATCCACTTTTTCCCACTTTACTCCATATTATTTCACAAATAAATGCAAAAAAAATTAAATACGTAAAATGTTGTAAGCGTATCACTTACACATATAGCATAATATACTTATATAGTCGTCTAATTATCAATGTAATATGATCTCAGGTAGGTTACTTACATCTACTTTACCAAATAAGTGTCAGTAGATCAAGTATAAATATATTATAAAAATATATAATGTGTATTAATTACATCTCAAGAATTGGTTAATATCTACAGAAACATGGATATGCATGATACTAAACTGCCGTTCAGGTCTGTTTATACATTCAATAATCAATCACATTTAAAATAGAATACCATGAAAATCACACCCATCAAAATTGCAGCAGCAGCCATCGTTCTAATTTCTTTATCATTAGCATCTTGTAAGTCTGCAGGATACGGATGCGATTACGGAGCCGTAGAACCAGCTAACTTAAATATCCCTGGATTGGAGATTTGCTTAGATTCAAAA
>CAZBXL010000009.1:46898-49468 GCA_964495785.1 uncultured Saprospiraceae bacterium | reverse complement strand
TTACTTAGATGATCATTGCTTGACATCTGCTTTCTCCCCATCACATCATATATGATGACACTGTAGGGTTCTATTTCATTAGAATTTATATACAATTCATCTGATGCGGGGTTAGGATAGATCCTAAATGGAGAGACAGTTATATCAGTGACCTCTTTTGTGGAAGTCGTTAATCCTAACTGTTCAGATGTAATACGCATTATACCTGAGAAAGCTCCTCTTGGAAGACCGTTCTGACGCCCCTGATACTGAAACTCTACTAAAAAATCTCCATCATCCAACATATGCAATGAACTACCTCTAATTATATAATCAGGAAAACCTAACTTAAAGCTCTTAAGCAATTGCATCTCCGATCCTACACTCTTATAGATGTCCATATAATAATAGGTGCCAATTTTACTGAAGTTCATAACCATGACTTCATCTTCGTATAGGAAGAGATCAAAACCATCTGCCAATTGCTTAGCATAAGATATCGTTCTATCTATCGCTCCAGTCACCTTATCTACAAATAGAAAATCTGACCCCATGTTGTCTTCCTTATGGACATCCATGATAAGATGTGTCTCTGTGACCTGCCTTATATTTATTGCTACTACATTATCATAATTGCTATATTCAAAAGGGACAATCTCCCTGCCATGATATTTGCTATATCTCAGCAGCTGACTTGTCCTCGCCTCAGGTCCTTGAGAGTTTGGTTTAAAATAGTCAATACTATATATCTCACCAGTGAAGGTGTCTTTCTCAAACAAATTAGCCCTAATACCATAGACATCCTCCCAATCCAAATACAACTCATGTGATAATGTATATGTGGGTGTTAATCTTACTCCATCCATATCCATGGTATCAATAACCAAAAAGGATCCTGACTCAAACTTTCGCCCAAGTCTAATGACTTGAATGCTTGTATCGCTCAAGAAATGAAGCTCTGAATCATACAAAGGACTTCTTAGTAAGACTATATCATTCGCTGTTGTATCAGGAGTAGTCTGCTGCACTAATAAGCCAGTATCAACATCATATTCTTTCCTACTCAGAAACCCTAATCCATTACCGATCATTGTTGCTAAGTGCCCGTTGTCTTCATTAAGGTAAATGCAATATAATACGAGGCGATTATCCTTTATCTCTATATTTAGTGCATACTCTCTTATATCTTGCGTCCTAAGATCAAAAACAGTCTTCCATTCTGGCTGACCTGTAGCCAAGTCTATTTTTTCTACAATAGCTCCACCTATATCATTATTATACTGAAACCTTGACACTAAATACACGGCATCATCTCTCACTATATACCGAGGATTAGTATATTGACTTCGTACTACATGAGAATATCCGTCAAACTCAACGATGGGGTTCTCATCTATCACATGACCTATGATCGTGCTGTCATAGATATCATGTATCCACTCTGGCTCAAGGGTTTCGAACTCTAATGGGATATAATTAAATCCTGCAACCTGACCGTTCGAATGGAATGAAAATGAAATACATATTAGAAAACTGACAATATTTTTCATAAGAGGTTAGCTTTAAAAATCTGATTGATGTAAAAAGAGATTTCTAAGAACTTCTAAAATACGAAATATGTGTATTTTATTTTTTGAGTAAATATGAGAAGTCTTACATTATATATTTAGAACGAAAGAAAGTGCCGAAAAAAAACTAACTACTATAATCTCGGAACCGCATCTTGATCACACCCCAGACAGCTTCTTTGATTATGGAAGAGTCCATCTTAGAAGTGCCTAGTTCTCTATCCACGAATGTAATAGGAACTTCAGCTATCTTGTAGCCGAGTGAGTGGCAGTAGTATTTCATTTCTATTTGGAAGGCATAGCCTATAAATTCAATTTTGCTGAGATCCATCTTTGCTAAGACTTCTCTTTTATACATAACGAATCCTGCTGTCGCATCTCTGACCGTCATGCCAGTTATAAGACGTGTATATATAGATGCGCCATAGGACAAGAAGAGCCTATACTTACTCCAGTTGACAAATCCCCCACCCTTGACATATCTGCTACCTACAGCCATACCGACGCCATCAGCTTGACAAGCTTTATATATGGCATCTATAGATTGAGGATTATGACTGAAGTCAGCATCCATTTCCATAATATAATCGAAGTCATGCTCCAGTGCATATTGGAAGCCTCTTATGTAGGCAGTACCTAAGCCCAACTTTCCTTCTCGCTCTATATTATCTAATCTGGAACCATATTCTTTCATCATTGACTTAACGACATCGGCTGTACCATCAGGAGAATTATCATCTACAATAAGGATATGATACTGCTGGGATATCTCCAATACCGCATTAATGATAGAAGCTATATTTTCTATCTCATTATAAGTAGGTATGATGATAAGGATCTTATGCACTATTAAGATTTACGCATGACTATTGTCTGCAGTTGAAAAGTGCAAATATACTTCGGGAAAATTTCTACCCCTATCCTGATGATGAGTAGGTGATTTATGATTATTGCCTTTTGACTTTCTCATTATTCTGCTATAACTTCTAATATGGCATCCACGATATCTCCTACTTGTGGCTT
>CAZBXL010000009.1:12683-46798 GCA_964495785.1 uncultured Saprospiraceae bacterium | reverse complement strand
TTAATATTTCTGGTACACCGAGAGGCACTGTGTATTCTCCTAAGTTATCAGGCAGTGCTTCCTTAATTCTATAACCATTTAAGACTTCGATGACTATACCTGGATCACTGGATTGCAACAAGGTGTTATACATTCCTGCAGCTTGAGTGAAATTACGTGGCACACATATATACATGCCTCGAAGACTATTAATCATCATACCAAGTGGAGACCCAGCATGCCATATACCCTCTAATCTATGCCCTCTTGTTCTTATGATAGCGGGAGCCATCTGCAATCCGTTAGACCTATATCTAAGTGTAGATAAGTCATCACTTAACGGTGACATTGCATAGATCAGATAGTCGAGATATTGTATCTCTGCTATAGGACGGATGCCCCTCATGGCAAGACCTATTGCACCTCCGATTATACTCCACTCCCTGATACCGGAGTCAAAGACTCTCTCCTTACCATATTTATCCTGTAATCCTGCAAAGCCCTGATTAACCCCTCCGATGTTACCTACATCCTCTCCAAAAGCGACAGTATTAGGATGTTTTTCAAATATGATATCAAAAAACTTATTGATAAGTGTGTAGCCATTTATACTTTCAGAATTTTCTGAAAAAACGGGTGCCACTACAGGAACATTAAGTGCAGACTTAGAAGAGTGACTGTATAAATTATTTCTATATACCTCCTCTCCATGGTGATGGGCTTCTTCAATGAATACTCTTAGGGCCTCTGGAATTTCTTTACCATCATTCAGTAGGTGATGCTGCAACTTCTTTGCATTAGCGACAATCTCGCCGTACGTAGGATAGACTGTGCTATTAAGTTCTTCCTTAAGATAACTGTAACTGCTATCTGATATTTCTTTGTGAAGCGTACCAAGTAGGGCTTTTTTCTGCTTTACAGGAGCTTGATAATTACTCCATGCCTTTTTGGCTTCTTCCTTTACGAATACTTTAGAGTCTTCTAATATTTTATCGACCTGATCTTGATCGGCAATTCCAGATTCTACGATCCATTCTCCCATTTTCTTGAGACCGTCATATTCTTCTTCCCATGCTAATCTCTTCTTAGACTTATATCTCTCATGAGAACCAGAAGTAGAATGCCCCTGAGGCTGTGTACATTCTTCTATATGTATCAATACCGTAGTATGCTGTTCTCGTGTTTCTTTAGAGACCTTATCAAATACATTAATTAGTCCTGCATAGTCCCACGCCTTCACTTTGTATATTAAAATACCATCGCCATTATCGTCTACTTTAAATCCTTCTGCTGCGTCTGATATACTCCCTTTAGTTGTCTGTCGGGATACAGGCACTGATATACCATATCCATCATCCCACACCAACACGACAAGCGGAAGCTTAACAACAGAAGCTGCATTAAGAGCCTCCCAGAATATACCTTCAGAGGTACTTGCATCTCCTATAGAGCACCAGACGATCTCTCGACCATTATTAGAAAAGTTATTATCAGGATCAAGGTCCTTAATGTTTCTATATTTTGTAGAAGCAAAGGCCAATCCCAATGCTCTGGCCATCTGGCCTCCTGTAGAGGATATATCGGCGCTTATATTATATCTGTCAGTATGACGAAGCCAGTTATCATCTTCATCTATAAGTGCTGTGGCAAAGTGATTATTCATCTGGCGGCCGCTGCTAAAAGGGTCATTAGCGGGGTCTGCATAGAGCTGAGCAAAATACTGTTGTAAATCGCATATACCTAAGGCCATCATCCACGTCTGATCTCTGTAATAACCTGATCTAAAATCGCCTTTCTCAAAGAAATGAGCCAAAGCCACCTGTGGTACTTCTTTTCCATCCCCTAAAATGCCAAATTTGGCTTTGCCATTGAGGACTTCTTTTCTACCTAAGATACTTGCTTCTCTACTTACAGCAGAAATCCAGAAGTCATTGAGAACCCTATTTTTATAATTTGCAGCTTTGTCATCAGAAGAAGAATTCTCTTTTAACTTAGGGTATTGAAGCATATATGCACGATTAGGTTCTTTCAAAAAACGTAAAATTAGAACTATTTTCCATGACTATGGATTAATGTTTGCATATAAATAGACATTGTGGAAATATAATTACTAAAGAATTAACGTCTCATTAAGCATTTATTAGTTTCATATTGATTTGAATAATATTAGCTTTGTGTAACAATTGTGGATTAAAATTAAATTTCAAAATTATGTTTAAAAATATACTACTCGTCATCGTTTGTGCATTCAGCTTCAGCGTATTAATAGGTCAAATTACGCCAACTGCCATTGCACACCCTGATACAGCTAAAGAAGAAGTAAGTAATGAAGGTGGACCAATAATGCATTTTGATACTAAAGAAGTACAATATGGTGTTATCAAGCAACACAGTGAGCCACTTAGAACGATTGCATTTACTAACACAGGAGATGAGCCTCTTATCATCAAGAACTGTAAAGGATCTTGTGGATGTACTGTTCCTATCTGGCCAAAAGAGCCTATCCTACCAGGCGAGTCTGGAGAGATAGAAATCAGATATGCAACTAACAGACTAGGTAAAATCAATAAGACAGTAAAGATTACTACTAACGAAACGACAGAACCTATTGTACTTAAGGTATTAGGTGAAGTCCTTAAAGCTGAAGAAGAAGAGTCAGTACCTACTACTGAGCCAAGCATGCTTAACATGGGCGGAGGAAAGTAATCATAAGACTTAAATAGAAATATATAGAAAGCCTTTGCTCAATAGCAGAGGCTTTTTTTAATGCCTATATCTGATCTTAATCAAAGCAAATACTTTGATTAAACTATATTGAGTTACAATCAGTTAAATTCTTACAATTTATACCTTAACAAAAAGCTTACAAAATGATTGCTGTCTTATCGCCTGCTAAAAGTTTAGATTACGAAAATGAGGGATTTGAAGCCACTGCAACTCCTACATTTAGAAAAAAATCTGCTGACTTAGTATCCATACTAAAAGAGAAAAATATAGATGACTTACGTTCACTCATGCATATATCAGAGAAGCTTGCTACAGAGAACTATGATCGATATCAAAACTTCTCCTCGAGATATACCCCTAACAATAGTAAGGCTGCCATATCTGCATTCGTAGGCGACGTATATGTAGGTTTTGACGCCAAAAGTCTAACTCAAAAAGATATAGATTTTGCAAATGATCACATAAGGATTCTATCAGGATTATACGGTCTTCTTAGGCCATTAGATAAGATGCAACCTTATCGTTTAGAAATGGGTACAAAGCTCAAAAATCAATCAGGCAAAAACTTATATGAATTCTGGGATGGTGACATCACTAAACAAATCAATAAAGATTTGAAGAAAGTAAACAGTGAGATACTCGTAAATCTGGCATCAAACGAATACTTCAAATCCATAAAAAAAGATCAACTAAAAGCACAAATCATCAATGTGGACTTTAGAGAATATAAGGGTGACGAGCTTAAGTTCATCTCATTCAATGCAAAAAAGGCCCGAGGAATAATGGCCAGATATATAGTTCAAAACAGAATTCTAAAAGTTGATGGTCTCAAAGGATTCGATATCGATGATTATAGATACGAAGAATCACTATCGACTGAGGATAACTTGATGTTTGTCAGGTAATGTTTTTTTAACTCATAATCATCTTATAATCAGGAATATAAACATTCAGACAACCATACATATTAAACAAATTACACATACATAAATGCATGTAAATCATGTATTTGCAAAAATAAATATGTAATTTTTTCAGATTTCTTTGTAATAATGTAGATTGTGTTTACTACTTTTGGATTACCAAAGAAGCAACTACCTGAATCCATATATATTTATAATAGAAAACTATACTTAGCTGTAATAAAGATGCAAAGTTAAGGGGGCCATTCTAAAAACCGATAGATATCTCTTTTAATCCCATGAATCTGGTTAATGTATAGTTTTCTTTTTTTGAAAAAAATATAATAATGCATTCTATATTTTTGCGACACAATGTCTCCACTTAAGTCAAATAACAAAGAGAAACAGTTCTCTCCATTCAGAGAGAGACTCTACGAGATCATTTTTGAAGCTGATACACCTAAGGGGAAAGCTTTCGACGTGATACTATTGCTTTTTATATTGAGCAGTGTTATCGTAGTTATGCTTGAGACAGTACCACAATTTAGTGAGAAATATAAATTGTTATTTATTGTACTTGAGTGGTTGTTTACGGTCTTCTTTACATTGGAGTATGTCATTCGTTTATATACGGTACACTCCCCCAAGAAATATGCGACATCCTTCTACGGCATAGTCGATTTACTTTCTATAATTCCAACTTATATTTCTTTTTTATTGCCAGGAGCACAGAGTTTTATGATCATAAGATCATTGAGATTGCTGAGAGTATTTAGGATATTTAAACTTGGGCACTTCATGATTGAAGGACAAATCATAATTAAAGCACTTAAAGAGTCAGCTAATAAAATTATGGTCTTCCTATTTTTCATTCTTATCATGGTTACAATATTTGGGAGTATTATGTACTTGGTAGAGGGAACATTTGGTAATCCTGGTTTCAGTAGTATACCTAAGAGTGTCTACTGGGCTGTAGTCACCCTGACCACCGTAGGTTACGGTGACATCTCTCCTCAGTCTGCATTTGGGCAATTTTTAGCTTCTATAATTATGATCTTAGGTTATGCTGTGATAGCTGTACCTACTGGTATTGTTACATCGGAATTCACAAAAGGATACAAACAAAAAAGGGCTAAAATCATGACGTCTCAAGTATGTTCATTCTGTCTTAAAGAAGGACATGCCCAAGATGCCATTTTCTGTAAATTTTGCGGAGGATCTCTTAATAGGATTGACTCGGAATAAGTAATCTTAGTGCCCTACACTGAAGCTTTAGATCCAATTATTAGCAACTACAAAATTGGAATAAGGTCTTTCATATGCGAAATATTATATGTCGCTACTTGACCATCATCCTCGATATTATTATGATTATACCAGCACGTATCGTAGCCATAATTATTGCCACCTTTAATATCTGACATAGGAGTATCTCCTATCACAAGGACTTTATCTTTAGAAGGATGTCCGATGAGTTGTGCACAGTGATCAAAAAATTCAGTGGCTGGTTTAGCAACACCTATTTCGTCTGATATAACGATATGATCAAAATACTGCTTGAGGTTCTTGTCTTCGATTCGAGACCACTGGACCTCAGAAAGCCCATTAGTTATAATAATCATTTTATACTTCCCCTGTAAGTGGTCTAAAAGCTCGTGAGCTCCCTCTACAAAAGTGGCATTGACTTTTATTTCTTCAAAATATAAATTATTAAGATTTTCTGCATCAGCAATACAGTTGAGTTCATCACACAGCAACTTCCATCGTTTAGTTTTTAATTCTGTATGTGATATACGTCCTGCTTCTCTTTCTTGCCATATAGAATGATTGATACCCTTGTAAAGAGTATATACATCTTTCAATTCTTTGGCCGTATTAAGATGACTGTAGACTTTTGCGAAAGCTAATCGAGAACTCTCAGAGAAATCTAATATTGTATTATCAAGATCAAAGAGAAGCCAATCATACTTAGTCATAGATAAATTATTTGGGCAGACGCATAACATGAAAAATTCTCTTCACACTCCAGTCCCTTGCCCCATTAGCGACGATGACCAGAAGTCCACCACATAAGGCCATATTTCTCATAAATGCTTTAATATGTATAGACTTGACATCAGCAGGGTCGTCCCAAAAAGAGTAGACAACTACCGTAAATATAAACCAGTAAATGAAAAGCAAAAATGCGCCAACATTAGCATAGTAACCTATAATGACCATAGCTCCTCCTATGAGTAGCAATATAATAGATCCCACAATTAGCCAATCTTGGGCAAAAGTAATTCCATAAGATGTCAATGTATCCCTTGTCACATCAAAGAAAACCATTGTATCAAAAGCTTCATAAAAGAAGAACAAGCCTATAATTATTCTGCCTATAAGATCTATGGCATTTTTCATATCAGATTGATTATAAGTCCTTTATCAGATTAAAGGTTAATTATGGAGCAAATAAACTGATTTTTATACTAATCTCCTACTCGGATTATGTGGAATAACCGTCAGCACATATTGCTATGCAGATTAAATAAATTTTATAAATGCATATCAACCAAGACTATGTATTGCCTTAGCCACTCTCTGCCCATCCATGGCCGCAGATAAGATACCTCCAGCATAGCCAGCACCTTCTCCACAAGGAAAGAGATTACTTATTTGACTATGTGCACATGTGCTGCGATCACGTGGTATACGTATAGGAGCACTGGTTCTACTTTCTAAACCCACAACATTAGCTTTATCGGTAAAGTATCCTTTAAGTTTTAATGCAAATGATAAGAGTCCCTGCTGTAGACGATGATAAATAAATTCTGGAAGTAACTCATGAAGTGGTGATCTAAGTAATCCTGGTATATAGGAAGTGTCATTGAGTGCAAGCATATCTTTAGCATTGACAAAATCTACTAAATTCTGAGCTGGTGCTTTCTGACTTCCATCTCCATGATCAAATAAATGTAGTTCTACATCTCTCTGAAAATCCATTGTAGCAAAAGGACCGCTGTAACCATACTCCTCTAACTCAGAAACAGAAACAGAGGTGACTATACCAGAATTGGCATATGGAGAATCTCTTCTTGATAGGCTCATACCATTAACGACAATCTCGCCTGGAGCTGTCGAGGCTGGTACTATAAGCCCCCCAGGACACATACAAAAAGAGAATACGCCAGTACCCTCTACTTGCGATACTAAAGAATATGAGGAGGCTGGCAGATTAATAGGACGCGGACTCTGACCATACTGTATCTCATCTATCAATGCCTGAGGATGCTCTATCCTTAGACCAAGAGCAAAATCTTTAGCCTCTATGTCTATGTTCTTATCACCTAAAAGTTGATATATATCACGAGCTGAATGTCCTGTAGCTAAGATATAGTAGTCTCCCTTAATTTCTTTATCGCCTGCAATAACGCCATGACATTGTCCGTCCTTAAGAAGTAAGTCAGTCACATGATGATCAAATAATACTTCGCCACCATTTTTTTCTATTGTTGCTCTAATATTAGCTATGATTTTAGGCAGCTTATTAGATCCTATATGAGGATGAGCATCTATAAGAATATCCTCAGGAGCCCCATGATCGACTAATACCTTAAGGACCTTGATGATCTTACCTCTCTTCTTGGATCTTGTATATAACTTGCCGTCGGAGTATGTACCAGCACCACCTTCGCCAAAGCAGTAGTTACTATGCGGATTAACAACACCATCTTGTTGTATAGCTTTCAGATCTCGGCGCCGAGCTTGGACATCCTTACCTCTATCTAAGACAATAGGTCGGAGCCCTAATTCAATGCACTCTAAAGCAGCAAAATATCCTGCTGGCCCAGCTCCTATAATAATAACCGTCTTACCTGATTTCTGCACGTTATAGTTGACAGTGACTGCATCCGCATCAGTGACGATATCATCTTTAAATGACACAACTATCTTAAGTACATAAAGGGGCTGAGCTTTACGAGCATCTATAGATTTTCTAATAATCTTATAGTATAAAGGCTTAGAGGATTTGTTACGTATTTTTTTTTCTATCTGCCTTGTGAGATATCGCTCATCATCTATATGCTCAGGAGCAAGTTTAATTTCTATTTCCTTCTGCATGGAAAATGTTTAATTCTTATGGATTACTCGATGATGACAATATTAGAAAACTGACCAGATATAGTGATCGTATCTGATTGAAAATTAGCTAAGTTACCAGAAAATGTCCCTGATATCGCATTAAATTCTTGAGAACAACCAGTGACTGTTATCGATCCCTCTTGCAAGAAATCTGACCATCTCTCGCTCTGAGCATTTAAATACTCTCCATCACCTTCTTCGCAGATCGTACCTCCAAATATGTCACTACAGTCTGATGCTTCTGCATCAAATTGATAAGTTCTTTCTCTAATACAGAAATCATCAGACAAGTCCTCTATATTTTGCAAACCCAGAGTTAATGTACCTCCGCTTTCTAATTCAAATATTAGATCTACATATCTTACATCAAATGAACTGACTACTGAATTACTTACAAAGCCGGAAGCAGCTGTTACTTCTTCATTGACACCATCTATACTTATCGTTGCACTTGCGATCAGCATCATTGGTTCTGGCTCTTCATCACCACCACATGATGTGATTAGACAAAATGAGAGTAGACTAAAAAGGAAAATAAAATTCTTCATATTACTATTTATTGATTGCAAAAATACGCTTAAAAACTCTATCAAATTGATCTATTAGCCTGTTCAGATTATATAACAAGCCGTATATGTCTCGCTACACCCTATTCACAAAACATATGGAAATATGAAAAGAATGAAAATTGTTTATTCGTCGATTATTTTATGATTTTCATTTAATCAAATTGACTTAATACTCTCAATAACACAAAATTGTACCTTTGCAAGCGCTTAATAGGCTATATTGACTTTAAGTAATTAAAAATCAACACTTTAGATGGAAAAGAATCAAGGTATCGGCGTTCTCCTCATTTTTGTCGTCATTGCGATATACTACTTCTATACTGCTCCTTCTGCAGCGGAGTACCAAAAGCAACAAGAGATTCAAGATTCAATAAAGCAATCCCAAATTCTGAAAGAACAAGTTGCTACTGAGACTGTAGATGCCTCATCGGTGGCGGTACCAGACTCTGTAAGACTCCAAAACCTCAACTCAAGTTATGGTCCTTTCTCATCTGCAATGATAGGTACCTCACAGACAATCAGTATAGAAAATGAAAAATTAAAAATTGACTTTGATACTAAGGGAGGAAAAATCACCAATGCTCATATCAAAAACTTCTATAAAATAAAAGAAGATAGCGTCACACATGACCAGACTAAGCTTCCACTCTCATTATTGGAGGATAAAAAGAATAAGTTTCAGTATCTGATTCCTACACAAAGATATGGCAACATCAATACTGCTGATCTTTACTTCAAGCCTCAGGTCAGTGGTAACTCTGTAATCATGACTGCAACTTTAGGTGGTGGGCAGACAATATCTCAGATCTATACATTAAGTGATGGATACAAGTTAGACTATGACATTAAATTCAATAATATGAATCAAGTCATCAGTAGTGCCAATCCTAATGTAAGATTACAGTGGCACAACTATCTTGACAAACTTGAATTAAACGATAATTTTGAAAGATTTTATTCTACAGTTTATTTTAAAGAAAATAATGAAAGCTCTGATTACTGTAACTGTAGAAGTGATGATATCGAAGAGCTTCCAAATAAAAAATTCGGATGGGTTTCTCACGTAAATCAATTCTTCAATACATCTATCATTGCAGACAATAAGTCATTTCAAAATGGTGTTTTTGAGACTGTAGCTTTAGAAAAAGAAGATTCTGATCTGAAATTAATTAAGACGGAATATGATATACCTTTAGACTTATCTGGTGAGGAAGTCTTCAGTATGAAAATGTACATAGGACCTAATGAGTATAGCGAGCTTAAAGGTTATGCACCAGAATTAGAACAAATTATTCCTTTCGGTAGATCATTTTTTGGAAGTATCAACAGGCATCTTATTAGACCAGTATTTAATTGGTTATCTAAATATATAGGGAGTAAAGGTCTCGTTATTATTGTCATGATATTTATGCTTAAAATGCTCCTGTACCCTCTTATGTACAAGATGCTATACTCACAAGCTAAGATGGGTGCACTTAAACCTGAGCTGGCAGATCTTAAACTTAAGTACAAAGACGAACCACAGAAAGCGCAGATGGAAACCATGAAAATCTATCGGGAATATGGCGTAAGCCCACTCGGTGGATGCATGCCTATGATATTGCAAATGCCTATATGGTATGCCCTATTTAGGTTTTTTCCAGCCTCTATCACTTTCCGACAGGAATCATTCTTATGGGCTACAGATCTTTCTTCTTATGATGTTATTGCTTGGCTACCATTTGCGATTCCAGCTTATGGATCTCACATCAGTCTATTTACAGTATTATGGGCGATCTCTACAGTGATCTACTCATTCTATAATATGAGGCACATGGATATGTCTGCTAATCCTGCTATGAAGTATGTACAATACTTCATGCCGCTTACGTTCTTATTTTTCTTCAATACTTATGCATCAGGACTTACATGCTACATGTTCTTCTCTAACTTATTCAACATAGCACAGACAGTCATTACTAAAAAGTTTGTGTTCAATGACGAGAAGATCAGAACTGAATTGATGGCAGCCAAAGCAAAACCTAAAAAGAAAGGTGGCTTCCAAGCTAAATTAGAAGAGGCCATGAAGAACCAACAAGAAATGGCTAAGAAAAAAGGAAGAAAAAAATAAGAAAAAAATAAGAGATTACTGATTTTAATCTTAAATAAAAACTGCAACAAGTTCATGATTAGACGTCTACTGCTTCTTGTTATAGTTTTATCCATATATAGCTGTAAGGAAACAAAACAGTCAAACAATATTCCTGATTATTTAGGCCAAGAGCTTCCTGGCCTCATCCCTGAAGTTTTCGCTCCCGGTATCGTTTCCTTGGAGAATAGATTAGAGCATGGCCTTTCGTTTAATTATAATTCTCAGGAAGTGGTCTTCGGTACATTAACTGAGAATGATCTAAAAGGTAATATCCATTATGCCCATAAGGTCAATGATGTATGGACTAAGCCTGAGATTTTTAGTCCATTAAAAAACAAGTGTGCTTACCTACCCTACTTTACGCCTGATGGACAATCTATATTATTTGCTCAAGCTGATATTGATACGATCAACTATAAGACAAACATCTGGATTATCAGCAAGACTGATAAAGGTTGGGATAACAGTCTTCCTATTCAAACTAATATAAATTCTAAAAGCAGAGAAGCTAACGCTACAATGACGTATGATGGAACGCTTTATTTTTCTTCTAATAGAAACTGCGAAGGAAAAGACGATTGCTTCACAGCTGACTTATTTTATTCAAAATCAAAAAACAAGAGTTATCATAGCATTGAATCAGTCTCTGAAGTGAACTCAACTAATGATGAGGAAAGTATATTTATTTCGCCAGAGGAAGATTACTTGCTTCTCTGCCGATACACTGATGATGATACTGGAGTGGATTTATATATTAGCTATAAGGACATCAACAATAAATGGAGTAAACCTGAAATCATAGACTCTAGGATAAATTCTAAATACTGGGACAGAAGACCATTTGTCAGTCATGACAACAAGTATTTATTTTATACTCAACTTCAATTAGGAGATTCAACTATAAAGGAGTCGGATATTTTTTGGGTCAGTACAGCCAAGGTTTTTAAGCCTTACATCTACAATCCCATTAAGAATCTTAAAGTCAAAAAAAATCAAAATTTTGAAGTATCAATTCCTGAAGACTACTTTAGAGATATAGATCATAATCAATTAGATTTAAAAATAAGTCAGCTCGAAAATAGCTCACTGAAGTACAATCAAAAAACACATTCGTTATCAGGTTATATTACACAAACTGGCATTTATGAGGTGATACTCTCAGCTACTGATCCTTATGATAATGTGACACATGATAAGATCAAGCTGCTCGTTAGTGAATAAAAAAGAGAGATAAAATATAATACTCTTAAAAATGTTATTGCATTATTCTCCGCATCACAACTACATAAACTAATGTTGCTATTTTATACCTTTATAATCTGATGAATGACAAATTAGAAGCTATCATCCTAAAGTCAACGGGAGCCTCCTCAATAATCAAAAGTGAATTGATCCAAGACTTATGGAGTGGGTATGGCAAAATCCTTCGTGTAAAGTTAGAAAATGCTTCTGCAGAAAGCATAGTAGTTAAGAATGTCCAACTTCCCACAATACAAAATCACCCTCGCGGATGGAATACTGATATCGGACATCAGCGTAAAGTAAAATCCTACAAAGTAGAAACCAATTGGTATGATAACTATTGTCAGTATAGCGTTGCTCGTCTTCCTAAGTGCTTAGCCTTAGAGAATAAAGATGAGGATACGATCATGGTGTTAGAAGATCTAAATGAAGCGGGATATTCGATACGAAAGCGCTATCTTAAATGGGAAGAAATATCTTCATGCCTAAAATGGTTAGCACAGTTTCATGCCAGCTTCTTAGGTCGCAATCCAGAAGGACTTTGGGAGATGGGCACATATTGGCATTTAGAAACCAGACCTCATGAATTAGAATCCTTAAGTGATGTTAAGCTAAGAAATGCTGCCAAATCCATTGATACAATGCTCAACGATTGTAAGTACAAAACTTTTGTACACGGCGATGCTAAGTTAGCCAACTTTTGCTTTTCAGAGTCTGGAGATATTGCTGGCGTAGACTTTCAATACGTTGGTGGTGGTTGTGGTATGAAAGATGTCGCTTACTTCATTGGTAGTTGCCTTACAGAAAGTGATTGTGAGCGATTAGAAGATAAAATTTTAGATACATATTTTGGTTATTTGCAAGAGGTTCTCGATGAAGAAAATGAAAAATTAGAAAAAGAATGGAGGTCTCTTTATCGAGTAGCTTGGGCAGACTTTCATCGATTTCTGAAAGGTTGGAGTCCTGGTCATTGGAAGATTAATAGCTACAGCGAACGTGTGACTTCAGAAGTTATAAATAAACTGATGCCATGAGAATGAACCTAATAGAGCTGAGTCAAATTGCAATAAAAGCTGCACGTTCTGCAGGTAAGATTATACAGCAGTATAGTGATGCAGACATTGCTGTTCAGATTAAAGATGGAGAGCACAACTACTCCTCGCAGGTGGTTACTGAGGTCGACAAGAAGAGTGAAGAAGCTATTCTTGCTCATTTGATCCCCACTTGCCAGACTTACGACATAGCACTACTATCAGAAGAAACAGAAGATGATAAAAGTAGGTTTGAGAAAGATTACTTTTGGTGCATTGATCCGATGGACGGAACGCTTGCCTTTATCAATAAACATCCAGGATTTTCTGTATCCATAGCACTTGTCTCAAAAGAAGGGTCGCCAGTTATTGGAGTAGTCTATGACCCCACAACTAAAAATCTATATCATGCAATAAAAGGACATGGCGCTTACAAGAATGGCAAACCTTGGCTATTTAAAAACGATAATAAACACTTGAGTTACTTAACTGACAAGAAGCTTATAGACACACCTCATGTAGAGATTATAGAAAATTTATTGGCTACAAAAATCAAAGAATTAAACTTAAATGGAATAATTGAAATTGCAGGAGCTGGTGCTGTATTAAACGCCATTCTTGCTGTAGAAAAAGGTCCTGCATTGATGGTAAAACTTCCTAAGAAAGAAAATGGAGGTGGGAGTATCTGGGACTATGCAGCAACAACATGTATCTATAATGAATTAGGATTACATGCTACAAGTTATAACGGTCAAAAATTAGATTTAAATAAAAAGGAAAGCTGCTATATGAATCAAGAAGGTGTTTTTTTCGCCAACTTTTAAAGTTCTATTTATCTCTTTGGGATTGCTTATTACTTTGACTTCTCATTAGTATTCTCGTTTATTTATAATAGTCGCATATCATTTTCTTAGAACAAATATTGTGACTGCTACATTATTAGACTATGTATAGAAGTGTTACTAATCTTATTCCTGCCTACGATATTAATATGGGAGGCATTATCGTAAAGCAGGCCTTACCTACTCAAAAAATAAATCAAGTAGATCCATTTTTATTACTGCATCATGGAATTTTTAAATTTCATAAAAATGCGCCAGCTATTCAACAGGGCATTGGCCCTCATCCCCATCGGGGATTTACCCCAGTGACATTTGTAATAGAAGGAGAAGTCCACCACCGTGACAGCTTCGGTCATAATCAAATAGCTAAAAAAGGAGAAGTCCAGTGGATGCATACTGGTGCAGGTATTACTCATAGTGAACGTCCATCACAGGCATCCGTTGATGCAGGCATAGATCAAGAAATCATACAGTTATGGATAAATAGTCCAGCGGCTAAAAAAATGAAACCTCCAACATATCAGTATTTTAAAGAAGATGATTTCTATAGTTATCTATCTAATGACGGAGCGATAAAATGTAAACTTATAGCTGGAAGTATCGACAATAATGAAAGCAAAATCCAAACTGAAAGCCCACTCCTAATAGCATGGAGCATAGCTCATAACGATGGAGTAATAACACATAAGGTACCACAGAATTATAACTCTATGATTTACCTTATACGAGGCAATATTAAAATCTCTGGTTACGGAATTGTAGAAGCTAAGACGCTTATCGTTTTTGACAATGATAGTGAGTTGATAAAGATCACTGCATCCAAGGATACACAATATCTAATCCTGTCAGGGGAACCTATAAATGAAAAAGTAGTACAACAGGGACCGTTCGTCATGAACAGCGAAACGGAAATATTAAAAGCTATGAGAGATTATCAGATGGGTAAGATGGGGATATTAATAGAGGAGTAGTGCTTAAAATGTTTCATACCTGAATACCCGATCATGAATATTCAGATATGAAACTATATTTTAAATTTTACATACTACCGCCTATACCCAAAAGTCCTACGCCTACATTAAGTACGATGCCCACTACCAAACCGATTATGGCAAATGTACAAGCATCTTTAGCAGCTTGAGGCTCATCGTTTTTCTTTACGAAGTAGAGAATTGCCCCTACGAGAGGAATACAGAATGAAACAATTTTAAGACCGACATGTAATCCTTGATGATTTGAATCCGAGGTTCTATCAATAAGATCATTTTCCATAATTAAGTAAGTTTTATATAATTAATAATATTTGTTTTGCTAAGTAAAATCCAAAGATGTGAACCAATGACATTAAGCCCATTCCTGACATAATTCCAGTTATGAGCCTCCTGATATTATTGCTTTCGATATTGAATATCGCCTGAATACTTCCGTCTATCACCGTAGGGAGAAACATCAATAAACTTAATCCTACTCCCCAACCAAACAAGCAAAACATAAACAATGGCATTGTCAAATACCCAAGGTATATACCTGTGCATCTTGCACAAACTGGAAACTGTTGACCCTTCCAGAAGAATGACCTCTCTGGTAATCTATGACAGGTTACAAAGTTTAATTTTGTCTTACCGACTCTCATTTCAATCATTCAAGAACCTCAATATATAAAAAAGATTTAATTCTTAGATAAACATCATAAGTCAAATTAAATAAGGAACTTGAAAGATCCGAGCTAATATCATTCCATTGAAAAAATACCTACATCTAATTCCGAGATCTCTGATAGAAGGGTAATAACTCCTTCGAATTTTTTATTGATGTAAAAAAAGATAATTGACAAATCGATCAAGGTTAATCGTAGTAAAGGCTTTTTTAAAATCAACTGTGAGCCTGTCCGAATAAAGTATAGTCATCTAACATAAATTCTATCACAGGCTTACATTTGCTTTCGCATGCTGGGTAGAACATACGAGCTACCCGTTCACTATCTTTGGTTGGGTTACCCCACCAAAACTCTGCTATAGCAATAGGCTTAATCCCCTGCTTTATGGCATACTGCAACAACTTAGAAGCAGCACATTCTCCAGATCCTGACGGAGGCATACCTGACAATACGTTCTTGAATATATCTAAGATGTTTCTTACTTCACCCTTTACATTTACAAAATGATAATTATCAAAAAGACGCTGTTGTATAGTATGGGATTTTTTCTTTCTGGCCTCTACAAGCTTTTTACGTTTTGATTCATCTTGGGTATTATTCACTTCATTACATAACAATGTCAACTCAGACATATCTCTATTGATAAAGTAATCATCTATTGAATCATCGAATACTGGTGGTACAAATTTGTAACACTGAGTTTCTTTATGCAACTTGCCAGAGCACGTCCCCAAGTAACCATATGTCTCATCTGCTTTTTGGACAACCAATACACCAAACATTTTACCTTTTCTAACCTGAAAATCATATTTCCACTTCTTAGATTCTTTTAGAATAAATTCCTGTAATTCTACTGCTGCCACTCTAACGATATCAGAGACATCCACACCAAAAGGGTTATTTAATTCTTCTGGTATTGGGATATCTGAAATATCTGATTTGAAATCAAAGATGTACTGATTGCTCATGAAAAATTTAAGAACGAAAGTTAGTTAAATTTCTTTCATACATAATTAGACTTGCCATAATATGTATTAAGATTATATCAAATATATTTATTCAAAAGACTTCATCTTTTATTTACCTACTATTCAATATTTATCTATCCATAGGTCTATAAGATCAATATCTCGTATGGGTAATCAATAATTCAGAGTATCTTAGCCATTCATTTGTAAGGAATATAAAAACCTAAATATTAAATTGGCTACAATAGGGGTAATAGGATCGGGATCATTTGGTGTGGCAATAGCGCAATTGTTATCTTATAACACAGATGTACTTCTATATTGTCGCAGGCCAGAAATAGCAGATAAAATCAATAAAAGTCAAACCATTAATCAATGGACCTTATCTAATAGAGTAACGGCAACTAATTCCATCCAAGAGATTGGCGAAAAGTGTAGACTTATATTTCCCGTAGTTCCATCAGAATATTTCAGAAAAACAATTTTATCTATAGCTCCATATGTTGGCCCAGGTCATATTATGATACATGGCACTAAGGGTTTAGATGTATCAGAAAAGTATAACAAATCTCAATCGATATCAGAAATAAAAAAATCTGTATTCACTATGAGTGAGGTTATACGCCAAGAGACGAGCGTAATAAGGACAGGTTGTCTTGCAGGACCTAACCTATCAAAAGAGATTCTCGATGGTCAACCAGCAGCTACAGTAATAGCATCTGATTTTGATGAAGTTATAGCTGCAGGAAGAGAAGTACTAGCCAGCGATAAGTTCATCATATACGGTTCATATAATCTTAAGGGAATAGAACTTGCAGGAGCACTAAAAAACGTCATTGCAATAGCATCTGGTGTCATGAATGGCTTTGGATTTGGCAAGAATATGGAAGCTCTATTGATCACGCGGGGATTGAGAGAGATGATTCTTATAGCTAAGGCCGTCGGTTCTGAAGCTAAAGCCTTCTTAGGTACTGCAGGAGTAGGTGATCTCATAGCGACTGCGACAAGTTCTAAAAGTCGAAATTTTACTTTTGGTCACCATATATCACAAGGACTTAACATCACTCAGATAAAGGAACAAATGGATGAAGTCGCAGAAGGATATAGAACTGTAAAATTTGCAAATAAAATAATTCAAGCGGCAAATATTGAAGCTCCATTAACAAGTATGCTGTATAATATCCTCTACGACAACGTACCAGTCAAAGAAGCCATGCAAAAACTGATAAATAATCCGTTATCTGTAGATGTGGATTTCTTATAGAATCCACTGCTGACACTGTATTGTTCTTCCTCCATTACAATACAAAATTTTATTCTCCATAAGCCTTTAGTATCAGACATTATTTTCAACTATAAGCCTTAAAGTTCAAATTTTACAGATAAAAATAATTTTTATACAATAAGATTTGGATTTGTGTTCGATTTAGGTACTTTTGGTCAACCAATTATTGGTCAACCAATCTTTGGTCAACCAAACACTTACTACTTTACTTACAATGTTGGACAACCTAAAGAGAATAGATATCGATAACCCCGTCGATAAAATCATTAAACAGATTAAAGATCTGGTTGCTAAAGGTGATATATCTCCAGGAGAAAAACTTCCTCCAGAACGTAAACTCGCAGAACACTTTGGCGTCAAGAGAGGTCAAGTCCGAGAGGCACTCCGCAAATTAGAATTCTATGGCATACTCAAGACACTCCCGCAAAGCGGCACCATTGTTACAGGCATAGGCATAGTCGCCTTGGAAGGTCTCATATCAGATATACTCGAAATAGAGGAAAGCGACTTCAAGTCATTAGTAGAGACACGGATTCTGTTAGAAAAACAAGCAGCTTACTACGCTGCGACCAGACGTAATGTTGATGATATCATCGCGTTGCAAAATACTCTTAAAGATTACGAATACAAGCTCCTTAATGGAGAATCAGCAGTAGAAGAAGACTTGCTCTTCCATATAAAAATTGCAGAAGCGAGTAAGAATACTGTTCTTAAGTCCTTGATGTTGATTATTACGCCTGACATCATTCACAATTTCAAGACACTTAGAGTGTGTGACACTACAGACAATCTCAAAACTATAGAAGAACATAGAGATATCTTAAACCATATAATTAATCAAAAACCAAACGAAGCATTAAATGCGATGGGTAGTCACTTAGACGATATACAAGCCTTCAGCATTGCTAATGATGTATCGATTCAAAAAGTATAAAATTTACGAATAAAAAGAAATCTACTTTTTCAAATACACTTTAAAATTTATGAAACAATAACTAAACTATGAATTTAAAAACACTTTTATTCTTACTGATGGCACTGCTCTTTAGTGCATCGGTATTTGCTCAGAACAGTAATGTAGTTTCTGGGACGGTTGTTGATGACAGTAATCTTGCAGTCATCGGCGTAAATGTGCTCGTCGAAGGCACTACCAGAGGTACAGTCACAGATGTAGACGGTATCTACACATTAGAAGCAGCACCAGGTGAGGTGTTACTATTTTCTTACTTAGGATATGCTCCTAAGGCAGTCACTGTAGGAAGCGAATCCACCATAGATGTCATTCTTGTGGAGGATGCAGCAAGACTCGATGAGGTTGTGATTGTTGGATATGGTACTAGAAAAAAGTCCCATAATACAGGGGCTATTGCACAAGTAGGAGGCCGTGACATCGCGGCGATACAAGCTAATCGTGTTGACGATGCATTAGCGGGAAAACTATCAGGAGTACTTATACAAAATTAAACTGGTGAGCCTGGTGCTGATCCAAGAATACAAGTCAGAGCAGCTTCATCACTATCTGGTGATTCTAATCCACTTATCGTGGTGGATGGTTTTCCTATAACGGGAAGCTTAGCTACAGTAAACCCTAACGACATTAAGAGCCTTGAGGTATTAAAAGATGCAGCATCAGCAGCTATATATGGATCAAGGGGAGCCAATGGCGTTATATTAGTTACGACTAAGCAAGGTACTGCAGGAAAAACTCAGTTTAGCTATAACGGTTATACGAGTATCTCAAGCAGATATCGTCAAGATATTGACATGCTTAAGACGGCTGCAGAATGGGCAGCTGATCTACAAACTGATGCCTACGATCTATCTGAAGTAGATCCAAGATTAGTAGATTATAGAATTAACGCCTATGCTAATGCACCAGATGTTATTAGCATGGAAAATTGGCTTTTTGAAAATGGAGGTTCTCAAGGTCATGACTTCAGTGTCAGAGGAGGAAGCGAAGATTTAAGAGTCTTCGGTTCATTAGGTTACCTTGATACTGAAGGTATCGTCATGAACCAATCTTTTGAGAGATACAATGGTCGTGTGAATGTGGATGCTAACTTAGGAGAGAAGTTCAAAGCTGGAATCACTCTTAATGGTAACTTTAGTCACCAAGAGATTGTACCTCACGACATGAGAGATCTCCTCAGAGCTTATAGTATATCGCCTATACATCATACTGATGCTTCTATCGCTTTTGTTCAAGACTTAGATCAACAGAGACAAGCATTAGCTGATGCTGGCGTTACGACGCCAGACGGAGTTGATAGACTTGCTCCTACTTTTGACTCAGGATATAGAGGTACTGGACTTATCAACTCAAGTATCTATACATTACAACCAGGTGACGTTGTACACGACTGGCACTATGGTAGAGGCCAAAATGGTATTGGTGGAACTGGAGACGCAGGACCGGCTGCAAAGTTTGATAATGCTAGAAGATTCCAAAAAACGTTCTTCGGTAATGCCAATGCATATTTACAATATAATCTTGCTGATGGTCTTAATATAAGAACTGTTGCTGGTGGTGATTTCAACGATACTCAAGCTTACTACTATCAAGGCGTATTAGCTGATTCTCGTGAGAGAACTAATCAATCTGACCTTGATCAAGTAGATCTTAAGAGAACTTCTGTATTAAGTGAGACGACATTAAATTATGCAAAGGTTATAGGTCGTCATGATATAGGAGCAGTTGCTGGAGTAGAGTTCCAGAATTTTTATAATAGAGGTACAAGTATTATGGGAACAAATGTGCCTGTAGGCTTACCACTTAATTTTTCATTCTTAGAACCAGCTGATATTACTACCAATCTAAGAGACGAAGAAATTAATAGACGAAGTGTCTTTGGTAGAGTTCAATATGCATATGACAACCGTTATTTAGCTTCAGTATCACTCAGAAGAGATGGTGATTCTAGATTCGGAGAGAATAATAGGTACAACACATTCCCGGCTTTCTCTTTAGGTTGGAATTTACATAATGAAGCATTCTATAACTCAGATTTTCTTACTGACATTAAGCTACGTGTAAGTAGAGGTACACTCGGTACGACTTCTTTCTTAGGTGCATACGATGCATTAAGTTTATTACAAGCGCAGCCTACTGTCTTTGGTACAGGATTCCTTATACCATCTAATGTATCTAATCCTGATCTTACTTGGCAGACAAATACAGAAACGAATTACGGAGTTAATTTAGGATTCTTAGGTAACAGGTATACGCTATCCGTTGATTATTACACTTCAGATATTGAGGACATGCTTATTAACCAAAGTGTCTCTGAAGTATTAGGTACAACATCGATTGTACTTAATAGAGGTAATGTAACAAGCTCAGGATTGGAGTTTGAAGTAGGAGCAAGATTAATCGCTAATGGTGACTTCAACTGGAGTGTGAATGCTAACCTATCTACTGTTAATACTGAGATCACGAGTCTTGGAGACTTAGATGCATTACCAAATGTAGTCTACGGAGGCCCAGGTGGTAGAGGTCCTCAATTTAGAAATTATGTTGGTGGCGAAATAGGTGAAATGTGGGGATATGAGACTACTGGACAAGTAGGAACAATACACATAGCAGATCCTACGCGTAACATTGGATTTAGTAGTGGAGAATACTATGTTGTAGATCAGAATGGTGATGGAGAAATCACAGAAGAAGGTGATTTTGTTAAGTTGGGTTCAGCAACTCCAGACTTTTACTGGGGCTTAAGCAGTAATCTAAATTATAAATCTTTTGATTTCTCACTTCAATTCCAAGGTTCTCAAGGAGCAGAAGTCTATAACATTGATCCAATATACTGGGAATCACAATTTGGTGGAAGACTTAGATCAAGTTTTGATGCAACAGGTGCCGTAGATGGTGACGGTAATGAAATAGGAGATGGTAGAGAAGATGCTACAGGTCTATTCTATGAAGAAACAAGAAATGCACACGGTGCTTTAGTTCAAGATGCATCATACATTGCATTAAGAAATCTAACATTAGGATACACTCTTGGACCTGACGTTGCTGGCAAGATGGGCTTAGCATCAGCAAGAGTATATATAGCAAGTACAAACTTACTATACATTATGTCTGACAGCTACACTTCATTTAATCCTGAAGGAGTAGAAATTTTTAACAATAATTATTTAGGACCAACCACATATGGTTATCAAGAAGGAGCAAGTCCGGTTGTTCGAAGTTTCACTTTAGGTTTAAATGTTAATTTCTAAAAAAAGATAAAATGAAAAATTTATATATACTAATAGTATCGGTACTACTGATATCATCATGTGGTTCTGATTTAAATCAATCGCCGCCATTGGGTGCTGCGGCGAACTCATTAACTGATTTTGAAGGCGTATTAAATGCTGCTTACTACTATCAACAAGCCACAACAACACCGCTAGCGGTGATGGGTGACTTCAGAGCAGATAATATGTTAATGGACGAAGAGCCATATCCAGCATTTGATCGATACAACCCAGATCTGGGAGGTGGAGATTTAGTGGGTCAGTTTTTTGGACCATACTACACTAATCTATACAAAGCTATATTAAGTTGTAATAGTGTTATCGAAAACTCTACTAACGCATCAGAAGTAGGTGAAGCCCAATTCTTAAGAGGACTTTCGTACTTTAAACTTGTCAAGGTTTTCGGCGATGTATCCGTAAATCTTCAGGCTACACCAAGTACAGATGATGACTCTATCCTTGAAAGACAGCCAGCATCAAGTGTCTATGATGAGGTTATCATACCTGATCTACAAGCAGCAATAGCAGCATTAGATAATTCTGGATTAAGCAGTGGTAGAGCAACTCAGATTGCGGCTCAGGGTATGTTAGGTAAAGTCTACATGCAAAGAGCAAACTATAGCGATGCAGAGCCACAACTTGCAGCTGTAGTCAATGGTGCAGGTGGTGCAGGAATCGCATTATTAGATAGCTTTCAGAATATTTTTGCAGCAGGTGCAGATCTAAATGCTGAAATTATTTTTGCGACTCAGCAATCAAGTTCTATAGATGATGGATATGGATTTACACTATTCCCAGGTTGGTTTAGTGGAGGTGACACAAAGTCTCTTATGCCTCTTGATACAGATTTAATAGCGGCTTTTGATGATAGCCCGGGAGACTTAAGAAGAGATGTGACTATAGACCCAGATAATCTAATAGGTCCTAAGTATGGCGGTGGATTAGAGCAGGACTTTATTGAATTAAGATTAGGAGACGTTATACTTTTGTATGCAGAAGCTTTAAATGAAAACGGTAATACTTCAGCAGCGTTAACTGAACTAAATAAAATCAGAACGAGAGCAGGGTTAGATAATTCTACTGCGACATCTCAAGCTGATGTTAGAGCAGCTATAGCTGATGAGAGAAGATTAGAGTTGGCTTTAGAGGGACACAGATGGTTCGACCTGGTAAGAACAGGAACTGTTGATGCTGAGATGGGACAAACTATAAATAGTCAGTATCATATCTTCCCTATCCCAGAGTCAGAAGTATTAGCAAGTGATCAAGTAATTACTCAGAATCCTGGATATTAATTTTTAACTTTAGTATTCAGACCAAGATGTATTTGTTCATCAATAATTAAAGAGTTGATAGATAAATTCATCATACAGAAAAATAGTTTTTTCATAGTTTCACCAGAGGCATTTTTGTCTCTGGTGATTTTTTTTGCTTACATGTAAGAAGTCAATGCTACCATATGTCTCATTATTACTTGACACAAAACCACCACCCTATCAAAACTAAATTCTGAAATGAGAGTCAAAACGAAGAATAATTACACTTCGGACATTCATCAAAATTGAAAGATTAGGATACTTTCATTTTTCATACTATAATATTTGGAATTGCATTCTAATTCATTATTTTTGGTTAACCAATTTTGGTCAACCAATTTTATATCGTTGTTAGATAACCTGAAGAAAATAGAAATTGATAATCCTGTCGATAAGATTATCAAACAGATAAGAAATCTCATTAGCGAAGGAGAAATAATATCAGGTCAGAAACTTCCGCCAGAAAGAAAACTTGCTGATCATCTGGGAGTCAGCAGAGGGCAAGTAAGAGAAGCACTCAGAAAGTTAGAATTCTATGGTATACTCAAGACAGTACCTCAGAGCGGGACCATCGTTACTGGGATGGGAATAGTTGCATTAGAAGGTCTCATAACCGATGTTCTTCAGATAGAAGAAACAGATTTCAAGTCTCTAGTAGAGACAAGAATATTATTAGAAAAGCAAACTTCTTCATTAGCCGCAAAACGAAGAACGGAAGATGATATTGCAATCCTAAGAAATGCCTTAAATGCTCACGAGAAAAAGATTATGACAGGAGATCCCGCAGTGGAAGAAGATCTCATGTTCCATATAAAAATTGCAGAAGCCAGCAAAAACAATGTGCTTAAATCTCTAATGATGATTATCACACCAGATATCATCAAAAATTTCAAAAAATTCAAAGTCTGCAACGAATCAAAAAACCTTGTAACGAGAGACAGTCATAACGAAATTCTAAAACATATAATTGATCAACAGCCACTTAAAGCCTCCCAAGCGATGGGACAACACCTCAGTGAATTATTGAATTTTAGTATTAATAAATCATCTTCTTAATCTCAGAATAAAAAAGCAATTGACTACTCTATTAATACATATCAAAAAATGCAATCGAGCTATTAATGCAATATTAAAAAGTTTAATTTTCATTATTCAAGACTTAGATATTCAGAATTTGATCTTGAATCACATAACAGGCAGATACAGGTCTCAAGTAATCATAGACTCAAAGACTCATAGTTTAATCCAAATTTTATCTGAGGATAAGACACGAAATATTAAAAAAGATCATTTAATATTTCTTAAATCTCCCATTCAAAATAATAGTTTTTTCATAGCATCATCGGGGTCATTTTGACTCTGGTGATTTTTATAATTTTTATCATCCTATATTTATTATCAACACAACAAATGAAGTTTATACCTCTTCTACTTTTATGTGCTTTTACATTATTGTCATCATGCAAATCTACTACTGATACAACTTCTAAAAGCACTGCACTTACATCTAACTCAAGTAGCTCCATCACTGACAACAAGGTCAGTAACATCGATGAATTCAATGCTGCAGTAAAGAACCTCAAACCAGGTGATGAGATTATACTAGCTAACGGAGCTTGGAAAGATGCCGAACTTTTGTTAAATGCGAACGGCACACTTGATGACCCCATCACACTTACAGTAGAGACTAAGGGAAAAGTAAGTTTAGAAGGTCAATCTAATCTTAGAATCTCTGGATCATACGTACACGTAGAAGGGCTTGTGTTTAAAAACGGACATACGCCGACTGGCTCAGTCATTTCTTACAGAACATCTAAAGAAGACTTATGCAATAATTGCAGAGTCACAGAGTGTGTTATTGACAATTATAATCCTTCAGAAAGGTTTGATACAGATTACTGGGTAGACATCTATGGTAAGAATAACTCATTCGATCATAACTATCTTGTAGGTAAGAGAAACAGAGGGGTCACACTTGCAGTTAGATTAACAAATGAAGAGAGTCGTGAGAATAATCATATTATAGAAGCTAATTATTTTGGTTACCGCCCTACCCTTGGGTCCAATGGAGGAGAAACTCTCAGAGTCGGGACAAGTCATTTTTCTATGAGTAATTCTAACACCGTTGTAAAGGGTAATTACTTCGAAAAATGCAGTGGAGAACTCGAAATTATCTCCAGCAAATCATGTCAGAATACTTTCAGCAACAATGTATTCTATGAGTGTCAAGGGACCTTAACTACCCGACATGGCAATGAGACACTTATAGATAACAATTACTTCTTTGGGAATAGAAAACCTAATACAGGAGGTATCAGAATCATCAATGAATCACAAACCGTAACCAACAATTACCTCCAAGGACTTACTGGAAGTAGATTTAAAGGAGCTCTTGTCATCATGAATGGTGTTCCCAATTCTCCTATCAACAGGTACTTCCAAGTTACAAATTCTAAAGCATCAAATAACTTACTTATAGATTGTGACCACATACAACTCTGTGCTGGTAGTGATGAGGAGAGAAGTGCTACTCCTATGAATACATCTATGATGAATAACGTTATCTATAATACTCAAAAGAATGACGTATTTACTGTGTACGACGATATTAGTGGCATTACATTCAAAGATAATATCTTAAGTAAAAACATACTAAAGCCTGAATATAATGGTAAAGTTTCTGAGTCTGGATTTACTCACGAAGAGCTTAACTTTGTTAACAAGGGTCTGATGAAAGTAAGTCCAGAACACAGTACTGTAGGACCAAAATTGAAATCTTATGTACCTGATGCTCAGAATACAGGCGTCTCTTGGTATCCGAAAAAGGATTACACTATAAAATTCAATACAGGCAGCATTATAGAAGTCATGCCTGGGGACAATACAATCTTTGATGCAGTAAAGAAATCAAAACAAGGAGACGTAATAAGATTAATGAAATCTGGAAATTATAACCAAAGAAAATCAGTAGATATAAATCATACTATTACTATAGAAGCTGCTGCTGGACTTGCACAGAAACCAGAATTAACTTTTGAGAGATCGTCTCTCTTTAATATAGAAAATGAAGGCTCGCTGAAGATCAAAGGCGTAAAAGTATCTGGAAAGGAATGTGATGACTACTCAGGTAATGCTGTCATAAGAACCTCGCGATATTCTATGATCACTAATTATAAACTCATCGTTGAAGATTCTGATTTTGTTGATCTTGACGTTAATCATAGTTTCAACTTCCTCAAAGTATATAAAAATACTTTTGCAGATTCGATAAGGTTAACGAACTGCAACTTTGATAATATTACTGGCCATGTACTCAATTTGGATAAGGAGATAGATGACACAGGAATATACAATGCAGAGAATGTTGTGGTGGAAAAATGTAGTTTTAAAGATATCGGCGGGACTGCTATTATGCTCTATAGAGGAGGTCGAGACGAGAGCACCTTCGGTCCCATATTTGAACTTAACAACACTACTTTTACCAATGTAGGTCATGACAAAAGAAACAAGCATGATGCAGCAATATCATTGCATGGAGTACAATATGCGGATATGAAAGACCTCGATATAAAGGATTCCAAAAAAATTAACTTACATCTTATAGTAGGAGAACCTGTCATCATGTTGAATGATATAAATTTTGAAGGTTCAGAAAAGGTCATCAGTAATGATGACGCTTTTCAAAGAAATAACTTGAATTATAAATAAATCTCAATGAAGACAGCACTCTACATATTCATCCTCTGCGGTATTTTTACCAACTCGATATTAGGACAACCACATCCTAATCTTACCTTGACATCTGCAGGTGTAGAAGAGATTAGAAAAAACCTTGGTACTGTCGCATACTTTGATGAGGTTCTTAATAAGGTCAGAGAAGAAGTAGATGCAGAAATCAAATTAGGTGTATTAGTGCCTATTCCTAAGGACATGGCCGGGGGCTATACACATGAGCGACATAAGCGTAATTTTTTCATACTTCAGAAGGCCGGCAATCTGTTTCAGATTACCCAAGATGAGAAATATGCAAAGTATATAAAGGACAATTTAATGGCGTATGCTAAGATGTATCCTAACCTATCATTACACCCAACTAAAAAGTCTTATGCAACTGGAAAGATCTTCTGGCAATGTCTTAATGATGCTAACTGGTTAGTGTACGTAAGCCAAGCCTATGATTGCATCTACGATTGGCTGTCTGAAGAAGACAGAATTTATTTAGAAAAAGATCTCTTTAGACCATTTGCAGAATTCTTGTCAGTAGAGAATCCAAAGTTTTTTAATAGAATACACAATCACAGTACATGGGCTAATGCTGCAGTAGGCATGATAGGATTAGCGATGAGAGATCAAGACCTTATAGACAGAGCCTTGTATGGTCTGCCTATCAATCAGGGCATCGATCTATCTAAGGATAACGATGGAGGTTTTATATACGAGAAAGGTATGTCTAAGGCGGGATTCCTTGCACAATTAGATAATGCATTTGCGCCCAATGGTTATTTCACTGAAGGGCCTTATTATCTACGATATGCTATTTTCCCATTTCTAATTTTTAGTAAGTCATTAGACAACATGATGCCAGAATTAGACATTATGAACTATAGAGATGGCATCATGCAAAAAGCCGTTTTTGCATTACTCAATCAGACAGATGACAATGGTGTATTCTTCCCTATTAATGACTCGCAGAAAGGAATGTCATGGAAGGCGAGAGAATTAGTTACGGCATTAGATATTATGTATTCTGAAAATCCAAAAAATACTTCTCTACTCTCTATTGCAGAAAGACAAGAGCAAGTTCTACTTGACGATACAGGCTTTGCTGTAGCTAAAGCTATCACAGATGGAAAAGCGACTCCCTACCATCAGACACCTATGATATATGAAGACGGAAAAGATGGAGATGAAGGTGGTGTCGCTATACTTAGAGTACCAGGGACTTGCTTAGTACTAAAGTATTCTTCACAAGGAATGGGTCATGGACATTTTGACAAATTATCTTACTCTCTCTATGATGATGTCGGAGAAGTGTTACAAGATTACGGTTCAGCACGATGGGTCAACATTGATCAAAAAGGAGGTGGTCGATATTTATTAGAAAATAAAACATTTGCAAAACAAACCATTGCTCATAATACATTAGTCGCTAATGAAACTTCTCATTATAATGGAGATATAGAAAAGGGAGAAGCTCATAATCCTGAGCTCATTTTCTCTGACTTAACCAATACCGATGCACAGATCATAAGTACAAAAGATACTCATGCATACGATGATGTAGATATGCATAGAACGATGATACTCTTAGACGATGAGTCACTGAGCAATCCATTAGTCATAGATATCTTAAAAGCCACATCTGAAAGCCATCAGACTTACGATGTGCCATTCTGGTATATGGGACATTTATTATCTACTAACTTCGAATATAAAAGATCGGCGACTTTAGATGTGTTAGGTGATAGTCATGGTTATCAGCACCTATGGAAAGAAGCGACAGGTCATCCCGAGAAATCGACATCGCAGTTTACCTGGTTTGGTCACTCTAAGTTTTTTACATTATCGTTTAATTCTGATATGAATGATGAGATTATTCTTGCAAGAGCTGGCGCTAATGATCCTGAATATAATCTACGTTCAGATCCTGTATTTATACAAAGAGTAAATAATAAAAAAAATAGGATATTCGTGTCCGTAATAGAGTCGCATGGTACATATAATTATGTATCGGAATTACCCATTAATCCTTTTTCAGAAATCCAGGATGTAAAAGTCCTATATGAAGACGAAAATTACTCCATCGTGATGCTTAGTAAACATGATGGACCTGAATGGACAATTGCGATCTCAAATCATGACATGAATAAAGAAAAAAATCATTCTGTAAAGACAGAATTAAATAATATAGAATGGCAAGGACATTATAAAATTTGGAAAAAATAAAATTTAATTATGATTGATATTAAACCAACTAAAGGTTTCTTTTTTGGGGAAACAACACCATGGGAAGAGGTAGGACCAGGTCTTAAGCGTCAGATAATGGGCTATGACAAACATATTATGTTAGTCAAAGTACAGTTTGGAGAAGGTGCTATTGGCGTTATGCATAAACATTATCACTCGCAAGTGACTTACGTAGAAAGCGGTGAATTTGAAATGACAATTGGTGATGAAACTCAGACATTAAGAGCTGGTGATTCATTCTATGTATTACCTCACGTTATGCATGGATGCGTCTGCACTAAGCCAGGCGTCCTTCTGGATGTATTCGGTCCTGCAAGAGAGGACTTCTTAGGATACGAACAACAAGAAAAACACCATAACCTATGAAAATATCAGGATTAAGATGGTGGGTCATCGCATTAATCGCATTAGCCACCGTCATCAACTATATCGATAGACAATCGTTATCTGTGCTTTGGCCAGATATCGCAGAAGAACTATATCCTAATTTGGATGCTGATGGCAGGAAGTTAATCTACAGTAAGATTTTAACGGCCTTCATTTTTGCCTATGCATTTGGGCAAGCCATATTTGGAAAAATATTCGATTGGGTCGGAACAAGATTAGGATTTGCGCTTTCTATTGGTGTGTGGTCTATTGCTACAGCATTACATGCATTTGCAAGAGGAATGGGTAGTTTTATAGTATTTAGAGTCATACTCGGAGTAGCAGAAGCAGGTAACTGGCCAGGTGCCGCTAAGGGAAATGCAGAATGGTTTCCCACTAAAGAAAGAGCCTTTGCTCAAGGATTATTTAATTCCGGTGCTGCCATAGGAGGGATTATCTCTATTCCACTCATCGCAGCATTGACCATCTATCTCAGCTGGCAGATGATCTTTGTAGCAATCGCTGTATTAGGGTTTTTATGGCTAATACCTTGGATGCTACTTGTCAAGTCACCACCTAAAAGTCATCCTAATATTACAGAAAGCGAAAAACAATATATCCTATCAGGACAACTTAATCAGGATAAAGATGGCGATGGCAACTTTGATGACGGATATAACCCAACTACGGGCAAGTTATTATCACATAAGGAAAGCTGGGGAGTAATATTAGCGTCAGCGGCTATAGACCCTATATGGTGGTTATTCATAGGATGGATTCCTATCTACCTAAGTGAAGTCTATGGTATGAACGTTAAAGAAATTGGTCTCTATGGATGGGTGCCGTATCTTGGTGCTATGTTTGGAGCTTGGTTTGGTGGCTTATTAGCTCAGAATAGATTAGGAGCCGGTTGGGATGTTAATAAGACTCGTAAGATGGTCATTACCTTAGGGTGCTTGATTATGTTACCTTCGTTCTATGCTTTATCTAATCCAGGAGCTCCAGTGAATGCAGTAATAATAATGGCAGTCATTTTATTTGGATTCCAGACAGCAATCGGAAATGTGCAGACATTGCCTAGTGATCTCTATAGTGGTAAGACTGTAGGAACGCTTGCAGGATTTGCAGGTATGGCTGCTAAGCTGACTGCAGCAGGTCTTACAGTATTAGTACCATGGCTCACTTCTGGAGGAAATTATTCTCCTGCATTTATAATAGGTGCAGCTTTAGCTATTATTGCACTTGCAAGTGTATGGATACTATGTCCAAGAATAGAACCACTAAAGCCTATCAGTGATAACACATTAATTAATAGAAATTAAATAAAACAAACAACTAAATAAATTATGAGTACAAATAACGAAAGAGTAGCTATCGTTACCGGAGCAACGAGTGGAATCGGTTTTGAAGTTGCCAAAAGATTATGTTCTGACGGATACAAGGTTATAATGAATGGCATCCAAGATGATAAAGGGCAAGAAAAAGTTAAGGAACTTGCGGATCATGGACTCACTGCAGAGTATTCAGGATTCGATGTGACTAACGAAGAAGCCGTTTCTTCAAGCATTAAAAATATAGGTGACAAATACGGAAGGATTGATGTTCTTGTAAATAATGCAGGTGGTCTCGGCGGAAGATCGAGATTTGAAGAAATGACAACAGAATTCTATAAAAATGTCATGGCATTAAACTTAGATTCTGTATTCTACGCATCAAGAGCAGCAATACCATATCTTAAAAAAGGTGAGCATCCTACAATCATAAACTATACATCTAATGCTGCATGGAATGCAGGTGGTCCAGGTGCAGGTATCTACGGTACCTCTAAAGCAGGTGTGCATGCAATCACAAGAGCATTAGCTAAAGATCTTGCAGAATATGGCATAAGAGTAAATGCTGTATCTCCAGGTACAATTGATACACCATTCCACCAGCAGATAAAATCTACTAAGCCAGAAGTATTTGCATCATGGGCTAACAACATCATGCTTGGCAGATTAGGGCAACCAGAAGATGTATCAGGAGTAGTTTCTTTTCTTGCAAGCAAAGATGCGTCTTTCATAACTGCAGAGACAATTCAGATAGGTGGTGGTCAAGCGTTAGGTATTTAATAAATTAATAAAAGAAAAAGTAAAAATAACAATGAAAGAATTTAAAGGAAAAGTAGCTGTTGTCACTGGTGGAGGAAGAGATATCGGTAGATCTATATCAATAGCACTTGCCAAAGGAGGAGCCAGCGTCGTTGTGAATTACAATAGCTCAAGAGCTGCTGCTAAAAAGACAGTAGAAGAAATAACTGCAGCAGGAGGTAAGGCGATTATGGTCAAAGCAGATGTATCTACTATGAAAGGAATCAAAAGTTTGAAATCTAAAACGGTAAAAGCTTTCGGAAAGAAGGTACACATCTTAGTCAATAATGCAGGTGGCCTTTTTGCTCGTAAGACATTACAAGAATTAGATGAAGACTTTTACAACTTAGTTATGGATGTCAATTTTAAGTCTACTGTATTTGTCATGCAAGCGTTCGTGCCATTAATGGGCAAAGGAACATCTGTTATTAATCTTTCTTCTCTTGCAGCAAGAGATGGTGGAGGAGGAGGTTCTTCATTATACGCATCATCTAAAGGAGCAACAACGACATTTACAAGAGCTATGGCCAAAGAACTTGGACCTAAAGGAATAAGAGTAAATGCTCTATGCCCAGGTCTTATAGGCACTAAATTCCATGACGACTTTACATCAGATGAGATACGTAAAGTTGTAGCGGGTAAGACTCCAGTAAGAAGAGAAGGAAGCCCTGATGAGGTTGCAGATTTAGTTCTTTATTTAGCTTCTAAAAAGAGTTCATTTATTACAGGAGCTAACTTTGATATTAACGGTGGTTTAGCATTTTCTTAGAAATAATATATCTATTTAAAAATGAAAAAAGTAGTCACATTTGGCGAGATCATGTTAAGATTAAGCCCCCCAGGTTGGCAAAGGTTTTCTCAAGCGAATAGCTTTGATGTCGTCTATGGTGGCGGAGAAAGCAATGTCGCTGTGTCATTAGCTAATTATGGACTTGATACACAATTTGTCACCCGATTACCTAACAATGACTTAGGAGAATGTGCCCTCATGGAAATGAGAAAGCGTAATGTAGGTACACAGTATATAGCAAGAGGTGGTGAGCGACTCGGCATCTACTTTTTAGAAACAGGAGCTGTAAGCAGAGGAAGTAAGGTTGTCTACGATAGAGCTCACTCAAGTATGTCTACCATCGAGAAAGGTATGATAGATTGGGAGAAGGTATTTGATGGTGCAGGATGGTTTCACTGGACGGGGATAACACCTGCGATATCACAAGGTGCAGCTGATGCTTGCTTAGAAGCTATACAGATGGCTAACAAAATGGGAGTGACTGTATCTACAGATCTCAACTATAGAAAGAAGCTATGGAAATATGGCAAGTCACCTATGGATGTCATGCCAGAATTAGTAGCGGGTTGTGATGTTATCTTAGGTAATGAAGAAGACGCTGAGAAGCACTTTGGATTACACCCAGAAGGTGTTGATGTAACACATGGAGGTAGTGTTGACGGTAAAGCATACTTATCTGTACTGAAACAACTGATGGAAATGTTTCCGCGAGCTAAAAAAGTTATCACTACACTACGTGGATCACTTTCAGCATCACATAATACTTGGTCTGGCGTACTCTATGACGGTAAGACCTTGTACGAAGCTACAGATTATGACATCACTCATATAGTAGATAGAGTCGGTGGTGGAGATAGCTTCATGGGAGGTTTGATCTATGGACTTATTAAATATGAAGGTGACGACCAGAAAGCATTAGATTTTGCAGTAGCGGCATCATGCTTAAAGCATACGATTAAAGGAGATGCCAATCTTGTAACGGTAGACGAAGTAGAAAAATTAATGAGTGGCGACGCAAGTGGTCGTGTAAGTAGATAATAACTTATGGCAACATTTACAAAAATAGAGGTCTTACAGACCATGAAAGAAACGGGCATGGTCCCTTTGTTCTACAATGCAGATGCTGATGTAGCAATAAAAACAGTACAGTGCCTATATGAAGGTGGTGCAAGATTATTAGAGTTTACTAACAGAGGAGATTTTGCTCAAGATGTCTATCACCAACTGGCACAATATGTCAATAAGAATCTTCCAGATATGATTCTCGGAGTAGGTTCTGTCGTCGATCAAGGTACTGCAGCACTCTACATGCAGATGGGGGCTAACTTTATAGTAACACCCGTATACAGAGAAGATATAGCGAGAGTATGTAACAGAAGGAATATACTATGGTCACCTGGATGCGGTACTCTGACAGAGATAACAAGAGCCGAAGAGATGGGGTGTGACTTAGTTAAACTTTTTCCAGGCAGCACATACGGTCCCGGATTCATCAAGGCGATCACAGCACCACAACCATGGACCAAGGTCATGCCTACGGGCGGTGTCTCCCCTACTGAAGAGAACCTGAAAGGATGGTTTGGTGCAGGTGCTTATTGCGTAGGTATGGGGTCTAAGCTTATCGCAAAAAAAGAAGATGGTTCTTTTGACTATGATAAGATCAAAATGATTACAGCTGATGCTTTAGCATTGATCAAAACAATTAGATCATAAATGAAAACTTAATTCAGAATCAGAATCTTTATGGTTCTGGTTCTGATTTTACCCTGCTTCATTATGTATTAAAGATTTCATTTCTCACAATTATAATCAACAGGAAAATTAGTTAGTATAGAAATCACAATTGATTT
>CAZBXL010000009.1:0-12583 GCA_964495785.1 uncultured Saprospiraceae bacterium | reverse complement strand
ATCATTATTGTAAGTTATCATCATAAATTATGAGAATAAAAGAATCCAACTTTCATTTAAAAAAATTCTATACCTTATTCCTTCTCTTTACAGCTTCATCTTTCTGCTCTGCTGAAGAGTCCGTAGAACTGAATACATTAGAAAATAATATTGTCGCTACTTTAAATGCGCCGTCTGAAGTCTGCATAGGTGACACCTTTAACGCTACGGTAACACACGGAGGGACACCGCCTTTCGAATACACGTGGTCACCTGCATCTCCTAATAGTTTTTCAGTATCTATATTCGCGGGACTTCCAGGTATTCAGACATTAAGTGTTATTGTCACCGATGCCAATGGCTGTCAGTCACCCCTTACTGAATGGACGTATGAAGTTATACCTGTAATCGTAGCACCTCTCATATCCTGTTGCAGTGTAGATGTAACCGAACTCTGTTTTTGCTGGAATCTTGTACAAAAAGCTACAGGCTATGATATCACAGTAGATGGCATTACAGTAGCATTGGACCAATTTACTTCAGAATACTGCCTTAGTGGTCTACAGGCAGAACAAGAAGTCAATATCACCATTACTGCCAACAGTGATAATGTATGTCCTGATGTCTCAAGTAGTCATATATGTATAACAAGTGCTTCTACCATAGATAATGATGGCGACGGCGTATCAGAGGATGAAGACTGTGACGATATGGATCCCAATAACTTTCCTGGTAACATAGAATTTTGTGATGGCCAGGATAATAATTGTGATGGCGCTATCGATGAGGGCCTATCTACATTTCAATACTACATTGATACTGATGGCGACGGATTCGGAGATCCTAATAATAGCCTCACAGATTGTGATATTCCTGATGGTTACACATTAGATAATACAGACTGTGATGATTCTGACCCTAATATTAATCCCAATGCTATAGATGAAGATAGCAACGGAATAGATGAAAATTGTGATGGTATTGACGGGACGGTATCTGTATCTGACCTTTGGGATATAGAACTATCCATATGGCCTAATCCAGCTAATAGGACACTATTTATAGCAACAAATAATGATGAAGAGTATACCCTTCATATTATCAGTATAGATGGTCTTATAATTGATAGATATGATACTGTTCCAGAGATAGATGTTTCTGATTATGCTCAAGGAACTTATACCTTAATATTCACAGATAAGGATTTAGGCAAAAGCCACATAAAAAGAATGGTCATCTTAAGACGATAGCTTTTATAGCAATGTCCTCAACTCTTTACTGATACATTATGGTCACATTGACCAGTACAACCTACTATTGTGTAATTTGTATTCTTAAGAAACTTACATGGGATATCACCAACCTTGCTGCAAGAATGCACTTGAGCTTTAAGATCTAAATATAATCGATTATCCACTTCTCTAAGCTGTGTTGCATATATATCATTGGTAGTATTATCAGAAGTATGCAGATAGAAATGGGCTCCCGATTGCTCTATCCTTACATTTCCAAAAGAGGCTTGCCCATCTGTAAGATATTGACTGAGGTCACCACTCTTCATTTTTATAATATCTGTTGCGCCTATATCCGCTATAAAAAAGGGATCATCTACTGACTGCTTTTGAGAGGTCGAAGGTTCACCTTTACAACTTAGAATTGCAAAGAGTATGAGCGTTAAGTATGTTATTTTATTCATATAGTTAAGGTAAGCATTATAGTCCGATAGTCTATTATGTTTCTTTAATAATATATTGAATAGAACAATCTCACTCATCAAACAAAATCTCAAACGATGACCGAACAAATTTTTTAAAAATAAATTTTATAAAGTACTAACATAAATACTCAGCTATTGGTATATGACATATTAAACTGAGAGATTATTATCTATGTCTAAGCTGAGATATTCTTTAAAAAAAAATAATAGCAATGAAAGTTAAAGCAGCAGTCGTACAAAAGAAAAAAGCAAAATTTGAATTTCAGGATATTGAAATTGCAGATCCTGCTCCACATGAGGTATTGATTAAAATTAAAGCTACAGGATTATGTCATACGGACTTATCAGTGAAAGATGGTAATCTACCAACAAACTATCCCGTCATCTTAGGTCATGAAGGAGCTGGTGTGATAGAGAAAGTAGGTGAACATGTAACAAATCTCAAGAAAGGAGATCATGTGGTTTTATCTTATGGCTCATGTGGTCATTGTAGACCTTGCATGGAAGGAGACGCAGGCTACTGTACAGATTTCAATCCCTTAAATTTTCTAAATAAGAGACAAGCCTCAGATGAGCCTATATTCTCTTCTGAGAGCAAAAAGAAAAATATTAATGGTGCATTTTTTCAGCAATCTTCATTTGCGACTTATGCATTAGCTCATGAACGTAACACCGTAAAAATTACTAAGAAAGTAGATCTTAGATTAATGGGGCCATTGGGATGTGGAATACAGACTGGTGCCGGAACGGTCATGAATACACTCAATCCAAATCCAGGATCCAGTCTTGCAGTATTCGGTGTCGGATCAGTAGGCTTAGCATCGATTATGGCTGCTAAGAATGCTGGTTGTGCCACAATTATTGCATTAGACGTCAATGATAAAAGATTAAGATTAGCTAAGCAACTCGGAGCTACACACACTATCAATTCTAAAAAATATGATCCCATAGAAAAGATAAAAAAGATAACTAATGAGTCTGGGGTTGATTACGCAGTAGAAGCTTCTGGACTAAAAAAAGTTGCAGAACAAGCTTTCTCTACACTGGCCAATAGAGGTACACTTGCTATTGTAGGAGCTCCACCGATGGAAACTTCTTACGCATTTGATGCAAATGACATGATTCTATCAGGTAGAAAAGTTATAGGTGTCGTAGAGGGTGATAGCGTTGTTAAAGTTTACATTCCACGACTTATTGAATTATACGAGCAAGGCCGCTTCCCATTTGATAAACTGGTTAAGTTCTATAAATTCAAAGACATCAATAAAGCAGTCAAAGATATGCATGATGGAAAGGTGATCAAGGCCATATTAGAAATGGAATAAATAAAAAATACTTATAAAGCCTTAACCACAGATTGTAGTTATTTAATGTTGTTAAATTGTTTGTGAGGGTGTTAATCTTAGGGTTAGCATCCTCTTTTTTTTAGGGCTATTAATCATTGGATAACATAGCTGCTTAGGAAAATTATAAACACTATTCATCCATTAAAAAGTATGGATCGATTGAGATTAAAAAATCAATAGATATATTTGAAAATCAATTAAGGTACTTAAAGCTTCATATGAATATAAAATTAAAATAGTGAAAAGGACGATGACTGTGTCACTATGAGTGTAGATCCAGAAAGTTTAATTTGGTCAATGTGGGCAAACTAATTTTTAGATAGAATATTATCAAATGAATATTTTGTTTCTGTATATCCATAAATGAGGAGATAGATAAAGATTACATAGATCATTTGTGATCCCACAAGAGTCCAATCTTCGAGCATACTCGAACCGAATATTAACATCATCATAATCACACTTGTCACAATTAAAGAGGCTCTTGTTTTAAACCCTATCAAAAGTGCAATCCCAACTAATAATTCTGCGAATACAAGACCGTGGGCAAAAACAGATATCAATGGGTCTATACCGATTACAGAATCTTGAAACTTAGTTACCATACCCTCACTGAAGCTTCCTATTTTAGGTAAGCGAATAAATCCATGTGCAGCGAAATTAATACCTAAAGTGATGCGTCCAAGTAAGAAGGCGAGTTGCTTATTCTCCATAACCGAATTCATTTTATTTGAAAGATTTGAAATTATAGCTATGATAGAACATCAGACTTTAGAAGTCTGTTCGGTTAAATATAAGATTAAGGAAATGTCTGTAAGACTAAATTAGTTAAGTGTATGAAGGGTGATAAAGTCTATCTCGATCATTTACAAAAATGGGCTCTGTACAAGACTTATGATTCATCACGGTAGGCATCAATAACATCTTTTTTAGAAAAGGTCCCTGTTATTTTTCGTTTCATTAATCCTTGTTTGATTAATACTGCTGATGGTAATTTGTCTATATAGAAACGGGATATGAGTTCTTCATTTTGATCTACATCTATGAGCCTCACATTTAACTCAGGAAGAGCAAGTTGTACTTTATGTACTACAACATTGACTATACTACTCTGACTTAACCAAGCAGCTGTGAATACAAGCAAAATATCCTCACTTGCTTTTTCTCTAAGAAATTCATTAAGATTTATATGTGTACTACTATTACCTTCCATTATCCGCAATTTCTTTAAGGTCTATATCGTATTTTTTGATTTTAGAATAGAGGGTTTTCGCATTAACTTCAAGAAGCTCTGAAGCCGAATTGGCACCCGACACTTTGCCTGCTGACATATTAAGCGCTGCAATGATGTGATCTCGAATGACTACGTCTAATGGTCTAACTAACATACTTTCAGCATCCTCTTTTTGTTCAGAGCCAAAGAGAAAATCTAATTTAAGATGTTCATCGTTTGAGAGAATCACCCCTCTATGAATTATATTTTCTAACTCTCTTACATTACCTGGAAAGTGGTAATTCTCTAACATTCTCAGATCCATATTTTTGATCGCCTTAACATTACTTCTTCCCGTAAGTACAACATACTTTTCTATAAAATGATTTACCAATAAAGGTACGTCCTCTAATCTCTCTCTCAATGGCAGACTATGAATAGGAAAGACATTGAGCCTAAAATATAAATCCTCTCTAAAGGTACCTTTCTTAGATTCAGCTTTAAGATCTCTGTTTGTCGCTGCTATAACTCTGACATCTACTTTTATAGCCTCTGGATTACCTACTTTTTCTATTTCTCCTTCTTGTAGTACTCTGAGAAGTTTTGATTGCATAGAATAAGGCAACTCCCCTATCTCATCTAGAAAAATCGTCCCTTTATCGGCTAACTCAAACTTACCTATCTGACTGGTATGAGCATCAGTAAATGCACCTTTCTCATGTCCAAATAATATCGTTTCCATTAATTCTGAAGGAATATTGGCACAATTGATTTTGATAAGTGGCATGTCCGCCCTATCACTTAGTTTGTAAATGGCGTTAGCTAATAACTCTTTGCCAGTCCCCGTCTCTCCAGTAACTAACACTGTTGTACTTGTATCAGCGACCTGAGTTACACTTACAAGTACGTCTTTGTATTTGTCACTACGCGTGATAATTTGATCAAATGAAAAATTAGGTGTAGAGTATTCAGACAGCAATGATCTTCTTTCTTCTTCTGACTTCTTTATCTTATTGATTTCTTTTATAGCAATTGTCATTGAATCATCTACAACGTGTATATGCTCTATTTCAACAAACTCTATACGATAAAACAGCTCACCCTCATTTAGATGCTTAGAGCATCTAGAATAACCTGGGATCATTTTTCTCCCAGTTTTCATTATCATCTTAATTACAAGCTGATCATTCTGTATAGATTCAAAATCAAACCCTTCGGGAATACGCCCTATATCACTTTCTAAAAAAATCACATTAATATCTCGACCTAATACTGAAGATCCAAATGTGGTTTTCATATTCTCATTCTCCTTAATAACAATTCCCTTATCATCTAAGTATATAAGTTGATTGGGATTATCATCATCAAAATTCCATTCTGATTCTGTAGGTACAGTTTCATTTACTTCATGAATTATGGGTGCATTGACAACTTCTTGATCAGTTTTCGGCCTATCCACTAAGATGATATAGAAGATATGATCTCCATCTTTAGAGACTATAATTTCACAATTGTTTATAGAATTATCTTCATCTAGATAAAAGCTCTGATTCTTGACAGATATGAGGTCTACCAATGAGCCTGTAAGCTTATTCCAATCCATGTAGCTCAGAGCTGGATTGATCTGAAATATATTATTAAGTTCTTTTACATATTCATCACTGTATAGTAAGTCCAAGCCACTTTTCTCCAATATAGTCCCCTTAATGTCTAAGACAAGGTATACTTGGTTAAGATGAGACAACAAGGTCTTACTTAGGATCATGAATTGTATTTCTTAAGTATTGACAAACTTAAAATTTATTAATTCTAATTACTGGCAAAATACTAAAGTAATATTTTTAGAGAGTAAGTAAAATATTAATTAATGAGATCAAAAGCTTATCAATAAGCTCGTATTACAATGAAAATAAAACTGTAAATAATTATTTATAAAGCCTATATTTGTGATACACACCATATGCCTCGCCGAATTGCAATTTTTATTTTATAAAAGCATGCATTCAGTTGCCGGATAAATATAAACTGTACGACATAGAGTACGATTTGGAAAACTGCTCCTCGGAGCCACTCCATAGAATACACTCTATACAACCATTTAGTGAGCTTATCATCACGGATAAGTCTTTAACGTCATGGTATTATGCTACTGAAAAGTTTGTAAAATCACTACAAAAACAATCGCCTAAAGAGCTTGTAAGCTTATACTTATCTTTAGATCAGTGGGATACGAAAGAAGAACTGACATTTATTGAAGGGGATAAGCATAACGTTATTATACATAGTGAGAACAACTTATTAATATTTGAGATAGTCTACAACTCACAAAAGCACTCTATATACAAGGAAGAAGCCCTTAGAGACGCCACTGTAGAGATTATGTCGGCACCTGACTTAGACAACTTACTTGTGAAGGCTGTAAACTGTGTCTATGAAATTATCGGATACGATCAGGTAATGATTTATAAGTTTGATCATGATGGTAGCGGTAAGGTCATGTTAGAACAGAAAAAAGACACCATGCCTTCGTACATGGGTCTTAAATTTCCAGCAAGTGATATTCCTGAACAAGCACGTCAGCTATACAATTATAGTAAAATAAGAAGTGTTTATAACACTGAGATAGAGCATAATAGGCTATATAGAAATACTGAATCCAAGACTGATTATGAACTTGACCTAAAGAAAGTACACGCTCGTGGTGTCTCTCCCATACATATGCAATATCTCAGAAATATGGGGGTCAACAGTAGTTTCAGTCTAGGAATCTCGGTGGATAATGAACTATGGGGATTGATTGCTTGTCATAATAAATCTCCCAGATTCCTATATTATCAAGAAAGAGAGTGGTTAAAGTTTCTTTCAATACTTATATCTAATCAGATCAATCTACAACTCACCTTTGAGGATAAAGAACTGGCGAATAAATACAAAATATTAAATAACACCTTATTCTTAGATGTAAAAAAATCAGATAATCTTGTCGAGAAAATCATCAAAAATGCTTCTGATATATTTAAAATATTTAAGGCTGACGGTATTAGTGTATTTGTCAATGGGATATACGAAACTCACGGTATTGTATTAGATGAAGCTAAGGTATTCAAAATGGCTTCAGAATTTGACAAAAAAGAAGATAAGGATCAGATAGTGCATGATAATAGATTGCCATCAGAATATGTCAATGGAAATAATATAGCGGGCTACCTGTATCTGCCCATGTCATTAGACAATAACAACTTTATAATAATCTATAGAGCTGAGAGAAAGTATAAAGAAACTTGGGCTGGAAACCCCAATAAATCAAAAGCTTACGATCCAGACAATAAATCCATGAATCCCAGAAATTCATTTTCTAAGTGGATAGATGAAGTAAACGGTACGTCATTACCTTGGACCAAGCTTGATATAAAACGAGCACAATCTCTTAAGGAAAATATCTATGCTGCTGTATATCAGCGTTTTGGTGAATTAGAGAAACTGTATAATAAATTAGAACTGGCTTATGCAGAACTTGAGAACTTTTCATCTGTGCTAAGCCACGACCTGAAGGCGCCATTAAGAATCATTGAGAATTTCACAAAATTTGTGATTGACGATTTTGGTGACCAGATCGGTAATAAGGGCCTTGAGATGTTAGACGCAACTTATGAAAATGCCCAAAAGATGAAGACCTATATTAATGGAATCTTAGAGTACTCCAAGTTTGCTAAGTCTGTCATCAATGTCAATAAATTAGACTTAGAAAAGCTTATAAATAAGGAAGTATCTAGCATTAAGCATCTCTACCCTAAGCTCGAGGTAGAATTAAATTGTCAGTTGCAAGAAATCTATGGAGATGAATTAATGTTAACTCAGGTCATATGTAATCTTATAGATAATGCAGCGAAGTATAGTTCTACAAAAAATAATCCTCGATTAAGTATTGATACATATGAGGAAAACGACAACTTTTATATTGTATTTAAAGATAACGGTATAGGTATACCTGATAAAATGCTGAGTGCCATCTTTGATATGTATCGCAGAGCTGTATCAAACAAACAGCATGAAGGAACAGGTATAGGATTAAGCATCGTTAAGAGTGTAATCTTACGACATGAAGGAGAGGTCATAGCTACACATAATGAACCAGAAGGAGCCGTAATTAAAATAAAAATGCCAAATTTGAAAAGTAAAATTGGAAATGAATATAATTAACCAGGAACAAAAAGTGAGTCCACAAAACATATTTGTCTTAGACGATAATCCTGATGACTTAAAATTAATCGGGAACATATTGAAGAGAGAATTTCCAGAAGCCCTGTTACTGGTAACAGAAACCAAGGACCAATTAATGAAACAGTTAAGTTGGGTCAAACCTGATATAATCATCTCAGACTTCAGATTAAGATCGTGTAATGGCTTAGATGTTCTTATAGAAGTCAGAGAGAAAAGTGATGTACCATTTGTTTTCTGTACGAGTGCTCTCAACAGTCATAATGAATTATCAGATTCGATACTCAAAGGAGCTAATGGCTATGTTCTAAAAGATGAGATTCATGAACTACCTCAGGTCGTCTCTAAAGTAATAAATAATCACGCAAGCCAAGTTAGAGACAGAATAGATCGGGATAAACTCATATGCAACATAAAGTATACCTTACAAAAACTTGAAATTAAGATACAAGAAAAACTTGGTGTATCAGAATCGAAAGAAATTCTCCAAATAATCCAAGATCTTGATAAACTTAAATAAGGAAAGTGCTCTCAGTAGACTTAGGCATCGTTCTAAGTCGTGGCATCAGACCATAGACCAATTTGGTATTAGTCATGCCCTGAAAAACAATAATATAGATGGCCATCAATATCAAGCGTGGTTATGTCATAATCTTTCATTCGCAGAATATATCATTAATGCCGCTCAAGTAACCCCTGACAAATATTCAAACTATTCTAAATACTTGCCTGATTCTCAAACAACGAAGTCTTTGAGATCAGACATCTCTGATAATTACGCTACACATATCAGACCCTTATCAATTACTCAATCGGATATCATGATACCTGCATTGATACCTGTATATATATATCAAGGTTCTGTTATGGGTAAAAACATGATTCGATCCTACTTAATAAAACAAAAATCTGAATTCAGCATGAACTACATTAATCATGCAACTGATAAGGTTCTGATGAAAGAATTCTTGCAAGAAGCCGCTATCTTGAGTAGCAATCTTAATCATGAACAATTCAATAAAGCCATTGATCTTATGTGGGACTCTATCATCGAGAACTACAGATTCTACACCACACTCACCTAAATTATACTGCGAGGTTTCGGATAATTTTGATGCCGACATTTCATCAGTTTCTGATATTTCAGAAATAAATTACATTCACTTTTCTTACAATCAATTGAATATCAGTCTATTACAACTTTGGCATGGGGGTTGTATATGGATAATCACAAAACTGGCAGATAATGATAGCACTCAAGAACAAGAATCAAACTAACTCTAACGGAGAATCAAATGCTAAAGCCAATAAAGAATACGAAGAAGCATTATTCGTTCAGAAGAAATTAAATAACGACTTGGTGGTATTTGATTTTGATATAGATAAGGTAATTGAGATGATGGATTCTCTACTTGAAGCATTAAATGAAATAGATAAAGATTAGATACAAAAGAATAAGTTATGAATAGGAATGTAATTAAAGACGAGACAAGAAACTTAATCAATCAGATTGAATCAAAATTGGATTGGTATTTCGCAGACTTAAAAGCAATAGATAATGATACTACTAATAAGAAGTACGACCTTAATAAGTCTCTGGACCAGAAGGTCATTAAACTAAAGCAAAATAGTGTGATCAATATAAATGCTACAAATAAAAAGAGTAGAAGATGCTCTTCTAATCCTATGCAGCTACCTCAATACAGGCCAACAGCTTAATAGCTTATCTATTATAACTTATTCTGAATATCCTGTGCACACTATTAATAGTCAAAATATAACTTTACAATATACCCTTCTACATATCTAATCGATCGTATTATTACACGATGGAGAAACCACAGAGAGCACCCATTGTCTACAAAAAACGATACAGTTAAGATTTAGGCTTATACTCCCACGAATTGTATCCACCACCAGCTAAAAATTCAAACCTCAAAGAATCACCTTTCTTGATTGATGGCATTGTATCCATGTTTATCGGATACGTTATCTTAAAACCCTCAGGAATGGCTGGAAAATTCCATCTATGTTGTATCTCTTCACCATACTCCACTTTTTCCATATCTAAAACCAATCGTTCGTCTTTATATATCCATACTCTTGTTAGATCTAAGTTCTTACTCCCACTTTTCCTGAGTCTTTTGAAATCAAATTGTATTTGAAGCTCGGTATCACTATCATCAGAAATAGGATAATCAACGGACAGATCCAAAGTTGGGGTACATCTTTGAAATAGAAAAAAACTCACAATTACGAATAAAACTGTTTTAGTATTCATGACGGGATACTATAATAACGACTTTTATTAAGCATCTCTTATACCACGTTCTGACATAATCTATCAATCGGAATAAACCACTGCTTTCTGAGTCCCGAAATATCATCAATTTCTGAAATATCAGAAAAATAGAATACAGAAAATTATCATAACCTATTGAATATCAATTAATTAAAACTTTGGCATGGGGGTTGTAGACTCCCTTGTATAAATAATAGGCAAATGATAACACAAAACGCAGCAAAGTATATTCCAGTAGAGAGCATTCAAGGGATTAACACTGTAGCAAATCGTCAAGCAGAACTATTTCGACAAAAGAAATTGAATAACGGGATGGTTGTTTTTGACTTTGATATACAAGATATCATAGAAGCTATGGAGTCTCTTGTGATGTCACTTTCAAATACGGAATTAACTTAATGAAATAGACCAATATTATTTACAGGAATCACAAAGTAAACAAAAGATAACTTACACACATTAAAGCACCTAAGCATCAAGCAATTACAATAACCTTTAAACTTTAAACTCATGACCTTAGTAGAGCAGATTCAATACAAGATTATAAAGTTAGAGCATAGCAACACAGACTCAGCAAAAGCTCCTTCAGTTGATATAATGCTAAATAGTCTTCCCCCAAAGATTATCAAACTGGCTTTTCTTAGACCATCTGCATAATATAATTCCGAACATTTATTGTTTTGTCGAACTTAAAAGTAAGTACATGGCACTTTATAAGAAATAAATACCCTTTGTAGTAAAAAGGCCCTCCCAGAATTCTGGAAGAGCCCACTGTGAGCAACACCATATCCCCCACAGATATCTATAAACCGGTAATAGTTCTATAAAATTACATCTGATTGTACTGAATATGCAGTGTAGCCGAATCTAATTACGTATGTTAATAACATTCGGTTTTCAAAAAGGTATACTCGAAAACAAATATTATTTAATTGAAATAAAACAAGTATTTGGTTAAAATTGATTTTAAGACCTTAGATAGTCAACACAGAATACAAGCTGCTCAAAAAGCCTTAGGAGGAGCTTATTCATCTCATTGTGATGAAATGCAAGTTACGTCAGAAAATGACATAGATTCTTACCTTATCCGTAGTTTAGATATGGATGAGGGAATAAAATTGCTTCTTGTCGAATTCAAAAACTACAACGTTGATGTTTGTCTTGAATATGGAGGATACGAAGCAAATCCATTAGAGCTTATATTTGTCAAAAAAGGAACAGCCCTCATACAAGAAAATGGCGTTCTGGCTCAGACGCTTGAGGCTGACCAGTCTCTAATATATGCATCTCCAGAAAGCCTCCCCTATTCTATTATCATCCCGAGTGATACGGATACGCATATTGTAATCATAGAAATTATAAGGGATCAGTATCTTGAAAAAATAGAATGTGATATCGATAGCCTACACAAATCTGTACAACTATTGCTGACAGATATCGAAGGATTAAAACCTTATATGCACACAGATAAAATAGGTTTCAATAGTGCCAATGCGATATCAACTATAATAAAAACAAATACTGAAGGATTAGAACGAAAACTGATTTTAGAATCAGCTACCAAACGTCTCATAGCCAACTTTATCACTATGATCAGAAAGTACTTGGAGCCGATTAACAATAACTACAAATTTGACAAAGTAGATATATCTCTTATCGAAGATGTCAAAGATATTATTGAGTCAAGTCCCAGCAAAACATTTACAGTAAACGAACTTTCAAAAAAAGTAGGTCTCAATCCAAATAAATTACAAAAGGGATTTAAGATCAACTATGGTATGACCATAAGACAGTACGTTATAAAGAAT
>CAZBXL010000008.1:0-78056 GCA_964495785.1 uncultured Saprospiraceae bacterium | reverse complement strand
ATTTTCAAAAGCACAGACTAATTAATACTTGCTAAGATTGATTAGAGATATTCATCAGGATTATAATTATTCGACAATAAAATTTGATCAAAATACTCCTATAAAATAAGACAGCGTCACCAAACCCACTGGCAACGCTGTCTAAATTTTAAAACCCTAATTGTTTTACACAAAGTGCATATAAGCACCCTTAAACATTCTACTTCAAAGGTAAACATATAAAATACTGTAATATGAAAATTAGATACTCTATTACCCTACATGGGTACTACTAAAACCCTACAACCATTAGGATAACGTTATCTATGATATGAAAAATAAATAAGACACTGCAATACTCCTACACCATGTTATTATAATAGAATAACAGACCAATCGGTAGTTCATAATTTAAGTCTGAGAGATAAAACTTAAAAATAATTTTGTTCTATAATGTCAAAAGACTCTTCTATGAGATCTTCGATAAGATTACGTTCATCACTTGTGGTAAATGATTGATTTGAGTTTGCGTTATACTCGCGAGGTATAGCTCTCTCGTCACCTGTAGTTTCGTAATTAATAACAGTGACCTGTCGGGATACTCTGAATTGATTATTTCTAAAATCACAATATCCATTTCCATTATTTGCTCGTACCCTCATATCCCAATTATAATCAATTATCTCTTCTATGATGGTTAATTGTCCGCTTACTTCACGATAGATAGGCACTCTTGTAATATTTCCAGAAGTATCTACCTGATCTCTATAGCCGTCTTCTATTTCTTCGACAAAATTTTCTGTCCTACTCGCCTGTCTAATATTTTTATCGAGGCTGGAAAAATCTATCTCTAGCTGACAGTCAGTTTCTTGGCTCCAGTTATCAAAGCTGATTTCATAGAATAATTCATCATTATCTTCTAAGTTTTTAAACTCCCTCTCAATATCCCAACTGTATCTCGCATCCCATGAATCAACTATAACATCGACAAAGATCGTCCCAGCATTCAGAGCCTTCTCCGCCCTTGATCTTAGATCCATTATACTCACAGGATGATTATACTTAAGTGCTGAGTTGTACATAAAGTAAGCTTCTTGAGCTTGGCGCTTATCACCTCGTTCAGAATATAAATTCATATTCATATCTCCCATCTCAACGTAGCTATTTAATATATCACCCTTCAATAAATTATTATCAGATTGTAAATCTTGCATCGCAACATCATATTCCGTATCGATATATCTACTACCTTCATTATATAACTCCACGAGATTATACGTCATATCATAGGCCTCTTCCCAGTCTTCTATTATATCTGATCTCAGAAGAGATGCTCTATGCGATTTATTGTCTTGGATCATCTCACTCAGCGAATTATCAAGTATCGTCTTAAGCGAACGGTCTTTCTTACCCGACTTAAGTTCCTTTAACGCAGATGTGTATGCTTTCTCATAATTACCTTTAGAATAAAATTTCTTAGGACTACCGCATGCTATAATCACTAAGCAAAAAAATATAGAGTAAAGAGCTCTCATAATAAGGAATTAAATTCTGAAATGAAACGCATATAGTGATCAAAATATAGAGGACTTACCTCTCTACCTGATATGTAATAATCACAAGTGGTCATTTGAGCTAACGACTTATTTTCAAAATTATTGAGAAGAGAAACGAGACGATTGACAGTGCCTTCATTTCCATCTATGACTTGTACATGATCAGGAATGATACTTCGGATAATATTCTTATAAAAAATAAAGTGAGTACAGCCTAATACAATAGCATGATATGTGGACCAATCAACACTACCAAAAGTATCTCTGAGATAAGACATCAAATTATCTGAATGGAAATCAAATTGTTCTCCATAATTAACAAGTTCTTGCAGAGACAATAATGTAACTATATCTTCCGCATTCAGATCTTTGATTAAATGTCTCAACTTATCTTCCCTCAGAGTTCTATCAGTTGCACATACTAATATCTTCTTACCAGTTGACTTTTCTACAGCGGGCTTTATTGCGGGTTCCATGCCCACTATCGGAATATCGTACACCTCTCTGAGCTGCTCGACTACGACACTCGTTGCGGTATTGCATGCTATAACCAAAGCCTTAATATTTTTGGAAACTATAAAGTCAACCGCTTTCATGACATATCTCTTGATGTCATCTTGAGTTTTAGTACCATAGGGTACATTATCTATATCCGCATAATAGATGAAGTGCTCTCCAGGCATCTTTTGCATAGCTGCATGTAGAACTGTAAGGCCTCCAACCCCTGAATCAAAAAATCCTATTGACATAATTTTAAAAAAATCACTATTGAAAATCTATAATGCAAAAATGAAATAATAGCTGGATATAGTATTTACATAAGATTGCATCACGAAGTTACTATATCTTACTTAAGGTCTCATCTATAACACGGGTCTTTGAAAACATATCATAGTAAGTCTTCTTATTACCAAACAATAAACTAATGGCACTCAGAGGAATAATTCTTCCTATACCCCTGATGATATATGCTGAGATATCAGGCTTGTATCCATGCTCTGAGACTACTCTTGTCTTAGTAAAATATTTTCCTATTGATCGACCATTCATAACTATCTCTATCACTACAAAGTAAACAAACAATATTAACACAGCCATCCACGTGACAGACACAAACAATATCATAACATAAACTCCTACAAATTGTAAAGCCATTAAAATTATTGCAAGAAAAACTAAATCATATGTGTAATTAAGAGCCCGCTTAATAACAGATGCATCTATGAGTTCTGTTGTACCTGAAAGTCTGTAATCCAAAAGATCATCATCCATATCTAATTATCTTGTTATTAATATGTATTCTAAAAGTACCCTGTCAAGAAACTTTAACTTAGGGGTATTGCCTAAGTCTATGCGGAGTTCAGACGAAATCTTATCAGCAAGTGCAAGTAGAACTTGCTTATTATTCTCGTTAGGAAATTGCCTGAATCTGATAATTGATTGTTTGAGCAATAACATATCATCATCTGTAAATTTAGCAATCTCTGGATATCTTATTTCTCCATCTATTTTCTTCTCTTTATCTAATTCTGTAATACTCTTTAGAGTGATACTATTTTCGTTTCGCTTCTTGACAACTGCAGTTTGTGCCATGAGATCTCCTACCCTTTGATTTCTTGCAGAAGATGATATAAATACAATCGCGAGTGTACCAAATGTCAATGTAATATCAATCAATCTAAATATCCATCTTGTAAAATAGTCTAAGACTAAGGGTGTACGCCCTTTTAAAGTGACAACTCTGATTCTCAACAACATCTTACCTGGAGATTGTCCCTTGTTAAAAACCTCCCAGAAAAAATGATAAAAAGACCACACTGGAAAAGCTATAAGCCAATATAATAATTCATTGTCTCGTGCAACAAAAGCAAATAAACCTGTAAAACATAGAAGTAAAAACAGATCAACAAAAGTTGCTATAATACGCTGTAGAACTGAAGCCAATTCAAATCTGACAACAATATTATGCGATGTAACAACTTCTATCAGAGACATAATAATTATAACATGTGTGAGCTTAAAGTTAGTATATACTCAATAAAATTATAGGACAAGTCATATAAATTAATAAGAAGTGAATAGAAGACTTTATGAATTTGTATTTTCGGAGATAAATATCATTGTAGACCATTGACCGAATCACAATTTATAAATAAAAACAAATTAGACTGGGAAGAGCTGGAAGCACTACTCTACAAAAACAACCCTGACCCTGATAAGCTAAATAGACTTTTTGTCAAAGTATCAAGCGATCTTTCTTATGCAAGAACATTCTTCCCTAACCGCTCAGTAAGATTATACCTTAATAATCTTACTCAAAGTGTATTCGACACAATGCGTGTCAAGGAAGATAAATTTTCGCTTAATCAGATCATCAATTTTTTTACCCATATTCTCCCCCAAGAAATATATAATTCGCGTAGAGCCCTACTGACATCTTTAACATTCTTTGTCTTAGCAGTATCTATCGGTGTCGTTTCTTCTATTAATGATGAAAATTTTCCAGCTCTTATATTAGGAGACGATTACATCTCTATGACAGAAGAAAATATAGCAAAAGGTGATCCAATGGCTGTCTATAAGGATGACAGGAAGTTAGATATGTTCTTTGGAATCACGACTAATAATATTCGTGTTTCGTTTCTTGCTTTTGTGTTAGGATTTTTTGGGTCAGTCGGCACCATCGTAGTGTTGCTACATAACGGTATCATGTTAGGTGCCTTTCAATATTTCTTTTACAGTAAAGGTCTTTTCTGGACGTCATTTTCTACAATATGGATTCATGGTACCATAGAGATATCGGCCATTATAATTGCAGGTGGCGCTGGCATCTTAGTAGGTAATGGATTGCTTTTCCCCAAAACCTATTCTCGGATAAGCTCTATTCAGATTAATTCCCTCAGGGCACTACGACTTATCTTAGGAGCTGTCCCACTATTCATTATGGCAGGAATGTTAGAATCTTATGTGACCAGACATACAGGGCTACCAGATATTATTAAAGGAGGAATCATAGGCTTGTCATTCTTATTAATACTCCTTATGTGGGTCATCTATCCTATTTACTATAATTACAAAAAAAAACTAACTGGCCTTGATTATACCATAGAACCGCGACCTCATGAAGTCGTCACTATCGATAAACTAAGCTACAGATCATTATCTCAAGTTATAGGAGATAGTTTTTTAGAATTCAGAACTTATATGGGTTCTAACCTAATACATGCGACGCTACCCACTCTGCTTATACTTATAACTATGTTATGGATATTCTTAAAGTATATATACACATATAGTAATCAAACAGAAATAGGGTCAATGTTTACCTATAGCAATAGCAACACACTTATGGTTGTAACTTTTGCAATTATTCTTTCTTATGCTATGTGTATGATAATAATGTCTGACCAGAAGATAGATATGACATTAGATAATAAATTAAACTTTCTTAAAAAATACTTTCTCAAAATTGCAGCAACAACCCTTATATACTATATCCCTATCGCATTAATTGATTCTTGGTATTTATTATTAGTATACGTTATTCTATCGCCTCAGTTATATGTGATACTCATAGATAATATCATCTCTAATGATGACTACAAACGAAGGCTCAATCTGAAGGAATGCTTAAGATATTCTATTAAATCTTGGTTTAATTATTTAACGCTGTATATCATTCTCTTACTATTTATTTGGGTGGCAACTATCTTAGTGAATTCTCCCGTCATAGGATTGATGACAGATTATTTAGATTGGCACCACTTATTTGACAAGAGAAGTCTCAATGATACATTCATAGGTAGTTCTGTCAACTGGATAATCCTGACTATGTTACTGCCGCTGACATACTACATGATGCGTAATGCCTATCTCGCTATCAGAACTAAAGAGGAGGCCATAGACCTAAATAAGAAATTAGAAAAATTCGGGTTAGGTAATTCAATGTTTGAAGGGTGAAAAAAACTAAAATTATCTTACATATAATTATCTTAATCATATGCTGTAGTATAGGACAACTCTACGGTCAGATGAGTGACAGCATATCTGGAGGTAATAGAATAGCAGAATCACATTATGAAGATCTAAGAAAAGAAGTCGCATTTGATAAAACTAAAAATGCCTTAAGACCTAAACCTCCAAAAGAAAAAAAGAAAACTGAAAAAAAAGAAACCAAAAAAGATGTTTTTGAGAACAATGGAAATTGGTATGACAATTTTATAGGTGTAGAATTTTTAGCTTATATCGCTATTTTCTTAATAGGGTGCTTACTCCTCTATTTCATCTTTTCTAATTTAGATTCTGATAAAAAGATAGACCCCAAAAGAGACATTGACTACATAGAGGATATAGAAGAAGTAGATACAGAAGATGGTTATATGACTGCCTACCGAGAAGGGAATTATAGAATGGCTATAAGAATGCATTTCTTAAAAGCTCTACAATTACTGACTCGTAAAAACATCATCAATTGGCAGCCAGAAAAAACTAATAGAGACTATGTCAAAGAAATAATAGATGCTCCTAAGAGAAGCTCATTTAAAAACATAGCTCGTATATATGAGAATGTGTGGTATGGTAATCACCCTATCGATAATGTGCAATTTGAAGAATTAGATTTTCACTTTAAAAAATTCATTAAAGATGAAAGCTAATCGAAGACTCATAATAATCATTGCAACATTTATAATCATAATCATTGGCTTGATGTCATTGGTATTTGAAATAAGAGAAGTACCCGATTATAATTGGTATAAAAAATACAAATATGATTCTAAAGAACCTTATGGTCTTTGGATGTTTTCAGAATTACTAAAGAGCAGATTTGGAGAAGAGAACATCATATTCAATGAGTCGGATACACTACTGCTAGATGATGGTCGTGATAATTTATACATAGTAGTAGGTGATAACGCCAGCTATACCCAAGAACAGAATGATGACTTAATGGCATTCGCAGAAGAAGGAAATGATGTACTTATCATCGCGTCTCATTCAGATTTAGAAATACCTCTTGACAGTTTTTATGCTCAGGAATTATACCTCGTAGAATCTGCAAGAGATCTATCTGGTTATGATCATCTTATAATAGATGAATATGGAGATACTATATACACAGGAGACCAGAATTATATAAAAGAAGATGAAAATACTAATGAGGTAAATACACAAGAACCTGTCGTAGAATCTGGCAGCTATTATGATAATTCATATTACGAAAATCCATCTGATAGCATTCTATTTATAAGTAGATTTTACTTCAGCCTATACGATTCTATCATACCATTTGATCTGACTCCATTTGACAGCACAGAAAGTCGCTACATATATAGACATCATGATAGTGAACTTAAGAAGCTAAAAAGGACAAGCATTTCAAAATTTTCTATTCCAAAAATAAGAACGGAATCACTCAACGGTAAAGAACTTATATACACTTTAGATTCGCTTCCTTTTTTTATAAAATTGGAATTAGGCAAAGGCAATATCTACTTTCATTCATTGCCAATCATGGTAACCAATATAGGTACAAGACAAGAGTACTACTTAGATCATGCTGAATATTTATTATCACATTTTGATCCTAACAAAGTCATAGTAGATAAGACAAGAATCAACTTTAATATCTTCAACGATGAGATCAAGAAAAGCCCAATCGCATTTATATTAAAGACACCATCTCTCGCATGGGCATACTATCTTACCTTGGCTGCTATACTATGCTTCGTCATATTCAGAAGTAAGAGACTACAACGGATCATACCTCTAAAGGAAAAAAACGAAAACACTTCTCTACAGTATATCAAGACTCTAAGCACGCTGTATCAAGGTCATGAGCAAAACAACAAACTGGTTGTCCATATGAGAGATGTATTTTTCAATAAAATAAAGCACAAATACTTTTTAGATCACACTATAGATAACTATACTGAATTACTATCAAAGAAAACCAAAGTCAGCGAAAAAGAGATCAGTACACTTCTTCATAAATTTGAAAGTGCCAAGAACTCAGACTTCACTAATGACCAATTGATTGTACTACATAATCAAATAGAATCATTTCATAAAAAATCAAAATAATGGAAGATAACGAACGTAAATTACCTCCACAGGACAATCCATCAGAAGATAACACCTCGCAAGAAGAAATTACTCAAGAGGTCCGTAGTGAAACTACAAATCCTCCTCCTCTACAGAATAACATGTTCAGATCAAGAGTCGACTTGACGCCTATCAGATCTAAAATAGATCGCGTATTAGAAGAGTGTAGTAAGATCATAATTGGTCAGTCAGAATTAATAGAACTGATGGTCACTTGTATAATAGCAGAGGGACACATCTTACTAGAAGGTGTACCAGGCATCGCTAAGACATTAAGTGCAAAAGTTGTTGCAAAAACTATAGATACAGAATTCTCCCGTATTCAATTTACACCCGACTTAATGCCAGCAGATATAATCGGTACTTCTATTTTTAATATGAATACGTCAGAATTCATTTTTAAAAAAGGCCCCATATTTTCTAACATGGTATTGATAGATGAGATCAATAGAGCTCCTGCTAAAACTCAGTCTGCATTATTTGAGGTGATGGAAGAAAAACAAATTTCCTTTGACGGGACGACTTATCCTATGACCAAACCTTTCATAGTAATAGCCACACAGAATCCTATAGAACAAGAAGGCACATACAGACTCCCTGAAGCACAGCTCGATAGATTTCTTATGAAGATAAATCTAAGCTATCCTACAATGGCAGAGGAATTAGAAATAATAAACAGATTTAAAAATAGACCAGGTCGTCCAGATATCAATTCTGTACAAGCTGTCCTTAATGCTAATGATATCTCAGAGATACAAGAAACGCTTGAGAACATACACATTGAGAGACAAATGCTAGAGTACATCACACAGATCATACATGAGACACGTAACCATGCTAAGGTATATCTCGGTGCCTCACCAAGAGCATCATTAGCATTACTAAGTACTGCTAAAGTGACTGCAGTAATGGCTGGAAGGGATTTTATCATTCCTGACGATATTCAGTTTGTAGCACCTCACGTTCTTAATCATAGAATGATTCTTACACCTGACGCAGAGATGGAAGGGATCACATCTTTTATAGTTATTGCGGATATTATTAAAACGTTAGAAGTACCGAGATAATACTTTGAAAAATATATTCTTACATAATAGATTTTTTTACGGGATAATAGTATGCATCCTACTGTTTATACTATCATATTCTCATCCCGTATTTTTTATCATCTCTAAGATTGTACTTGGACTATTCTTATTGACTTGTATTATAGAATGGTTTCTATTACGCAGCTTAAGATCTAAGACCGATTGTAGCAGAAGGGTATTAGAAAAATTATCATTAGGTGATGAGCAAGTCGTACATTACAAAGTCAGTAATCATTCTAAGTTTAACATCAGGACACTTCTTGTAGATGAGCTTCCTGCACAGTTGCAACATAGATCCTACATCATTGATCAAATTATAAATAAGGAAAGTTCTATAGATGAAGAATTCGTCATAAGGCCAACTGAAAGAGGTGCTTATGATTTCGGAAAAATCTGGTTATATGTTTCTCTTAAGTGGCCTGGATTTATACAACAACGAATTGTCATCGACACAACTTATCACAGCGAAGTCCATCCGAGTATTATACAAATGAGAAAATTTGAATTACAAGTATTCTCTAAGACGGCTATTCTTGCAGGCATCCGTCAGATAAGGAAGATAGGTGAGAATGACGAATTTGAACACATAAAGCCGTATCAACTCGGTGACAATATAAAGTCTATCAACTGGAAAGCAACTTCTAGAAAGAATCAATTAATGGTCAATCAATATCAGAACACACGTTCTCAGACCGTATACTGTATCATCGATAAGGGTCGTAGCATGAAGATGCCATTCCTTGGGATGACACTTCTTGATCATGCTATTAATTCTACACTCGTATTAAGTAATATCATATTAAAAAAATATGACAAAGCTGGCCTTATTACTTTCTCTGACAAACTGGGAAGCATCGTGAGAGCTAAGGCTATGACTGGCCAACTCGAGAGTATCTCTAATCAACTCTACAATCAAAAAACAGAATTCAGAGAATCAAATTTTGAACTACTTTATTATACCTGTCGCCAGCAAATCACACGAAGAAGTATCCTGCTGTTCTATACTAATTTTGAACAAATGGTTGACTTAGAAAGGAACCTCCCCTACCTATCTCGTATGGGCAAAAAACATCTCTTGGTGGTAATCTTATTTATCAATACAGAGATAGCCAATGCTGCAAGTGCTGATTGCGAAACCATATCTGATATCTACACAAAAACATTTGCCGAAAAAGCACTTTCAGAAAAAATAAAAATTGCTCGTACCCTTAACATACATGGCATACAAACCATCCTGACTAAGCCTGAAGACTTATCTATTAATGTCATTAACAGATATCTTGAAATTAAGAATAAGCGGATGTCTTAGCTGTATAATTTAGGACAGAGTACTACTAAGAATTAAATCGTGGACAAAAAAAATAGTCAGTGATGACACTATCACTGACTATTCTTCTTTAATACCCTTAAATATTCTATATGATTTACTAATTATTTATTGTTGGCTTTGTTAATATTGGTATCATGACTTGAAGTTTACGTCAGCAAATTGAATTTGAGTTTCTCCAGCCATTAAAAATCCAATTCTAAAATCACCTTCTCCAAATACACTTTTACCAATTTTTAGTTTATTAGACATGACTGGTAATTGGAAAGAAAGTTTTCCTTCAGAATCAAAGATTTGAATAAAAGCAATTTCGTTTTTAGTTTCGAATTGTAACTTATTCTCGTAGAAGTTAAAAGTAGAAACTTCAAATAAGTTATTGACTTGTTCATTTGCAATTTTTACTTCTACTGTTTCAGAAGCAAAAACCACATGCGATCCATCAGGATCAGAAGATGCACCCATCCAAGTAGATGCAAATAATGCGATGATTGTAATTAATGTTTTCATAGGTTTTAGATTTTGATTTTAACACGTTCACTTATAGGACACATAAAATCTACTCTACCACTACATTCATCTACCGAAGTCACATATTTCTATTGATTTAGTTGTTTTCTGCAATGTACTTGTCTTTTACAATGTAAGCCTATTGTCACTTTTTAAAAAAACACGCCTGCATTTACTATCCATACAAACAGATAGTCTTATTCGAAAAAATTTCTTTAGCAAGTAAAATCTGGCAAGATAGTCCCTACCGCCTGACTGTATTCTTATCGTCAACTATATATTAAGACTATTGAATAATCTCAGTACGATCTTACGAATCAGTATTATTATACAGACCTTCAGTAAAGTGCTCTTTACGTTGACCTTCTGCAGTCACTTTTTTATTGAAGTTATTAGAGTCGCCTTTAGGTATCGAGAGTGATGACCATGATGATGCTCGCTGACGTGCTATATAGACAATCTGACCTGCATGATATGAGTAATGACATAATTGTCTGTTAATGGCCTCTACAATAGTATGTCCTTGCTTCCGTATATATACGATATGATCATAGTACTCTGCAGTAATAGAATCTAATGCCGTAAATAGACAATTCCAACCTTCTTCCCATTTCTCTAATAAAGCATCTTTATTATCTAAGCTTAATTCAAATTCTAAGTCTCTATTACGAAAATCTTTTTCACCATCAGTATGTAAGAAGTCAGTCCACCTGGACATCATATTACCATACATATGCTGCATTATGATAGCTATAGAATTACTTCTCTCATCAGAGCTCCAGAATAAATCCTCTTCTTTTATCTGCAGAATTGACTGATCACATAGATACTTGTAATACTGAAATTGCTTCATTGAACTTTCTATGTAATCTCTATTCATCTAATAAAAATACTGAATTACAAGAAATATAATCTTCCAATGAATAATCCTTAGTTGATTATAATACATTTACAATCAAATCTAAAAATCATCAATCGATTAGCCGCAATATTTAATTATAAGTGCCCAAGATGTAGGAAGGGGGATCTCTTTGCTATACCGCTTAATATTAAACAGCCGCTTGATATGCACAAAAGATGTCAGGTCTGTGACTTGGATTTTGAGCCAGAACCTGGATTCTACTTTGGAGCCATGTTCATCTCATATACCATATCAGCATTTATACTTCTTCCTGTAGCCTTATTAGCAGTATTTAAGTACGGGTGGAGTGCTAACCAAGCCATGCTTCTTATGATGGGCATAGGAGCAGTAGGTTTTTTAAAAATCCTAAGAATATCTAGATCAGCATGGCTTAATGCCATGGTCCCCTATGACCCTGATTATATCAAAAAATAATGTTATCTACATTTTTGGTAAGCAGCCATGCCTGCCTTATACGATTGACCATACGCTTCTCTAAAGAATTTTTTTCCTTGTGCTTCACTATAATATACTTTGAAAGGATCGAAGTTAGGAATACTGTACTCAAAAAATTTCTTTCCATCAAATGAAGGCATGGCGTCAAAAAAAGCTTTTGCATTCCTGCATCCTCTTCTCGCGTTATTACTATACTTGACTCCAAAGTAACTCATGCTCATATAAAATAGAATAGCTTTCTCCTCTGCAGACTTTAATGATAGATTATCAAAATCCATCGAATAATTAGAGTAATCATTGACACTTGTAACTCGGTGCATTCTCATAAATAGAACCTTATAGTAATTGACTAACAGATCACGAGTAGAAATATCTGCAGGTATTCCCTTATTTATTACACCCAATGCATCAGCAGCACCATTAGCAAAAGCATCAACTCCTGTCATGTATAAATAATAGACTGACTCTAATGTTGCCCTATCTGGCTTACTAAGAAATTTGTCACTTATTAAACCAGGAGTACGCTTTGTATATTCTATTACAAAATCTCTGACTTGATATAATTTGTCATCCGTAATCTTAGAGGTCACCGCATCCAGAGTTTCTTGGGGTACAGCAGCCGACTGAGCTATTCTAAATATGTCATATAATTCTGCTAATTGTCTCTCATAAGATAATTTCTTACCGCTTGACTTAGGAGCTACTGCAGTACTCTGATGTGCATGAGGTGACTTGGATTCCTGAGAACTACAAGAAATGCACAAAATAAATATTGTAAAAATCAAAACCTTATTTGCCATAATTTACTTTTATCTTGCACAAAGTTATTGAATATATGACAAGTGAAGTTATAATTTTAGGAAGTGCTAGATCTCATGGTGATACCAGACAAATGATAGGTCATATAGTAGAAAAACACCCTATGGATATCATCGACCTTAAACCATTAAACATTAGTCATTTTGACTATGAATATAAAAATGCAGACGATGACTTCCTCCCACTCATCACTAAGGTTATAAATAACTACGATGTTATAATACTGGCGACACCTATATATTGGTACACTATGAGTGGCATTATGAAAACTTTTCTTGATAGAATTTCTGATCTTCTTTTGCACCATAAAGACCTAGGTAGAAAATTGCGAGGTAAGTCGATGGGTGTTATCAGCAGCACTAATTTTTCTGAAGCCTCAGTAGAATTTGAAGCTCCATTCAGAGAGACGGCTAATTATCTTGGCATGAACTACATGGGACACTTTCATGGACAGATCAAGGAAGGTGTGATAGAGGACAAGATTAATGACAGAATTGATGCTTTCATAGAGTCTATTAATCAATATGAGAGTCCATCAACTTAATCAAAGTTGATTACCTGAAGCAAACGATTTCTATTTATTAGAATATATTAGTTGTAATTTCTTTTCGAAAAGATTCTTGATAGTATCGTCATGACCACTGCAAATAAAGCAGCATTCATCATATTTCTGACAATAGATGTTTCTGCTTTAATAATAAAGATGTCGAACAATAAATTGATTAGTACCATAACAATAAAGTATATCACGAAGACCTTTAAGAAATACTTTATGCTCATATTATAAAAGTAAGTTTAGGTTTAGTTTTTTTTAAAATCTGCTCTACTAAATTTAAATAGACATAATCCCTATTTCTTCATCATGTATTTCACTCCGCAATCTAATCCATATCTGTAGTCACTCATAATAGACTTCTTACTGTAACTATAAGTCGTACTCTTTAATAATTTAGAAGGAGTTAATTGTTCTATCTCTAGATCATGAGGTGGATTATCCAAATAGTCAAGACTTTCATTATACTTTTCATAAGCTCTTTCAAATACACGGCTTAATTTAGGTACAGATCTAAAATAAATACTTCCAAAATAATCAGCCCAACTTTGCTTCGATCTGTCACTCTTAGGATGTGTCCGTAGTACGAGTATTTTTCTGGCCCCATTCTCATAGGCCCACTTGATAGGTAGTGGATCACTCCATCCTCCATCGAGATACTCTCTACCATCTACGATATGCCTTCCTTTGGTTACAAATGGCAATGTACATGAAGCCACAACGACATCTAACCAATTGGTTGCATTTGGGCTAAGATATTCTGCCTTACCTGATACTCTATTGGTAGTTACAAAAAAGACCTTACTCCTCTCACAATTTTTTATTGCCTCATCTATTCTAAAAGGTACTTTCTTAGAAGCCACCTCAGCGATAAAATCTATATCCATATACCCCTGAGTACCAAGCGACCTACTTACCTTAAGAAAATTTTTGTCCTTAGCTAAAAGTAGCATAGACTCTAAACTTGATCGATATTGTCGACTAAGAAAATAAGATATAGCAACTGAACCTCCTGATACTCCGAGAAATTGGTCAAAAGGATTGTATCCAGCAGCAATAAATGCATCCAAAATGCCTGAAGTAAATCCAGTCTTAAATCCACCACCCTCGACTATCAGGCAACTTCTGGTATCGTGAGCTGACTGCATTATTTATTCTGCTTCATTAATGCTTCTATTTCCTGTACTGATGTACCATCAGGAGATCCTAACACTTCTATTCCATCTTCCCTCACGACGTAATCATTTTCTATTCTTATCCCGCCTGCAGAACGATACTTATTAAGTTCATAGTAATTAATAAAGTTCTCAAATTTTCCTTCAGACTGAAACTTATCTATTAATTCTGGAATAATATAAAGACCTGGTTCTATTGTAATGACATTACCTTCTTGCAGTTGCCTACCTAATCTCAATGACTTTAGACCAAACTCTGTGCTCTTATTGATCTTAGCATCGTAGCCAACGTTCTCTTCTCCTAAATTTTCCATATCATGTACATCCAATCCCATCATATGGCCCAATCCATGTTGAAAGAATAAAGTATGTGCCCCAGCTGCCACTATCTCTTCCGGATCACCTATCATTAGGCCCATATTTATCAATCCTTGGGCTATAATCTTAGAGGCTGACAGGTGGACATCTTTATAGAAGACTCCAGGCTTAGACATGCTGACTGCATGAGTATGTGCATCCTCTACGATATTATAAAGGGTCGCTTGCAGGTCATTAAATTTACCTGAGACGGGATATGTTCTTGTCATATCTCCACAGTATCCACTTTCTATTTGTACACCAGAATCAAATAGAATCATATCTCCTTCATTAATTGTATTACCATAATATAGATTATGAAGCGTCTGACCATTGATAGTACTTATAGGTGGAAATGAAAACTGACAATTATGATCCCATGCAAAAGCATTAGCTATACCGACTAGCTGATATTCTTTCATGCCTGCTTGTGCATGCTGCATAGTATGCGTATGCATTCTTGCCGTTATGTTGACGGCCTTATCAAGTTGTGCTATTTCTTCTTCCGACTTAATATTTCTCTGTTCTATTACCGCCATAATGAAGTCCATAGACGGCTCCACGTTTTCTGAAAATAATTTCTGATAAACCACAGTATGTGCTCCTCTATAAGGTGGTAGACATTTAGTCTCAGCATTCAGATCATCCTGTAGAGCAGACAGGGGCTTAACCATAGTTATACCACTACGTTCTCCTAACTCAGACATCAAAGGTTGGCTGCCAGTCCATATAATCATATCTACTGTGTTGTCATCTCCGTATAGAGTTGTCTCTCCAGTATGACTATCTATGATAGCACATAGATCTGGTAAGTTGATCCCTATGTAATAAAGAAATGTACTATCCTGCCTGAACGGATAATGATTGTCTTTATAATTCATAGGACTGTAGCTGTTGCCCAGTAAAAACATCTTACTGTTAGGAACATTCTCCATTAATAGTTTCCTACGATTTATGTATGTATCACTAGAAAAGAAAAACTTTGAATCTGACATGTATATATTGTTTTCTTTTGAAAAATTGGCCTACTAATTACTAAAATCAATATAGCATAAAAATTAAATAATCTAATAACTTAAGAGCTTGTTAGAATGAAAGGTATACTTTTTAACAAATAACTAATTATTACCTGGAGAAGCTTTCAATTATTAAAATTGATTCACTTTGTCACCTCATCGAATCGGCTATCAAAAACTTTGCTCTCTGTACCCATCCACTTATCCCAGAAAGTAAAATATAAACCATAGTTCGTTACAAATTCAGAATGATGAAGACTATGGTGGGTAGCTCCTATCAGCCATTTCCCTATAGGATGTCTGTTAAAGTTACGGGGAAAAATCTCAACATCCAGATGATTAATTGTGGCGCTAACGGTCATGATTATTAACAAAATCAATACCACAGAGATATGAAGCGGGATGATGAATACTATGATGGGCATAAACACCGCTTGTAGAATAGTCTCGGGTGGATCAAATGAAAATGAGGTCCATGGAGAAGTTACTATACTATCATGGTGCATACGATGAACAATTCTATAGACCTTAGGATTGTGCATCCATCTGTGCAACCAATAGTAGTAAGTCTCATGGATAATCAAAACAATAAAACCACTTAAGATCAAATAAATTAAACCGTACTCAAATGGATCATTATACATATGTGTATGACCATTCTTCCACAGATGAATGAGTATCGTACCAGCAGCAGCAAAAAGTGCAGAACTCCAAAATGAATTAATTATCTCCTTACGAGCCTGATTAGGTTTTCTTAGTCGAGAGGATATTCTACGTGTCTTAAAGTGATCGCCTTTTATTATGAAAAAGAGTAGATAAAAACCCCCAGAAACAAGAACATATCTAAAAAATATAAGGGCCAACATAATAAAATATGTCAATACAAGTTCTACTACCATTCTATCACTATTACTTAAGATCAATTCTTATTTTCACAATAAAAATAAATAAACTTAACTTAACAAGCTTAGGTATAATTTTTGATCATATTAAGAATAATTATAATATTTACATATGAAATATCTTGCTCTCTTCGTCCTTATCAGTCTTACGGCATGTAAGTCTCAAAAAGATGTTGTCGTCGAAGATGATCCTATCCAATATGATCTTTCTAATAATTTTAAATTTATCAAAGACGCTTCACTCATTGATGTAATAGATCAAGCCATAGAAGAGGATAAGCTTGTATTCTTAGATATATATACAGATTGGTGCCTGCCTTGTCAGGTGATGGACGACGAGGTGTTTTCAGATGATGACTTAGGCGATTACATCTCATCCAATTTTATCAACTTTAAAGTCAATGCTGAAAAAGGTTATGGTCCTAACATAGCAACCTTATATGGAGTCCAAGGATTTCCTTCCTTAATATTCTTAGACCAGAATGGAAGAATATTAGAACAAAAGAATGGAATGGCTTTCCATACGGAGCTGAGAGAAATGGCCGATAATGCTATCATAACTAATAATAGAAATCAAGCCAGCGAATAAAATCCAGCTTCTATCATTTGATTTTTTCACTACCCTACTTTTATATTTACAAAATAAGTCAACTCTTAAACTATTAATCACGTTATTGCGCAAAAGTAGAATAGACATGATCGATGTAAAAAATAAAGTTGTATTCCTAAGACAAGCTGCTGGCGGCATAGACAAACAATATCAACTCAGCTGTAACATACAAGGTCAACTTAAGAAGAAAGTCATCAAAGTAAAAAAACTAAAAATAGCAGAGGACGTCAAGGTAGAGCTTACGGGCAGCTACAAAGAATTTGAAGTAAAAATAGACCCTGCTGATAGCAAGCATGCACCTAAAATAAATGCCATGCTTAAGGTTAAGAGGTAATGCTCCACCAGTAAACTTATTACATAATCAAGCTCCGGTTAATCTTCGCAAGCAACTATTGCCTAATAAATAGATTAATAAAAAAAAGGATGCCTCATACTGAGACATCCTTCCTATAGTTCTTAAGATCTATAATTTCTGCCTATGGCTTCATCTCCTTTTTCACTTTAGCAAAATCACCAGCCTTAACATAGACCATCTTATCAGGGTGTATATATGTCTTCATGGCTCTATTAATATCCTCAACAGTTAAGTTAGATACTTTTTCTTCCAGTTCTTTGTCCCACTGCATTGTTCTATCTAATCTTAGATTGCTGGACAATTCTCCTGTGAGCCTGTTATCCTGAGCTCTATTAACCATCTGTGCTTGCAACCATCCGGACTTAGCCGCTTCCAGTTCTTCTTCTGTAAATCCATCCGTGATAACTTTCATAATTTCTTCTTTGAAAGCAGCCTGAACTTTAGCAGTGTTTTCTGGTGCTGATATAGCGTAAGCCCCGAAGTTACCTCCATCATCCTGTGATGATGCATTAAACCAAGATCCTACACCATAACTTAATCCTTCCTCTCTACGTATTCTTGTTGCTAATCTTGAATTGAGAAAGCCACCTCCAAGAATATAATTACCCACTAAGACAGCCGCATAGTCTTTATGACTGTCATTGATAGGCACTTGCATACCAGCAAAAAACATCGAGTTAGCCTTATCTGGAGTTTCTATTTCTGCATCACCAGCTTTAGTCTCCACGTAAGGATACTCTATACGCTTGTATTGACTCTTACTCATCCAATCTCCAAATAATTCTTCTGCTTTATTCTTAATCTTATCCTGTTCGAAGTCCCCTACAATAGATAGGGTCGCCTGAGAAGTACCATAATTATTTTCGTAAAAAGCTTTAACATCTTCAAGTTTTAGATTTTTTATAGCCTCGATTTCCTCTGTCATCGTCATAGAATATCTGACATCATTTTTATCATAGTCCCTCAGGAGCTTACCGAACTTTTCATTAGCCAAAGCTTGTGGATCAGATAATGACTCTTCTATACTTGCAAGTTGTTCTTCTTTTAGCTTCTCAAATTCTTCTGCTGGAAAAGAAGGTTGTCTTAATATCTCACCTGCAAGATCCATAACAGCACTTAGATTTTCGTTTGTTGTCTCTACTCTTACCGTAGCGCCACTTAATCCTCCAAATATGCTTAAGCGACCTTTCATACCATCTAACTTATCCTGTATTTCTTGTCTCGTCATCGTAGCTGTTCCCTTATTCAACATCCTTGCTGCAAACTGCGCCTCAAGATTTTTACCTTTTAGAGAAGTAGGATTACCATAACGTATTCTCATATTGGCTACGACTGCATCCCCTCTGTTTTCCTTACTTAGTAAGGCATACTCCATTCCTGATTTAAACTTTCCTGAAGTCGTTCTACTGTCTATATTATCTGGTGAAGGATCGAACTCCTCTCCTACTGAGACTTCAGCTTTGCCCTTATAATTAGCAACAAGAGAACTAACATTAGGTGCATCTGGGATCTCAGCTCTCACGGGCTCGTCTTCTGGAATAAACATCCCTATCGTTCTATTAGATGGCACAAAGTATTTATTAGCTACACGTACAACATCCTCTGGAGTGACAGCTTCTATTCTGTCTCTATATAAAAAATATAATCTCCAGTCACCCGCAGCGATATACTCACTCATACTCAATCCTACTCTGTTAGAATTATTATAACCTAAGTCCCAATTTTTTAAAATAGTAGTCTTAGCTCTATCTATCTCTTCCTTAGTAGGAGGATTTGCTTTGAGGTCATCTAATGTTGCTAACATAACCTTCTTAGCTTCTTCTAAACTCTTGTCCTTACGTACATCAGCATTAAGGTATATAAATCCTCCTTCGTTAAGCCCTGGAGCAAATCCCCATTCTGAGGATGCAATCTGAGTTTCTACAAGTGCCTTATACAATCTCCCTGACGGCTCATCTGTAAGCAACTGCTCTATTACTGATATGGCAGGATAATCAGAATGAGGTCCTGGTGCCGTATGATAGATAACGGATACATTCTGCACATCTCCTACTCTTCTTAAGGTAACTAACCTTTCTCCATCTTGTGTCGGTTCTTTAGTGTAAGTATTGTATAATTTTCTTGTAGGTCTTGGTATAGAGCCAAAGTATTTATTGACTAATTCAAGTGTAGCTGCTTCATCTATTTTACCAGCGACTGTAAGTATTGCGTTATCTGGTTGATAGTATTTTTTATAAAAGGCTTGTAATCTTTCGATAGGCACATTCTCAAGATCAGATCTTGCTCCTATCGTTGACTTGCCATAGTTATGCCATTGGAATGCAGCTCCCATTGTTCTCTTCATCAGTACACCGACTGTAGAATTCTCTCCACTTTCAAATTCATTTCTAACAACAGTCATCTCACTGTCTAAATCTTTCTTAGCTATAAATGAATTAATCATCCTATCTGACTCCATATCAAGTGCCCAATTAAGATTCTCATCTGTAGCACTAAATGTCTCATAGTAGTTAGTTCTATCATACCATGTTGTACCATTAGGTCGAGCTCCATGCTCGGTTAATTCCTGTGGAATATCTGGATGATCAGGTGTCCCCTTAAATACCAGGTGCTCTAACAAGTGAGCCATTCCCGTCTCTCCGTATCCTTCATGACGAGAACCTACCATGTAGGTGATATTGACTGTGATTGTAGGCTTAGATTGATCTGGAAAAAGCAAAACCTTTAGCCCATTATCTAATTGATATTCAGTAATGCCTTCTACTGAAGCGTTTTTGACAACACCCTCAGGTAATGCCATTTTTTTTTGTGCTTGCGATTGACCTATAGAAAAGATCACGACACACACTAAGCTTATTAACTTGAATTTCATAACGGTTTGAATTATTGAGTGAGTAATTTGTAAATCAAAATAGTCTGAATATTATAAAATGCTTGTACAGACATTATATATTAACAACACATTAGCACTATTTGATAGTTAAGATAGCTCTCACACTATTGATTATGCATTTATTTAGATAAAAGAGAGGGAGTGGTCTACTAAGAGGACCATATAATCACTTTGAAGTTGAATCTTGACTAAGAAGACTATCGACTTGATTTGACGGAGCCTAAATGTTAATTACAGGTTTATTCAGAAAATTCTTTACGGACATAAAAAAACGAGTAGAGAAATTAGATTCCCTACTCGTCATATTTATCTGCAATTCCAGTCCTATGAAAATCGTGAGGACCGAATTAAATGATGATTATCGTATTAGATATTTTTTACTCTTCTTGCAGGGTAAGCTACCTCAATACCTGCCTCACCGAATGCTTTCTTAATCTCTTTGTAAGAATTAAAATATACATCCCAGTATGTTGCATCCGTTGCATAAGGTCTTACAGCAAGTAAAACATTATTCTCATCGAATTTCTCGATTTCTATTGTAGGCTCATCTGGTAATTTCTCAGTTACTTTATCTAATGCACCTTTGATGATTCCTTTTACTTTATCAAAATCTTCTTCGTATGGCATTGCAACATTTAAGTCTACTCTTAATTTACCATTAGCAGTAAGATTTGTCATAATACCACTCGTCGCGATACCATTAGGCATGATAACTTTTTTGTTATCTAAAGTATTGATAACTGTATTGAATACTTGAATCTCAGAAACGTGTCCTACAGTACCTTGAATATCAACAAGATCTCCTACTCTATAGGGCTTGAATATTAATACCATAACACCAGCTGCAAAGTGACTCAATGTACCTGACATAGCTGCACCGATAGCTAAACCTGCACCTGCGATTAATGCCGCAAAAGCTGTAATTTCGATACCTACAACACCAGCTGCAGTTATAACCACCATCACCTTAAGTAGTACACTTACAAGTGATCTTAAAAATGGAATTAGATCTGCATCTATTCCTGATTTAGTTAATGATTTGCCTATGACTTTAGATATAATTCCGACAATCCAAAAACCAATCATTAAGGTTAATATACCTGCAACGATTTTTGGTGACCAAGCTAACACCACATCAATTAGTGCATCAAGATTAATATTCTCTAACATTTTCTTATTTATTTTTTGATTAGTTAAAAGTTATGTTCCATTTTGACGGAAAAGTTCCATCGCGTCACTTAAGGTGTTAAAATTTTAATTGAAATTTCTCTTTAGTATTATGACTTCGGCTTACTTTCATTTTCTTATAGACACCAAGCCAAGGCTATGAAGACTATCCCTTTTATACCATAAACTGAGTGATGAGATTATTTGAATATTTCAGGTATTGGTTGGCTTTCTCTGATAATAAAACTAAGGTTCTCCTTTATAAGAATGGTGTTTAGACTTCTCCATCATTATTAAACTAAAAATGCCCCGACATAATGTCGAGGCATCTTCTTATAAATTAAATCGATGAAATATTAACTCATCATATATGTTTCTTATATCGTCAAGAATGGCGCAAGTACTAATGCCACTACAGCCATTAACTTAATCAAGATATTAAGTGAAGGACCAGAAGTATCCTTGAATGGATCACCTACTGTATCTCCTACTACCGTCGCTTTGTGAGGATCAGATCCTTTATAGTACATCTTACCTTTTATCTCTACACCTTCTTCAAACATCTTCTTAGCGTTATCCCATGCACCACCAGCATTAGATTGGAAGATCGCCATAAGAACACCACATACCGTTACCCCTGCAAGTAAACCTCCAAGCATCTCTGCCTTACCTAAGAATCCTACAAGGACTGGTGTGATAACCGCAATTAATCCTGGAAGGACCATCTCTCTGATAGATGCTTTAGTAGATATCTCTACACACTTATCATATTCTGCTTTACCGTCTGCTGCATCGAATGTTGCCTTATCAGAATCACTCCAATTTTTCATTTCCGTACCATCATTCTTTTTCATTACAGCAAGCGCTTTAGTCAATTCTGGAATCTCCTTGAATTGTCTTCTTACTTCCTGAATCATATCCATCGCTGCACGTCCTACTGCATTCATAGATAATGCAGAGAATAAGAATGGTAACATACCACCTACGAGTAGTCCTGCCATCACCTTAGGATTAGCAATATTAATCGCCGTCAATCCTGTGATAGACATGTATGCTGCAAATAATGCTAATGCCGTCAATGCTGCAGAACCTATAGCAAATCCCTTTCCGATTGCTGCAGTTGTATTACCTACTGCATCTAACTTATCTGTTCTTTCTCTTACTTCTTTAGGTAGGTCAGCCATCTCCGCGATACCACCGGCGTTATCAGATATAGGACCATATGCATCTACTGCAAGTTGGATTCCTGTATTAGATAACATACCTACTGCTGCTATAGCAATACCGTAAAGACCAGCAAATTCGTGTGCTCCTATAATTGCTGCAGCCAATACTATAATCGGCAGTGCTGTTGATTGCATTCCTACTCCTAATCCTGCTATGATATTTGTCGCAGCACCAGTCACTGACTGATCTACAATAGACTGTACTGGCTTAGTACCAGTACCTGTATAATATTCAGTTATTTTTCCAATAGCTAATCCTGAAGCTAATCCCATTAGTATCGCATAGAATACACCCATAGAAGAGTATTCTGTATTGCCTACAGTCCACTCAGCAGGCAACATCATCTTGACAATAAAAAATGTAGCAACAAGCATTAATCCTGCTGAAAGAAACTCTCCTATATTCAATGCTGTATGCGGACTTCCACCATCTTTTACTCTAACGAAGAAAGTACCTATTATAGATGTGATGATACCAACTGCAGCTAATACAAGCGGTAATAAAACTGCATTAAGACCTCCATAATCATTAGTAGAATCAAAACCAGTAATACCCATGAAAGTAGCTCCTAAAACCATTGTACCAATAATAGATCCTACATATGACTCAAAAAGATCTGCTCCCATACCTGCAACATCACCTACATTATCTCCTACGTTATCCGCGATAGTCGCTGGGTTAAGCGGGTGATCCTCTGGGATACCTGCTTCTACTTTTCCTACTAGATCCGCTCCTACATCGGCAGCCTTAGTATATATACCACCTCCTACTCTTGCAAAGAGTGCAATGGATGAAGCTCCAAAAGAGAAACCCGTCAATATATTAATAACTCTGATGACCTCTTGTCCAGTAGATACACCGAACATATTAGAGTAGATCAAGAAAAGTCCTCCAAGTCCAAGAACTCCTAATCCTACAACACCAAGTCCCATCACTGATCCTCCTGCAAAAGCAACTTCGAGTGCTCTACCAAGACTATTTCTTGCAGCATTCGTTGTTCTTACATTTGCCTTAGTTGCGACTTTCATTCCTATAAGACCCGCAAGTCCAGAACAAATAGCTCCTAATATAAATGATACAGCCACTAACCAAGATGAGTTCTCATTCATACCACTCCATGCCATCAATGCAGCAACGATAATCACGAAAAAGAAAAGTACTTTATACTCAGCCTTAAGAAAAGCCATAGCACCATCTGAGATGTTTTTAGCTATTCTCCCCATTTTATCTGTACCTACTTCTTGTCTACCTACCCAAGCAGATTTCCAAAAAGTAAATAATAACGCAACTATCCCAAAAGCTGGTATTGCGTAAATCATTGTTTGTCCCATTGTAAAATTTAGTTTATGTTTTTCAATTCAGCCCGCAAAATACATGGATTTTAGGTCTTAAAGAAATATTTACATTACAGTAAATCCTACTATCTGCGCTCTTTAAGAATTCAAAATTTTATATTTTATGAAAAATATTTTTAGACTTGCCTAAATTAATCTAATTTTAAGTTGAAAAACGACTGATGGCTACAAGTACAGAAGAAGATTACATTAAAGCAATATTCAAAATTACTGAACGTAATCAAGGTACTGCATCTACTAATTCTGTTGCTGAACACCTCTCGACATCTGCAGCATCAGTAACTGATATGCTCAAGCGATTATCAGAGAAAGAATTTTTTCATTATGAAAAATATAAAGGTGTCTATCTTACTACCAAGGGAAGAGCACTGGCGACACAGCTCATCAGAAAACATAGATTATGGGAATATTTTTTAGTTAATAAATTAGGATTCAGCTGGGACGAAGTACATGATATCGCAGAACAATTGGAACATGTCAAGTCAGATAAGCTCATAGAAAAATTGGACTCTTATTTAGGTTCACCAAAGTATGATCCCCATGGTGACCCTATCCCTAATGCTGAAGGAAAATTTACAATAAGAACGCAAGTCTCATTATTTAATTTATCAGTAGGAGAAGAGGCCATTGTTGTAGGAGTAAAAGAACATGACAAGCCGTTCTTACAATATCTCGATACTCTAAAAATCAACATCGGGACAACGCTTAAAGTGATTAATCATATAGACTTTGATCTTTCTAAAGAAATCTTGATAGACAACGATGCAACATCGGTACTATCTCATAAAGTATGTATCAATCTGTATGTAAAAAAGAGAATGTTTAAGTAATAAAGAGAAATGAAAAAAATATTATTAGCCTTTTGTTTACTGGTATCAATATCTATAACGGCTCAAGATAAATTGAAAGTCGTCTCAACAGCCTCAATGATATATGATATGGCGATCAATATATCTGGCGATCTTGTAGATAATGAATTAATAGTCCCAATTGGTGGTGATCCTCACAAATATGAGCCGCGACCGAGTGATGCAAAACTTATAGCTGATGCAGATCAGATTTTCATGAATGGACTCACTTTTGAAGGCTGGTTACTTAAGCTTATCAATAATTCTAACACAAGCGCTACTGTAGATACTGTTACAAATGGCATAAAGCCCATAGGACATTCAAAATATGCAGAAGCTTATGATCCACATGCTTGGATGGATGTAAGTCTCAGCATCAAGTATATAGATAATATACTCAATGCACTTGTCAAATTAGATCCTGAAAACAAGCGGACCTACATAGACAATCATGCTGATTATAAAGCCAAACTGGAAGAATTAGATAAATACATACAGAACAGAATACAAGAGATACCTAAGGAAAATAGAATCATTATTACGACCCATGATGCCTTTGCTTATTATGGCAAAAGATATGGACTAAGGTTAGAAGCGTTAATGGGCATTTCTACGGAGACGGATGCGACATCACAAGATATGGTTAGAGTCTCTAAAGCTATCAAGGAGTTCAATGTGCCAGCATTATTTGTAGAAAGCACGATTAATCCTAAGATTGTAGAGCAGATCGCCAAAGACAATAATATCTCCATAGGTGGAGAATTATATACTGACTCTATCGGAGGACCTGAAACGGAAGGTAATTCTTACTATAATATGATGAAGCATAATACGGATACTATCGTAGAAGCTCTGAAAGGAAATAAAAATTCTGAAACAAAATATACCTCTCAATCTGAAGGCTCTAATCTTCTGATGTACATAGGTGTCAGTGTATTGCTGCTAATTCTGTTATTGATAATAATTTTGAAATTCAATAAGTAATTCGGTGTCTGAAAAGCATGTAGAAGTAAGGGGACTATCTGTATCTTATGGTACTAAAAGAGTCCTGACTAATATACATTTAGATATTACTGCTGGTAATACTTATGGCGTCATAGGCCCCAATGGTGCAGGTAAGTCTACGCTATTTAAGTCTATTCTCGGATTGATAGATCATAATGCTGGCTCTGTGAAAGTACTCGGCCAAGAGATGGACGATGTACGCAAACGTATCGCTTATGTGCCCCAAAGAGATGAAGTCGATTGGCAGTTTCCAGCTACAGTTATTGATATCGTGCTCATGGGTAGGTACCCATTTAAAAAAATATTCAGCAGGTTAAATAAAGAAGATAAGGCTATAGCACATGATGCATTAGAAAAATTAGGTATTCTCGATCTTGCAAACAGACAAATAGGCATGCTATCTGGAGGCCAACAACAAAGAGTATTCATCGCAAGAGCATTATGCCAACAAGCTGATATTTTCTTTTTAGATGAACCGTTTGTCGGAGTAGACATTACAACTGAAGAGAAAATTATATCCATTCTGAAATACTTAGCAGATGAAGGAAAGTCTATTCTTGTAGTACATCATGATCTGAGCACCGTCGAGAAATACTTCAACAAAGTCATTTTACTCAATCAAAGGCTTATCGCTTACGGTGATACTAAAGACACATTTACTTCAGAGAACATATCTAAAGCCTATGGTTCTCAGCTCCCTATCTTACATAAAACTGGCTTGATCTAATATCTGGAATTATATCCTTCTTAGATTAATCAATAGAGTTTTTCTCTGTAAAAATTTAATTAATTTCACGTTGGATTAATAAATGAAAATAATTAGCATCCAACGATCCTGTGAGCATTGCAAATAGGACAATATGTTGGATTCATTTTGATTAGAAATCAAAAGATTATTTAAATCTAAACATTCGAGAGAATTTCAGTTTTATTTGATTCCGTGGCAGAGCCATTGGAAAATTATGATTTAAAGTACGGACAAGAATAATGTATAATAGACCTAATAAAAAAAGAAATAAAAACATCTTAAAATGGGTATACATTTCTTTTTTCTGCTTTATCAGTATATGGCTCATTATCTCTATTGTTCTCCAAAAAAATCCCACGGAGATTCTCAGTAGTGCATTCTCAAAAATACCTTCACCCTCAGACTCTCAGAACAGAAGTATTATCTTACAAAAAGACAGTCTAATAACGCAATTAACAAAACAACTTGAAGATTGCAGAAGTAAAGGTTCGTTTCCTAAGGCGATAGTCATCATAGATGGTAGCTCTCTTAATATGAGGAGTGAAGCCAGCCTGACTTCTGATATTGTCCTTAAGATACCAGCCAATACAGAAGTTGAGATTATGTTCTATGATACAGAGACGTACTACCTTAATGGACAAGCTGGTAAGTGGTGCCGCATCCGATATGCTGGCACTGAAGGATGGGTATGGGGTAACTTCCTCAGAGAAATCTAACATCTCTCATTATGTCTCTGAAGTCATTTACGATCAGACAGCTTGCAAAGTATGTCAGTGGGCAATTAAAAAAGATGTCAGAAAATGCCATCGTAGATCAAGACACTACTTTACAAAATTTAATTAAACAAGCTCAATCAACTGCTTTCGGCAAGGACCATGAACTCCAAAAAATAAAAAGCTATAAAGATTACAAAGCAGCAGTACCCGTAAGAGATTACGAAGGCATCAGAAAATATATCAAGCTCATACTCGATGGTCAATCAGATATCTTATGGCCGGGCCAACCAAAGTATCTCGCTAAAACATCAGGCACAACTTCTGGGGTAAAATATATTCCGATAACTAAAAAAAGTATCAAATCACAGATCAGTACTTCTCGGATGACGCTACTAAACTATGTCGCGTCTACTCGGGCTGAACTATTCGATGGAAAAATGATCTTTGTATCTGGTTCTCCTATCTTATCAGATGAGAATGGCATACCGACAGGCCGCCTCTCAGGCATAGTCAATCACGAGATACCCAGCTGGGTCAAAGGCAACCAACTCCCATCATACAACACTAACTGCATTGATGATTGGGAAGATAAGTTAGATCACATCGTCCAAGAAACTAAAAATCAAAATCTAACACTCATAAGTGGTATACCCCCTTGGGTACAGATGTACTATGAAAAACTCTTGTCCGCCACAGGCAAGAAAACCATAAAAGACATCTTCCCTAACCTGAAACTATTTGTCCACGGCGGCGTCAATTACGAGCCTTATAAATCTATAATGGATAAAATGATGGGACCAGGTGTCGATACCCTCGAAACTTATCCTGCTTCAGAAGGCTTTATAGCCTTTCAAGATCAAATTGATGACAATAGCCTATTACTCAATACTAATGCTGGATTATTTTTTGAGTTTATAAATATTAGAGATATCGATAATGACGACCCAAAAAGATTAAGACTTTCTGAAGTAGAAACTCATAAAGATTATGCAATAATAATTACAAGCAATGCTGGACTGTGGTCTTACAATATCGGAGACGTAATAAGATTCACTTCCTTAAACCCTTATAGATTAAAAGTAAGTGGACGAATCAAGCACTTTATATCTGCCTTTGGAGAACACGTCATAGCTAAAGAAATAGAAGAAGCTATGACTATCGTTAGCGCAGAATTAAATCTCGACATTGTTGACTTTACGGTAGCCCCTCAGATAAAATCTGCAGATGGAAAACTGCCCTATCATGAGTGGTTTATAGAATTTAAAAACACCCCCAAGCAGTTAAGTATTATAGAGCTTAAGTTAGATGACGAGATATCACGACAGAATATCTACTACCGTGACCTTATAGAAGGTAAGGTACTTCAGACCTTAGTTATTACCCCAGTTAGAAAAAATGGCTTTAGAGATTATATGAAAAGCATCGGTAAGTTAGGTGGTCAGAACAAAGTGCCTAGGTTAACCAATGATCGAAAAATAGCAACTGGCTTACAATCCTTCTTGATCTAATACCGATAGCTACTTAAGATGTCCTATGATAAATCATGCAGAGCTAAATATATATCGAATAGATACCAAAATCAGATGGACATTATGCCCCTGCATTGGTGCAAAAACTTTTTTTAAAAAAAATAAATCTTAGATAGGGGTGAGTTATCATTTCTGTGTCTTATATACGTAGATCGGCGATATTTAATATCAAAGTGATACAGATAGAATGTCTAAGAATAGTTAAAGTCAAACAAATTTTTTAAAAGGTGTTAAAGTCAGTAAGTAATTACTGACTTTTCCTTTTTTATATACTACCGTAGCATAATTCCGTATGGCGTAAAATGAAGAAGCCATACTCAGATTCGACAGGGTATTCAAAACCCTTAAACCTCGCTTTAATTATAGTAGCTGCGAAGGTTAAACAATACTTAATCCAGGAGGAGAATTTTCAAATTATCTACTGATTTCCTTGATTTACATATACATTATGGATTAGATGTAGCGTTAATTCATAGGTCAATAGAGGATAGTGAGTTATAAATTACTATGGATCAATGCCTTATGACATTTCATAGCTCTTATCTTTTTATACACATACATTGTTTATAGCCTATAAATCCAGTACTTTTGCAATCCTTTATGAAATACGTAAGCATAATAATATTTTCTTTACTTCTAACATCCTGTAAGTCTTCTTTTGAAAAGGTCAGACAGAGCAATGACCCCGAGAGTTATCTTAAGGCCGCTAATGAATACTTTGAAGCCGAAGATTATCTAAAGGCACAGACATTGTATGAATTAGCAGTAGAATTCTATAGAGGTAAGGCAGAAGCTGAAGATCTGTATTACAGGTATGCCTATACTTACTACTATATGAAGCAATATACTCTTGCAGCTTATTACTTCAATAACTTCACAAGGACATTCTATAATAGTACTAAGAAAGAAGAGATGGCTTTTATGGCTGCATATTCTAATTATGAAATGTCTCCGAGTTACAAACTTGATCAAGGTCCATCTGAGAAAGCTATAGAGCAGTTACAAACTTTCATTAATACATATCCTTCAAGTCCAAGAGTAGAAGAGAGTAACGAGCTGATAGATGAGATGCGTAAAAAATTAGAAATTAAAGCTTTTGAACAAGGTAAGCTATACGAGAAGATCGGAAATTACCAGTCAGCGATGGTTGCTTATGAGAACGTCCTAAAGGACTTTCCTGAAACTCAGAATCAAGAAGAAATTAGATATCTAATCATAAAGTCTAATTATCAGCTCGCTAAGAAAAGTATCTATGAAAAAATGGAAGACCGTCTAAATAGTACTATTGAAAAATGTAATAAATTTGAAACTAAATATCCTAAGTCCAAGTATTTAGGAGAGGTAGTAGATCATAAAAAATATTGTATTAACGAACTTAAAAGATTTGTACAATGACTGATATAAAAAATAAGGTTCAAAACATAGACCCTAAGGCTAGAGTAAGAGATATCGAAGACTTTATAAAAGATACTGATAATATCTATGAAGCCCTATCTATAATATCTTCTAGAGCAAGACAACTCAATATCGATATCAAGCAAGAACTGCATGGTAAGCTAGAGGAATTTGCGGTAACTTCTGAGACCATAGAAGAAATACAAGAAAACAAGGAGCAAATAGAAATATCTAAATTCTATGAGAAGCTTCCAAATCCTACACTTATTGCGACAGAAGAATTTCTCGAAAATAAGTTAGAATACAGAAATCGCAACCAGGATAATAAAGACTTATAATAACGGTTTCCTTTGCAAGGAAAGAAAATTATCATTGGAGTAACTGGAAGTATTGCAGCTTACAAAGCCGCATATCTTACTAGAGCATTCATTAAACAAGGTGCTGATGTGAAAGTCATCATGACGCCTTCATCTACCTCATTCATATCACCTCTTACATTGTCTACCCTTTCTAAGCATCCAGTGTATACGGATGTCATAGACGATGAGGCATGGAATAATCATGTAGACTTAGGATTATGGGCAGACGTTATGATCGTCGCTCCTGCTACAGCGTCTACAATATCTAAGATGGCCTCTGGTCAGAGTGATAATATCATCACAGCAGTATATCTCTCAGCAAGGTGCCCAGTGTTTGTAGCTCCTGCTATGGATCTGGATATGTGGGCTCATCCAGCTACACAACGTAATATAGAATTACTCAAACAAGATGGGAATCACATCATAGATGTAGGCGAAGGCGAGCTTGCCAGCGGACTTAGTGGCAAGGGTAGAATGGCAGAACCTGATGATATCGTCGATTCAATAAAATCTTTTTTTCAAAAAAAAAATGATCTTACGGACAAACAAGTCCTTATAACTGCTGGACCTACATATGAGGCTTTAGATCCTGTAAGATATATCGGTAACCATAGCACTGGAAAGATGGGTGTCGCCATTGCTCAAGAGTGTGCTTCAAGGGGAGCTAATGTTACCCTCATTTTGGGTCCGAGTAGGCTTAATGTTCATGATAAGAATATTAAGCTTATAAGAGTTACATCAGGTGACGAAATGTATAAGTCGGCGGAGCAATACCATGATAATGCAGATATTGTCGTATTTACTGCAGCCGTAGCAGATTATAAACCAAGTGTCGTAAGCTCTGAAAAGATTAAAAAGAAAACTGATAACTTCTCACTCGACCTCGTAAGGACAACTGATATAGCGGGAACATTAGGCACCAGAAAAAAAGAAGGTCAAATTCATGTGGGCTTCGCATTAGAGACAACTAATGAAGAGGAAAATGCTAAAACAAAATTGAACAAAAAGAATTTTGACCTGATTGTCTTAAATAGCCTTAAAGATCCTGGTGCTGGATTTAAAGCTGACACCAACAAAATCACAATTTTTAGTTCAAAAGGGTCCAAAATTGCATTTGAATTAAAATCAAAAGTGGAAGTTGCTACCGATATAATCAATACAATAGTCAATAATTACGTTAAAGGTAAATAGTATAAGATACAGAGCATGAAAAAAGTAATATTCATATTTATTCTATCAGTATATTCTATTGTAAGTTCATCGCAAGAATTGAACATACAAGTGTCTGTTAAAGCTCCAAGATTAGTAAATGCCGATCCACGTATTTTCACAACATTAGAAAAGCAAGTCACTGAGTTTTTTAATGACACCAAGTGGACCGACGACGAGTATGAAGATCATGAAAAAATTCAAGGTAATGTAAACATCACAATCACCGAGGATCTAAGTACAACAAACTTTTCAGCGGATATATTCATTCAGTCGATAAGACCTGTCTTTAATAGTAATTATAAAACGCCAGTGATTAACATGGTAGACAGTGGCGTGGGATTCACATACGACGAAGCTCAACCGATAGAAAACAATACCAATATTTATGTTGATCAATTATCCTCTCTATTGACATATTATGCATACATGATATTGGGCTATGATTATGACTCATTCTCATCATTAGGAGGTGACAAATATTTTGCCTTAGCACAAGATGTTGTTAATGCTATACCGACTGACAATAGATCTGCTTCGACGGGATGGCAATCGACTGGAAACAGATTTAACAAATTCTGGAGAATAGAAAACTTGCTTAATCCTAAGGTCAGACCAATGAGACAAGGATTGCATGAATTTTATATTGCTGGCTTGGATCAAATGACAGTTGACATGGACAAGTCCAAAGCCATCATCGTAAGTGTCCTCAATACGATACAAGGTGTCAATAATTCATACCCCAATTCTGTTGTCATGCAGTTGTTTGTCGACACTAAAAGGGATGAGATTATTGAAATCTTCAAAGGATCAAGTAAAGGGCAACAGAAAAAAGTCTACGATATAATGGTGAAGCTCGATCCAGCTCAAGCTTCAGAATATAATGTACTTAGGTAGATTTGTCTAAGAACATAGCCATATTCGCATCAGGTAGCGGGAGCAATGCTGAGAACATCATTAAATATTTTTCAGAGATTAAAAATATAAATGTCTCTCTCATCCTTACTAACAACCCTCAAGCATATGTTATAGAACGTGCTCAATCTGCACAAGTCCCCTGTACTGTATTCTCAAGATCCGATTTTTATAAAAGCACAGTAGTCATAGACCAACTTGCGCTACACAAAATAGACTGGATCGTACTTGCAGGATTTTTATGGCTTATTCCTCAAAATCTAATCTCATTATATCCTAACAAAATAATTAATATTCATCCAGCCCTACTTCCTAAGTATGGAGGTAAAGGCATGTATGGACATCATGTGCATCAGGCAGTTTTTGATAATTTTGAAAGAGCATCAGGCATTACGATACATTTGGTCAATGAAGAATATGATAAGGGTCGAATCTTAGCACAAGAGTCCGTAAGCCTAGCTATCGCAGATACACCAGACCTGATAGCTGAGAAAATACATCAACTGGAATATAAGCACTTCCCCAAAGTTATACACGAGACAATAGAAGAAGGATAAGTCAGAATTTTTAAAATCCTTATTTTTACTCCACACAAATACGCATAAATGATACAATTACCTCCAGAAAAGATAGGATCATTCTATCTAGGTGCAGAATACGATATCAATAAGAAAGAAATACTCACAGAAGCTATCAATTACGATGCTCGTGATCTGACAACACATGCTGTATGTGTGGGTATGACTGGCAGTGGTAAGACTGGATTATGCATAGGTCTATTAGAAGAAGCGGCTATAGATAAGGTACCTGCCATCATCATAGACCCTAAGGGAGATATGACAAATTTGTTATTACAATTTAAGTCATTAGATAAATCAGATTTTGCTGAATGGATCAATGCAGATGATGCCAGTCGAAAAGGAATGACTGTAGATGAGTATGCTGCGGCGACGGCAGAAAAATGGCAAAAAGGAATAGAAAGCTGGGGACAGAGTAAGGAAAGAATCAAAAAACTAAAAGACACCGTAGACTATACTATATACACGCCTGGATCTAATGCTGGAGTTCCTATAAATATAATGGGGTCGTTCTCAGCACCAAAGGTTGATTTTGATGAAGAAGCAGAAATGCTCCGTGAGCGTATACAAGGTACGGTAGCGGCACTATTGGGTATGATCCAGAGCAAAGCAGATCCAGTAAGAAGTAGAGAAGGCATCTTATTGTCTAATCTATTCGAGCATTACTGGAGACTGAATGAAGATCTTGACTTAGCCAAACTTATCAAAGGCATACAGTCGCCTCCGATGAGTCAGTTAGGTGTCTTCGATATAGAGACTTTTTTTCCTCAGAAAGACAGATTTGATCTGGCTATGGATTTTAACTCACTGATCGCCTCACCACAATTCAGATACTGGTTAGAGGGAGAAGATATGGACATAGATAAGATCTACTTTACGGAAGAAGGTCAACCTAAGCATAGTATATTCTATATCGCTCATCTTTCTGATAGTGAGAGAATGTTCTTCGTCACATTACTACTCAATAGTCTTATCACCTGGATGCGAAGACAGTCGGGAACTACAAGTCTTAGATCACTGCTGTACTTTGATGAGATCTTTGGATACTTCCCTCCTACCGCTAATCCACCCTCTAAGAAACCACTCCTTACAATGTTAAAGCAAGCTCGAGCTTTTGGTGTAGGATCTGTGCTTGTGACACAAAATCCTGTAGATATAGACTACAAAGGTCTCTCTAATGCAGGGACTTGGTTTATTGGTAAGTTACAGACTGAGCGAGACAAAGAAAGAGTTCTACAGGGCCTTCAAGGAGCTATAGCAGAAGCAGGTAATAATGCAGATATTGATTTCGGAAAAATAATCGGATCTCTCTCATCACGTGTATTTCTGATGCATAATGTACATGCCGATAGACCTGTTGTCTATCATACAAGGTGGGCTATGTCTTACTTAAGAGGACCTCTCACTCGACCACAAATCAAATCTCTCATGAGAGAGAAAAAAGATTCGCTTAATCAGAATAGAATCGTTCCTTCTATAAGTCAGATGGTAAAAAAATCAAATGATATCGTCGTAGAAACAGCTCCATCAGTTGATCCAAAAATAGAACAGAAATATTTTGCAGTATGGAAGTCTGCATCAGAAGTAGGAGTCAACGATGGAGATCAGGAAATAGAGTACGAACCACAAGTATTTGCGACAGCGAGAGTCAGATACGTCGATGATAAAAGAAATGTAGACATGGAAGATGCAATAGCCCTATTAACATCTCCGCCAGATGATTTTGGACGAGTAAGCTGGCATGATGGCATACAAATTAGTAATTGGTCACAATCCTTATTTGACAGACCAGATCATCCTGACAATATCGGTATACAATATCATGATGTTCCTTCGACTATGAATACTGCTTCTGAGATGAAAAGTATAGAAAAATCTTTTTCTGATTGGCTGTATGATGAGAAGCGTTTTTTCTTATTACAAAATGAAGAACTCGAAATCTATAAAAAATCTGGTGAATCAGAAAGTGCTTTTCAGATGAGGTTAAGTGTAAGAGCTAAAGAATTACGAGATCAAGAAATAGATAAATTGCACGATCAATACGAAAGCAAATTTGAGAAACTCGAAGAAAAAGTTCGTAAAGAAGAAAGAGATTTAGATGAGGCAGAAGCTGAACAAAAGAGTCGACGTAATGATGAGCTATTTAATGTAGTAGAAACTGTTTTTGGTGGCATATTCGGAGGACGTCGCAGAAGATCCGTAAGCTCGGTATCAACTAAAAGAAGGATGGCTCGTAAGGCAAAAGAAAGGGTCCGTGCCGCAAAAGAGGATATCTACGAACTACAAAATGCTCAAGATGAACTCGAGAGAGAACTGAAAGAAAAACTTGAATCCATAAGACAAAAATGGGAAGATAAAGAAAGAGCAACTTCCAAAAAAGAAATCAAGCCTCGCCGGTCTGATGTCATCGTAGACAAGGTAATGCTTGCATGGTATCCCTACTGGGTCGGTCATGGCGTTAAGGAAGCGGCAGGAAAGTAAATTAGATTAAAACTATCGGTCTATCTCACCTGATGACAACATATCCCTATAAGAGATGACCCATCGTAGTTGTCCAAAGCTAATTTTAAAAGGAATCTTTTTAATAAGTTCTGTTATTGAATCGTCGGGGCACGCCTCTGCTATCTTGAGGGCTTTCTCTACCTTCTTAGGTTTCATGACATCGAATATAGAAATACGTTGAGACTTGATTAATTTCTGAAAGTGGGATTCAATTGTCCCTACAGCCATGCCTCTTTCTTTGGCGATGAGCTCAATTTTATAACCTTTTTTATGTAAGTCATAAGTGACATTGTATGTCTCTCCTTTTGTTTTTTTCTTCTTAGACTCAGAGAATGATTTATTTCTTTTGTACTTAGGGTCAGCTATGTATACAGGTTTCGCGTTATATCTAATATTATATAGTTTTTCTATTCGCATCCAAAAGATTCTCTCTAATTCCTCAAGCATTTTTACATACTTACTTTCACCTTTCTTGATAGCGTAATTAGCAGTATGTTTTATTGTGGGTATTAATAGATTGTCGTGTATCTGTTCTACAAAATAATCTATACCATCCACACATCGCTTTAAGGTGTGAGAACTATCAATGGAATCATCATTACAGAAATTTTCTAATTGTCTCTGAAAAGTTAACCCTACATCTATCAACTTTTGCAGGGTCAGTTTAAGCTCTTTAAAAAACAAAAGCCTATTAGGTTTCTCCCCCATATCACTATCTATAATTTGTTCCTCAATCGGATCAATTATAGCGAGTAGTTTATTGAGATCAAATTCTCTCTGAAGACGGTAATCATTATACTTTAGTCTTTCTATCTGGAGTACCTCTTCAATATTATCAGATAATTGATTCTCCTTGGTAAAGGTCTGAACCCTTCTATCTATAATGACATTCTTCTTAGTGATGAGTGATGATAGAATCAGCCCTGACAAAGACCTACAACGGCTTAAAGCTACATACAGCTGACCACTCGCAAATGTCCCTTCTAAATCTAGGATAACTTTATCAAAGGTCAATCCTTGGCTCTTATGGACTGTCACTGCCCATGCTAATCTTAATGGATACTGTATGTAGGTACCTATTTCTTTTTGTACAATATTATCTGTCTCCTTATCTAATTCATAAATCATATTTTTCCATTCCACTGGCTCTACTATGATTGTAATTCCATTCTGTCCTTTGACCTTAACGTAATTCTCTTTTATTTCTGTTATCTCACCTATTTTGCCATTAAAGTATAATTCTTCGGGATGATTTCTGATGAACATAACTTGAGCACCTACTTTTAATTCTATTACTTCATCATTGGGATAACTGTTTTCATAAAAGCGGCCAGTCACTTCTGCTTTGAGAAAATTAGCTTCAGCGTCTAGTTTTTGGAGTTCACTATCATTTATCGCATTGGCCTTTTTATTATGCGTCGTTAATGTAATAGTCTGACTATAGTCTGGCTCCTTGCTATAATTCTGATTAATGCGATCAATACTTTTATCTTCAGCTTGACCTGAACGAATACTGTTGAGGATATCAACAAATTCTTGTTCTTCTTGCCTATATACTTTCTGGAGTTCTACGATAACGGCATCACTCGATGACCACACCAACGAATCAAAAAAGTAAGGACTCCTATAATAAAGAGATAACACATCTTGTACATTGTTTCTTACCACAGGGGACAGTTGAAATAAGTCACCTATCACGAGTAATTGTACCCCACCAAAAGCCATGGGGTTTTTTCTTACTCTACGCAATGTGTGATCTATGGCATCAAATATATCAGCTCGTACCATACTGATCTCATCAATTATCAGAAGTTCTAATTCTAATAATAATTTTAATTTATCAATATTAAATTTTTGATGCTTAGTCAGTTCTCTGCCATCATAGAAGTGGTCCGGATCATGTCCTCTATCCCTATAAGGTATATAAGTCTTAAGAGGTAGTGACAATAACGAATGTAACGTTATCCCCCCAGCATTAATAGCCGCTACACCCGTAGGTGCTGCAACGATGTAGTTCTTATCTGTTTCTTTGAGTATCTCCTTAAGCAGCGTCGTCTTACCAGTACCCGCCTTACCAGTGAGGAAAACATTTTTTCTTGTATACAACACGAAATTTTTAGCGATCTCGCGTTCCTTATTAGATTCGGTAGCTGGCATCCGTCAAATATAATATTCCAAGCGCAAGGCATGAAATTAGTAGATACCTACATCTTAATAACCTTATGGCTACTAAGGATATTTCCAGAAAATATAATTGTGATAAAATATACTCCCTGTTCTAAATTCTCCATGTTAATCATAGCTATATTCTGATTATCATTAGATTGACCTACAAGTCTTCCTATCCTATCAAAAACGTACACATCATAAGGAAACTGACTACTACTACTTTCTACCCGTAACATATCACCTACAGGGTTAGGAGCTACACTATAGCCAAACTTATCAAAGTCAGGATTTATATCTGTCCTATCGTATAATCTAAAATTGTCAAACATTACAACATCACTATCTCCTGACCTTATAATATCGTCATCATTGTCAGAGTAGATTACAAGCACCTCAATCTCTAAGGGACCCACATAGTCATTAGGTAAGTCTATCTCATGCAATAATAGCTTATCATCCTCTTGGGCATATATAATCGGATATTCTTCATCTTCTATTGTGACCTGAAGCATAGTGCCAAATAGATTGTCTGGCAAATCAACCTCTCTGTTATCATTAACAAGCTTAAGTAGATCAAATGAAAAAACTGGATCATCCACATCCATAGCGTCTACACAAAACTTAATATTGAACGTTCTCGTATAATTATTAAAAAAATCTTCTGTCTCATCACACTCTCTCAAGCTGAGACTATTATCCTTTGACCTGAGAGCAAGGACATTATTTCCTTTATAATTTACTACGGAGTGCAGGTGATAATTAGGATCTTCTTCAACAATAAATTTTTCCGTATCTAATTCTTCTTCGAAATCTCTTCGATAACCTACTCCTATCGATTCTGTGTAGTCTAAGGTGAGATCATTAAGAGAATTATTAAGCACAGAGTTGTCATCGCCATACACAAGAGTGACAGAATATTCAGTAATGCCTTGAGGGATATCAGATGAAAGAAATCCAGTTACACCATACAGATCACCGGCGTAGAAATGTGTGAATAAGCGATTCACAATTGTAAAGTTTCCTTTATCTGATTCGACTTCCAGATTAAAATATTCTAACTCGGGAACTTCCTCACAACCCAGACTACGTATTGACATTCGATATCTGGACAGTTCATTACTGCATTCTAAACCAGGATATAATTCAAATGACATAAGTGACAAATCAAGTCCTCCTACTTCTGATATAAAGATCTCAGCAGAAGCAGAATTATTTAATTTATTAATATCATCACCTATTACTGATACAGTATATGCGCCATCTTTAGATGAGTCCAAGATTACGGGAGCATCAAAACTATAAGAGATAAATTCACCTGGCAATAAATCATTAGGAAGGATGTAAGACTCAGTGACCTTGACCGATAAGTTCTGTAAGAAAGTCAAGTCTACGGGAGTATTCGCTTCTATTGTACGTCGTCCTGCATTTCTGATGACTGCAGTAATATGCGTTTCTTCACCTGTACAAATCGCAATATATTCTTCTGCTACATCAATAGATAAATCAAAATTATCAATTCCATCATATAGACCTACTGCTCTCCACGCTTCTAATACACTATTCATTTCAACTGCATTCTCACCGTATAAATCTTCTACAGCTTGTTGAGAAGAATAGAAGAAATCAAAATAATTAGAGCTCTCTGTGAGATAAGCCGTCTGAGTTATGAAGACTATATCTAATGCTTTTCTCATGCCTAATGCAGAAACATCAAAAGCCTCTCCCTCTTCATTCACTCCTATGCCGCCTTCTACAAGAAGATAAAACCAATAATTCAATACACCGCTATTAGAATGTACGCCTCCTGCATCCGCTGTTCCTGTACGCCAGCTATTACCTCCATAGTATTTAGGATGATTACGTTCGTTAGGATTGGACATAGATCTAAATGGACGGACAGATTCATCTTTTCTAATTAAGTCTCCGATGTACCAAGTGAAATTTTCTGTATCTGCATAATACTCTAAAGCCTTACCCATGATATCACTTATACTTTCGTTAAGTGCACCTGATTCATTACGATAGATAAGATCAGAAGTATAGTCAGTCCATCCGTGTGCAAACTCATGACCGACAACTGTCATTGTCGTAAGTGGACCATATCTATCACAGTCTCCATTACCATAATGAGTCGCTGAACCATTCCAAAATGCATTAACGTAATATTTACCAAAAACATTGACTACAGAAACTAACTCTCCGCCTTCTCCATCTAATCCATCCCAACTGAAGTAGTCTTGCATCATATCATAATATTCTGTCGTACAATAATGTGCATCGCCAGCAACAGCTTTCTCATATGCTGTATTGTCATCAGGGCTTGGCGCCCATATATTATCAGTATCTGTAAATGTATCTCTCCCAGACTCAAAGTCAAGTGTAACGATACCGTCACCTCTTGTCATATCTCTTAGATAATATAAATCAGGAGCCACAGAATCTGTCGTTATTTCTTGGTCTCCATAATATCTTGTCTTAGCGATCCCTTTGACTGAGCCACATTTTATTTCATTTAATTTACATAGCAACTGTCCACTATGAGCATCTACATATATCTGATATCTGATAGGTATACTGTAGTCTTCGCTATATACAATATAACTGTGTGCAACTCGATAGTCACCACTGACCTCTGGATAATTAGAATCGATCACACACAAACCTTTGTAGATATGATCCCAGAGAATACCCTCTGCAGGCTCGATAATTGATTCCTTTTCTAATTCAATTTTAGTTTGCTGGATAGCCGCTTCTATTGTCTCAGATTTAGACAGTGTTATATTCTCATCTATTTTTATATAAGGAAATATATTACCAGTTGCATATTCTACATTCTCGTCATTACTATGTAAAGTATAAGTACCGCCAATAACTGGAAGTCCTTTATGGTATTGCTTATATCGCTCTCTATCTACTCCGGTAAGATCACTCCATGATCTCAAGAGTCTCATATCGTCATTGTCATTAAGACCGAGTCTCTTTGACTGAGCAGCAAAAAAATCTGAAGACTTAAGTTGTTGATCCGATAAATCAATCCTCTGATTATTAATATAAGTACTATGAATCGACTTTTGTCCCACAGACATGAGTGGTAAAAACAACACAACTAAAAATGAAATTGATGCTATATACCTCATAGAAAATGTTTAATTGACTTATATTTTATTAAATTACTAAAGTAATTCAACAATATCTGCAATACTTCCTTAAAATTGTATTATCGATAGTTGAACGACAAGTGCTATAGAAAAATGAGTCATGAGTGAATTACAAGAAGACAGATATCAGACGATACTTAAGGGTATAGAATACGAACGACAAGAGGAAGAAGATTACTATATCAGCTTAGCGCAAAATAAAAGTATATCAGAAAAAATAGATTCTGGAATCCTCTGGTATCCTGTCGATATGATATCACACTACTATTCGATAGGTGAGAAAATAGAGATCAACGTAGAACGTGTCAAACACCTCAGCACTCCCCATAAATTAAAGACTGGTATGGCATGTCTAATTTTTGGAAGAGTAGGTAATGAAAATGCTTTCTCTGCTAAAGGCGTCATATCTTATGTAAGAAGAAATAAGCTTGGAATCATGCTCAATGATTCTGCAATAACTATCGATGACCTCAATCATGTCAAAGGGAATATTGGTGTAGAAATGACTTATGACGAAAGACCTTATAAGGTCATGAAAAAAGCAATTGAAAAAGTAATCAATTCTGAAGAACCTACTGTTAAGTCCCTCAGAGAAAAGATCAGAACATTAGATGCATTTGACTATTCAGTTCCTGCTAATCATGTCTATGTTCCAGAACATTTGAATCCATCTCAGTCTACATCCTTGAGGGGCTGTATAGAATCTCAAGAATTTAGCATCATACATGGACCTCCAGGTACTGGCAAGACAACAACTTTAGTAGCACTCATTAAAGAACTTGCTAAATCAGAGAAAAAAATACTCGTATGTGCTCCAAGTAATAATGCTGTCGATTTATTAGCTTACCAATTAGACCTAATCAATGTCCCTACCCTACGAGTAGGTAATGTAACACGTATAGGTGATAATCTTATGCATCTGACAATAGCTGAAAAAGCACGAATGCATCCAGAATGGCAGCATATTAAAAAAGTAAAAATAGAAGCTGAAGAAGCTAAAAGATTAGCGGGAAAGCGGAAAAGAGTTTTTGGACAGAAAGAAAGAGGCAATCGTAAAATGATGTACCAAGAATCAAGAGAACTCAGAAAGTGGGCTCGTGATCTTGAAGACAAATTAATGGACAAGTTAATATCTGACAGCAAGGTAATATGTACGACGCTTATCGGTGTAAGTCAGCGATCTATAAAAGATCTCCATTACTCAACCTTAATCATAGACGAAGCTTCTCAAGCATTAGAACCAGAATGTTGGAATGCAATGCTTCGGGCAGATCGAATTATACTGGCCGGTGATCACCTGCAACTAGCTCCTACAGTCAAGTCCATGAAAGCTGAAAAAATAGGATTCTCAGTAACACTACTCACAAGACTAGCAGACTCGCTAAAGCATTCTTATCTATTAGACACTCAATACAGAATGAATGATAAAATTTTATCATTTTCTAACAAAAAATTCTATGATTCAAAATTGAAATCAGCTTCTGGCATTAATTCTTGGACTCTTGAAGATGACACAGAACCACTTGTCATGGTAGACACAAGCGGTAGTGGATTTGAAGAAACCATGAATCCCAAAAGTCTAAGTCGATATAATGAGGGAGAGTATTTTATCCTAAGAGAACACTTTATTCTTAATCAAAAAAAATATCAAAATATATCTATAGGTATTATCAGTCCCTACAGAGAACAAGTAAAGTATCTTAGTAATAAGATTGAAGAAGATGAAGTATTTAGTTCATTTGACATAGAGGTTAATTCTATAGATGGATTCCAGGGCCAAGAAAAAGATGTCATCTACATCAGCCTTGTAAGATCTAATGACAGAGGAGAAATAGGGTTCTTGAAGGATGAAAGACGACTTAATGTAGCCATGACAAGAGCTCGAAAGAAGCTCATCATCATAGGAGACATGAGTACTCTATCCCAGGACGAACTATTCAACGATCTATCTCAACACATAGAAAAAGAAGGCTTATACCAATCAGCATGGGAGTACATGTCAGCTTAAGATATTAAGCTGCTATATCTTGTAACCTACATTAAATTCAATAATATAATCCGTTCTGGGATTATCTACATTGAAAAAAACTTCTCTCCATAGCCTGAGCATTAATTGGACCTTATTAGAAGCAACGTAAGTTCCTCCCATCTTAGCACGAGTTCGTTGGAATTCATTTATACCGTCTACTCTAAAGAAGAACTCGATACCTGCATACGGCTTAAATTTTGATGCTGTATTTAATTCAATACTCGGATGCCATCTCAAGAAATTAGGATCTGATATTTCTATATCTTGAGCAATATGCCATCGTATATACTGGCTGAGCACTATTTTTTCTGATGGCTTGAATCGATAGCCTAAGTCAAGAAACCAAAAGTTTCTATTTACGCCATCATCAAGCCACCAGTATCTTTCTAAGAATGCGACTTGCCAATTTGGGTTAATTTTATGCCTCACTATGAAGTCAATAGATGCATTATTATAACTGGCTAAATCATTATTAAATCTTGCTATAGGCTTAAGAATTAAAGTGCTCTTATTAATACTCTTAGCAACACTTACAGAACTCCATGACCCGAGATCTGTCTGCCCATTAAGGAATACGAGATATAAACTTAAAACAAAAACAAAACAAGTATTCCGAATCAAAATTTAATTTGTTATTTGTACACCAAATTCATAAGTACCATAGATAGGTTCTCCATCTCCGCTTACCCCTTCTATAACAGCTACGTAATTACCAGTATTATCTCCTGTATAGAATGTGATAGAGTGCTCCTCTCCTTTCCTCAAAAGTACAAAAGGATCCCATAATAAAGTTGTTCTAACATCAGGTTCATATACTGCAGATACATTTATAGAATGATCAGGAGAGTAAAATTCGCGATACTTATCGAATCCATTGACAACAATATCAACAATACCTGATTTTTCTCTCAGAGAATAGCTGCCTATTGTTCTTCCCGTATAGAAAGCCACTACCCCATTAGCACCTCGTGATCCAAAAATTGTAGCATCAGCCCCTTTGAGTACATCTATAAATAAAATATCATTTGGACTAAGCTGATTTACAAAATTCATATCGATTGGAAATCCATTTAATAATAAAAAAGCTTCATTTGTCAAATTAATAGATGAAATTCCTCTTACTACGATTGATTGATTAGGGAAAGAACCTATGACCACCACACCAGGAATATCTCGCAACATATCTACAACAGATATATATCTTGTCGTTTCGTCATCTTCGAATGTGATCCTGTTAGTTGGAAGAGTATAGATACTCCTATCTGATACAATCTTTCTGATTTCTTTCTCTTTGTCTCTTCTTTTGGCATTGAGAGTAATCTCAGAAAGTGTCACTTCCATACTATGATATTGATCTTTTAATGCTTGTGATGTCCTATTTGCATTTATATACGACTTGTATGCTGTATAATCAAAATCTCCACTTTCTTTAAATATCGGCTTATCAAGCAATAGGTATTGTGGTTCCTCTAAGTTGATATTCAAATTTCTCTTACCATCAGAGAAGCTTTGTTCGTTATCCTGATTATACCTCACCGCTTGGATAAGTGCAGACAAGGAATCTCTCAGAACAAAAGGTCCAAAAGCAAATTGACCTTCATCATCTGAAATGACTTCTTGTTGATTTAAATAATCGTTGAGAAAATTAATCTTGACTTTGCTTTTAACTGGTGACTTACTTTTTACTAGTTTGGTTGTATTACCCTTTATATAAATCCCAAGTTCTCGTTCGTACTCTAAGTTCTGTAGAATATTCTCCTGACTCATGTCCTCCCATGCAAATCTTCTCCATCCATGAGTCATCATTACAAGGTCTAACAAATATGCTCTCGTCTCATTATCATCTTCAAAATAAAAAGCAGGGTCATCTATTTCGCCTCTTAGATCAGAATTCAATAACATCCAGGTTTTGATATTATCAGAAGGTTGACCGCCTTCTAAATTAGATTTATCAAATACGGCTACGGAACAGTCAAATGACTTAGGTATATCACTCAATATAGATAAGTCAAGCGTTACTTTTTCTCTCTTACTATAACTGGCCTTATCTGATGTGATTATAGGTTCTGAAATATCATTATTAATAAAAAATAATCTTTCAGATCGTGGTATTCCATCTTTATTAAAAAAAGTAATATGCGTCACACCTGTGGGCATATCTTTGGTTTCAAGCTTCAAGCCATATGACTCATCTACAGTATCTTCCAATTTCTTATGAAATACTAATTGTCCTCGACTGTGTATTAATATATCTCCACCTGCTAGTCCAGATTTAATATTACTTGCTATCATAAAGCTCACATGATCTGACTTATTAAAGGTTGTAATTCTGTAGCCAGTAGATTTAACCTCAGGTAGTGGATATAATTGAGAATCATCATCAATTTTGGCAAAGTATTTTTTTCCTTTTTCAGGTATAAATGAAGCTAAGCCATATCCTTTTTCATATATCTTAAACGAAGAAATAAGATTGCCTGACTTGTCCTCTATTGTACCTGAGATGTCTCCTAATAATGGTGAGTAACCATTGATCTTAATAGCAACACGTGTGTCAAGATCAGCGACGAGGTCTCCGCTCTCCGGGAAAAAACTGATATCCAATAAATCCTTTGATGATGTCGTAGAGACTGTCGGTTCTACATATTCAAAAAGTTCGTCGTAAGCCTCTTTAACATCTACGATTTCTATGTCTTTATGGTAGATATATTTTTGATCCTGATTCAACATATGCTTTGTATATGCTCGCAACTTATACCGACCTGGTAGCCATTCTCTCTCAATAAAAAAATCAGAAGCTGTACCTATTTTTTCTGCATACAATTTTTTACCTACAACTTTATTCCCATTGCTATCTACGACATCTACGTAGATGACCTTACTTGATGCTGTCGGTTCATGATAAGTTGCATCTATTATGTAGGCTTTAAACCAGATAGTATCCTCTAAGGCATATATAGCCCTATCAGTGTGTACGTACACCTTATTAGGACTATGGATATTAGCATATGACTCTAAGTTTTTTTGAATTAGATCTATATCTGGGTTATCCTGTGCTAACGAAAATGAGAATAAGAATAAAACGAAGAAAGCTAAATGAAGGAGTTTCGTAAAGTTCTGCATAGGAATAATTTTTTATAGGTGATCAATACTATAAGATAGTTATATAGGTAATAATCAGAACGGTAAAAATTACGCCTTAAATAAAAAATAACTTTGTTATAGTATAAATTAAGTCAACTGTAACATTTTAGCAGAAAACGATTTACTTAAACGCATTTAATCCTGTTACGTCCATACCCGTTATGAGTAAGTGTACGTCATGCGTACCCTCGTAAGTCAATACTGTCTCCAGATTCATCATGTGACGCATACAAGGATATTCACTTGTGATCCCCATGCCACCGTGAATTTGTCTCGCTTCTCGAGCGACTTCTAATGCCATGTGCACATTATTACGCTTAGCCATCGATATCTGAGCTGGAGATGCTTTACCATCATTAGCTAAGGTGCCAAGTCTCCAAGCCAGTAATTGAGCTTTGGTAATCTCTGTGATCATCTCAGCTAATTTCTTTTGAGTTAATTGAAACTGCCCTATAGGTTTATCAAACTGAATTCTTTCTTGGCTATAACGTAAGGCAGAATCATAGCAGTCTAATGCTGCACCTATAGCTCCCCATGCGATACCATATCTTGCTTTTGAGAGACAAGACAATGGTCCTTTAAGTCCAGATACATTAGGTAGTATATTGGCTTTGGGTACTCTTACGTCATGGAAGACTAACTCACCTGTGATGCTTGCTCTTAGTGACCACTTCCCATGTATTTCTGGAGCTGAGAATCCAGGCATATCCTTTTCTACAATCACTCCCTTAATTACCCCCTCTGGATCTTTGGCCCATACAACTGCAATATCTGCCAGAGGACTATTAGTGATCCACATCTTAGATCCATTTAATATAATATGATCACCATCATCTACATATGATGTCAGCATGCCGCTTGGATTAGATCCGTGATCTGGTTCTGTCAATCCAAAACAACCAATGTACTCTCCTGAGCCTAACTTAGGAAGGTACTTTTGTTTCTGCTCCTCATTTCCAAATCTATATATAGGGTACATAACAAGAGAACCCTGTACCGATGCCATACTTCTGATACCTGAATCTCCTCTTTCAAGTTCTTGCATAATAATACCATAGGCAATCTCATCCATGCCTCCTCCACCGTACTCCATAGGGAGACTCGGTCCGAAAGCACCTATCTCTGCAAGACCCTTAAATAAGTGTGTCGGGCATTCCGCTTTTTCTGAATAATCTTCTATTATAGGCGTCACCTCCTTCTTAACCCATTCTCTAACTGATGCTCTCGCCAGTAAGTGATCTTCAGATAATAGATCATCTACATTATAATAGTCATGATATTGAAACTTATCCACCTTGGAAGGGGATGCTACGCCATTTTGTTGCATTGTTATTCTCTTTATGAATCCAAAGGTATGATAATATTCATCTTTTCGTGAGACATATTACATGATTTAGACCTTAAAAACTTCAGTTATACATGGTATACCCCTATCTGAATATAGGAATAACCCCCTATAATAATTATAAGGGTATAGATAGTTTTATAAGTAAATAATCATTATGTATAAATACATTATCATATCATTTTGTTTTTCGTTTTTAGCATGTAATTCTCCGCAGAAAAAATTATTAGAAAAACAGCTGTCAGAAAAGCAAGAACAGGTGCTACAATTAGAGGGACAACTTGAGCACTTACAGGAGACAAATAGTAGTCTATTAGATAGAATGGCTGATATGTCTATTATAAATAAAGCAGATGCTGAAAGTATCAGAGGGTCTATAAGTTCGCTCAACACTCAGTTTGACTATATCAATAAGCTATCCAATGAAATAGAGCGTAAAGATTCTATCAATAACATGCTGGCACAGAATCTTAAAAGTTCGCTCATAGACATCAATGATAAGGATGTGGAAGTCACTGTTAAAGGTAGTGCTGTCATGGTATCACTATCTGATAAAATGTTATTCGGTACAGCAAGTTCTACGATAAGTCAAAGCGCCTTCAATGTCCTCAAGAAAGTAGCTAAAATAATAAACGATAACGATGACATAGATATCACAGTGGAGGGACATACGGATGATATACCTATCGCCAATAATAATTATCAAGACAATTGGGATCTAAGTGTCAATAGAGCTACTTCTGTTGTGAGACTACTCCAAGAAAACTTTAATGTAGATCCAGTTAAAATGAGAGCCTCAGGCAGAGCCCAATACATTCCTAAAACTGAAAATTCAACAAGAAATGGAAGAAGTCAAAATCGCAGAACTGAAATCATACTGACTCCAAGATTAGATCAGTTTTATAAGTTGTTAGAATCACCAAAGTTAATTGGGTGAAAAATATAAATTGTTTAGACATGTAATCGGAACAGCTAAGATATTCATGCTGCTTATGACCACTGTCTCGGATTGCACTACCGAGACGGTGGTTTTCTTTTTATTTATCTAAATTCGCTTTCTAAATAAAACAAAGCAAAATGAAAACTATCGTATCCATAGAAGGATTGAAATTCAGAGCACATCATGGATTCTATGACGAAGAGAGAAAAATAGGAAATGACTTCTCGTGTGATGTCCATGTAGAACTCAAAAGTTTTGACTCCATAGAAGACAACATCTATGACACTGTTAATTACGAAGACATCTATGAGATCGTTAAAGAGGAAATGAATGACACCAAAAAACTTATCGAGACAGTAGCTTACTGCATCATAGTAAGAATCAAAGAACTCGATAACGTTACAGGTGCACGTGTCAAGCTATCTAAATTCAATCCACCTCTAAAAGGAGACGTTGAAAAAGCTGTTGTAGAACTTTCATTTTAAGAATCTTTATTCTTATTTAACATACAGACACATTTACCACTGATCAACTGTTAATGACCAATTGATCATTATTAAAAACTTACACTTCAGCTTACCGTTACGTATCTTCATATCAGAATTGATACAATTTATTATTTAATTTTATAGGATAGATAGGTCTAATAAATTACAAGATGACGGACAAATTCAAAAGTTTATTACTTCAAAAACATTTACACTGTAATAAATGTCCTTCTAATGAATCGGTCATAGAACTATTTGAAGATGTTTTATCTCTTTTATTTCCAGACTATTCTGGAGTGAGATTTTCTACACTCAAGCAAATAGATCAGAGAGTAGACAGCATGACGACGAGGTTAGAAGAAATTCTAAATGACCATCCAGAATTATACACCTCATTTTCTGAGTCTGCAACTAATCGCTTTATAGAATCATTAGAAAAAATAGAATCTGCACTACAGATGGACATAGATGCGATATATGCAGGTGACCCAGCTGCCAAAAGCAAGGAAGAAGTTATAAGAAGTTATCCTGGATTCTATGCGATAACCGCGTACAGGATAGCACACGCGTTACATAATCTTGGTATCAAAGTCATCCCTCGGATCATTACACAACATGCTCATCACAAGACGGGTATAGATATACATCCAGGAGCACAGATAGATCATTCGTTCTGCATAGATCACGGTACTGGTGTTGTCATAGGAGAGACTTGTGTCATCGGTCATAATGTAAAAATATATCAAGGTGTCACCCTCGGTGCATTATCCGTCAAGAAAGTAGACGCCGATAAAAAAAGGCATCCGACCATAGAGCCATATGTAATCCTATATGCCAATTCTACCATCTTAGGAGGAGATACTATTATCGGAGAGCATAGTATTATAGGAGGTAATTCTTGGATCACAAAAAGTGTAGAACCCCACTCTACTATACACTATGTAGTAGGTAATAATCAAGTTAAGAAACTAAAGAAATAAACATGATTGAGCTAGTAGGTAACACACCCTTAGTAGAACTTAAGACGCTTAACAAAAATCCCAAAGTTAAAGTGTATGGCAAATTAGAAGGTCAAAATCCTGGTGGCAGTGTTAAGGATAGAGCTGCCTTATATATGATCACCAGAGCCATAGAGAGAGGTGACCTTGCTGATGGAAAACAAATCATAGAAGCGACAAGTGGGAATACGGGTATCGCATTAGCTATGATTGCAGCACTAAAAAAGATACCCATCACCTTACTCATGCCAGAATCTGCTACTGAAGAAAGAAAGCAATCTATGCGAGCATATGGTGCTACCCTAATCTTGACTGACGGAGATAAAGGCATAGAACACTCAAGAAAACTTGCTGAAGAAATGGCTGCAAGTGGAGACTACTATATGCTCAATCAATTTGGTAATGCAGATAATCCGGATGCACATTATCATACGACAGGCCCAGAAATATGGAATGATACAGATCAAAAAATAACGCATTTTGTCAGCTCTATGGGAACAACAGGTACAATCATGGGTACATCCCGGTATCTAAAAGAACAAAATCCTAATATCAAAATCATAGGTGTACAACCAGAAGAAGGATCCAGAATACCAGGCATCAGAAAATGGAGTCCTGAGATGGTTCCTACCATATGTGATTTCTCCAGAGTAGATGAGATACGTCATGTTAATGTAGATCAAGCCACAGCTATGACAAGACGATTATCAAAAGAAGAAGGCATCATGGCTGGTATGAGTAGTGGCGGATCTACCACAGTAGGATTACAAATAGCAAATGAAATAGACTCAGGAATTATTGTATGTATCATTTGTGACAGAGGGGATAGGTACTTAAGTTCTGGACTTTTTGAGTAAACATCAGCTGAGATAAATTCCATTAAACCTCCTACCCTCTGCCAGCGGAGAAAATCGTAATGCTTAGGATAGGTTTTATAATATTAACCAACTATCTTAAAATTGATAAGCCTCATTTTTTCGATAACTAAAGTTCTCATGTCAACTTAAGTAAATTTCTCCCTCTGGAGGGAGATAAAAGAGGGAGGAATACGGAGTACCTGCAGTTATTTATTTACTATAAGACATATTGACACCCAATAAACTATAGTCATATTTTCAAGTGCTCTAATTAAACTTGTTCCTTTAGTTTAGAAATTTAACTCAAAAAAAAAGGGCTCGTCAAAGACGAACCCTATATCTATCTATCAATAATTATTTAAAATAATCTTGAAACTCAATCATTTTTTAACCAAACTTAGAGATTCAATATTATTTCATATTCATAGATAAATTTTAAAACAACCTTACACTATATTCTAATCGGAACCACCCGAATAGAAATATTTGAGAAATAAAAATGAGAATTTATTATTTGATTTCGATGTCAGCAAAGTGGACATCATGTTGACCATCTATCATGAAACCTAACTTATAGCTTCCATTATCAAACAGCTTTTTGCTTAATTTGAATTTTTTAGAATCTATCATAAGTTGAAATTCTAAAGATCCGTTGGCATCGAAAATCTGAACATAAGAAACTGCCTCTTTAGTGGCAAACTCTAAGTTGTTCTGATTTTCATTAAATGCTACGGTAGTAAAAATGTTCGTTTGATCAGCATTACTTAATGAAACAGAAACATATTTATCATCTATTACCTTAACGGTATTTTTTGGATCATTATTATTAGCAGAAGCTGTTACAGAAACTGCAAGAAGAAGAATTAACGATAGGAATAAGTTTTTCATATTTTTTGACTTTTACACTTTGTATAGTAAAGACATAAAATAAGCATCCTCCCCTACCTTCAAAACCCTACAGATAGACCTACATCAAAGCTACCAAAACCCTACATATTTTAAATATTGATAAATAAATGTCTCTTAAACGGCATTTTTTGTTGCTGAAGCAAAATCTATCTTCATTTTAGATAGGGGAAATTTAATTCTGTGAAACCGATCATATTAACAAACTAAAGAATATAATATGCTATAAAAATAAAAACATAGTATTGATTGACTTTTGGTATTCTTCTTACTACATTTAGTATTACATGCTTAAAGAAGTATGATTTTGCAATATTTATTCACACAAATAATGTTTTTATGGATATTAAAATTGAAAGAGGATCGAATGAAGGAAAAAATTATTTTGAAAATTATGCCAATGAAAATTTGCAGAAGTTTTTTAAGAATTATCCATTTTTAGAATCAGTTAAAGTTTTTTTTAGAGGAGATAAACATCCAACAAAAAAAGTGAAACTACACGCGAGGTTAAAAGGCAAAGATGTATTCGTAGAAGCTTCAGGACCAAAGCATGATATCGCTCTCGATAATGCAGCTGTTAAACTGAGAGCACAAGCAGAAAAATATAAATCGAAGCATTACAAAAAAGCTTCATAATAATAAACCAAGAAAGGGAATCGAAAATCGATTCCCTTTTTTTATTGCATTACTTCATATTATATGATGCCTTTAATATCCTAATACAGTATATCATCTATAGCCTGTATAGCATCTGGAAGATCTTCTTCTCCCAACATTTGTCTTAAATCAATTTCTATCGTTCTGCACAATGCCGTCATAGGAACGTCATTAATAAATCCCTCAAATGGGTCTTCACTATTATCTCCTACTATTTCCATTGTAATAAATATCCAAGATATCAATACACAAAAGGGAACACTTAGCCATATAAGATTATGGCTCAACTTAGAGAACTCCTGTACCATACCGAATGGAAGTAACAAAATAAATATCCATGTAAACACCTTACTGAAGAAAGCATACTGCCGCGGAAATGGGGTGTTATTTATTCGTTCGCATTTACCCTGTAGATTATAACACTCTTCGAGTGTCTTCATCATATCCATATGCCTAAAGCTTTCTATGAGTTTGTCTTTATGCATCAGTTCACTCAATCTCTCACCTTGCTTCCTTATCATCTGCGATGCAGTATTTCTTTTATCGATCAGGTTTAGATATTCATCCTTATCTAAAAACTTCTTCACTTCTTCTTGCCACTGGTCTTTTTCATTTCTATGTTTGGATAGATATGCCTTAATACTTTTATGATGCTTAATACTAAAACTGCTGCGTTGTCTTAATTGTAACCTCAGTGCATTAATCCAAGCGATATGTCTATATATTAGTTCTGTATGTATAAGCTTGAGGGAACTTGCATCTACATTTTCAGCAGCACCATGATAGCTATTGACATAAGATATAACTTGATTGGCCCAAGTACGGCTATAGTTAACTATACCACCCCATATTTTTCTACCTTCCCAGAACCTATCATAAGACGCGTTATTCTTAAATCCTATATAGAAAGCGACTGCTATACCTATTAGACTTATAGGTTGGAATGGTACTGAAATATTAATTCCATTGTGTTCGCATTTATGAAAAATATTTACAACTATAAGATTCCATATTATAAATAAAATGATATTAAACCAAGCAAATCTTAAAACAAGGCTCCATTTTATATTCCGTCTGATATACATATCTTATACGCTGTTTGTTGTATGCGATTTAATAGTAAAAAACAAAAGTAGCGATAAGCATTAATAGTATTAACTCAAGCTATGTCTTTATAGCTATCTTAAGTTACATTTGTGATCTTATAAAAAACTAAAGCCTTTACATTGAATTATCTTACTCTTGAGAATATCACAAAGTCATTTGGAGAGAAGGTCCTCTTTGAGAATATAAACCTCACTATTGCTAAAGGTCAGAAGATAGCCCTTATCGCTAAAAATGGTACTGGAAAAACGACACTACTTAAAGTTATCGCAGGAACGGAATCTGTAGAAGGCGAAAATGCAAAAGTCATTGTCAGCAAAGATATCGTAACAAGATACTTAGAGCAGCAACCACACTTTAATGAATCTGATACGGTACTCGAAGCGGTACTGGATTCTGAAAATGAAAAAATACAATCTATCAAAAAACTCCAAATGGCAAATGCCTTAGGAGATGATAGTCAAATACAATCTGCCATAGGTGCCGTAGAGGATCTCAAAGCATGGGATATAGAATCACGTGTCAAAGAAATATTAGGGAAACTCAACATCCATAATCTGGAACAGAAAGTACATGAATTATCAGGTGGACAAAAGAAGCGATTATCTCTCGCTCAGATTCTGATAGAAGAACCTGACTTCCTCATACTTGATGAGCCTACCAATCATCTGGACATCGATATGATAGAGTGGCTGGAATCCTATCTGACAGCTAAGAACTTAACCCTATTTATGGTGACCCATGATAGGTACTTTTTAGAACGTGTATGCACGGAGATATTAGAACTGGACAATGGCGTATTGCATGTCTATCGTGGTAATTATTCTAACTACTTAGAGAAAAAAGATGCACGTATCCTAAATGAAAAAAGCAACTTAGAAAAAACAAAAAAACTCTACAAAAAAGAACTCGACTGGATGCGTCGATCTCCACAAGCCCGTACCACTAAAGCTAAATCTCGTATAGATAAATTCTATGACATCAAAGAAAAAGCTCATAAGCAAATATCAGATGACGAGATGACGATGAGCATAGATATGGCGAGACTGGGTGGGAAGATTCTGGAAGCACATAATGTAGGTATGTCATTCGGCGATCTCAAACTGATAGAAGGATTCTCTTATAAATTTAAAAAAGGTGAACGTGTCGGCGTCGCAGGTGTCAATGGTGCAGGTAAAACAACTCTTATCAAAATTCTAACTAAAGAAATAACACCTACAGCAGGTAAAGTCATCATAGGAGACACCGTCGTATTCGGTCATTATCATCAGGATAATGACAGCCTTAATGAAGACCTCAGAGTAATAGATTCTATAAGAGAAATAGCAGAATACATTCCTCTTAAGAAAGGCCGTAAAATGACAGCGGAGTCCCTACTCGAAAAATTTCTATTCCCCCGATCACAACAACAAGTCTATGTCAAAAAATTAAGTGGTGGTGAGAAAAGACGTCTACACTTACTCAGAATCCTAATCACCAATCCCAACTTCCTTATACTCGATGAGCCGACTAATGACTTAGACATATTAACAATAAATGTATTAGAAGATTTCTTACAATCATTTGAAGGTTGTCTGTTAGTGACTTCTCATGATAGATTCTTTATGGATAAGTTGGTAGATCATATGTTTATTCTCGAGGGAGATGGCAAAATCAAAGATTACAACGGCAGCTACTCAGACTACCGAGAAGAGAAGAAGAAAGAACAGAATAGCTCTACGACTATTGAAGAAGCCACCATACCCTCCAGTGAATCACCCTCATCAAATAAACGTGAATTCACAAATAGTGAAAGAAAAGAATATTACAATATAGAATCTGACATTCAAAAACTCGAAAAGAAAAAGAAAGAGATCGAAGAGAAATTCTACGACACCTCTCTTACACCCGATCAGATGGCTGAGTTATCAAAAGAAATATCTGTTATAGAAACAAAAATAGAAGCCAAAGAAAATAGATGGATGGAATTAACAGAGATTGCTGAGGGCTAATTGATACTATCGCATAAGAACTTGTTCTCCTGTAGTGGATTATAAAATTAAATAATGGCTGCAGAACCTAATTCTGCAGCCATTATTTAATTATGAAAGGATATTTATTGTAAAAAATCTCTTTTACATTTTTATAATTCTTGTTTGAGGGCTTCTATAGTTCTGACCTATAAGCTGTATCATATAGACACCTTGCTGTAAATTCTCACCAAAAGAAAATCTATCACTCTGATAGCTTGTTGTACTCTCTACGACTCTACCATTGATATCTAATATTGTCATTTTTAATTCTTGATTATCTAAGTCATCAGGTATTAACACTGTAAATCTATCTTGAGATGGATTAGGAAATATTCTTAGATTTTCTGAAATAGCTAAATTGCCTATGCTGCTATTTAATGCATCTACAATCTTGAAATTATCAAGACCTCCTTCTACTGCAGAGTCAAATCCGGATTCAGAAATATTTAAAACTAATCTCATATCATCTGTAATATCAATATAGTCTTCTATTACGATATCACCACTTGATTTCCATTCTGTAACTTCAATACCATTAATTATTCCAGATAAATCAAACTCTATTGTATCTATTGGCACTATATCTATTCCATTATCTATAGAAATAATAAAATCTTCAGAATCTGGAAAACCATTAAATGAACTTACCCAAAACCATGTATCATAAGTCATTACAGCTTTAGCCATAGAAGACACATCAAAAGAAGGTGATATTAATACAGCTTCGCCAAAAAGTACTCCATTAAACAAATCTTGATCATTACCAGTAACATAACACTCATCTCCAGCATCATCAGAATCAAATCCTGGAGCTAATAATATATCCGGACCCCCTCCAGCTTCCTGTCCAATTGGTACACCTCTCTCCCATGCTCCTTGCAATCCAAAAAATGTCGTCTCCCATCCGAGATCTAACGAAAACAAATCTTGAAATCCTTCAGATAGATTAATGGTCAGATCATAGACTGGGTTGACACCACTTATATTTTCATCAGCAATAATTGAATAGTTGTATCCCCATTTCCCTACAATTATGTCGTAAGTACCTGTAACGAAATCTTCTATCAAAAACTGACCCATAGCATCTGAGATCGCATCATATTGAAATCCATCTATAATTATTTTTACTTGTGCATTTTCTATGGGATCATTAGTCGTCTCATCAACTACTATCCCGGACACACTCACTCTCTCTGAAGGCGTCAAAATGAAATTTTCAGTTGTGAGAACTCCATTCTCTAAGGTCACCGTACGCGACTCTGCTGCATAACCAAAAGCATCAACAGTGACTTCAAAATCACCTGTTAGGTGTGAGCCCGTTTTATAGACTCCATCGGCTTTAGAGAATTCTATTATACCTATATCAGTCGAAGTTACTGATGCATTATTAATAGGATTGCCAGTAACAGCATCTGTAACATTGCCTTCAAGATATGAGGCTCTTACATAAGTCGGCGCTAATACAACTAATCTTCCATTCTCTGCGCCATTCGTATTATCTATACCCATATCACCTAAGACAACTGTCCCTGAAGGAAAAAATGGATACGCTCCCCATGCTCCATTGAAGCCTGCTCCTGGGCCAAAAAATGTATCAAAATTTCCAACCTCAATAAGATTTCCTGGTCGAGATGCATCCACAACTTTACATCCATCTGTGTAGTACGAAATTATCAACCAATCATTCCATACATGGACATTATGAGGAACTACACCTGTCCCTAATGTCTCAGTCGGTCTGTATTCATCTAATAATGTTATGTTACTTGGATCAGAAACATCATAAGAACCAATAGGTGCATTAGCGACTTCATCAGTTGTGAACAAAGTATTGCTATCATCAGATAACCATGCATTATGTGTCGCATTTCCTGTAGTTGTCTGAGAACCTAATGTCATGACATTAGACTTGTCACTAACATCATATATAGAAAATGTTGTCTGTGGAGTTCTTGATATCTCTGAGCTATACGCTAAATTATTTCTAACATACACATCGTGAGAATATTCTGGTGCTCCCAGTCCTGCAAAAATAGGTGTACCTGGAGTTGTCCTAACGTCCCACATGAGAAGTCCTCCATTATTTATATCACCACATCCAGCTAAATATGCAAATCCAAATTCGTCGATGTAGATATTATGACAAGTATTAATTATTTCGCCACTTGGTAATTCAAGATTTTGATTTTCGAATGTGATAGAATCAGGCAGGCTTGACATATCAATAACCAATAATCCATCAGTTGTACCTGGCTCATCAGCAGTAACATAAGCAAACTCTCCCCATGTCTTCATATCCCTCCATGTAGATCCTTGCTGATCTATAAAATCTACCTCAACCGGATTACGAGGGTCCGTGATGTTGACTATGGATACACCGTCAAACGTGCCCATAATTGCATACTCATCTCCCTCAGGACTTACATAACCCCACACATCATTACCAATGCTACCAGGATATGTTACCTCTGATAACAGTTCCATATTGAGTTGTGCATAAGTGGTAGATAAAAACGAACAAAGTGTAAAAAATAGAATTAGTCTCATAATGTTTTTTTAATGAAGATAATTAATTGAATGCTTAAGCGTGTTTAAAATCTATTAAAGATTAAAATTATTCGATATAAAGAATGGTGTCTTTAATTCATTGGGTAGTCTCTTACATTTATGCCTTAGGTTATAGAAAAGGATTTATTCCATTTACAATGGCTTTAATTAAATTCTTATTGCTTTGGGGCTAAGCAGTATCAGTATACATACGCCGTTATAATAAACATATATAAGAAAGTTAACCTAGAGGAAAACAATATCCTCCAACACAAAAAAAGCCACCGAGAAATTCATCTCAGTGGCTTTTACTTATGTCGTAATATTCTATAGAGTTAGAATAAGTTCTTTGCTTTGTTGAGTAAATCTCCAGCGTCACCTCCTAAAAGTCCAGTGATTTTACTAAGGTCAAAAGCGCTGTCTTCTTCAGAAGTAGATTGAAACTTTTCCTTTACTCCTGCGATAAGATCTTGAGCCGTAGATTCAGATTCTGTCTTTGCTTCTTCTGCACTCATTCCTTTAGCTTGAAGAATTTCTTGAATCTTACCTTTTACATTACTGACAACTTCGTTACCTTCTCCAGCTGCTGCTCCACCACTAAATAGTGCCATAATTTTACTCATATCACCACCTTTGATAGTTTCCATTAGTGCATTAGCTCCTTCCTGAGCTGCTTCACCTGTAGCTGCTTCGCTAAGGCTATTGCCTGCCATTTTTTGCATCAATTTCTGCATTGCAAGGCTTTTTAACTTTTCTAACATTTATTCAATTTTATTTTTGTGTATAAATAATATACTCTTTAGACGAAAGAAATATTTTCTGTCACATATTATAATAAGTTCCTCAATTACAATATTTAATTTTTCATGAAAAAATAATTTCACCTTACAACAACTAATGTGGATAGTTCTCTGAAAGTTATTTTATTATATATAGAAAAGTTATAAATGGCCGGCATAGTTTCCATTTGTTGTTTTTGAGTACAACCATCTATATCAGAAATTTTCCCTTTTCATAAATCAGTTTTCCATCACCATAGATTTCTCCTGACTCTGTCATATCTGTAATCATATCCCAATGTATAGTCGAGGTATTCGTACCACCTGTCTGCTTATACGACTGTCCTACTGCCATATGTATCGTGCCACCTATCTTTTCGTCAAAGAGGATATTACGTGTCGCTTGCTGTATGTTGTAATTCGTGCCTATGGCAACTTCTCCAAAAAACTTTGCACCTGGAACTTTGAATACATGATCCAGGACATCTTTGCCTTGATTGGCATCCCACTTGACGACTTCACCATTTTCTACCCATAGAGTTATACCCTGTACATCTTTTCCCATGTAGATAGACGGAAAGGTAAAGTGGACTTTTCCATTGACACTATCTTCTACTGGACCCGAGAAAACTTCTCCTGATGGCATATTCGTCTGGCCATCAGAATTAATCCAAGTACGACCGGCTACAGAAAATTCTATATCCGTATGATCAGCTTTATATCTTACAGTATTCACGCCATCCATATACTCTTTGATTTTCTGCTGATTTTCTCTTACTCTAAGCCACTCTCCTTCGGGATTATCACTGTAGAGGTGACATGCGTTAAATACAAAGTGCTCATATTCTTCTAATGACATATTAGCTGCTTGTGCTGAAGCTTGCGTCGGATACTGGCATAGAGTTCTTTTGAGAGATCCTGAGGCATTTCTATCTGCTGTTCTCTCAAAGTATAGTTTATTGAGATGTGATAATGCTTTAGACCTTATTTTTCTATTATCCTTATTGGCATTACTCGTCTCATTAAGATTGTATGGTGCTCGTATATTAAGATAAGCATCGAATTCTTCCATCGCTTGTGTATGCAATGTAGGAGCATGACTTAGTACGGTTTCATTGCCCTCATTCAATAATATTCTCGATTGCTCTCTGAACGCAAAATCAACTTCCACTATAGCACCTAGCTGAGTAGCTTGTCTATATATTTCTCTCACAAGTGGCTCTGCAAGTAATGTAGTTGATATATATAATTTTTCTTTAGGCTTTAGCTCCAGACTATAATTGACTAATAGTCGAGCATATTTTGATATCATAGATTCCATGATACTAAGTTATACTATTAGATTTTTAAATGCGTCCAATTATTGAAAATAATAAGACTACGCTATAGTCGGAGGTGGGTGTTCGTTTTTTCTAAAATAATTAGACCACTCTGTGGTCTTTTTCTGTCGTCTGACGAATAGTCTACATTTCTTAGTGGATTAAAAATTTATATGTAGTTGAGTTTAGAGTTACATATTATCTCACCCATCACTTAACTCATGTTAACCGGCCCGCCTAAGGCTGGTCATAGTTCTGACAGTTTCCAATAATCAAGAATTAACCTTGGCAGATTTGACAATGCAATCTAATTGCATCATGTAATTTCTTTTTTTAGCTCCAGGAGCTAATAGAAATGTGTCTATAAAAATGAGTTCTTTTTTGGCCTCATTTATAATAACATAAGTGACGAATGGACCACCTGTAAATTCTTTAGTCATCTCCCACACTCCTCTTATCTCCTTGACATAGTGTCCATCTATTTCTGTGACGTACTCATATACTGGAAGGTCCTCATCATTGACAACCATATAATTCCCATCGAGATCAGAGGTGACATATGTCTTACCAAATTTATTGCGTAAGGCAATAATAGAATCTTTCTCTAATTGCTCTGGGGTATCATACTTAATTTTTTCAAAGACCATGTGATAGTCTGCTTCTTTGCTACCTCTCCTTAACCATAACACATTATTGATGGTGTCGTACTTAGCTGTCTGATACTCTACGGGTATTTCTATATCGACATCAAATTTCTCAGAGACTAATCTGGTAAGCCCTTTATTCTCCTTGATACCAAAAGATATGGCTTTCAACTTATCTAAGTCATGTTCATTGATCCTGCGAGCTAATGTTGGAAAAGATTTCTTAATTGACATAACAAGAGAATCTTCATTAGCTCCAAACATATACATCAATAATTGACCTTTGGCCCACTTATCTTTGCCTATAGATGAGAATGGTTTACCATACTTTAGAGCTGAATTATACTTCTCTGCACCCATGTCTTTTTTAATGAGTTGCGCTGTCTTTGATTCTTCATCTGACAGATCTGCAAGAAAGGCGTATGTTCTTAATTCTTTTCTCACAGCACTACGCTCTAAGTCATCAGGTGTGTAATGTTTAAGATCAAAGAGCGGTTCTGGACTAGGTAACAATGGATACGCGGATTCAAAATAATATCTGAATGTATCACCTACGCTACCGACCCATACATCTTCATCAGCTATGACGACGATCTGATTGAGCTTACCTAAAGCAGGATTTTTAGAATCCAAGTGCTGTGTCACCTCATTATTACATGATATCAATAACAGACATAGTAGTGATATGTATAAACTTCTAATCATATAAATCTAAAGTATATAATTTCTTTGTTATGTAGATGTATTCGTAAGTGTTTTTGGTGTGTAGAGGATAAGAGAATCTAATAAAGACATTGTCTGCATTTATTTGATTCAAGCAAGTACCCAAGGCTTGGATAGGTGAGTTATATTCTTTGAGCTTCTAATTTAGTTCTAGTACTAAGAGTAAATTGTCATTCATGTTTTTATTGAAATAGTACCTCTTTGTGATCATAAATTTAAAAGCTCACTTTTCATAATTAGAATTTGAGATTAGTAAATAAATGACATATAATTTCCATGCATCTTCCTCGCCGGAAGGCTCTCCACTCCGAAACTGATGTTTCGGTTCTCTCACTTCAAAGCAAGGTTTACTTGCTTTGATCCACCATAGGTGGAAAATTCGTTCATGTCTTGACACAAAAACAGCTTGCCCCGCAATAGCGGGGAGACAAAAAAGTCAAGGCTTTACCCATTTCTTCACGGCAAATAAGCTATTGATAGCTAAACAAGCGCCAACTCCTTCCTCCGGTCATCAAACAAGGCCATTGTTTTTAACGCTATAAATAACTGATTTACCTAAAATGGCTAAGGCCGTAGAACCTCTGTGTTTAAGAAAAAAATTATATCATAAATATGCTATAATCAATAAAGTTTAAGAGGATTTTTCTTTCAGACATTCACATAATCTTTAGCTCTCAATGGCATATTCTTCTTAAGAGAAAGTACTTATTGACATTTCTTTACTGGTATGAAAACAGAAGACATGAATATCAAAAGAGAATTAGTACCCTCTAAATCTTCTATAATAATCCAGCGATGACTTTATCTTCAGTTATACCTTCGGCCTCAGCTTTATAATTTCTTACGATACGGTGTCTGAGGACATACTTGGCGATCGCCTTGACATCATCGATATCTGGTGAATACTTACCATGTATCGCAGCATAAGTCTTAGCACCTAAGACAAGATACTGACTAGCTCTAGGCCCAGCTCCCCATCCTATATAGTTATTAACTTCGGATGTCGCATTAGCTGTATTAGGTCTTGTCTTAGTAGCTAATGATACAGCATATTCTAATACATTATCAGCAATAGGAATCTTACGGATCAACTGCTGGTATGCAAGGATTTCTTCTCCTGTAAGTATATTACTTAGAGATACTTTATTATCTGTCGTAGTCGCTTTGACAACTGCAAGTTCTTCCTGGTATGAAGGATAGTCTAATGGTATATTGAACATAAATCTATCCAGCTGGGCTTCTGGTAGTGGATATGTACCTTCTTGTTCTATTGGATTCTGTGTCGCTAACACGAAAAATGGCTGCGGTAGCATATGCTTGACACCACTCACTGTAACACTCCTCTCTTGCATAGCCTCAAGGAGGGCTGCTTGCGTCTTAGGCGGTGTTCTATTAATCTCATCTGCTAAAACGATATTAGCGAATAAAGGTCCTTTGTTAAATTTAAATGTTCGACTCTCGTCGAGTATCTCAGAACCCATAATATCTGATGGCATCAGATCGGGAGTAAATTGTATTCTTTTAAAATCTAAATCTAATACTTGAGATATAGTACTTACAAGTAATGTTTTAGCCAGTCCTGGTACTCCTACAAGAAGACTGTGACCATTACTAAATAATGAAATAAGTACAGTCTGGACGACGTCCTCTTGCCCTATTATTACTTTTCCTATCTCTGATTTTAAACTTTTATAGGCTGAAGACAGTCCATCGACTGCTTCTTTATCGTTACTAAAATTCAAGCTCATCTCTTAATTGTCCTTATCTAAAATTATAATATAAAGCCCCAAAAATACACATACAATAATACAAATGCTCTGAGGCAGCTATTTATTGGCTTAACAGTAGACTAAATGCTAAAACTTAACAACTTTCTGAGTCTTATATAAGCCTCTATCATCACTAAGGGATATGATATATAATCCCGATGCCATGCTCTGCATATCAAACTCATTATGTCCATTATTCAGTCTTGTCTCAGCAAGTTTTTGTCCTGCTTGAGAGAATAGCATCATGGCGTTGTCTCCGACTTTGTCATCAGAGATATCCATGACTAAGATTCCATCAGTGAGGTATATAGTACTATTATCTTCAATGGAGATCTCTTCTGTATCACTGAGTAAATTTCTTAATCCATTAAAAAAATTGAGTGCTCCTGTCGCGGCTGGTAACACACACTGAGTATGTGTAGCTGGAAATCCGTCAAAATCTACTCTTACCGCAGTAGCACTGCTGCCGTTAGCTTGCATGACTGACTCAGCAAGTATGGCATTCTCAAAAGTTACTTGATCATCCCCTTCGCAGTAATACATATTTGTAGGTGCTTGTGGTGACCAGTCATACGTATCATTATCTGCTAATGCAACAGAGAATGGATGCGTCGGATCAGTCAAAATACTGTTTAGTATATCTGGCATAAGCAGATCTCGCGGTCTTGTAGAACCCGTATTGGCTAAAAGCATATTTAGTAGCATATCATTTAATGTCCATAAATCTATCTCTTCATCTCTGAATTGAATTATGCCTGGTATATATTCTGGTCTAAAGACTTCTTCTAACGAGATCATTCCTACAGTACTGGGATAAGCCACCTGATAACTTAAGGTTAACCAAGCGATATATGCAACAGTCCCATAATCAGCATCACCAAGAGTAAAGTCGACCATACTTTCAGATATACTGTAAGGTCCAGACATAGGTGCTGAGCCTGTCACTGCAAACTCATTAGAGAGATCAGTCTCTAATACTCTGTGCAATGCCATGGCTGCATGTCCTCCTTGAGAATATCCTGTTACAAAAACCTGATCAGACAACTCAAATTGACCAAAATCTTCGTCTGCATCTAACTCTCTTGTTGCTCTCATCATATCTACCCCTACTGAAGCTTCCGTAGCTGCGTGGACATAGGGATGTATCCCCGGAGAATCTCCTAATCCTAAAAAATCAGGAGCTGCAACCACATATCCTGAACCTGCAAGTATAAGCGGTAGAGTAAATCCACCCATAAGATTAGATGGCACATCTTCTCTACCACCGACAGTACCGTGCTGATAACAAGTTAAAGGAAAAATAGTCGATTCATCTATAGGTACACATAGAAGACCTGAAGCAATGCTTGTCTGGCCATTAACGTCTGGCGTGTTGTAAGTCACTTTATATAGATCAACATCATATGGTGCATTGACTGCTCCGAGTGTTATTCCGGAAATATCAGTAGCCGTAAAACTTGTTAAAAAAGTCGCATCTACGAGGACTTGAGAAAATGTGATCTGAACTGAGGTAAGCATTACAACGAGAGTAAGCAATTTTTTCATAGAAGAGAATGTTTATTTTTTTATTTAATATAAACGCATTCGACGGTTGAAAGTTACCATTTTTAGGCTTAATTAAAATACTTTTGCCTTTAAACCTTTGTTAATGAAGCTATATGAACTATGTATCCTATTGACATCTCTTCTCATAATGTCTTCTTGTGTCCCAGAATCAAAAAAAATACTCACAGAAGTGGATATCAATCCGCAAGATGCAACTTTCATAAATTTAGCGAATTATCAATACGAAGAGTTTACGGATAGCTTACGACCTTACTTTGATGATCCTAATCCCACTTACAGATACTTAACTGCGAGAGCATTTGCTTCTCATCAAGACAAGAGTGCCTTAGATAGTCTATATACGCTCTTAAGTGATCCCGTCATTAAAGTAAGATCTATTTCTGCATATGCCATAGGACAGATTGCTGATGGTGGCTCAGTAGATAATCTTATTGCTAATTTTAGACAGACCGACACTATGTCTGTAGACAATCAGGGAAATGGATCAATATTACATTCCTTAGGTAAAATAGGGAATCTTAAGATGGCCAATCAAATGATCTCTGCACAGAATTATAGAGACACCGATACGCTACTATTATTAGGCAGGATGCAAGGTATATATGAATATGCATTGAGAAATATTACCAGTCCCGAGATATCACAGTTCTGCATCGACGCCATACGTAACAAGAGACTCGATAACAGAATAAGATTATATGCCGCTCATTGTCTATCACGTCCTTCAGAAATTGACATTGACAAGATTAAGTTTCAAATAGCTGAGGCGATGGTCGAAGAAGAGGATCCTAATATTAAGATGGCATTAGCCTCAGCACTGCGACATACTGATGATAAAGAGATACAAGTTACCCTCAATAATCAACTGGAACTCGACATCGATTATCGTATTAAATGTAATATCATCCGGACACTAAAAAACTACAGTTACATAGAATCTGCTGAAAAAATAATATCTCTGCTCAAAGACGAAAACAAACATGTAGCTCTCACAGCATCAGAATACCTTGGAGATAACGGTAGTAAAGATGACGTAGGACTGTATAGAACTTATGCTAAGGATACTACTAACTGGCAATTAAGTACCTCGCTATATAAATCGATATTCAAATTACTTCCTTATTATTATTCTAAAACTATCAATGCTACAAGATGGCAAGTACAACAAGCCATCAGAAGTACTGAAGACACCTTTGCAATCACAAAATATATTGAAGCCCTCGGCAATGATCCAGGCAGTTACGAGTACCTAATTAACTACGGTGCCGAAAATCCTAATCCAGCTATAAGGACGGCCATTACTGCTACTCTAACTCAGATCTTAGCATCTGAAAACTTCAATGGCACCTTTCAAGGATTTGTGAGATTTCATAAAAGAAAAATTTTTGAATATCTATTACAAGAAATGGAGACTGGTGATGAAGGTATGACAGGCTTGATAGCAGACGCCATATCTGACGATAGAACTAACTTATTAGAATTAATAGACAGTACACAATTCTTATTTGACGCTAAAGAAAAGCTAAAATCGCCTGGGCAACTTGAAAGTATTAATGCTATAGAAAGAGCTATAGCCAAAACAAGAGGTGTCAATAATCCTACACTGACAAAAGCAGAATCTTCTAAACTACCTGATTGGTCACTTTTAGAAAAATATAATGCCAATACGAAAGTGATTATTAAAACCAACAAAGGTGTCTTTAAAATTGACCTATACTTAAAGGATGCACCTGGTACTGTTCTAAATTTTTTAGAACTTGTAGAAGGCGATTATTATGATGGAAAAATATTCCATAGGGTCGTTTCTAATTTTGTAATACAAACAGGAAGTCCACGTGGAGATAACTACGGAGGTACCGATTACGTTATAAGATCAGACCTCGGACCACTCGAGTATAATGATGAAGGATATGTAGGTATGGCAAGTGCTGGTAACGACACAGAATCAGCTCAGTGGTTTGTAACTCATTCTCCTACGCCACACCTTAATGGAAAATATTCTCTTTTTGGAAAAATATCTGAAGGTATGGAAGTTGTTCATACTATCATGATAGGAGACACAATACAAGATATCATCATTGTCAATCAATAATAAGATTAAGAAAAAATTAAAATGAAAGAAACGCCATTAACTCAAACTCATATAGAGTTAGGAGCTCGTATGATGGAATTTGCAGGATATAATATGCCTGTTAGTTATTCTGGTATCAATGAAGAACATACCACCGTAAGAGAAAAAGTTGGACTATTCGACGTTTCTCATATGGGACAATTTTTTATAAAAGGAGAAGAGGCCCTCGATCTTGTACAAAAAATCAGTTCTAACGATGCATCTAAACTAGTTGTCGGACAAGCTCAGTATGCTTGCTTTCCTAATAACAAAGGTGGAATTGTAGATGACTTTATCACATACAAGTTATCTGAAGATAAATATATGCTCGTTGTCAATGCGTCCAATATTAAGAAAGACTTTGACTGGATAACAAAAGCTAATAAGTACGATGCTACACTCACTAACAGATCAGACGAGATGGCTCTGCTTGCCTTACAAGGACCGCTTGCGAGTGAAGTCTTGCAGAAATTAACTTCTGTTAAAGTGGATCAGATACCATATTATTATTTTGGAGTAGGAGAAGTTTGTGGCATTCCAAACGTTATCATTTCTGGAACAGGCTACACTGGTTCTGGAGGCTTTGAGCTATACCTAAACAATAAAGATGCTGTTACCGTATGGAATGAAATTCTTAAAGCAGGTGCTGACGAAGGCATTCTTCCTGTGGGCTTAGGCGCAAGGGATACGCTAAGACTGGAAATGGGATATTGTCTCTATGGTCATGAGATTGATGATGAGACATCACCAATAGAAGCAGGATTAGGATGGATCACAAAAACCAAAAAACAAGCTGACTTCTTCTCTAAAGAAAAATTTATCAACCAAAGAAAAAATGGTGTCAGTAGAAAATTGGTCGGCTTTAAAGTAAATGATAAGAGAGTCCCACGTCAAGGATACGAAATCGTAGATGCTCAAGAGCAAGTTATCGGTATCGTAACATCTGGAACTTTCTCTCCTTCACTTGACATACCGATAGGCATAGGCTATGTGCCTAAAGCCATGTCTGATATAGGCCAAGCTATAGGAATCAAAATCAGAAATAAAGTACTTAAAGCTGAGATTGTGAAAATGCCATTTTATAAGAAAGACGAAGTCTTATAATTTGTCATCAAGCTTGAGCTGGCAATACGAATAAGCTTATCAGAATCAATATTTTATAAATCTGAGGAGTACAATCTATTAAGTAGATCAAACAATCAGTAACTGATTAAATGGTCCTCTTAAGTTAAAAAAGCCTTGATTTATTGGATATTAAAGAAAATTTTAAACAATTGACAACAATATCGAACAAATGCATATTAATCTATACTGTAAATAGTTTAGTGTGAAAGATTTCAAAGAAGGCAAAAAATATTTTATAGCAAGCTGGGGCGAATTGGGCATAAACTGGGGTATCAACAGAACCATGGGTCATATACATGCCCTACTGCTAATTAGCCCTGAGCCACTTGGAGCTGACGAGATCATGGAAGAGCTTAAGATATCACGAGGCAACGCCAATATGAATCTCAGAGCATTATTGGATTGGGGTCTGATCTATAGAAGATCACAAGCTGGAGAAAGAAGAGACTTTTTCACTGCAGAAAAAGAGCTATGGAATGTATTTAAGAAAACATTGGAGAAAAGAAAAACTAAAGAACTTAATCCGATGCTGGATATGATCAAAAAACTATCCGACATTCCAGCAGATGATGCAGACTCAAAAGAGTTTAACAAAATTCTCAAAAATTTAGATTCTATTTCTTCAGCTGCTGATAAAGCATTAGATAAAATTATTCAATCAGAAAGTAACTTACTACTGAATACCTTTGTAAAAGTCATGAGGTAACTCTTCCTTATGATTATCTATAATTTCTAATTATTCAGATTATACAGCTGAATTCTCATAGTACTCGCATAGTAAATTTTCACCGCAATTATTAAGGCTAATAATAAGGTAAATCATTTCTTTGTATATTGTAAAAAATGCTGGAATGATCGATATCCTTATTGCTGATGATCATCAGATTGTGTCAGATGGTATCAAGAACTTATTAGAAAAAGAGGACAATATAAATATAATAGGTACAGTCGCTAACGGACAAGCTGCTATTGATTTTTGCACCTCCACACCTACAGATATCTGCCTCATGGATATCAACATGCCAATACTAAACGGGATAGAAGCCACAAGAAAAATATGCTCTGATACTAAAACCAAAATCATTGCCTTAACCAATCATCAAGAACTTGCATTCATATATAATATGATTAATGCCGGAGCATCTGGTTATCTTTTAAAAATAAGTGGTAAACCTACTTTAATGAAAGCCATTAGTGATGTCGCTCAAGGAGTCAAATACTTCTCTCCTCAAGTCAAAGAATTAATAGAGAATACAGACGCTCATTCCTTTGATCAAATCAAAACTCCTGATATAAGTCTTTCTAGAAGAGAAAAAGAAATACTACGTCTCATAGTATTAGGATACACGAATCAAGAAATATCTTCAAAATTATATATCAGCAAAAACACTACTGATACACACCGAAAAAATCTTCTAAGAAAACTTAACGCCAAAAATACTGCTGGCCTCGTGAGGTTAGCTTATGAGACGAATGTACTCTACTCATAGGTCGTTACTTAATCGCCTAGCTACATGAAATTTAATTTTTTCTCAATACTCTCAATTCTTCTTTATTCAATAACAGCACTCTCTGCTAAGACTATAATAATCGATGAGAGTACAGAACAAATCAAACTCGGCCCATCACTCACATATTATACAGACAAAAGCAAAGACTTAGATTTAGATGATATTTTAAAATTAGATAACCAAAGCTGGTTAGATTTCAAATTAGATAAACCGAGCATCTCAGATGTAGTAGCTAACCATTGGATAAGATGCGATATCCATAACAACTCACATAGAGAATTAAGCGTATATCTGAGTATAGAGTATGCTCATATAGCTGAGTATCAAATCTATAATGTGGCACAAGGCAGAATAGATTCTACTAACATACAGGGAGATAATTATAAGTTTTCGGACAGAGAAATGAAACTTAATTATTTCGTCCATAAATTAAAAATGAATCCGAATTCTTCTCATACACTCTACATGAGAATTGACCAAGAAGGACAGGATCTTCCGTTACCCATATTTATAAGATCAGCTTCTAACCTTGCTAAAAACATTGCAGATAGACATTTATTCCATGGTATATCTGTGGGCATCATATTTATCATAGCATTCAGTATCTTCTTTATATATAGGACAACTAAGATTGAATTTTTGTTAATAGAAACAATCGTATTACTACTGAGTATATTATATGTTATATCAGAAGAAGGATATGGGTTCATGTATATATGGGGTGACGTATGGCCGCGTTTTAATGGTTATTCCAGACCTCTCACCATAGGCATCATTTCCATAATGAATCTTTTCGTATCGCTGAGTTTCTTGGAGTTTAAGAAGGAGAGTCCAAAACTATATCGACTAACCATAAGAGTAGCCAGTGTATTTACAATTGCTATAATACTTTTTCATCCTATATTTTTAATTCCGATTCAAAATGAATATAACATAGGGGCTTTTATATTATTCTTTCTTATCACTATGGCTGCAGTAAACGCTTACAATACTTATCTCGTATTGTATTCATATATTAAGTATAAAAATAAAGATGCTTTTATTCTCCTATTAGTCTATGCGATTATACCACTTGTGATAATTGCGAGAAGCCTGATTTACATCGGTAATATTCCAACAAATGTAATAGCTCAACATGGAGGAATAATTGTATTGACATTTCACAGTATAGTCATAGGAAGCTTTATGATATATAAGAGTGTACAGATATTCAATGACAAACAATCAACCATACTCAAACTATCAGAAGATAAGAGAATGGCTGCCGTATCCATGTTAGAGAATCTTAATAATGAAAGAGAAAGAATCTCTATGGATATACATGATAGCTTAGGTAGTCTGCTCTCAGGAGTATCTCTCAATCTACAATCGCTCAAAGAAAAATATCCTGCAATAGAGCCCACAGCCTCATTTAATAATTCAATACAATATATATCAAAGCTCGATGAAGAGATGCGTAATATATCACACAATCTCTTGCCTAATACACTTAAGGAGTTTGGACTTATTCATGCCATCAACAAATTGATAGAAAATGAGAAGCATAGTAAAATTCAATATAGTTTTGAATATCAAGGCTTCGAAGAAAGACTACCTCAGAATATTGAATTAGAAATATATCGTATGATCTTAGAAATGATAGACAATATAAAAAAGCATGCTCATGCAAAAAATGTCTTAATTCAATTAAATAAATATAAGGATGAACTCAATCTAATACTTGAAGATGACGGCGTCGGTTATAGACCAAAGAAAATAAGAGATGGTGCCAATGGACTAAAGAATCTCCATAACAGAATCAAGTTACTCAATGGTGATATAGATATTTATACAAGAATAGGAGAAGGAACAAGTATAAGTATGAATATTCCTACTCTTAGAATCTAAAAATATAACAGGTCGTCATGACATCCCTCAATAAAAAAATGGTGCTGAAAAAAATCCAGCACCATTTTTATAATTTATCAGCAGTGTAGTTCTATTAAGAAATGCCTGCTTCTTCTCTGATCTTATTTAATGCAGAACCTGCTCTTACCCATTCTATCTGGGCTTGGTTGTATGTATGATTAACTAAGAATGAATCTTCAGTACCATCTGCATGAGATAACTTGACAGTTAATGGCTTACCAGGAGCCATCTCATCAAAGTCTACGATACTTATTTTATCATCTTGTCTCACTTTTTCATAATCAGCCGGATCAGCAAATGTCAATGCTAACATACCCTGCTTCTTAAGATTTGTCTCATGTATTCTTGCAAATGACTTCACAATGACTGCATGTACTCCTAAGAATCTTGGCTCCATGGCTGCATGCTCTCGAGAAGATCCCTCTCCAAGATTTTCTTCACCAAAGACAACTGTACCTATCCCGTTAGACTGATACTTTCTTGCAGAATCTGGTACTGGGCCATATTCTCCAGTTACATGGTTTAAGACAAGATTAGTTTTGTCATTAAAATAATTAACTGCTCCAGTGTAGCAATTCTCAGAGATATTTTCTAAGTGTCCTCTGTATGTTAACCATGGCCCAGCCATAGATATATGATCTGTAGTACACTTACCTTTTGTTTTGATAAGGATTCTCATATCTGTGACATCATCTTTAGTAATAGGCTCAAATGGTGTAAGTAATTGAAGTCTATCAGATGAAGGATCTACTTTTACGATAACACTACTACCATCCTCTGCCGGTGCCTCATAACCTCTATCTTCTACTGCAAACCCATTAGGTGGTAATTCGAATCCTGTCGGCTCATCAAACTTAACTTGCTCGCCTTTATCATTAGTTAGAGTATCCGTCATCGGATTAAAATCCAACCTACCCGCTATAGCAATAGCGGCTACTATCTCAGGTGACGCTACGAATGCATGCGTACTTGGATTCCCATCTGCTCTCTTAGAGAAATTTCTGTTGAATGAATGTATGATACTATTCTTAGGTGCATTCATAGGATCTTTATACCTCGCCCACTGACCAATACATGGGCCACATGCATTAGTGAATATCGTTGCATTAAGATCTTCGAATATTTTAAGAATGCCATCTCTCTCAGTCGTAAAACGTACTTGCTCACTTCCTGGATTGATACCAAACTCTGCTTTTGTCGATAATCCTTTATCTACTGCTTGTTTAGCAATAGAAGCCGATCTTGATAAATCTTCGTAAGATGAATTTGTACAAGAACCAATCAGTCCCCATTCTACATCTAATGGCCACTCATTTTTCGTTGCTTTTTCAGTCATCTCATTTCCTACTGCTGTAGAAAGGTCTGGCGTGAATGGTCCATTAATTAGAGGCTTTAATTCGTCTAAATTTATTTCGATTACTTGATCAAAATATTTTTCTGGATTCTCATAACATTCGGCATCAGCCGTAAGATGTTCTTGTACTTGCTTAGCTGCATCCGCTATATCTTCTCTATCAGTTGCTCTCAGATACCTATCCATACTCTCATCATAACCAAAAGTCGAAGTCGTCGCTCCTATCTCTGCTCCCATGTTACAGATCGTACCCTTACCAGTACAACTTAAGTTGATTGCTCCTTCTCCAAAATATTCTACTATCGCTCCTGTTCCTCCTTTTACCGTAAGTATATCTGCGACTCTAAGAATGACATCCTTAGGAGATGACCATCCTGATAGTTTTCCAGTCAACTTAACTCCTATTAACTTAGGATTCTTAAGTTCCCAAGGCATACCTGCCATCACATCTACTGCATCAGCTCCACCGACTCCGATAGCGACCATACCCAAGCCACCGGCATTAACGGTATGACTGTCTGTGCCGATCATCATACCACCTGGGAATGCATAATTTTCAAGTACTACCTGATGTATGATACCTGCACCCGGCTTCCAGAAACCTATACCATACTTATCAGACACCGACTCTAAAAAATTAAATACTTCATTACTGGTATTGATTGCATTCTGAAGATCTGCATCAGCACCTATCTTCGCTTGGATTAGGTGATCACAGTGTACTGTAGAAGGTACAGCAACCTTACTCTTACCTGCCATCATAAATTGTAACAAAGCCATCTGTGCAGTGGCATCTTGCATAGCTACCCTATCTGGTGCATAAAAAACATAATCTTTTCCTCTCTTATAGTTCTGTAATGGAGAATCTGCATGCAAGTGAGAATACAAAATTTTCTCTGACAATGTCAAAGGTCTTTCTAATTCTGCTCTGATCTTTTCGATTTTGGACGGAAGTGTTTCGTAATGTTTACGAATCATATCTATGTCAAATGCCATGTAAGTAGGTTTTTATTTGTGAATTGCAAAAGTAAAGATTGCATCTAAGAAAATCTCAAAGCAATATAAAAATAACGTAAGCATAAACTCAAAGTTCGATCCAAAATTTTAACTCATAAACCGTTGACTTCCTATAACTTACATATTATTTAGCAAGTAGTACTCCTAATTAAGTTAAATAATGATGAGAATTCGTTTGAAAAAGAATGTTTTATTGAGTAGAAATAGGCTACTGACCTCCTTTTTTATCATATAATCAATAAGCCAAATGCTCTCAAACTCTCCATAGCCTCCTCAAACCAAAATAGAGTAAAATCCTCGAAGTGAGATTCGTAATCTTTTCTGAAGCTACTGTAATTGATTATTTGTTCAGATTGTGGTGTCATGGTTTTGAGCATTTCTGAAAGCCATTTTGCACGTGTTCTATCTAATAAGATCTCTTTGTTCTGGATTTTATTATATAATTCAATTACACAGTTCCCGTTATTCTGATCCGTTACTGACAATTGACCTATCCATATCAACTTAGAATGCGGATTGACATGATATAACTCTGAATGATCACCTACTGCTTGTGCTATAAAATCAGGCACAACAGATGTATCTGGAATGTCAAAATCAAACCATTCTTGTAAGGGCATCTCAAAACATCTATCATGCATATAATTATATAATGACTTCTTAAGTCCATAACTGAATGCATCATGATCTATGCCTATCTTATCAATAAATTGTACATCATTATTAGCAAAAGTAATTTCTTCTAAGATAGGTTCTACTTTATACTTCTCTGGCTCCATGCCTACCGGACTATGAGCTGTCATAGCAAATTGATGCCAGAATCCCGATTGTAATATACCTTGCTCAAACATTTGTCGGACCATCTCCAGGCTATCAATGGTTTCTTGTATTGTCTGCGTAGGGTAAGCGTACATTAGGTAAGCGTGCACCATAATACCACTTTCAGTTAAGTTACGACTAACTTGCGCTACCTGCTCCACAGTGACGCCTTTATCTATAAGTTCTAAAAGTCGATTAGAAGCCACCTCCAATCCTCCTGATACCGCAATACATCCTGAAGCACTAAGTAATCGGCAGAGATCAGCAGTAAAACTTTTTTCAAATCTAATATTCGTCCACCAACTGACCTGCATCCCTCTATTCAATATCTCCAATGCCAATCCTCTCATCAACTTAGGAGGTGCCGCTTCATCTACAAAGTGAAATCCTCGCTCGCCTGTTTGCTCAATCATCTCTTCCATCCGGTCTGCTAATAGACTTGCTGCGATAGGTTCATAATTTTTGATATAGTCCAATGATATATCACAGAACGTACACTTGCCCCAATAACAGCCGTGTGCCATAGTGAGCTTATTCCACCTCCCATCACTCCATAGACTGTGCATCGGATTAGCTACTTCAATAACGGAGATATACTTATCTAATAATAAATCTGAATAATCTGGTGTACCCAATTCACTCTGCTTATAGTCTTTTCTAAGTGAGTAATTATTGTAAATAACTTTTCCTTCTTCTCGCAAGAAGGTTCTTTTAAAAAATCCTAAGTTGGGATTTTCTCCAGTGGTATGTAGGACATTAGATACAAGTAATTCTATAGGCAACTCTCCATCGTCCAAAGTGATATAATCGAAATAATCAAATACCCTCGCGTCAGTCAGTGATCTTAATTCTGTATTTGGAAATCCACCACCCATAGCTATCTTAATATTCGGATAGTTCTTTTTTATAAACTCTGCACAGCGAAATGCACTGTACAAATTACCAGGAAAGGGCACCGAAAAACAAACCAATCGAGGATTGACTTCTTCTATTTTATTCTTTAAAATATCAACAGTAATATGATCTATGTAAGTATACGCTCCTACTACCTTAGAATGCAATTCATCAAATGAATTGGCACTCATACCAAGTCTCTCAGCGTACCTGCTGAATCCAAAATTCTCATCTATACATTCTTTAATAAAATCTGCTATATCTTCTATGTATAATGTCGATAAGTACTTTGCTTTATCTTGGATACCCATAGAACCGAATGCCCACTCCATATCATTAGCTTGTTCAAATCTACTCGCTTGCGGTAGGTATACCTCTGAACATATTTTTCTGGCTAAAGTGTTATTCTTACCCTGTAAGAATGAGATGACTTCATCAATGCTCTGAAGATATGCCTCTATTAAATTTATGATTCTATAGGCATTATCAGAAGGTACAATCTTAGATTCAATTGCTTTATCAAAAATGTCTGACAGACCTTTATATGAGAACATCCTTAGGATAACTTCTATCCCGAGATCCATTTGAAAGGCTGATATATCCTTCGTATTAAGAAATCCTTTGAGATAAGCTGTCGCAGGATAAGGTGTATTTAATTGTGTAAATGGTGGCGTTATGAGAAGTAGGTCTTTCAATTTTTTTGTTCAGAATGTATTCTTTGGTGTCTAATTATTATTTCTTAGCCTTCAGATTTTTAATGACTTTACTTATTAATTTATGCAAATCAGGTAGTCTTTTTTCTTTAGTATTCCATACGATTGCTAAGTCGATCTTATAATAATCATGAACTAATTTATGCCTCAAAGCTTCCATCTTCCTCCATTCAATATTCATATTATTCTCCTTTGTGAATTTAGAAACCTTATAAGAAGCTTCGCCTATGATTTCAAAGTTTTTAAATACGGCATCTTGTACGAGTTCATCATTAGAAAATTGCTTAAAGGTCAAATCTTTAGTATACTTCTCTATCTTCTTAATAGCGGCTATAATATCCTTCAACCGGTATATGTCTTCTTCATTTTGCATACACCAGCTTTTTTTCGGATTTTACTTTCTTAGAAATTTGGGGTTGTAATTTTCCTTCTTCTACCACGTCTACATTTCTACCAAGAAGATCTTCGAGCTCATGTGTAATTCCAATATACTCGAATAAATCCAATTTGTGATTCTTCTCAAATCTTACAAGCAGATCAATATCACTATCGTACTTTTCTGCATTTCTTGCAAACGAACCAAAGATCCAAGCTTTCTCTATAGGTGTCGATTTTAAATACTCTCTGATTTTACTAAAAAGAGCTTCTCGCTTATCATTAACTAATGTACCAGAACCTTCAAATTTCAAACGCTTGATAGCATCTTCCAATGCTTCAATAGAGGAAGCTTTGTCTTTTACATCATAATAAACTTTTTCGCTTAAATATTTGATCTCAAGAGATTTAATATCCTGATCAAATAATCGTGCTAGGGGCTCTACTATATAATCAGGTGCTTGCTTCTCGTTTCTTTCTATTTTAGATAAGGTAGATTGATCTATATCTACCTCTGCTGCAACAATCCTCAATGAAAGATTCTTCTCAGACCTTAAACGATTTATGAATTCTCCAAATGATTCAGATTTCATATAGAATAATTATTTTAGAAATATATTTCCAAATATAGACTATTTGAGTCCAACTTGCAATCAGTAAGGTGTTATAACCTTGTCAGTTAATAAGTGTACTACGCTGTCACTTAACATTCTTTTCACCAATCAATAGGTCGATAATCCTTGAGAAATTTTCCACACCAGTGCTTGCCTGTATTGATGCCATCGAATAAAGGATCGAGGACTCTGGCAGCTCCATCTACGATATCTAAAGGTGGCTGAAAGTCATGCAATTCTTCCTTTTTCTTAGCTAATAATACTGGATCTTCATCAGTAACCCATCCAGTATCTACGGCATTCATATAGATACCAT
>CAZBXL010000007.1:0-82082 GCA_964495785.1 uncultured Saprospiraceae bacterium | reverse complement strand
ACTTTATTTAAAACTTACCAATGAGAAATAAAAAGAACGAGACTGTTACCCTGAAGAAAGGTAGTGGTGAGATAAGGTTGGACTATGCAGACTTGCGTAAAGCAGTTTTAGTCCTAAGAGCCGTTAATCACAAACTACGCCAACGAATAATAGATCTGTTGGAGGAAAGTCAGACGATGACAGTAACTGATATCTACATCAAATTAAGATTAGAGCAATCAGTAGCATCTCAACACTTAGCTATATTAAGAAGAGCTGGGGTTGTATTGACTGAAAGACAGGGGAAATTTATCTACTACTCATTAGATACTGACCGTCTTGATCAAATATCAAAACTCGTTGAAGACTTAGCTGGATAAAAAAACCTTAACAGGGTAATATTTTTTTCTAAATTCTTGGTCCTCATAGTTGATTATCCTAAAGATTATCAACTTAAAAGATGCTAAACTTTATAGATTAGCATCTTTTTACATATATACATGTATAGTAATAAGGAGTTAACAAATTAGATTTTTTTATAATATTACTTCTTTTACTGAAAATAATTCTTCATCTTTGGCGTCGGGTCTTTAACAGAATAAGAAAAACTACACGAACTAATGAAGAAAACTACGGTTAGATTCCAGTTTGATAAACTGCAATATTCCGCTACCTTAGTAAAAGCGTTGGCACATCCATTGAGATTAAAAATTCTTGAATACATAGACACTCAAGGAGTCATAAATGTCAATAAAATCTACAGTAGCCTCAACATCGAACAATCCGTTACATCTCAGCATCTAAGCTTACTTAAGCTTGCTGGCGTTGTTTCTTGTACTAAAGATGGAAAGTTCATGCATTATTCTATTAATTATGATATAGTGGCTAAAGCCGAAAGAGCTGTCAACAACTTCTTAGGAAGATAATACGGCTTTTCATCTTATCTACCTCATGGTGCAACATTGCGCCATGACTACAAAATTGGGGTATAGGAAATCCTAAATACTATCATCTTATTTGTAAAAATTTGCACCACAAGAGCTGTCCGATTCTGATGACTCAAGCCAGCGATCAATTAAATGACAGAGGTTAAATCCTACCTCTTTAGTTGATTAGAAGAATACAGGACTATTTTTATTCTACTACTTCTATTGACCTATCTACAGGTTCTTCGTCATCTTCTTTCTTAGCAATAAAGAATGATCTATAAAACAATAAGATCATCACAACACCTATAGAAATAGAGGAATCTGCTACATTAAATACTGGTCTGAAGAAAGAAAAAGCATCTCCTCCCCATACAGGTAGCCAATCAGGAAATCGACTATTTATCATAGGAAAGTGGAACATGTCTACAACTTTTCCCTGAAGAAAGCCTTCATATCCCCCACCCTCCGGCATAAACTCTGCGATATTGCGACTATGTGGAGACGAATCAGAAAAAATAAGACCATAGAAAGCACTATCGATGATGTTACCTATAGCTCCTGCTATAATTAGAGCAAAGCTTATCTGCAAGCCGAATGATTCTTTAGATCTGATAATTGATTTCAGAAAATAAATAAGAAATCCAACCATGAAAATCCTGAAAATACTAAGAATATACTTACCTATATCACCACCAAATTGAAGTCCGAAAGCCATACCATCATTCTCAATGAAATAGATACGAGCCCAGTCTAAGCCAAGAATATTGAAACCTCCATACAAAGGAAAATTTAACTTGATATAGACTTTGGATACCTGATCTATGATTAGAACAACGACTATTAGGAAAACAAGAAAGTAGGATTTTTTCAAGAAATTACGTTAGGATTAAAAATTCTATCATGCGATGTAAAAGTAAAGTTATCTAAACACAATTCTAAGGACTTATAGACAAATGAAGTGATTATATATACTTGATCTGTTATAAGCCGTATGATATTGTGCTCTTACATCTGTTCAGGCATGAATAAAAACAGGACTGTAGGTATCATATTGTGAAATGCATGAAAATATATACTCCAAAAAATATTATTTCTAACTCGAATATATCCTAAGAATAGAGCTATCAAAGCTTGTGGGAGCACTAATATAGGTGTGATATACCAGTTATCGACTTTAGAAAAATTACTCAAATGTGCAAAAGCAAATATGAGTACAGTCATGTAAAAGATAAATGAAAAATACTTTCTGTATAAATCTGAAAGAAACCTCTGTACCTGTCCAGAACTGCTTAATAAAGCAGCAAGCGCAATGATAAAAACAATCATAATAATAAAGGGCCAAAACATCATCTTCCCAGACTGATAAGCGAAACCCAATCCACCACAGATTGCAATAGCTATAGACCATATTAAAACAACAGGTCTTCTGAGATGCCACCTAAAAATTAATTCTTCCATAACAGGAGCTCCCACCACAGTTAATAAGGCAAACACCCATATGGGGTAATTTTTCATCAGCTCATCTACTGAGTGCTGCATATTCTCTACTCCAACAAAATATAGCAAGGGAGAAGAAATAAATATGATTGTAAAAAAAAGAAAGACATACATGAGAGTCGCAGTACTAAAATCAAGAGGCTGATCCGACTTGTAGGCATATCGAGGTTGCTTAAGAAAAGATATAAAATCACTGAAAGCGGCGGCTATACTCATATAGAATTCAAAGTAGTAAAAAAATAATGCAAGTCAGAGCATCTTATTAGATAGAAAGAAAAATGACAGATGCTTATTCATATGTTATATTCAATTAATATAAAATAGCGAACTTTACATAATGCAGAATTCTGAATTATCCTACAGCTACCTTAACGATCTTAATGATATACAACGACAGGCCGTCACCACATTAGAAGGCCCAGTTATGGTTATAGCAGGCCCGGGATCAGGTAAGACCAGAGTCTTGACATTTAGGATAGCACATCTTATTAATATGGGTGTAGCGCCATGGCAGATACTCGCCTTGACTTTCACTAACAAAGCAGCTAAGGAGATGAAGGCCAGAATAGAGAATGAGGTAGGCCAATCTGCATATAAAGTATGGGCAGGTACATTTCACTCAATTTTTTCGAGAATTCTTAGAGTAGAAGCCCATAGGATAGGTTATCCTAATGACTTCACCATATATGATACCGATGATAGTAAAAGCGTACTCAAAGAAATAATCAAATCTCTAAGCCTTAATCCGAAAGAATATAATGTAGGAGCTCTTAGAAGCAGAATCTCAAGTGCCAAAAGTAATCTCATAACCCCTAAGCAATATGGTGTCAATGAAGAACTACTGATGGCAGATCAGATGAACAGGCGACCTATGACACATAAGATATATGAAAAGTATGTCGCTAAGTGCCTACGTGCTGGTGCTATGGATTTCGATGACTTATTATTACAGACATTCAAACTTCTATATACTAATCCAGATAACATAAGAGAGAAGTATCAGAGCCAATTCAAATATCTCATGGTAGATGAGTTTCAAGATACTAACTTCTTACAGTATGAGATTCTCAAACTATTTACCATCTATAATGGTAGCACAAACAACATCTGCATAGTCGGTGATGATGCTCAGAGTATCTACTCATTTAGAGGAGCAACGATTGAGAATATCTTACAGTTTGAGCAAGATTTTCCTGATGTAAAAACTTTTAAGCTAGAGCAGAACTATAGATCGACAAATTTTATCGTACAAGCGGCTAATGAGATCATTAACTACAATACTCGACAAATCCAGAAAAAAATCTGGACTGAAAATGATGGAGGACATAAGATCAAGCTGACTAAAGCCATGACCGAAAACGAGGAGGGCAAACTCGTAGCGGATAAGATTATAGAACAGAAAAATAGATACAACTTAGCCAATAAAGATATCGCTATACTCTATAGAACAAATGCTCAATCAAGAATATTTGAAGAGTATCTGAGACGTAATAACATAGCTTATAAAATCTATGGTGGTATCAGTTTCTACCAGCGTAAGGAAGTCAAAGATATAATTGCCTATATGAGACTCGCTGTCAATCATAAAGATGACGAAGCCCTCAAGAGAGTTATTAATTATCCTAAGAGAGGCATCGGGCAGACTACCATCGGTAAGATTATAAAGATAGCAGATGACAATGAGGTATCTATGTGGCAATGCCTAAGCAGCATAGAGTTCTCTGGTAGAGCCAAAGCTTCTGTGGGACAATTCGTCAATATCGTAAAGGCATGTCAAGAGAAGGCTAAGACAGCCGATGCCTACAAGACAGCCCTCTACATCGTCAAGAAATCTGGTATCGTAGACTTACTGAAAGCTGAGAATTCGCTTGAGAGTCAAGCCAGGATAGATAACATTAATGCACTATTAGATGGCGTCCAAGAATTTACAGAAGATGATATATTAGAGGAAGGAGAAGACATCAATAAGCAAGAAAGAACATTGGCTAATTTCTTACAGACGATCTCGCTGATGACAGATCAAGATAAGAAAGAGGAGAATGTAGACTCAGTAACCATGATGTCTGTACACGCAGCCAAAGGATTAGAATATAAGTCTGTATTTGTAGTGGGAATGGAAGAAAATCTATTTCCATCTTATATGTCATTATCCTCACCTGACCAGTTAGAAGAAGAACGTCGACTATTCTATGTGGCTATAACTCGAGCAGAAGAGTTTATAAGTTTATCATTTGCTAATAGTAGATACCAATACGGAAATGTTCGATTTAATGATCCGAGTCGATTTCTGGATGAGATATCTGATGATATTATAGAAGCGAATATCACAATGAAGGCGAAACCAGAATTTGGTGCTCCAAAAAAACTGGGTAACCTTAAGCGACTGGGAAGCAATAAACCTAAAGGGCTTAATGTGGATGCAAGTGACTTCAAACCAAGTCCAGCTTCTGAAATAAAAGTCGGCCAGAAAATATTACACCTCAAGTTTGGACAAGGAGAAGTCTTAAGCATCGATGAGCGGAATGTTGCAACTATAAAATTCAGCAATGCTATAGATAGTCCTGAGAAAAGAATTATGCTACAATATGCCAGATTGCAGATATTAGAAAATGATTAATTATTAATGATTTAGTCATCAATAGCTAATGCCTTGCAATCTTCTTAGGCAAATGATTTCTATCATCACAGTTCTGGCGATATCACTATTCTACTATCTTTCTGTCCTATTCCATGTACCTTCCTTTACACCGGAGATATACTTAAAGAATCCCGCAAGTAATGCCACGTTCATAAGGTTGAAGTAGCTAATGCTTCTTAGTAGTCCTACGTTGATCTTAAGTTTACTCAGAACAAAGTCCATCATTGGAATAAGTACTGCCCAGATAATAATAGCAAGAAGTATATAAAAATAAAAAGCCGATGACTTAGCTGCTAATAGGATACAACTGCCTATAATAAGCAGTATCAAAAAAGGCCCTATCCACCTGATGAGCTTATGAGAAATGAGGGACAATCCAAGTTTAGTCAAAGGATTGAATAAATGTACGTAGTGAAAGAGATTCTGAAAATTACCTGCTGCGATTCTTTTCTTCCGTCCATATTCTTGTAGCAAATGATGAGTTACAGGCTCTCTACAAATTGCTGATAAATCGTTAATGGCAAGATAGCCTTCAGAAAATACATTCATAGCTAAATAAAAATCGTCGACAAGGAAATGACTCGGAATAGAGATGTATAATTCTGATCTCAAAGCATAACAACCACCGAATGGGCCAATCATTTTTTTGGTCACTTTACTTTCGTTATGTTTCAACTTAACTTCTCCGTTGAGATATGTATTTTCTGAAGTGGATATACCTTCATCCCTTACACCAGAGTAAGTCATATGAGCGTCTACAAGACCGATAGCTTCATTCTTGAAGTGACTGACTATTATACTTATGACATTAGGCGCCAACATAACATTGGCATCAGTCAGGACATAGATATGTTTTTTACTAAAATCATTTTGTATGAGTTCATGTAGGTCATTTATAACTGATGGCTTACCTCTTCTTTTTTCGAAATGAATAAAATGAAGCTTATCATTTTGTTGAGCAATCTGTTCAACGATTTCATTAGTCTTATCAGAGGAATCATCTGAACCGATATATATCTCAAGTTGTCCATCGTAATTTTGGCTTAATAGTGTTGATATTTTTTCCTCGATGTATTTTTCTTCATTATAGACAGACATAAGAACTGTCACTCTCGGCAATGCATCTTTTGAATTATACCTTATCGCATTCTCGTTATAGGATTGTGAACAGATATGCATCAGTAAGGGATAAGCTACGTAGCTCCACAATAACAATACAGCGGAGGACCAGAATACGATATGTAGGATCAGAAAGTCAGGCATAAACTATTACTCCAATTCTTACCATTAATAAATTGTAAAAATAGGATTTATAACTTCAAGAAAAATATATCTATCTGATCCAGATTTTGTACCCCACGAAGAGAAGTAGTAAAAAACCAATCATGGATAGGGGTATCCATGGCAATGATGCGCTAAGGTTACAATGTAAGGGTTCAGGATTACCTATACAGATGAGTGGTGCCCAATGGTAGGGAGACTTATAAGGGTTATTTTTTATAAATTCAATTTTAGCAGAACGTAGTGCTTCAGGTTTAGATTTTGAAGACTTAAGATTCTTATAAAAATCCTGAAATATAGTAAAACCTGAGACTTCATTAAGGTTCCATAAGCTACCTACGACCGCAGAGGCATCAGCAAATAAAAATGCCCTCGCCAAACTATTGATGCCTTCTCCTGACTGATAATTACCATCAGAGCTCTTACAAGAACTAAGAGAGACCAATGAAGCATTGAGATGTAACTTATAGATTTCGTTGAGAGATATCATAGAATCTTGAAATGCTATCCAAGGCTGATTCGTCTCCTTATCCAGCCCACTATGGGATGAAAAATGTATAACGTCAAATTCTTCACTACACTGCATGAAGTTATTAATAGACGCTTCACTATTTTCTAAGACCTTAGATCTGACAATTTGCTTGAGGGTATTAATCTCTAACTTACTCTGTGTTAACGAAGATAGACCCATCGCTTCAAAATTCTGCGGTGAGACCATAAGCATATTATTGAATTTATTGTCAGCTTTTAGGATTTTATTTCGAAGTACGGACACAGAATTAGAATATCCTATGACGTGATCTAAGATCATATAATGAGGATAGCCCCCAGTGGTATCTGACACCAATAAGTCGAATGGTATAAAATCAATCTTACCATCTCCTACGATTATAATCTTCTTTCTTTTATCCTCGATGGGTTCTATAAGTGTATTATAAAGTCCATGTGATAGCCCGAGAAACTTTGTATAGCATGACATATACTCAAGACTATCTTTGTTAGCTACTAAACTTAATAAAGTATCCACTTGCTCATCAAAATCTTTAGGATTAGCCTGATGTAATAATTCTGTAGAAGTAGATGTGATATTAATCGTGTAAAGACTATCTGCAGTCCTATGATATAAAACTAAGCTCGTAGAATCATCTAATATAGAATTCTGTATCTCACTTATACTAGGTGGCTCCGTATCAAACTTATACGTATAGTAAGCTGGGTAAGCTAACTTCAAAGAATCTAAAAACTCATTATACAGATTATAGTAATACGGCTTATCAGCAGGATTAGCAGATATATGTTCTCGCATATTTCTTTCTCTTAGGGAAAGATGCTCAGGGATAAGCTTCAATGCATCCTTGTGATTCAGTTCATCTAATAAAAGTATAGACTTACTCTTCTCAACGTAATACAATACCTTATTAATATCTCCCAGCATCTCTGATAACTCAATCGCCGTATCATATCTTAATCGTGTATCCTTACGCCAAAATATCTTGGTATCTTGATCTGACATTTCCTCACGCATAATGTCTATCAGATTAATGACCTTACTTTGACTCTTTTCTGCTTTGACAAGATCCTGACGCTGCTTACCACAAAATATATACTTGTGTGCATAAGACACTGCGATATCCCTGTAGGATCTGATACAGCGCCACTTGAGGTCCATACCGTATAGGTCCGCTTGGCGTACATCCTCAATGGGGTCTATCACTTTTGGATTATTTAGAAAACACTTAACCGCCTCTTGGTGATAATAGATACCCTTATTGAGATCGTAACTTAAAGTAACGGTATCGTTTGGATTGGCACGATAATTCTTATTATAGCGGCTAAGATATTTGTAAGCAAAATTTGAAAACAAAGTCCCCATACCTGGGTCGTAATCTTTCTTATAAAAATCACGAGCCACCAGTATCGCCTTCTCAGAATAATCCAATGCCTTATTATAATCACCAACCTTAGCATATAGATTGCTCAATGAACTATAGTTAAATGCTATCCCAATATCTTCAAATTGATCATCAGATTCTTTAGTCAGATTGATTCCCTTTTTATAGAGTGCAATAGCTTCATACAATGACTCAACTTCGTAATTAGAATATGGTGTTCTTTTTCTTCTTCTTTTCTTATCTAATTCCATCTGCATAAGCCATCCTTGATAAGCGTATGCTTGTCCCTTGCATGCTTTCAGATCATTCTCTCGAGCAATCTTAAAGATATTATCAAGCATAGAATAAGCGTCGTCCATCTCGCCTAATCTTACATGAGCTGACAGTTTAGTACCATAAGCTTCGCATAGTACCTTAGGCGTCTTAGCGACCTCGATCGTATAATCGGCATACTGTTTCTGAAGATTATATTTGCCTTGCTGATAATAGGCTTTACATAATCCCAAATAGTTATCAGCGTATGTATGATCTGGAATCTGACGCTTCACTTCAAGCGCTTTGAGGTGACTATCTTCTGATTTATAATAAGACGATAACCAACCATAAATATTACCTAATTCTGTGTAGATGATAGAAAGGCTATAGAGATCATTATGATATTGTGCTGTTGCGAGTTCTCGTTTTTTGTAATCAAGAGCAGTACTAAAGTCTCTATTATCCAAGTACATCTTACTTAACTGACTATAGACTTTAGCAGTAGTGGTATCGGTAGAGCTAAAGTTTGTCTCACATAGCTCAAGCAGTCTGAATAAGTCCTTCTGGAGCTCTATATTGTTAGATTGATTATCTAATTGTGTGAGATCTTTTTCTATATAAAATCTTATACCATCATTAAGACTATATAGCTCTGATATAGTACAAAGTAGTAAGCCAAATATTATAATCTTAATAGGCTTCACAATGAGGGTGTTATTAGTAAGCGTTGATTATTAAATCAATCTACTTTATAGTCTCTAATAATTGCGAGACTTTATCGTGATTGTAAGATTTTTCTGCTCGTATTTCGTTGAGTAGGGACTTGGCTTTTTCTTCCTGACCTTGTTTGATATAATTGATAGCCATGTACCATTTGTATTTTTTGACTCTAGGATTAAGCGCTTCTATCTGACTGAATACATCTTGGGCATCAGAGAATTTTTGCATTTCCATGAGTGCAATACCCTTAGCTAATATGACATCCAAGTCTCCTGGATTAGATTGAAGATAGCTCAATAAATATGGATAAGCAGATTTATACTCCTTCGAATTGTATAAATCTTGCATGACTCTGAGGTCTTTGAAATTGTTATCAGCTTTAGTTATAATTTCCAGTGGTTCTACCATAGCTATGGGACCATAAGAATCTGAAACACTTCCTTGGTTGATAGTTTTGAGAAATAAGAAAAATATACAAGCCGCTATAGCAAATAGGATCAAAAACTTGATGACGTTGCCTTTAGGCTTAGGATTATTTCTTATAGTATTTAGTGTCGCTTTTAGATTAGCTTCTTGAACAGAGAATTCTTGGAATTCATGTAATTCTTTTATAAGACTTAATTCAGCTTGTAGGTTGTCATCATTTTTGATGATTGATTCAAACTCTTGTACGTCCTTATAGTCCATCTGACCAGAGATGTAGCTATCTATTAGTTCGTATTTGTTATCTTCTGTAATTTTCATAATAGACCTTTAAACTTGGCATCACTTTGTATCAATGCTATCAATTTCTTTTGACACTGAAATTTTTTCTGTTTTGCCGAGTTTTCACTCGATAATTTTAACTTTTCAGCTATGTTCTTTAATGAAGTTTGGTCAAAAAATAATTCTAAAATCTGTCGACAATTTGGAGAAAGTTCAGCCATTTTAGCCTTATAAAGCCTATACCTTTCTGTCTGAAAGATGTCCGCTTCGATATCTTCTCCACTTATTAATGTATTATGTTCCTCAATAGTTAGCTCTTTGTTTGATTTTTTTTTCGAAAGATTATACCATTTAAACTTAGAAACACTCACCAAATAGGTATAAAATGAGCTTGTTAGCTTAAAATCAGGCTTACGGGCTTTAGAAAGAATAACAATTAGAGATTCTTGAAAAATCTCCCATGCATTATCGCGAGAACAACCCATAGGCTTTAAGATGGACTCTATCTTAGGCAAATACTCATCGTATATAGCCTTAATGCCCTTCTGGTCATTACTTAGCAGGTAATTCAAATATTTATCCTCGTGGTTACTCATTACAAAGGGTAAAATAATAAATAAAATAATTGTAAGCTCAAGATATAAGCTAATAAGGTTCAAGACCTAATAAAAAATTGCTTTATATACAATCTCGCTGTTCTGATTACACAAATTATTTATAATAGAAATATGTGATTTTATCCTTGTGATAATATTTTTTTTGTTTCTTAGTTGTGATTCTTTAATTAAACAAATCATATATGAAAAACCTTACAAAACTATCTCTTATCCTTCTTATTAGTATTATCTCTTTTAATACTTACGCAGTAACTACCAATCCAAATCCTCCAAAGGATGAATACATAACTGTGGGCGAGTTTGTAAACTTAAAATTCAAGGACGTCAAAAATATGAGTACCAAAAAACTCAGCATTAAAGACCGTGTTGAATTTATGGTCACAAAAAAAATGCTAAAGAAAAAAATAAAGAAAGGTGAAGTCAATGCAGAGGCAAAGATGATGACAACTGACCAATTTGAATTAAATTGGGGTGGGTTCGCATTAGGATTTTTACTTGGGCTACTTGGACTAATAATAGTGGCTATATTCTTTAAGAAACCTAAAAAGAATGCTGTAGTATCATCACTAATAGGAATGGTAGCCATCACAGCACTATACTTGATTTTTGCTTAAAAGACATTCTGATAAGAGATGGATATCTAAATTCCATCTCTTATTTTATTTTACACAATTACCCTAACTCCAAGACCATAGGCGAATGGTCAGATAGCTTTTCCTCACGCCATTCATGTAGATAATAACAATCAGTCACTACAGGAAGTATCGTCTCATGAACATAAGTATGGTCGTATCGATAACCATTCTTATGATGACTATACCAAGAGTACTCTTTTACATTTCCATACTTGAATCTAAAAGCGTCAGTATAGTTCTCAGCCTCTAATTCAGTGAGCTTATCAGAATACCAAAAGGAATCACCTACTTGATCGATATAATTCTTACCGGTGTTGTAATCTCCTACCATGATACCAGAATGACCTTTCTTAGCTTCTTTAATTAAAAAATCAAAGATCACATGCTTTTTCTTATGAGGAAGGTACATGCCATATAATGTGAAGGCCTCATACTCAGAGGAGATTATGTTATGTGAATAGATAGGGTCAGAATCAGGATAAAGATGATGGATACATTCTACCTTAGAAAATATAGCAACAGAATTAGAATTTCCTGAGGAGCCACTTATATTCTGAAACTTATACCCTGCCTTTAGTAACTTTCTTCTAATGAGATCGCCAGATTTATTATTTCTGAACTCCGAGAGGACGACTATCTGAGCACCAAATCTTTCAAGTCGATCACATATATGCACTACTCGAGTACCACCGCCTTGCCTTATGTTCCATGATAAGATTTTTAACATAGCATCTAAGATAGTAATCTATCGCTTTTCAAAAATCATGCTTTTATCAAAGTCTCATTCGTTAATACGAAATCCTACTACACTTGTCGGAAATAATGAATCATTCATCTGATCACTGTAACTCACTTTAAATTCAGCTCGTTCTTAGAGTATTGGCGTTCAAATAAAATTATTATCAAACTAAAAAACAAATTCATGAAAATCACAAAATCACTTTTCCTTACGACATTATTTATGGGCTTATTTTATTTTTCTTCTTTTGCTGCAGATCCAATAAATGATGGCGACAAATACTCTAAAGTCACAAATCAAATAGCAAAATTATTAGAAGGCATGGATATAAGTTCTATCGACCATGACGAAACAATAAAAATTGACTTCATGATAAATTCTACTGGAGAAATAATTGTGATTTCTACTGACAATGAAAAATTAGATGAAAGCTTGAAGAGCAAACTAAACTATAAAAAATTACAGTCTAAAAATCTTGAAACATTCAAGACATACACAGTGCCTGTAAAAATTAAAAAGTAAATTGTATTTAGTTGGTTGACCAGCCCGTGCCTTGCATGTTCACGGGTTGGTTTTTTCTATTCTATTATATAGGTGAGAATTATATTATTCCAATATAAAATAAGCCAACAACAAAAAAAATCAATGTCTCCCAACCAAAAGATGTATCAATAGCATGTTGATCAATTTTGATCTTCTGGGTTATTCGTAACTCAGAAGATTTTTTTTATAAAATGATGATCAAGCTCCTTTTTTCTTGGCTTCGTCAATACTCTTTTTGAGAGCAGCCATTATATCTACGACAGATGTTTCCACCTCTGCTTCTGATATACTTACGACCTCTTTGCCTGATACTTTTTGCTCTACGAGTTCGAGTAATGCGTCCCTATATCGATCTTCAAAACTCACATCTTCAAACTTCTTAGTTAGAGATTCTACAAGTTGTTCTGCTAATTTTAATTGGGCCGTATCTACTTCTTCTTCTTTGAGGTCAGGTATATCTTTGATGTCTCTTACCTCGTAAGGATACCTCAGCTTATACATCATCAGACCACCCTCGTGTTCTGTAATAAGAACAACATCCTCTCTATCTCTGAGGATCAATCGTCCTATGCCTGCTTTATTAGATCCCTTAAGTGTCTTAGAGAACAGATTGAAAGTCTTGGTGGCTACGTCCCCATTGGGTCCGACAAAATATACATTTTCATACCTTGATGGATGTACTTCATTGATATCTACAAATGCTTCTATGTCTATTACTCTATTACTCTTCAGCTTTATATTATCGAGATCAGACTTCTCTATGATGACATAACTATCTGGTTCGTATTCATATCCTTTAACTATATCCGCATAGGGTACTTTTTCATTACAGACCTTACACACTTTAGAGTATCCTATCGGACCGTTATCCTCCTTGTGCAATTGCTTAAAGCTGATATTATTTTTACTCTCTACAGCACTGAATACCTGAATAGGAATCGTGACCAAAGAAAATCTAATGTGCCCTTTCCATATTGATCTCATACTATTTATTTTTTTTACGCTCTATTAATCTGATAAAAACTGGTTCTCTATATACACCTGTATTAGCTAATGAGGCATACTGTATTTCACATTCAATGACAGGATCTAACCATACAGAATGTCGATCATCATCAGTCGCTTTTTCAAACGGTTTATTTTCAATTTTTACACCCTGAAACTTATTATACAACATCTTCATCTTATCTGAATCAAATCCCGTTCCTACTTTACCCATATAGACCAAAGCTCCATCTTCATTGGGCACCACCAAATGAAGAGCTCCAAACAAATCAGACCTATCACCCTTGCCAGTTGTATACCCAGCTATGAGGCACATGGCTTTAGTTCTATGTTTGACTTTGAGCCATGCGTCTGACCTCTCTCCTATGTGGTACTGCGCTTCTTTGTCTTTTGCCATGATGCCTTCTATATTCATATTCTTGGTGGCTTCATATAAGCCATCTCCATCACTTATCGCCTCACTTACACGATAGGCTTTTCCTTTCTTTAATGACACATTCAGCCATGACTGCCTCTTATGCAATGGTTCCTTATTAATGTATTTTCCATCAAGCATAATACAATCAAAAAGATAGCCAATCACAGGTGTCCTTTGCATGAGTCGTTCTATAGAATTCTTACCTGTGGTGTGCATCCTGGATATGACCTGACTAAAGATGGGACGTCCTTGTTCATCTAAGCTTACGATTTCACCATCGAATATACCAGATTCTACATCAAACATTTCAGGATCTAATAACTCCGGAAACTTATCTGATATATCTCTACCGCTTCTCGAATATATTTTTATTTCCTCATTGTGTAAATAAATCAAACATCTAATACCGTCCCACTTAATCTCATATATATATTTGTCTCCTGATGGCACCTCCTTGCTCACACCAGCAAGCATAGGGTTTATAGGCATATGGATCTCACTATAATCATCATTAGAAATCTGCTCGATGAGCCATTGATTATCTTTTGTCTTGAATAGTTGAAAGGATCTATTATAAGCTTCAGCTACCAATTTGAATTTATACTTAGAATCTTTTTTCTCTATCCATTCTATCTCGCCAGAAACGAAAACCCACATCTCACCAGCGCCATATGCTCCTGCCGGAATAGTACCCTCAAATGTCAGATACTTCATAGGATGATCTTCTGTCCTGATCGCTAATCTCTTGACACCCTTATCATGAGGAAGACCCTTAGGAATCGCCCAGCTCATCAGTACACCATCATTCTCTAATCTAAGATCATAATGCAAATTCTGTGCAGCATGTAGTTGTATGCAAAATTGATTACCAGAACTCTGAATGGGTTCTAATCCTGGCTCTGGTGTAGTATCCAAATCTCTCTTATCAACATATGCTTTTAGTTTTTCTACGACCTTCTCATCTAAGACTACCTCGTTCGATACCGAAGTATGCAACGCTGCAGCTGAATCATAAAAATCAGCCCAAGGGTTTCCATATTTATCAAGATACTCTTTGTAGTTTTTAATGTGGATATCTTTAGAACTTCTCAGTTCAGAGACAATCTCCCAAGGAATAGGAAAGGAAATAGGTGCTCCTTCTTTACCTCGCAAACTAAAAGGTGCAACGGCTGTATGAGTTTTATGATTTCTAAAAATATCTATAAGCGTCTTCCCATCCCGCTTCTCTTTTGACATAGCTATAGTGCTGATATTTTTATTTTGAGAAACGAATAACTTAGCTATCTTCTTAACCCACTCTGTCATCTGCTCATGAGAAGAATTCTTTTCTATAGGCACATATATATGAAGACCTTTACTACCTGAGGTTTTTATAAAAGGTGTATGATTATAATTTTCTAAAAAAGACTTTAATCTAAGAGCAATCTCTTTGACAATTTCAAAATCGCCATTCTCTGGTGGGTCTAAATCAAAAATATAGTGGTCGGGTAATTCCATATTATCGATCATCATCTGCATAGGATGTATCTCCAATGCTGCCAGATTAGCTAACCATACCAATGTAGGCGTTCCCTGAGCAACAACATAGGATATGACACTATCAGTATGTCCTATATCTACGCTTCTTACCCAATCAGGTGCCCAGTCTGGTTTAGACTTAGAATAAAACTGCGTCTTATCTATCCCATCAGGAAACCGTATCAGCGTCAATGGTCTTCCTCTAATATACCTGAGCATATAAGGCGCTACATCAATATAATATTGGATGATCTCAGCTTTAGTTGCACCCACACTGGGATACAATATTTTATCGAGATTGCTGATCTTAAGCTTTCTACCTTCTATCTCTGTATGTATATACTTAGGTGCCACAATTGCAAAGTTAGAACTCTGAATAACTTATCGTAACTGATGTGCATAAGACTCTTTGATTTCAGTAGGAAAATATTTCATCTCTTCACCAGAGGGTAAAAATTAAACTGAATAGTCTAATAAGGAGCTTTTATATCCTCCCTACGATTTAAAGAGAATAACTGGAGATAGTATAAAAAAATGGGCTGCAACTAACATCTTAGCTGAACCCATTCTAATTATATTTATGTAAATAAATTCCTACTTTATCAGTGTGATATCGCCAGCCTGCCTTATAGTTCTTGTTTCACCACATTCTTCTACATCCATTTCATAAGACCACAGGTAGACACCATTATCTGCTTTTGTACCATTGATAAATCCGTCCCACCCTTCTGTTACATCATCACTATCACATATGATATTACCCCATCTATCATAGATTTTCATATTAAAATCTCCAACAGTGACATTACTTCCAAAGAGAGGCTTGAAGCTCTTATTAACAGGATCAGCCGCTTCAGGATTCAATATATTAGGCATATATACTTTTGCAAACTCAGTTTCTATAAATTCTATATCCCACTCATAAAATTCAGAACTGCATTCATCTGAGATTTCAACACTGTATACATTTGATTCATCTATAGATATTGATGACATATCATCACCTGTATTCCACGTATACTCCACATCACCTGCTGATGAAATCAACGTCGGCTCTAAAATCAAAGATTCTGTGCCGCAGTCCGTAACATAATCTTCAAAAGATAATTCTAATGGCGCCGCTTCTCCTACCGTTAATGATAATTCACTGACACAATCATTTGCGTCTTTGACATAGACTTGGTACATATTGACATCTAAGTCACCTATTATATCTTCTGTCACATAATTAATACCATCGATGGATAAGAGTAAATCATTGTCAATATCTTCTAATAAGATTATACCATTACTCATCCCCGGGCAAGACTCTTCTGCCATGATTTCAGCTGTAATTTCTGGATGAGATTCTATCGTTGCATTAAAGTCATATATACAACCTAATTGTGATTGGACTTGTATATCATAATTACCTTCAGCGAGGTCACTAAATATTCGATCAGTACTCAAAGTGCCATTATCAATTGTATATAGAAATCCGCTTCCTAAATCATCAATATCTATCTGTCCACTCGCTACTCCAGAGCAGGTCTTCGTGAGATCATAAGAGAGAAGCGGCGTCGCTTCATTTTCTATCACAAAGGTTAATTCCTGAGCACATCCCAATCCATCGTCTATCAACAAAGTATGACTGCCTGCAGATAGATTATCAAAAACAAATTGATCAGTAACCATAGCACCATTATCTAATACCATTGTTAATCCTGAAGACTGAGAAGAAATAATTTCTACAGATCCCATATCTGCATTCGTACATGTCTCTGTAGGATCTAATGTAATCTGAAAGCCTGATTTTTCTATAATATCAAACGGATATTGAACTTCGCATCCATCTGCATCAAGGACAATCAATAAGTGACTTCCGCTTGCTAAGTTATTATACTGTAAATCTGTGGTGAAAGCACTACCATCTAATGAATACTCATAATTAAATGTGGGGTCAACAATAATATTCAATATACCATTATCTGATCCTTCGCATGCTTCTACAAGATCTAAACTGACAACTATTTCTGCAGATTCTGTAACGACTTGTGGTAGAACATATTCGCAACCGTTATCATCTAATATGAATAAATCATAATTCCCTGGACTCAGATTATCAAAAATCAATTGTGTACTGAATGGTATACTATTATCCAGAGTAAATAAAAAATTGGGATTAGTAGCAGGATCTATTGTAAGCGTACCATTATCTTGACCATAACAACTTAAGTCAGATGTCACAGATATATTAGGTTGAACTGATTCTATGACGGTAAGGACCACTGTAGAATCACAACCATTTACAGACTGATAGGTAAAAGGTGCTGTAAAACCTGGAGGATAAAAGTTACCCTCATATTCCGCGTCTTGTCCGGCACAGACATACAAATCTAAGAGTTCATTAGTCGGAGAACAATCTGTATTTAAAGGAAAATCTATCACCTCATCATCTTCGCATTCTTCAAATTCTACGAATGCTAATAATTGTTCTGCAGGCACATCATCAGGTACGGACTCCGCATTAATTTCTATGACAACATTTCTACTATCTATTCCTGTAAAGCTATAGGCACCGTTAATATCTGATAAAAGAGAATCTATTTTGACATTGCCTATCCTTAAGTAGACTAAGGCATTTTCTAATAACATGTCAGAACCATCAAATAATTGGTTTTGATTTTCATCTAAGTATACAACTCCGCTAACGCTATGATTCAAAGCTTCAGGATATAATGTAAGCACCTCTGAAGTATTAGTACATCCCTGAAAACTGCTTGCTACGAACTGATAATCTCCTGCCTCATTGACAGTATACGTCGTATTAAATGAAGGACTACCGAGAGAAACTCCATTTAATAATAGTTCATAAGAATAACCTAAGTTGGGTAGGCATAACTCAAACGGGAAACAAACTTCTTGACAGCCTTGCGGTAGAAGATCTACATTAGGCAAAGCATCAATGCTTAAAAAATTAGACTGTCTTGCACAACCAAATTCATTAACTGCGGTCGCGAAATAATTACCTGCTTGAGAAGTCGTCATCGATTCCCCTATATGACCATTGTTCCAATAATAAGTCATATTTGGCAATGGATTGGATACAGTAAAAACAAAGTCCTTTCCTTCACAAAAATCTGTTTGATCACTGACAATATTTACCACATCAGGTAGATCATTGATAGTTAGGATGAATGGATCAGAATCAAAAGAACAACCAGAAGATGGATCACTTACAGTCACAACGATGTCGTAGGTCCCTGATGCCAATGCAGATAAAGTACCGTAGTTAATATACCTGCCCGTAGCTCCTAATATATTCCAAGAATAAGCCCAGTTATTCTGCCATCTCGTGCCTAAGTCAAATCTTTCTCCTTTACATAATTCTAATGCCCCAAAATTAGGAAATCCATCATATACATATCCTTCTGGGTATGTATATCCAATAACTTCAAATTGGGGTTTTGGTATCACTTCTACGAGAACTTTCTCCGGCACAAAATTACATGCATCTGAGCCTGTTACAGTAACACCGTAGTTTCCTTGATTAAATGCTTCAATACTTTCTGTCGTCTCGCCTGTAGACCATATGTACGCTATGCCAGTAGGTGCAGTAAGTGTTACTGACTCTCCTTCGCATATAGGGTCATTAGTACTCGCAACAATACTTCCTGTAAGAGAATTATTATCTACAGTTATAGACTTAGTTATAGAAGAGCTGCATCCAAATATATTATTTGCTTCAAGAGTAACATCATACGTCCCAGAGACACTAAAGAAATGTATCGCTGTCTCAGATTCTACAATATTTTGTGCAGCTGTTGCATTAGGATCATCAAATGTCCATATAAAATCTGATAGATTAGACCCTGCAGGTGTGACAAACTTGAGTGCCTCGCCAGCACAAAGATTACGTGGCAATACAAAATCAACGTCAGCATCTGGAAATACTGTAATCTCTTCTATAACTCTTGACAGACAGCCATCGTCAGACTCTATTGTCAACTTAACCAAATATGTACCTGTCGATGTATAAGTATGTGTTGCTTCTGCATCTGTAGATATATTAGCAGCTCCACTTGCAGGATCACCAAAATCCCATTCGTAAGAAACTATATTTTTACCTGGTAGAAAGGTCGAAGTATTTCTGAATTCCATCGGCTCATTCACACAATTCTTTATTACGTGAAAAGAAGCGGCTATCGGTACTTCTACAATATCAAGAAAATAATCAGAGCACGTAGAGCCAGGATTATCCATGTCAGGAACGTCACCTCTCATAACAACCTTATAATACCCAGGAGCAGGAAAAATATGCAACGGATTCTCCTCTGTACTAAATGTCGTAAATCCAACAACTGGATCATAGAACTGATACCTTATAGACGTAGGATCATGTCCTGCGGACGAAACATTTGTAAACTGAAACTCATTACAAAATGGCGTATTATCAAAAGTAAATCCAACAGTATCTACTGAGTTACAAGGCGTATTATTGAAGATCGTATCAGTAGCGCAACTTTCAATTAAGTTTAGACTGTTAGATAAAGTCTTACATCCTCTTATATCTGTTACTTCTACTTGATACTCTCCGTAATCGGAAGTGCTGTAGGTAGGATTATTATTTCCAAGAGTTACACCATCTCTAAACCATTCATACATGTAGCCTTCTTCAGAATCTGGTGCATGTAATACTCTATCTGTTGCAGGTTGGCAGAAGTACTCAAAATCTGGTGTTGTCAGACTCACAACTGGCGGCGCAATTGTATCTATCCCTATCTGCTGTCTTGCAGAACATCCTGTTACATCAGTCAATTCTACATAGAAGTATCCAGGACCAATATCAGTTCCGCTACCTACTACATTATCATCTTCATCTAAGATCTCAACTGACGACACTGTAGCTGTTGTCATTACATTGACGGAAGTACTTTCTCCTGCACATAATTCTCTGTCGTAATCTAAAGTAAATTCTGGTGGCGATAGTACGTCGACATTGTATGATAGATTAGCTCCACAAAAATCTACAGAAACAGTATGAGACCCAATCTCATGCCATGTAATCTCTGCAACACCATCTGCATTTTCATAGACTGTACCTGCGCCTAACGGATTAACCGTCCATGTTATATCAGTTGAGTTATTATCTACTTCATATGTACCTGTATCATGGAGACATAAATTAGAATCACCTTCAATTATAGCAGAGAGGACAGATTCTAAACTGATAGTATATTGTTCAGAAACACAAGATCTATCATCTTCTACTTCTACACTTATAGAATAAGGGCCATCAGATACCCAAGTATACACAGCAGAACGGCCTTCTATAGTCGTCGTAGTACCGCCATCATTAAATGTCCAATTGAGCAAAGCGCTTCCTTCGACTGCAGATGCTGGCGTGTACACATACTTTTCATTCTTGCATACAGTTAAAGGTCCATCAATAGCTGTAATCGATTCTGGTCTTTCTAAAATTTGGAAATTAGTGACTGCTGATTCATTACAATAATCACCTGTCTGATCTGATAATTTTACAACATAGAATCCAGGATCATAAGTCGCATCGACTCTCCATGAAGTCGCTCCAACTTCAGAATCCAATAGAACTCCATCATTATCAAAGAGCTCCCAATCTCCTAAAACACTGCTATAACCTGCAATAGAAAAAAATTGTAATTGATCACCTACACATATAGACTTTTCGGAACCAGAAATTTCAAATCTAAACTTAGACGTAATATCCTTAGTCGCCGTACCAGTACACTCAAGAAGGCAATTTTCATAATTAACTGTCAACGTTGCATTCTGTGGCAAATAGGCTATAGAGTTCCATTGTACCACAATCTCATTGGTACCAAAGCCTTCTATTATTTGACCATTTCCCGTAAGGGACCAATTATAAATAGTACCCGGATATAATGGTAAAGAATAAATAGATTTTCCATCATTACAAACTATATCAGGTCCCGCTATCTCTAAATTAGGAATAATAACTGGCACAAATTCTGTCGTGGTCTGAGGGCATACAACATTATCGCATCCCATACTATTCAATGAAATTTCACCATAAGGACCATCAGTCCATTCGACTACTACGAAATTATCATTAGCACCTCCACCCTCTATTATAGTTCCTTGAGGTCCTACTGTCCAATTATAACTGTCACATTCATCTGTAGCAAAATATGTCTGAGGGATATTGATATGTGCTGTTGATATGCAATCTATTTCTGGACCAGGTGTGTCTATGACTTCTATGATATAATTCAATGTATCAGCACACATACATTCCGTGTTAGTGATTAACTCTACATTGTAAGTCCCTCCACTATCAAAAGAAAAATGTGCTTGAGATTGGTCGCCATAACTTACATCATCTATGCTCCAATAAAAATCTACGGCATTATCTGATTCTGCCGACAATGTCACATCCTGACCGATACAAAGCGATCCCGATTGATTACTTGTAATTGTTACATCTGGATTATCTAATATTTCTATACAAAATGTTTCTGCATCAGAACATCCTGCGATATTACTTACCTCAACGGTAATAGAACCGAATCCTCCCTCTCCCCACGTTACACTAATGCTATTTCCTTCTTCTTCGTTTGGATCATAACTGACAGCACCTCCATCTACCATCCATCTCACATAATTACTATCCTGTGTTATTCCAGGCACGAAATAATGCACCGTACTTCCAGCACAGACCGTCTGACATTTGAATATCGTAAAATCAGTATTAGGATTCTCTTCCATTAATGAATCCAAACTTGTACAAATAGGAAAATCTGGAAAGTAAACATCTGCTATTGGTGGGGATACGACTTCTACATTGAGATTCGTCTTCTGAGATCCAGAACTACCTGATAAATCTAATACTGAGACAATGCCATCTCCAGCCGTCTCCCAACATATCGCAACTTTCTCTCCCTGATTAGAGTCCATCCTTCCTATATCTGTAGACCATAAATAGGGACCACCTAATCCATCTTCTATGCTATATTCCTCACAAGTCTGTGTACAAACAAGTATGTCTCCTTCTATATTCTGTGATTGGCCAGTGTATATGCATATAACTGTGAGCAGTAAAGTCAGATAATTCTTCATAACTAATGGATTTTTGTTTTGAATCTATACTTACTTTATTTCATGTGTCACCAAAACGTTGCTTCACAAAAAAAAGAGCTTACCTTTTACAAGATAAGCTCTTTTCATTAATGCTTATAATAAGACATTTATTTTGGTGCCATGTCTGGATTAAGTAGATCATAGAACTGATCTAATTTTGGCAATATGATAATTCTTGTTCTTCTATTTTGTGATCTGCCTTCGATAGTCTCGTTACTCGCTAGAGCATTATACTCTCCTCTTCCAGCAGCAATCAATCTATTAGGATCGATACTGTATTCTTGCTGTAGGACTCTTACTACAGAGGTGGCTCTCTTAACACTTAAGTCCCAGTTGTCTTTCATGCATGAACTTGAGATAGGCATATTATCAGTATATCCTTCTACCATAACTTCTAGATTAGGACGAGACTCTATGATCTTAGCTATCTTACCAAGTACTTCGTTAGCACGAGGTGTTATATCTGATCGGCCACTATAGAACAACATCTTATCTGAAATATTTACAAATACAACAGTCTTATCTACACTGATCTCAACATCTTGATCGCTGATACCTTGAGAGAGAACACCTTTAAGATTTACTGCTAAAGCAAGATTTATAGAATCAACTTTAGTCTTAGCTGCTTGTAGGAGGTTGATATACTTATCTTTAGATTCTAACTGGCTGAGTGTTTCTTTTATATTATCGTTGGCTCCTTTTGATAGAACCGTAAGATCACCGATCTGCTCTACCTGTTGATTTCGCTGAGACTTCAGATCTTCAACTTGCTCCTCTCTGAGAGACAGCTTCTCTTCTGTAGACTTGACAGAAGCCTTAAGTCTTTCATTTTCTTTTTCGCATTCAGCGAGTCTATTCATGTATTTGTTAAGATCTTCTCCGCATTCTCCTAACTGCTTATTGGCTACTGCCATTTCTGAATCAAACTTAGCCTGTGCTTCTGCCAGTTTCTTTTTAGTACCACATGAACTCATCACAAGTCCCAATGCAAGCACAATTCCGATAATATTAATTCTCATTTCTTATTATAATTGTTTTCTAAAAAATTTCTTTGATAAGTCTTCAAATTATAAATAGTTTCTGACTATAAATATATGAAGGAATACACTTTCGCCACAGTTCTAACGCAACAGAAGCGTATAATTGATGCTTTTTTATTGTATATTTTTTATAAATGTAAGGAATCAACAAAACTACTCATGTTATAGAAATATTATTAAGGGAAAACATGTAGTCTCTATATCAAAGAACTATTATAAATCAAGTATTAATCAGAAGATAGGGCTTATAAGTATATTTGATTTAGTTTATAAATCAGCAAAAGTAAATTTGAAAAGATTTTCATTTCTTCTATTCATATTGTACTCATTATTCTATACTACCATCGTAGAGGCCAGTGACACTATTTACATAAAAGAAAACCAATCTCCCTTTAAAATCGACGGAGAGTTTCTTGTCAAAATAGGTGAAGTCCTCTTAATAGAAGCTGGATCAGTAATAGAGGTAGAAAAAGGTGGTCTTATTGCTGGAATGGGTTCTATCATAGCTCGGGGATCAGAAAGCCAACCGATTATCTTAAGGCGATTAGACGACGAGTGGCGTATCATAAGAATGCTCAGAGAAGCAGATTCTCTTGTACTAAATCATGTGCAGATTGAGAATGGCAGTATCTATAGTTTAGAATGTGATGTCAGGTACTTCAAGTGTCAATTTAAAAACTCACGATCTTTAGAATGGAATCAATCGATCTCATCAAATCATGGAGGCAGCTTACTTATAGATAGTTGTACTATAATTGGCAATGATAGTGGTGAAGGCTTCTTGTGCCACAATATGAAAGGACCCGTCATCAAGAATTGTGTTATAGAACAGACACCTGATGGCGTTGAACTAATTGAGTGTACAGATGGACTTATCTCCGGCAATGACATATCAAATGCTTCTGACGATGCTATAGATCTTAATTCCTGCCAAAGAGTTATGATAACTGATAATACGATAAGCCATATCAGTAACAGGGGATTAGAAATAGGACATACATCACGGGGTCCCTCATTTGATATTGAAATCAGTAATAACAATATATCTCATACCCACACTGGCATACATCTGATGCAAAGAACTGAAGCAAGCATAAACAACAATTCTTTCTCTGACAATACTCAGAATATATTGCTTACAGAATTAGAGAATAAAACATCTCCAGAAACTGTTACCATCACGGATAATAAAGTAGACTCTACCGATACGTATATCGTCACGGATACCATGTCGTATTATCATTCGGTAAATAATATCTCTAACTCATCCATAGCCAAAAAAATAAATCATAGTAGAATATTATTTTTTGCAGCCTTTGCATTCCTCTCAATTCTTGCTATTTATTTTATAAAAAGAAATTATATAAAATAAAAGATTGCTCCCTCATATAAGCCTAAGTAAGGTGTGGTATTATTTTCAAATTTTATTTCGGCAAGGTGACAATAAAGAAATAATTATTCAGTTGAATTATATAACAGGACTACTATACCTTGGCCGGTATACTTTTACAAGCAATATTTAAATACAAATGAGTTATGCAGATAATTACTCAATCGAGTTTCCTATGCAGTGAATTAACTAATTTCTATGAGCACATCTGCTCCTGCATTTCACACTTTATTTCGATAATACATCCCTTAAGAGCATTAAAAAGCTATGCCTACTGAGCGTTAGCACAAAAAAGCCGAATCACTTGAGATGACTCGGCTCATAGTGCTGACTATCAGCTTTACTATCGGAGGTTGTCTAAGATGTTAGGCAACCTTCTTTTTATTAAACTTATAAGATTCTTATTTATTATTTATGCTTGCAAGAAATATGCTTTGATTATAAAAGAAGACATCTGAAAATAATGAAATAAAAAGGGATTCTAATTAAATAACCACACTGAGAAGTTCTGAAAGATCAGTTCTCACTTGCTTAGGCGTGAGTGCATGTACTGTATGTATACCTAATCTCTCAGCAGCTTCTATATTATCCTTATTATCATCAATGAATACACTCTCATCAGGTACAAGGCTATATCTATCAAGAATGATGTCGTATATTTTTTGATCTGGTTTCTTGCATTTCTCAGTACCTGACACAACTATACCTTCAAACCAACTTAGAAAATCATATCTCTCTATAGCAATAGGAAATGTCTCAGCACTCCAGTTAGTTAGTGCTACAATTTTATACTTATCCATTGCCTTTAGTTTCCTGAAGGTTTCTACAGTATGATCAATAGGGCCACCGAGCATCTCTGTCCATCTGTCATAATAGATTTTGATATTATCTGCATGCTCGGGATACTTTTCTATTAGTAATTTATTGGCTTCGTCTATGGTCCGTCCTCCGTCCTGTTCTACATTCCATTCCATAGTTGTGATGTTATCTAAGAACCAATCAACTTCTTCTTCAGTATCGAATACTTGCCTGTAGACGTACTTAGGATCCCAGTCAATTAATACGCCTCCGAGATCAAAAATTATATTTCTTATCATATTGCAAAATAGAAAAAATACAGTTCACATAGCAATAACGAAACTTATGTGGCAATAATCTTTAACTATAAGCTACTTCGCTTTTCCATGCTACTCAGATCAATATTTACTAAATTGCATCACATTATAATTAAGACAATTAATGTCAACAACAGATACGAGGAAAAGCAACATAGCTTACAAAAGAAAAGGGCTTAGTGACAAGAAGTTAAAAGAGCTCTACTTAGCTATGCTCAAGCCGCGATTGATAGAGGAAAAAATGCTTTCTCTACTTAGACAAGGTAAAATATCAAAATGGTTTTCTGGCATAGGTCAAGAAGCTATTTCAGTAGGATGCACTTCCGTCATGAAAGATGACGAGTGGATATTTCCGATGCATAGAAACTTAGGCGTATTCACAACAAGGAAGGTTCCACTTTCAAGATTATTTGCCCAGTGGCAAGGTAAGCCTGATGGTTTTACTCAAGGGAGAGATAGGTCATTTCATTTTGGTACTAAGGAATATAATATCTGGGGCATGATATCTCATCTGGGTCCCCAGTTATCATTAGCAGGAGGTGTTGCATTAGCTCATAAGTTAGCTAATGAAAAGAATGCTTCTATTGCGTTTACCGGAGAGGGAGGGACCTCAGAGGGAGATTTTCATGAAGCACTTAATGTGGCTGCAGTATGGCAGCTACCCGTAATTTTTGCAATAGAAAATAATGGCTATGGATTATCCACACCAACTAATGAGCAATATGCTTGCAAAGATCTCGCTGATAGAGGGAGAGGCTATGGTATAGAGTCGCATATCATAGATGGCAACAATATATTAGAAGTCTATACCACCCTATCTAAATTAATTAAGAAAATAAGAAAAAATCCTGCGCCTATACTGATAGAGTTTAAGACATTTAGGAGAAGAGGACATGAGGAAGCATCAGGCGTAAAATATGTGCCCAAAGCACTAATGGAAGAATGGGAAAAACTCGATCCGATAGAAAACTATGAAACCTTCCTAATACAGGAAAATATCATAACAGAAGGTGATGTAACAACTATCAAGAAGGAAATCAAAAATGAGATATCTGAAGAACTTGAAACATCATATGCTCTTCCAGAATTAAGCCCTTCTCAACAGATAGAAGAAAATTCCATCTATGCCACTAAAGTAGAATCCTTCAAAGGATTAATCTCAAATAAGAGCACCGAGAGAAGATTCATAGATGCCATAACAGATGGGCTACACATCGCAATGGAAGAATGGAAGGAGACAGTTCTTATGGGACAAGACATAGCAGATTATGGAGGCGTATTTAAAATAACAGATGGCTTTATAGAAAAGTATGGGAAAGAACGTGTTCGTAACACACCCCTATGTGAAAGTGCCATATTAGGCATCAGTCTTGGCTTAAGTATGAAGGGTATTAAATCTATGGTCGAAATGCAATTTGCTGATTTTGTCACGTGTGGATTTAATCAGATCGTTAATAACTTAGCCAAAATACATTATCGATGGGGACATAACGCTGACGTTGTTGTAAGAATGCCCTGTGGTGGTGGCATGGGAGCTGGACCATTTCATTCGCAGACGAATGAGGCATGGTTCACTCATACACCTGGGTTAAAAATCGTATATCCATCTAATCCTGCAGATGCTAAAGGTCTATTAGTCGCTGCATTTGCAGACCCCAATCCTGTGCTATTTTTTGAGCATAAAGGAATGTATAGATCGCAGATAGGAGAAGTCCCTGAGGGCTACTACGAAATAGAAATAGGTCAAGCTCATAGAGTAAAAGAAGGTCATAGCCTCAGCATAATAACCTATGGAATGGGAGTACATTGGGCTACGGAATATTGCGAAGCAGAAGATATTGATGCTGATATAATCGACCTAAGAAGCCTACAACCATTAGATTATGGAATGATAGTTGATTCTGTTAAGAAGACCAATAGAGTCATAATACTACATGAAGACAGTATGTTTGGCGGTATAGGAGGAGAAATATCAGCTTATATTTCTGAGAATATCTTTGAATATCTTGATGCTCCTATAATAAGAGTAGCCAGCCTTGATACACCTGTGCCTTTTGCACCTGAATTAGAAAAAATATACCTTGCTAAAAATAGATTAGCAGAAGCAATAGATAAATTAAAAAATTACTAAAAGCAAATAATGGAACTAAGCAATATTAAAGCGAAAGTAGATAAGTATACAAGCATACTTGAGACGACTAAGAAGTATAGAAGCCAATGGCCCAATGAGATAAAAAAGATTCTTACAGAAACGCTGGAAAAAATAGTAAAAGAAACTAAGCTTAAAGCTATAATAGAATACAAAGACGATATCGAAAATCTTGAAGTTGTCAATTTTTCTTTAGGGACAGAAGTCAGTGGTATTGCTGAAAAATTTCCTGGCAACAAGACGAAGAGACCATTTATAAAAAATAATGGCTCACTTATATTCCAACAATTATTCAATGGTAAATTGATGATTATGATTCTCTACCCATTCATAGAGGGATACGGTCAACCTAAACCGCCTAAGAATGTAGAGATCATAAGACCAGAAGAATTAAGCGAAGCTTTCATACTAAGATATGTCGAGCAGTTTCTACAAGAAGTTATAGAATGGGAAGATTTTGATGATGATATGCCTGAAAAAATGGGCATGAATCCAATAGGTTTTGGCAGTAGTCATATTATCACAGACGAATCTGATCACGTACAATAACACAGCTTAAAATCAAGTAAATTTTGATTTAAGAAAAAAAGCATAGACTCATGTCTATGCTTTTTTTGTTTGTACAACTTACTATAGAGTTCTACTATTGCTTTACAATTTTACTTACACCTACTATCTCATCATTTCTATTGTACAGACTAATCAGATATACACCGCTAGGAAACAACTCTAAGTTAACCGAAACATTATTTGATTGTGAGATGATAGCTCTGCCTAACTTATCTCTTACAACTATCTTAGAATAATCGATACCTCTCACAAAAAAGATATCAGAAGTAGGGTTAGGATATACATTATATTCGACTCCAGATAACTCATTAATCGAAGTCGTATTATCTCGTCCATCACAGTTCTCATCTATGCCATTGCCTAATATCTCCATCGCATCAGGATTGATATTAGGATCAGTGTCATCACAGTCAGTACCATCTGTTACTAAATCTGGGGGTTGTAAGCAAGAGTCAAATCCAGTCGCTGGATCTCCAAAGCCATCACCATCAGCGTCATTAAAATAAGTAACTGCAGAAAAACCTTCATCTATAACGCCATCACAATTATTATCAACCGTATCGCAAGTCTCCATCGCCATAGGGTTGATATCTGGGTTATTATCATCACAATCGAGATCATTATCTACAAAACCAAGAGGTTGAGAACAAGACATTGTTGTGTCTAATGGATTACCAAAGCCATCACTATCAGCATCATTGTAAAATAAGATTAAAGGAAATCCTTCATCTATAACGCCGTCACAATTATTATCTAATCCATCACATATCTCCATCGCGTCAGGATTGACATTTGGATTACTATCATCACAATCCATATTATCAATTACAAACCCAAAAGGCTGAAAGCAAGACAATACTGAATCCATAGGATTACCAAAGCTGTCAAGATCAACATCAGCATAGTAAGTCTGTACCGCAATTCCCTCATCTACTATACCATCACAATTATTATCAAGATTGTCACATAATTCTGGTGCCCCAGGAAATATATTGGCATTGGTGTCATCGCAATCATTAAAGTTAATTGAAAGCCCATCTATCAGAGCACATGCTTGAACAGGGTTCAGTGGATCACCAAAACCGTCCATATCACTATCAGTATAATATGTGGCTGTAAGTCCTTCATCTATAAATCCATCACAGTTGTTATCTAAGCCATCACATAGCTCAGGTGCTCCCGGAAATACATCTGCATTATTATCATCACAGTCCACATCCTCTCCGAACATGTCATTATCATTATCTATAACCGTACTATCTGTAATGACTAATTCTTCACATAGATTACCCGTCCATGTATCACATTCTTCTATTACCCTTATTAAACAAATTGTGTAAGATCCTATCTCAGCATCCATAATAGGTGGAAAAAAGTAGCCATCTACAGAAGGAATGGCTTCCACAGTATCTATACCATTGATAGGCGGATCAATAGTCCACTGAAATTGGGCATTTGTGTTTTCTGGGTATGCCCCTGAAGTCAATCCCGTACCTGTTCCGTCTTGGATAGGTAATACATCGACTGCACAAGATCTACAGAAATCATTCGTCGCTTCATTACATGCTTGATCTACTTGATTACTTGAAAACTCTAAACCAGTAGGCTGGCTTGTTGTAAATCCTGTAGCCTCTATATTAATTTCGTAGAAACATTCTGAACCAAAACAACCGTCTATAAACAAGTAATACATCTCACCTAATACCAAATCATTTATACTAAAAGATAAATCTAAATCTACCTGATCACAATCTATATTGCCACCGATGCAAGTACCAGAACATCCGTCATATACACCTGCTGATAAGCCTATCACACCTGATCCTCCGGGCTGACAATTAGTGGGAAGCACCTCTACTGTCAGATTAGAATCACCAGCGATAAATGCAAACCAAGACATATTATTTGGAACACCACCAACACATAAAGGATTAGGCTGCCCAGCTTGAATATTACTCCCATCCCAGGGAGGAGTACAAGATTGATATCCATTCAGTAATTCATTTATATTACAAGAAAAGAAACCACTTGTAATAACCTCCTCACATGTTGGACTAAAAACGCCACTACATCCACACATCACCGTTACCGTAAATTCATGAATCAACTCATTACCTAAATCGTCAGCAATGGTATATTGAACAAGCGTTTCTCCTTGCTCAAATTCATCCAGAGGTGATACACTTGATACAAAAGATGACATCCCTATACCATCAAAATGTACACCTCTCTCAAGTGGAAAAGGATACTCAGTACCAGTAGCTTGATCTATAAATGTTCCAGTTGCAAATGTATAGGGTCTCGTACAAAAAGGCACCTCGATCATAATATCCCCTGGCAGAAACGTAGAACTATTTCCGAGATAAAATAAATCTCCTGCAGGCTCACCAGCGCAAGTACAATCTGATTGAATTTGATCATTTATTGTCGTGGGGTCTTGATCATCACAGGGGTCTCCAGGACTAAATTGTAAAGGTATCTCTACATCTTCTACAACTACACATCCATTGCTGTCCTGTACTCTTACTCGGAAAGTACCCGTCTGCGGATTAAAGAAATTAGAAAACAAAGGTCCTTCTACTAAGTAATTATCAGTCAGAGTACTATTAATATCATATTGCCCACCAAGAAAAGGTGTACCACCTGATGGAATAACTTCTATAGACCCATCGTCAAATGTAGAACATGTAGGTGCATTTACAATAATATCTACAATGAGTTCTGACTTAAATAAAGTCACCTCTTCTATGATCTCACAACCATTAGCATCACTAATGAAATATCTATAAGTGCCGATGGCAAGACCTTCAAAAGTATTCTCATCTTGGTCCTTATAATATAATCCGGCTTCATTAACTACGACATAAGGAGGTGTTCCTCCTTGTATATTACTTATAGAGACGAAACCATCGCCACTGAAATTACAGCTAGGATCTGAAAATACGATATCGTAAATTATTGGTGATGTAGATTCAATTGATATCTGTTCTGATATACTTAGATTAAAAGAATCTGTTACCGATAATATATAATCCCCTACTTCTAATCCTTCAAACATGACTTGGTCAGTTTCTTCTTCTATGGTAAGCGATTGTAAGACATTATTCTGCTCATCTAATAGATTAACTACATAAGGTAATGAGACCCCGCATATATCTACACTTATCGTACCGTCTAAAAAACAGTTTGTTACATTAGTGATATCTACATCCAGACAGCATAAATTGAAACTAAGACTATCTTGTCCATTAAGTAAAATCACGTCAGATACACATGAGGAGCCTGTGCTCGATTGATAGATGGCTGAGGTAGGAGGAAAATTAGGAGGGAGATTTTCATTTAGAAATATATCTATTGCGTCATCGCTCTCACCTATCGCCTCAAAGCATAATACAAATAGAGAAGTACTGTCATCTACCGAAAAGCCCTCGACTTCAATATCTGTCCAAAGAAATGCAATCTGTCCATTGTCACTCACATTTGTATTAGCGGCTATTGAACCTCTCAATGCTCGACTCTCTAGGAATGATTCAAAAGACAACTCACAAGGATCAAAAGACACAGTAAATTGAAACCCGAGAAGATTATCAAAGTTTTGAGATGTGAAATCGAGGCAAAAATTGCTGCCAGGACATACTTCATCTACACTATTATCTATTATAAAACTAAGTGGACCAGAAAGCCCAATAGAATCGCATTCAAATTCTTGTGAATTGGCCACGTAACTTAATACGCAGAGGCTACAAATTAAAAGTATCGATCTCATTATCAGTATTTTGCTCTAAGATATGTATTATCAGGGTTTCACTTAATGATTAACATTATTACATACGTTCGGATAGTAAATTATGATTCCTAGATATCACATATAACTTAGATTACAAATTAAATATTTAGACGTTCATAATTTTAATTGTTATTCCTATGATAAGGCATTATATTGTCCCTTCTTGTAGAGTTTTTTAATAGATAATGGACGATCAAAAAAAATCATACCGATTTCTAAAGTGGACTGCTATTCTGCTATGGATTATTTTGTTCTTAGGTATTATAACGGTACTTAGATTTATAATCATAACAGCTAATGACGATATACCTTCTTTTGAAGAATTAGAGAAACCACAATACAATCAAGCGAGTGTTATATATGACGCGAACGGTGTCTCGTTCGGTAAGTATTATATCGAAAATAGGGAGCTTGTCTCTTACGATGACTTATCTCCTTATATTACTGAAGCTCTTCTTGCTACAGAGGATATCAGATTTGAACAACATTCTGGAATAGATCTCAAAGCTCTATTCAGAGTCGGCTTTAAGACCCTTCTTTTAAGTAAAGAAAGTTCAGGTGGAGGAAGCACGATATCTCAACAATTAGCCAAGCTACTATATAAGAGAGAAAGCTTTAGAAACCAATCTAAACTACAAAGAGCCATAGGTCTTGTTAGAACCAAAGTTAAGGAATGGATCACAGCAGTAAAGCTTGAAAAAAGCTATACCAAGCGTGAGATCATGACAATGTATCTTAACAAATTTGAATTTATCAATGGAGCTCATGGAATACAGTCTGCAGCCCAGACATATTTCAAAAAAGATCAAAAAAATCTCACTGTAGATCAAGCTGCTCTACTGGTGGGAATGCTTAAAAATCCAAGTCTATATAATCCTCTTCGTTTTCCAGAAAATGCAACTGCAAGAAGGAATGTGGTATTACATCAGATGGATAAATACTACGACTTAGATGACTCTGTAGATACAATCTATGATAAGATTGTGGATATGAGCAACTTTGAAAGATCTGCTCATGATGTAGGTCCTGCCCCTTACTTTAGATCTGAATTAACTAAATGGTTAAGAGATTTATTCAATAAAGAGAGTATTAAAAAAGCTGACGGAACTGAATACAATATCTACAAAGATGGTCTCAAAATATATACTACGATAGATCTTCATTATCAGGAGCATGCAGAAAAAGCAGTCAAGGACCATTTAAAATTTTTGCAAAAGAGATATTGGGAAGTATGGAAAGGAAAGGACCCTTGGACATATGAAGCTGATACATATCAGAAAGAAATAAGACAAACAACTTTAGATAGGAAGGTAAAAGAATCAGAAAGGTATTTGAATCTCCACAACAAATATTTAAGTAAGATAAAGTCTGTAGCCCAAAAGAAGTATAGTGTAAATAAGCTAAATGAAAATGTAATTAAGAATCTGATTCAAGTTAAGGATAAGAAGACTACTCTGAACAGCCTGTCTGAAGAAAATATCATTAGCCGTTCTAATATTAAAAACTATCAAAAACTAATAGAAGATAATGACTTGTATAATGATTTAAAATCAAATTATAATGCTCTCCAAAAAGATTATAAGGCCATCTTTAATACTAAAGTAAAAATGGAAGTCTTCGACTACAACGAAGACAATTATAAGGTTGTAGAGATGAGCCCTTTAGATTCTGTAAGATATCACAATCAGTTTCTACAAGCTAGCCTCTTGTCCGTTCATCCCAAAACTGGGCACATCAAAGCATGGGTAGGCGGTGCTGGATTTAATTACTTTAAATACGATCATGTCAACTCCAGAAGACAAGTCGGTTCTACAATAAAGCCGTTTGTTTACGCTACAGCTATAAGTTTGATGGGTATATCGCCTTGCCAGGAATATGAAGACATACAATACACTATAGCTCCTGGGGACGATAATCTTCATGTGGACAAAGAATGGTCACCAGCTAATGCTAATGAGAAATTCACGAAGAACATGTACAATTTGTACCAAGGTCTTCTATATTCAAAGAACTCAATAAGTGTACGTCTTGTAAAAGAAATGGGTAGCGTTGACGTGATCAGAGAATTACTAGATAATGCTGGTATTAGTAAGACAGCCACTTATCCAGATGGTAGATATGTAGTCCCACGAGTTCCATCTATCTGCCTTGGAGCTATGGATCTTTCTTTGTTTGAGATGGCAGGAGCCTATACTGTTTTTGGTAATGATGGTATCTATACCAAACCTACTTTTGTCTCACATATAGAAGATAAGAATGGTAAGGTTATCTATACGGGAATACCAGAAAGTAAGAGAGCCATCAATTCTCTATATAATGGTGTGATGGTAGACATGCTTAAGAACAATGTAGGTGGTGGTTATGGCTTAGGTGTAAAAACAGACATAGGTGGTAAGACAGGGACAACTAATGATTATGCTGATGGATGGTTCATGTCCGTAGCGCCAGAGCTAGTTACTGGAGTATGGGTAGGAGGAGATGATAAGTGGATCAGATTTCTTACATTAGATGATGGCCAAGGTTTTGTCATGGCGAGACCTATAGTCAAACAATACCTACAAGAAGTAGAAAAAGACACTGCGACACATTTTAATTATGAAGCGGAATATCCCCTGCCACCTCAAAGTATTATTGATCTACTTGACTGCGAAAGGTATAAACAAAAATCAGTAGAAGAAGAGCAGAATTTGAATAAACTCAATATAAGAGAGGAAGCTATGGATGAGGAATTTGAAGATGAATTTGATTTTGATGAAGACCTTGAAGAATTTGACGATGAATTTTCTGATATAGCTCCAGATACAATTAAGAATACAGCTCCTTCGCAAGATACGACGAGGAGAGGGGGATAATATATATTTGTAATAAAGAAAGAAAAGGAATTATATGACACAGCAATTATCAGGTAAAGTAGCTCTGATCACCGGCGGATCGAGAGGAATAGGTCAGGCTATCGTAGAAAAATATATAGCTATGGGGGCTTCTGTAGCTTTTACTTACAGGTCATCTTCTGAGAAAGCCGAAGCCATCATAGCTCAGCATAATGTGGGAGATAGACTCAAAGCTTATAAGTCAGATGCAAGCTCATTCGAAGCTGCAGAATTACTTATTAAAAACGTCAACGAAGATTTCGGTACGATAGATATACTTATCAATAACGCCGGAATAACAAAAGATACTTTAATGCTGCGGATGGGCGAAGATCAATGGGATCAAGTCATTGAAGTTAATTTAAAATCAGTTTTTAACCTGACGAAACATGTCCTTAAAACTATGCTTAAGAAAAGGTCTGGTTCTATCATTAACATGAGTTCAGTGGTTGGTGTCTTTGGCAATGCAGGGCAAGCTAACTATGCTGCTTCCAAAGCAGGTATTATAGGGTTTACTAAATCAATAGCTAAAGAAGTAGGCTCGCGGGGCATTCGTTGTAATGCGATTGCACCAGGATTTATATCTTCAGAAATGACTGACGAATTAGATGAAAAAGTTAAAAGTGATTATATAAACGGAATCCCACTTAAAAGATTTGGTTCTGGTGAAGATGTTGCTAATACTTGTGTATTTTTAGGTTCTGATACATCTACTTATATAACTGGTCAAGTCTTAAGTGTATGTGGAGGAATGAATATATAACTAAGTTCAGCTTCCTAAAGTGGAAGTCATTTAATTTGAATTTGAGGCTTTTGATTCTCTTACGGTAAATGACAAATAGTTTACATTACCAATGTAGATTGTTTAAACGTAGTCTATTTTTAAAAATATTAATTACCTTAATTTTTTTAATCGCTGATCATAACCTTTCGAAGACTTCAGACATTAATAAGTGAAGTCAAAAAAATACAATAACTTAGATATTGTTTTAATATTATAAAGCATTGTCAATTTTGACTATTGCTTTAAAAGCGGATATAGCTCATGAAACTGATAACTATATTCGACAGCAAATGCGGGTAAACACTTTTTTAATATTCTTGCATGAATGGGTAATTCGCCAGTAGCGAGTTTTAATTTAAACTTTTGAGTTTAAGCCCTTTCATGCATTTTTTTTTGCCCTTTCACTATCCTCTCTTCATTCCCTTATATAGGAACCTTAGTAGAATTCAAACTATAAGTACCAGATGCATTTTATATCGATGGCTGTTCAAGATGTTCCATAATAAATCATACAGCTTTAAACTTGCATCGAGTATTGTACCAAAATCAGATGGGAGATAATGCCCCTAAATTTGTATATCATGATTCTAATTATTCACAAGAGGGCATAAAAAAAGCCTCCTAATATTCATTAAGAGGCTACTTCATTATATCTTTTCTGAACTAATAATATTAATTATCTGCTCGCGGCTTGGCTGAGTAGTTAACCTTAAGTTGTCCCGATTTTCTAAGTTCTGTTTTAATGTCTGTTATGAAACCCATCGTTACATCTCCGTCAATCTTAAGAGAAGATATAATCGCTGGTATTTCTTTCTCATTAACCGAGCTTCTATGTTTCTCTATGAATAAAGGAATCTCCTTGATATCTGCAAACTTATCTCCTAACTGCAGTTGTGGCTTAGTTCCGTAAGTAGCTTGATACTTATCTAATGGCTTACCTACAAACAGATAGTTGACAAGAGATTTTTTCTCAAGTTTCGTTAACTCAGTTGCTGTGGGTACATTGTTAGCAACTTTAAGCTCTGAATCTCTTAATACAGTTACAACCATAAAGAAAAACAGGAGCATGAAAATTATATCCGGCAAAGAAGCAGTCGATACTTCCGGATTGGCTTTCCCTCTTTTTTTAGTAAACTTTCCCATGATCGTTATTAGTTTTCTTCTCCAAAATTAGTTGGTTCAGCCTCAGATATTACAAGTGGTATAGCATTTCTTATTTCCTTCTGCTGATCTCTGGTAATAAATTCATACGATTTGTTGTGTCTCTTTTGAGCTTCTTCTTCACGCAATTCGTTGTATGCGGCTTTGAGTTCGTTATAGACTTCTAAGTACGTCTTGTATTTAGTCCCTCTGTCATTTTTTAGAGATATAATAGCCTTCGTCGGCTTCTCTGCCATATCTTCTAACTTACGAGGATTCATTATAAATGTCTTAGTATCCTCTCTTAGATTCTTGATGTCTTTAGGCTCTCCTCTTACTAATAATTCATTATTAGCATTAACGAGAACAGAGTATACATTCCTTGTATTCAACTTCATTTCTGGAGGTGGCTCATTAGACCAAGGTGGTAACTTTACTAGTACCCCTTTATCTACAGCAATCGTCGTTGTCACTAAGAAAAATATTAATAGCAAGAAAGCTATATCGGCCATAGAGCCAGCATTAACTTCGGGTGCTTTTCTTTCTCTTTTACCTGGCATAATATCTTATTTAAACATGTTCCAAAGTTCCATTAATACCATGCTTATGGCTGCAACAACAGTTAGACCCACAGTGGTTTTAATACCGCCACTTATAAGTTTGCTAACATTATCACTGACGTCAAACTCTTGAACGAGTAGACTTATCTTACCAGTATTTTCTGCTGCACTCGAACTGTAGAGGGCGAAAAACACAACCGCTAAAACAACCAATCCAATTATCATCTTCATAGACCCTTTAGGATCAGAAAATATATCCTTGAATACTCCAAGTATCATGATAAAGAAGCAAATAATTGCTAGGTATGAAGGTATCTTGACCGCTGGACTAAAAAAGTTAAATGATTGTGTGTTGGTCTCATCTTGCATAATAGGAACCAAATCAAGACTTGTATCATAACCTGCACTGCCTAAACCACTCATGATTGATGCAAATACAATTACGATGCATACTATGGCTAATATGAGAGCAAATAGCTGCCCTCTCTTAGTTAGTAATGTGAAAAGTGATTTCATAATTTTTATTTATTGTTTTTGAAAATTATAAAATCCGATTACTTGAATAAGCCATTTTTAGCCATAACATCTACCAATCCAATAGAAGATTCTTCCATTTTATTGACGATACCATCTATTTTAGATACTATATAGTTGTAAAATATCTGTAAGATAATAGCCACAATAAGACCAAATACAGTCGTAAGTAAGGCTATCTTGATACCACCTGCCACAACAGATGGAGATAAATCTCCTGCTTCTTGGATTCTATCAAAGGCTTCAATCATACCTATTACTGTACCCATGAAACCGAGCATCGGTGCTATGGCAATAAATAACGATATCCAAACAAGACCTTTTTCTAATAATCCCATCTGTACACTTCCGTAAGATACGATTGCTTTTTCTACAGCTTCTGGGCCATTATGAGCATTTCTTAATCCTTCATATAATACACTTGCAGTAGGACCAGGAGTAGATCGAGCTACTTCTTGTGCTCCGTCAAGATCGCTATCGGCAAGCCTTTCGTCAATGCGTGATAATAGCTTAGATGTATTAGTTGTAGCTATATTAAGTGTTATTATTCTCTCAATGCAAAAAGCAAGACCAAGAATAAGAGTTACAAGTACAAGACTCATAAACTTCCAATCCCCCTCTATGAATTTTTCTTTGAGTACTTGAAACATTCCACCTTCTTCGGCTACTGCTTCTTGAGCCGCTAAGTCTGAAAAACCTAAAAGGCTTATTCCACAAATTATTAAAAATGTAAAAAGTAATTTTTGCATGACGTTAAATTTTCTTCTTGTAAGTCTGTAATGAAATTGGTTTAAAAACCCTAAAATAGAAATATTTGTATTAGTTGTATAATTATGTATGTCATATTTTATACTGTTATTTAGTTGTATTTCTTATGTAAAATTCTTCACATATATAACTAAGATGTAAGAATTACTTTTTTTGGTGTTGATAGGAACAATTATATTCTTTATCAATTTGGAATAATCCTACTATCTAACTACAAAACTAAAAAAGCGGAGAGTAAGGGATTCGAACCCTTGATACCCTTTTGGAGTATACACGCTTTCCAAGCGAGCGCCTTAAGCCACTCGGCCAACTCTCCTTAACATTTGTCAAATGTACTCTTTTCAGTCTTTTAGTTTGAAAATATTTTTAGCATTTGCCGTTGTATATTCTCCTACTTCCTCAATTGTCTCACTCCTAACATCACATATCTTATTTACAATATATGGTATAAAACTGCTTTCGTTGGATTTACCTCTCATAGGTGTGGGGCTTAAGTATGGAGCATCAGTTTCTAAAAGCATATACTCCTTAGGCATATAAGCGACCATATCATCCAATTTCGCATTCTTATAAGTTATAACTCCCCCTAATCCCATACAGAAATTATTATCTGCTACTTTACGGCATTGGTCTTTAGTACCGTTAAAACAATGAAAAATGCCATTCAAATTACCGTCCTGATGTTGCGATATTATATCTATAGTAAGATCTAAAGAATCCCTTGAATGAATGATTATAGGTAGATCAAAGGTTTTGGCCCATTCTATTTGTACTTCGAAAGCAGAGATCTGTTCTTTCTTAAAGCTAACATCCCAATATAAATCAATGCCCGTCTCTCCTATCCCATAATACCTTCTATCTCCATCAAGATGTGCCTTCATCTCATCGAGTACATCCTTGAAGTTCTTTGCTACCGAACAAGGATGTAAGCCCATCATGGCATAGCATGTAGAATCATACTTATCAGCGAGCTCATGCATAGCACCTATAGATTCTAAGTCGATATTAGGCATAAAAATCTTCTTAACTTTACTTTCTAAAGCCCTATCTATAAGCTTATCAATATTGTCAATAAGTTTATCAGAATATAGGTGAGCATGTGTGTCGATATACATAACTAATTTATAATATATGTTTTTTATCAATGGCCAAGAATAACAAAAGTAAATATTATGTTGTCTGGGTAGGTCAAAAACCCGGCATTTATAATAGCTGGGCAGAATGTCAGGCTCAAGTAGTTGGTTATCCAGATGCCAAGTATAAATCCTTCAAACAATTAGAAGAAGCTGAAGCTGCATTCAGAAGTAAGCCGAATACATTTCTACAACGAAATAAGAAAGTTAGTAAAGAAGGTAAAGCAACAACATACAATCCCAATATTATAGCCGATAGCATCTCAGTGGACGCAGCCTGTAGTGGTAATCCAGGTATAATGGAATACAGAGGAGTAAACACTATATCTAAAGAAGAACTTTTTCTTAAAGGACCTTATAGAGATGGGACTAATAATGTAGGTGAATTCTTAGCATTGGTTCATGGTCTTGCGTTATTAAAGAAACAAAATAATACAAGATCAATTATATACACTGACTCAAAAACTGCGATGAGCTGGGTACGCAATAAGAAAGTAAAAACGACTTTAAGTAGAACCGATAAAAACAAAGAAATATTCCAATTGATGGAAAGGGCTCTGTCATGGCTCGAGAAAAACGATTATGTAACAAGAATTGTAAAGTGGGACACAGCTAAATGGGGAGAAATACCTGCAGATTTTGGAAGAAAATAAATCATAATCTTGCGAACCTCATTCTATAATCAACCCTCACCTTCCCTTTCTTAATATTTTCTAATTTTCTTTTGACAAGTTGTTTTCTGAGTGGGGGGAGCATCTCAGTAAATAATTTTCCTTCGACATGATCATACTCATGCTGAATCACTCTTGCATTAATGCCATTATATGATTCTTCATGCTTCTCAAAATTCTCATCATAATATACAATACTTACTTCTGATAGACGCTTTACATCTCCTCTGATATCTGGGATACTTAAACAACCTTCTTCATAAGACTTCTCCTCTCCAGATTCATCTATGATTTCTGGATTTATAAATACTTTCTTTATACCCTTCATTTCTTTATCCTCTTCTTGCATTTGGATCGTATCTACCAAGAACAATCTTATACTCTGACCTATCTGCGGCGCTGCCAGACCTACACCTTTTGCGTTATACATCGTCTCCCACATATTTTCTATAAGCACACTTAAGCCATCATAATCCTGATCTATATCTGAGGCTCTTCTTTTAAGAACTTTTTGGCCGTATGCGTAAATAGGTAATATCATTATTATATGTGCTTAAGGTAACGTTGTAATATTAATACAGCGCTTAGTTTATCTATTCTTGATTTATCCTGTCTCTGTTTTTTAGACAGACCACTCTTTATCATTATCTCCTTAGCTTGCAAAGATGTAAAATTTTCATTTTGAAAATCTACTTTCAGATTAGGAAATTGTTTGAGCAATTGGATTTTAAAAGTCTCAATTAGATCAACTACATAAGTCGGTTGACCATCCTTGTGAGTCGGATATCCAAAGACTAGCTTATCAACTTGCTCTTCGACAAAATATATTTTTAGGTACGAGAGCAAAGAAGTCGTTTTGACTGTTTTCAATGGACTTACAATAATTTGCATAGGATCAGTAACAGCAATGCCACATTTTTTCATCCCATAATCTATGCCCATAATCCTTCCCATAAAACTATAATATAATTACATTAAAATAGTTCAAAAAAAAGACCCCCTTCAACTTAATGAAGAGGGGCCCCATCCCAAAAACAGTAAATCTTTATGATATTATTTTAGCATTACCATTTTCATGGTAGCGTTATCACTATTTGTCTTAATTGTTAGATAGTAAATACCTGCAACTCCTAAATCAGCTGACTGGTATTTTACTGTATGTGTACCAGCTGTATAGTATGTCATATCTGACTGCACTACTCTTCCCTCTACATCTACTACAGTCAACTGTACATCGCCATCAGTAGGTACTGAGAAGCTTACTTCAGTTTCCATAGAGAATGGATTAGGTTGATTAGGATACAATTTAAATTCTAAGTTATCTGTATCTGCTCCTATAGCCTTAATCACTGGTATGTTGATATCGCCATTAGTACCATATACTTCTGGAGCTATTCTATCTGCATTAATTCTGAATGAATTCATCAATGATGCTGACTCAGTTGCTTGAGCACTTAATGTAAATAATATATCAGATGAATAATCTGAAATACCATTCCAACTTATTGATATCTGATTACCTACAATTCTATAGTTAGACTCATTTAATGTATTGTTAGCATTGCTTAAAATAACATTAGATAATACATCTGAATCAAATGATAATTCCATCTGGTAACCTTCTACTCCATTACTCTGTACATAGAAAGGCACTTCAATATTTTGATTTTTCTGTATATCCATAGAAGGATATTTAATTTCTATAGCTTTATCACTTCTCCTATCGATAGATGAGTTGTTAGCATTCATTACTGCAGAACCATTAACATCTCCTACTTTGACTGCAACGAAATCAATATGCATATCATTATCAAGATTAGTAATCACATAATCTTCTTGGAATGATTCAGCAAAAGGATTAGTTGGATCAACGAATGTATAAGACTGATCTACAAATCTCCAAGAATCATTGTTAGGATAGTTATCATACACACCTAATATTAACTTTCTCAATTCTATTAAGTCTATTGCAGATAGACTGTTATCTTTATTAATATCTCCTGCTATTATCTTATAAGGACTATCAAGAGCTACATCACCTAAGATGTGTCTTTGTATTGTTATTAGATCTAAGGTAGAGACACCATTTAAAGGTGCATCGTTACTGTAAGGATCTACCGTATACTGGCCACCCGTTAGCATATTTGGAAAGGCATACTCACCATCAGAATTTGTTAGATCTGAAAGATTACCCCCAACTAATGTCACATCTACATCAGAAACCTTTTCAAAATTTTCTGTATAGACTTCACCATCTACATCTACCACAGGCCTAAGACCTACGCATGCTCCAGTATTATCTTGAACATCTAAGAATGTCGTACAGAATGACTGTATCAGTATACCTTCAGGTCCTTCTACTGATGCATATATATCTATTGAATTCATTCCTATGTCAGTACAATCAAATGTCATATTTCTTTGAGAAGTATCTGGAGAGAATGATAAAAATACCTCCAGACCACATGGATGGAAACTACCAGCATCAAAATCTGAAGCCCATAATTCTACCATTCCAAAGTCTACTGTACCGTCATTATCACTATCGATTGGCATAAGATCCACGGCTAATCCACTTATACAATATGCAGTAGCTGCTTTACAACTTTGTATTGTGAAAGGTTGGTCGCAAGTTGTTGCATTACCGCATCTATCAAAGAAGGTCCATCTTACGACATGAGATCCAATAGGGTACTTACCACTTGCATCTGCTGTATCACCATCTCCACTTACGTCCAATATTGGATTATTAAAGTTAACAGGTCCCAATCCTAATTCTCCAGCAAACACCTGATATCTCCAGCTTAGATTAGCCGCTTCTGTACAATCATCAGTAGCAGTTACCACTAGATCTATAAATCCAGTCTGACATTCAGAGTCATAAGTACATATTTGCTCAGCTTTACAACCTGATATCACTGGTTTTACTCCGTTAGATACTTTTATAACCTGCTGGCAACTGAATACAGGATAGAATCCTGAAACTGGATCAGTCTGGCACCAGTCTACTATATTAAATGTTCTAAGAACTTTAAGACAAGCGTCAGAGCTTTGATTATTAAAAGTAAATACTTCATCATCAAAGTCTACTCCTATTAGATCACAATTATCACTTGGATATTGCGGCAAACCTAATAAGTCTGGACTTAAGTCAGCAACTGCCGTACAACCTACTATCGTAGTATCTCTCGGACAAACTATATCATTAGAATCAAATACGTTATCATTTTCAAAAGTAATAGTTTGCTTACAAGTACTCGTTCGTCCTCCATTATCTGTAGCTGTAAATGTTCTTATAAGTTGTCCAATATTACATTGATTCGTTTGATTATCAGGACTATCCACTACATTAGCTCCACAGTCATCTACGACAGTAGCAGTTCCAAATACTAAATCCAAATTAGATAAATCAAATGGCAAACCACAATCTACGGTTTGATCAGCTGGACAGATTATCTGTGGCGCTAACTTATCTTGTACGTTAACGTTAACCATACATTCGTTAAAATTTCCGAAAAGGTCAACAACTCTAAACACGACCATCTGATCGATCCCAACGTCTGAGCAACAGAAGTTAGTTATTTCACTAAATCCATTTACATCTTTTATTTCTAATACATATCTCCACTCGCCAAAGCAAGATGCATCATTCCAATCATTATTAGGTGTTACCATAACACAATCCTCATTCACACCATTTGATGGCTGACCCATACCCCAATTTGTATATGCAAAATCAGTATGATCATCCCATTGGAATCCACTAGAGAATCTTTTAGCACCTATCCAGAATCTTCCAGAATAAGTACTTCTAACTGCGTCAACAACAAACTCTTCTTCTTCCTCTGAATCAAAAACTACTAATGAACCACCATAAGCGCCTGCTCTTCCTTTAGCTATATCAGCTGTAATATCATAAGTTGAAAGATAATAGTAGCTACCATTATTATTACCTATTAATTGTAGATCACAAAATTCAGGAGCTTTTTGCTCACAACCATTTGGCGTCATTCTTCTGACTAACATACAGTGATCATTACAATCATCATATGATCCATCATCAAAGCTTCCAGCCGGAACTACGGCTTCACCACCAGTTGTTAATGATACTGCAGTATTCTGATCACAAACTGCTACCGGGGGTGTATTATCTACTACATTGACATGGATAATACAATCACTTGAGTTATAACAATTATCAAATGCTGTAAATTGAACTAAGCTTAATCCTAAAGGTAAGGTAACTTGAGATGACAAGTCATAATCAAATATAGTACCTGCAGGAGTTAATAAGTCAATTGTAATATCACTCAAATCAGCACAATTATCAGTTACTGTAGGCAATCCTAAATTCAGAGTTGCTCCACAAGTGACTGCACCATGTACAGAAGATTGAGAACCAGTTATTGTATTTGTAGTAACAGTTATATTCTCTCCACATGTTAATGTAGGAGCTGTTCTATCAGTTATTTCTATTGTTTGAATATGCACATCAACTACTTCACCCATACAGTGCCATTCTCTTAACTCATATCTTCTGATAATTTTTCTTGTACATCCTATTAATGGAAGCTCCGTATCTGTAAATGTCACAACTGTATTACAGTACACATCTGGGAATGGAAATAAATCAAATGTATCTAATACTCCGTTAAAATTGGTAGGATATCTTGGTACACCTACTTCATTAGGGTCAGGATAATTATTGTTATTCAGATCGTAATCATCACCGCTACAATCTAATTGAGTATCATCCCTTGAAACAAAATCCATAGGATATATAATTAGAGATGTATCTATTCTCTCTAAATCGATAGTAACGGTACAATCAGCAGGAGATTGGTTTCCTCTGCTATCAAATGCCGTATATGTTCTTGTTATTCTTTTTATGAAATCAGGATCACATAGAGTTTCTATAGACTCACTAAGTAAAACTGTTTCTACTAAACTATCACAATTATCTATAAATTCTGGACCAGGGTATGCATTCATAACTGCACAGTTAAGTGATACATTACCTGTAGGACAACTGGCTATTGGTCCTAATTTATCTTCTACTGTTATAAATCCCCAACATGAGTTACCACTATTAGTATCCATAACCCTTACACTTGCTACCCTCCCTATTAGGTCAGATGTTGCTATTGGACTTGTAGGTATAACATTTTCATGTTCATCTCTTACAGTTACTAAGAAGCTACCCATATTACAAGAAGTAGTGTCTTGTAATATCATACCAGCTGTTATCAATGCTTCACAGTTACTATCTAAAGAAACTTGCGTAGAGCCATTACATGCTAAAGAACACTGGGCTGATAATTGGTTTAGGGAATTGCCACATATCAATAATGCTATGTACATAGCATAAGTAGATATCGACTTACAACATAATTGATTCAAAAACTTCATGAGATCCTCGTTTAAATTACTGTTCTGGGTGTATTGCATACGCTAATACCCAAATGATTAAATATTAAATCTATCTAAGGATCTATTACTTCTTCTGGATGTGGTAGGTTAGGTATCAATTAGAATACTGAGAGATACTCTATTTGATTAGACAAATGTAGGGAAATTGTAATATGTTGTATTACCTCATATTAGATATTTTTCATATATGTTTTTTTTAATATAAAAAAGCCCCCCTCCACAAGTGGAGAGAGGCCATCCCAAAAACCGATTTTATTCTAGTACTATTCGATTATAATCATCTTCTTAGTAGCTGTGTAGTCACCACTATCTAACTGATAGTAATAAACTCCTGCACTACCAAAATCTGATTTACTCAACTCTAGTTCATTGTAACCTTTGGCATAGTCACCGTTAATAACTCTAAGTACTTTTCCAGTTACGTCAAGTACAGTAAGCGTTGCAGCACCTGCTTCAGGAATATCAAATCCTACGATAGTTTTATCAGAGAATGGATTAGGCTCATTTTGGTATAGAGCATAATTCACATCACCACCACCATTTCTAAGATCGATATTTAATATTTCAAGATTATCACCTACATAAGCCTCAGCTCTTGTTACACTACTATTTAAATCTAATATCTCTGATAATTGACCAGATACGTTAGACTTGAAAGTCATAGTGAATAAATCGCCGTTAGCGTTAATTGGAGATAATGTATTCCAACTCGTTGTCACTTTATTACCTAAAGCTCCAAAGTTAGCATTTGTCACTTCTACAAGACCTGACTCTACTTCTACTAACTCTAATCCTTCAGTTTCTAAAGTAAACTGGTATCCATATAAGTCATTTATAGACTCACCTGTAATTACTAACTCAACTAACTCACCAACTTCGATAGCTCTGTCTTCGAATAACACATCGATAGAAGAAGCAGATCTACTCTCAGTAGACGTAGAAGAAAGGTTAGCTACAACACTTTGATTAACATCTCCGACTTTGATACCAACGAAGTTCTCATCCATCATATCTGATGTCAGATTATAGATGTTGATTGTTTCGTCAATAGTATTCCATGGATTTGTTGCATCAATAGTAGTACTCGCATCTGCGAATCTCCAACTTGAATTATTAGGAAGCTCATCATAGATACCTAAGATTAACTTTCTAAGCTGAATTAAATCAATCGCCGTAATAGCTTTATCATTATTAACATCAGCAGCAATCATTTTGTAAGGACTATCTAACTGAGCACTTCCTAAGATGTGTCTCTGTATGATAACAAGGTCTAAAGTACTTACACCATTTAAGTAATCATCATTCTTAGTCGCTGACACCTCAAAATCATGAGACATAAGTGCATAATCGAACGCATAATCACCATTATCATCAGTCATCTTATTCTCTTCGTAGAGATCCATCATATCCTCATTAGTAACCTCTACATTTTCTACTGTCTCACCAAACTCAGTTACTATAGTACCTGCAATACTTCCTGTACCAGTGTTATCAGTACAACCTTCAGGATTGTTATCAATTAATCTAAGATTAACTAAACAGAAATCAAAGTTGTCACATCCATCCCATACATATACAGGTACTGTAAGCACAGCATTTGTTGTTCCAGCTAAATCATCACAAGTAAATGCTCTTGCAGAAGATCTTCTGTCTTCTATGTAATCAGGATCATCACTTGGTGGTGTATCTGTAAACGTAAATCTCAATTCTTCAGGTTCCGTACAATTATCGAAACTTCCGAAATCAAAATCAATTGCCCACAACTCAACCATAGATACTTCTGGACCTGCTCCATCAGGATCAGCCATTAATGCAGTACTTAAGTTAACACAGTAAGGTGTAGGTGCTTTCATATCTGAAACTGTAAAGAAACTTGTTGTAGATGATACGTTACCGCAACCATCATAAACCTTCCATACAACTCTATGCTGTGTCTCTCCACAATCAGCTGGAATAGCATCCGGAATATTGATTGTATACTCAAAATTAGGCTCTGTAGCGAAATCTGTAGCATTATCAACACCTCCTCTGTTACCAACTCTAACATCAGGTATCGTGTAACCATAAGCAGCTATGTTATCGGCTGCATTATCCTCAGACCATAATGGATCAGAAGCGTTATTTAAATCCTCTTGTACAAAAGAACTCCACTCTCTATCGAATACCCAATCAGCTCCTATATCAACATATACATTCCACTTTAACCATTGGCTTGGACATGCATTATCAATTACTTCACCATCATCATCAACACTTGTATCAAATGCAATAGCTGAAGCTGTTGCAAAACCTACACATGCACCAGTTGTTGGATTCACTGAACCACTACCTCCAGGGATAGCTGGGAACATTCCGTTATCTGCAGTAACTACAGGAGGGAATGGATCAACCAACTTACCAACTACAGTCCAAGTCCAAATTCCTTGAGGATCAAGACTGTTAGGATTATACTGACACCAGTCAATAACTGTGTAAGTGTTTATGATTTTTAAACAAGCATCTCCCTCAAAGAAGAAAGTATCAGAATCTAATGACCATCCTACTAAGCTACAGTTTGCGTCAACCCATACAGGCTCCTCACATAAAGCATCAATACAATCTAATGACACTTCAGCGTAATCAGCATATCCTCTTCCATCTGAAGCAACTAAAGTTATATCATTTGCTGATACAGCATCTCTTGAACCGTCACCATTACAATCAGACTGAGCACCATCATTAACAACTAAATTAACAAAGTCATTTCTTGAATAAGGCCAATCGATTACTGGACAAATCTCTCCAGGATCGTTACAGTCACCATCATCGTTAAGATCTAAACCATTACCAGCAAATACACCAGCAGGCTCCTCAATAATGATTATTTGTCTACACTTAATATCTGTTCCTTCTACTGTCCAGTATCTTGTAATTGGACCATAGTGACAAGCTTTATTGAAGAAATCCTCACCAATATCTTCGCCATCACCATCAAAATTAGCAATCACACCGTCACCATTAACGTCGTAGCACATTCCTACCTCATTAATAGTACCAGTTCCTTCAAACTCATCGATCTCCATATCTTGATTGATATCAAGACCACATAAATCCATGAAAGTAGTATTAAGACCACCACAAGTAGCGTTACCAGTAGCAGTACCAGTGATACTTAAATCAGTCTCATCCATCTCACAAGTTATCTTAACTAGTGGAGGACAAATTATAGTCGCTTCTAACTTAGACTCAACTCTTACGTTAACCCAAGTTCTTGCAAACTGATCACCAGGTGTTCCTGGAATTCCGTCCATGTTAGCATCATCCCATACACCTAACTCTACTTCAATGATAACATATGTCATACCATTTGCATCTGTTAATGCATTAGGACTCGCTAAATCATTACAACAGAATTTAACAAAATCACCATTATCAGTATCAAATAAACTATGATCAGTAGGCTGAGAATTTACAGGTACATCATTAAAGTTGAAGAATGTAGAGTTATTATTCCATACATCACCTGCATTATTATAAATCTCACCATCAGAACCACAACCGTTTATATTACCACCTCTTGCAGCAGTTTGTGTAACAGCATCTGTTCTTCTAATTGCTAATCTTACAGGACCACAACCACCATCATGTGAACCATTGTCAACACTTTCTTTGAATAACTTAGCTAAACCACCATCTGGATCAGTTGGAGAAGAAGTCAAGTTAATTACTATGTTCTGAGTTCCTATTGCGATAGGAGGTGTTCCGTCAACAACGTTAACTTCTAAAATCGCTAATGTTACATTACCACAACAGTCCTCAGCAGCATAAGTATATGTTGCTGGTTCCATTGTTTTAGGTAATCCAACTACTCTCCACTCACCGTTACTAAAGAACGGACTTGCACTCTCATCTGTAATAGTACCTGGTGCACCGTATACTGTATAAGTTACCTCACTTGAACAATTATCAAATAAATGCTCTGGAGTCGGTAATATAAAGTTCGCTGAACAATCATGTATAGATGCACTCACTGTGATAGACTCTACTAAATCAATAGTAGGACCTTCAGTATCTTTTGCATTAATAACCTGAACACTTTCAGATGTCTCACCAGAACACCAGTCTAATACTGTCCAAGTTCTGATAATCTTACTATTCCCTGAACAATCAGGACCACATGTAGGGAGTACTAGGTCAGAGAATGAGAAAAATAGGTTACAGTTATTTATGTCAAATCTCTCTTGTAAACCTTCTCTATTTAAGAAGAAAGGATAAGCATTTCTTACACCAGCAGCGTTAGCGCTAGCAATGTAAGTTTCAGAATCAGCAACTTCTGGTGAAGCTGGAGGATTATCTGCTATCCACTGTGCTCTAAAGAAATCGTAAATACATTCTGGAGTCACACAAGCATCACAAGTTAAATCTACAGTCTCTTCAGGGTAGAACCACTGAATATTCTCAGCGTCTAATCCAATTTGTTCAACTAATATAGTATTCTGTGCAGTTCCGCTATTTCCTTTTTCATCTGTTGCTGTCCAAGTTCTCACTATGATTGTACCATCACAATCGTTATCAAAGACTTCGTCTTGGAATGTAACAGTCTCATCACCACATCCATTCTCTATAACTGGCATACCAGTTGTAAATGCAGTGTAGGCAAAATTCATATTTAACTCTTTAAGACATCCACCATCACCACCAGTGTTATCAAATACTTCTAAGGTCCAATCACCAGATACTGGTAGGCCATACCACTGGTCAAGTCCTAAACCGTTATTTGAGAAACTTGCTGTTTCAAAACTACCATTTAAAGTAAAGCTAGTTTGTTCTACAGTACAATCTTCATGAGGAGCTGTTCCAAATGAACCAGAACATCCACCAATAGCAGTTCCTGATTCTTCATCAAAAGTTGCTAAGATATTATCTTGAGTTCCACAATCTGAATCAGTTAAGAATACAGTAGCACCGTTAGGTCCAGTTAGTACAATATCTAAATCATTAACCCAACTGTGAGAAAAATCTACGTCTACATTTATATCTGTAATAACTGCACCAGAAACAGGAGGTACAAGTGTCTGAGTAGAAGTATATACAAGACCTGTTGTAGCATCACTGAAAGTAAACGCTTCATCAACTAAAGATAAAGCTTCTACACCTTCAACAGTGTTTTCACCAGGCTCAGTATCCATAAGACAGTTCAGTGTAATATCAATAGGAGCGATTACGATCGGAGCGATCTTATCCTCAACTACTAGATTACCCCAACAAGTATTATCGTTACATCTATCATAAACCATAACTGTGTATTCTCCGCAAGGGATATCAATTACACAACCATTTACATCATTTACATCTGTATTAGGAAATACAGGGTCACCACCTGGTACTTTAGTAGCTGCATCGCCACAACCAGAAACAACATTATTTCCAAATTCATCAGTTATATAAACTTCGTAACAATCAAAGTAACATCCGTAAGGACCTCCTTCTAAGAACATATCAGCACTTATAAACGCTTGACAGTTTTCATCTAAAGAAAGATTAACTGAATTATTACAAGTTAAAGAATTTACTATTTGTGATTCTGGAACACCATTTACAGTTATACAGAAATCACAGTTAGAAACATTACCAGCTCTATCTGTTGCAACATATGCAAAACAGTGAATACCAATTGGTAATTCATCACCTGATTCGAATTCGTTAAATGTATCGAAACCAGGATTACCAGGAGTAGCATTATTATCAATAGAAACTAATTCTGCAGATCTGAATGTAGCATTAAAACCAGCATCTAAACTAAATCCGATTGTGTTGAATAATGTCGGCACAGCAGCACCACAAACAGGAGCTCTTAAATAAGTATTCATACCTGTAGCCATTTCACCATCACAGTTAGCAGGAGTTTGAACTGATCTTCCAACTGCATTAAATACTTCAATCGCTATAGTTGTACAACCGGCTGGAACAACAATGCTCTCAAATGGTGTACACACACAAGTTCCACTATTAGCATCATTTAATGTTAAATCTGCAGAAGCAAAAGGAACGAATGTTCCAGCACCGTCATCAAATGGAATATTTACTCCATCGTAACAGTATACATTTATAACACCTGAAGTAGTTGTATTGAATGTTTCTTGATTGAAACAAACTTCCGTTAAACTATCTCCAGCAAAAACATTATCTATTAGCTGAATGACTGAGTTAGGACCAGTAGGACAAGCTAAAGCAGATCCTTGAGTAGGATCAGCACAAGGATCACAGAAAGGCCCAGTCAAAGTACTGAAACCATCACCCATGAAACAATTATCAGTAGCTGATACTTCAAACTCGAATATTTGACAACACTCACCACCTTGTAGGTTGAATGTAAAGTCTCCAGGACATGTAAGAACAGGTGCTTCTGTATCATTAACAGTTACATCAAACTTACATGAAATAGGGAAACTTGCACCATTTGCTGAACCAGTAGCAGTATAACATACCGTAGTTGTACCTAATGGAAAATCAACTCCAGCAGCAATTGAAGCAGGAGAAGCACCAGGCTCAAAACCAGGAACACCTGTTACTACGTAAGAAGCGCAAGAAGTCGCAACTGTAGTAGAAATACTGATCGTGTTAGCTGCACAAAACAGATTAACACCACCATCAGCTCCAATAGTAAAAGTACCACCATTCCAGTTAGCGTAATCTGCTAAACTGACAACTATATCCATACAAGCCGTAGTACAATCACCGTTACCAACTGGCATACCTGTAGCTGCTGGAAGCGGACCTCCTTGAGCTATATCTGTACCAGATGCGCCCGCAGGGAATGTTGTACCATTAGCAGGAAACTGACCATTAAGGTTAGCAACCACTGCTGGATTAATTAGAGGTGCTGGGAAAGTAATCTCAGCAGACTCGAAACCCGCTGCACTACCACCATTATCTGTATTCCAACAAATTGTAAAAGGGACTTCTGTCACACATGAAGCAGGAGTAGGTCCTGCAGGAACAGTTATCGCATCACCAGCATATGTCAATGCAACGAATGTTAAATCAACATCGCCAGTCGTAGCTGTTTCGAAATCGGCCTGTTGTTCGATAGTACAGCCCATTGGATCAAATGTCGGGGGAGGTAAGACAACATTTGCCATACATACACCTTGATCGTTCTCTGCAATAACGTCAGCTGGACATACTATATCACAACCAGAAATGCAAACAGTAGTGAAACTTGCAACAAGCTCACCAGCACCAATTGCAGCACAATTTATACCGCCATCACCAGTTCCAGCTGTTAAATCATTGTCACTAGCAGGACTATCGCCATTGTACAATTCAAAATTTTGCGGAGAACAAGCAGTAGCAACATATCCAGTTGCATCTTCAGTTGTCTCCACTAATAAGTTACCATTCTGCCATCCGTCACCGAAGCTTTCATAAGTGTAAAGCTCTATGACGTTACCATCAATAGCACAAGCGGTAACAGACTGATTGTTTATCCAACCACCAGTAGCAGTTGTATTAGCACAAGCTGTTGCACCAGCAGCACCTGGAGCGGAATTTACTCCTGCTATAGTCATACCAGCAGTAGCATCCCATAAAATCCACGAATTTTCACCTGCAAAAGTCTCGTTAGTCATCGTAACGGTCACTTCTGTAGTTCCATCCATGCATTGGGCATTCAAACTTGTTGTCGCTGATGAGAATATCACCATCGCCACCAAGCAGAATTGAATTAATGAATAAATCTTTTTCATAATAAAATAAGATTGAGTTTTGTTATAATCGAAATTTCTTAAAATCTATTGGAGTAAGCCTGCGTAGGTTGTCAGTATGCCATCTACGTCTACAGCTATACTAAACACGTTGTCTACATATAATGCAGTACCTTGATACGCCTCTAACATAGAATCAGAGACTTCTCTACCATCGAGCAAACTTTGAATCGCAGTATCAAGGAAAACTTTCTTAGAAGCGAAACTAGCTTCGGCTGCAGCACCATTAGTAACTGGCGCTTCTTGAAGTGACTGTGCCTCTCTCTTTAAGATAACTAAAGCACCTTCACTGTCTTCAGCAAAAGTAAATCCCTTAATTATAGAAAGGTCGAGTCCAGCAACTACACCATTGGTCGAAGGCTCAGTATTATAAGCCTGAGCTGAAGACTCTGTCGAATAGCTAAGAAAACATACAAGTAAAACAAACATCATAGCTATTGATCTGAGGCCTGTTGTAACGCGTGTTTTCTCAAAAATTGAATAAACGTTGTACGTTTTTTTCATGAGATTGAGTTTAAAAATTTTAATTAAATAATACTATAAATAAAATAGGCACCATACATCTGGGGATGCCTCGGTTTAGTTTAATCCAACCTTGTGTATTATCTGAGGAGTAATAGTGAAGTGATTTCGTCTTTTTCTTCGTCTAATTCTCTTTCAAATAAAAGCTTAGTGATAAGTATACCTATAGCATACTTTTCAACTGTACAAAGATAGTTTTTCAATTCAGCACATCAGTACCGACGCATTGGTATATTTCATATATATATTTTTTTTAATATATAAACGCGACTGTCCAAATGCTTTAACTATCAAAGTATAAAAATTTAATTTTCCATCATCTTATCTTCCATAAGATCGTCTTCTCCAAATCCATTCTTCATAACTTTCCCTATGTCAAACCTCACTGATAATTCGTGAGATCCATTATTATACTGTTGAAAGTCATGGCGGCTTGCATTATAGGCATAAGTGAAATTGAGTGTATTTACGCTAAAACCTATTAAGAAACCTAATTTTTCATCTGCACCAACTCTATAACTTAGTCCACCTCGTAGCTTATCTTCTAGGAATCTACCTAAAAGATTAATATCTGCATGGAAGGGTACATTATTTAGCTTTTTTACCCATAGAGAGGGCTCTAAAGATATTCCAGAATCCAATTGATCAAACTTATAACCTACATTAAATATATATCCTATTTCATGATCGTCAATTGTTCCTGAATTATCATTTATTTGAGAACTTACTAAAGATGGTAATGATAATCCGTACGAAAGAACTCCATTATACATACCCTGAACACCAAATGACACATCAAAGAAATTAGCACCATCTAATCTATTATTTACTGTCGGATCATTTCTATCGATAATTGGCCCACTCAATGCATCAGCATTGAGGCCATGTTGAATAAATTCTGCAGCTAATCCAAATCCTAATACATTGGTAGGCGTATCAAGTGTATATGCAATAGAACCTTGAAACTTTGTTGTATTTAAAGAACCATTAGAGTCTGATAAAAACAAAGCTCCTACTCCTAATCCTTCTGCGATAGGACCATCGTAACTTAGTATTACTGACTTTGCACTTCCAGGAAAGCTAGCCCACTCATTTCTATAATTAAGTAGTATATGATGTTCTCCTTCGTATCCTGTCGCTCCTGGATTGACTAGTACAGGATTGAGGAAAGACATAGTTGAAATGTATCTTTCATCAAAATATCTTTCTTGACCCGAAAGAACATTAGCGATTATGATACATGTGATGAATAAAATTAACTTTTTCATTCTTATATTTTATGTAAATCCTAGTACAGGAATTAGTCTCTTAATAATGTTATTGTTCCTTTCGTTATTTGACCGTCAGATATGTAAACCCAATGGTATGCACCTTCTTGCAATGGTTGGCCATCTATGTCTATACCATTCCAGCCATTGCTATAATTCGTATCTGAGAATACGACTCTGCCATATCTATCATATATAGCTATAGTATTATCTTGCATCTCTGAGCATGTGATGATTAAATTATCATTCATTCCATCTCCATTAGGTGTCATAACCGCTAATCCAACCCCACAATCATCTCCGATATTAGGACCATCACAATCTTCTACTTCAAGCGAAATAGAAGCTGAACAGCCATTTACATCAGTTACATTCAACACGTATACTCCTGGAGATAAATTATCATTAGAAGGACCTGCATTAGGAAGAGTAGGTGACCACATATAGTCATATCCACCGCTACCACCCTCAACAAACACAGATACTGAACCATTAGACTCTCCATCATCAGAACATTCGATATTGTCTTCCTCTATAGTGAGTGGGTCAGGAGATGGCACAGTGACAGATGTTTCAAAGTCATCTGAAATGCCATCAGCATCTACCACAGATATAGAGTAGCTACCTCCACAAATACTTGATAATGAGAAACTTCCGGCTTGAGCAATCTGAAATGTCTGTGAATTACCTAATTGATCAGAAATTGTTACGTTATATGGCGCAACTCCGTTAAGAACTGTACCAACGATCTCACCTGAACAATCATCATCAGATCCACATAGAGAAGCAACCGTACTATTTAGTTCGATATTTATGATCAATTCATCATTCGAATCTACTGTGACCATTGTGGATAATGCAGCAGAACATCCTGCCCCGTCTACTGCTGAGACGGAGTAAATTCCACTCACAGTTAATCCCGACAGATCTTCAGTATTTGCAGTTGTACCATCAGGAAATGTCCAGATATAAGTAATTGGTGTTACTGCATTAACTGGAGTAATATCTATAGAGCTTGAAGTCTGACCTGAAAGCATTAGATCAAAAGAATTTGGATCATTTATTACGGTTACAGGTATTGAAACGACTTGCCCAGTTAAATCATCACGAATGGCAACGATGTGATTACCTGCGGGTGCTGATATGGCTCCATTCACAATATCACATTGTTGGAATGTTCCCATGTTTCCAATATCTATGGTACAGGTTGTACTTCCACAACCACCTGAAATATTCAATGAAATAGAGCCATCCATGCCATTACATGGCGCAGGGCTCGTATTATTTAATGTAACAACAAGATCATCTGCTTGCGACTCCAACGTAAATGATGTAGAATTAGATTGACCTTGACTATCCGTCGCAGAAAGTATGTAGTTACCTGCAGGAAGTGATACAACTGAGCCATTGCTGCACGCAAACATTTCTCCTGTATCTGTATTCTGCAAGGAACAAGTCGGATTACACCCGCCTGTTACCGTCGTCGTAACTGTCCCATTGCCAGTACACATAGCTGGACTATTAACAGTAGCAGAAACTTCTATAGGACCGTTACCTACGACAGTTATTGTGAAATTTCTATTTATTTCTGTGCCGATAGCATCGGTTACGCAGACAACGTAATCGCCCGGTATATAGGTTCTGTTAGGATCATAAGTTGATTTAGCCCCCCCTACAAGTCCGACCTGTATATTATAAGGAGTACATCCACCAGAAACCGATACATCAAAAGTCCCTCCTAAACCATTACAAATTGCAGACTCAATATTTGTTACTTGAGCACTTAATGTCGTAGGCGCTAGAGTATTAACAGTGACGGTGGTTTCTCCAACAGTTCCAACAGAATCAGTACATCTTATAATATATGTTCCTCCTTCAACATTGACAAAGCACCCTTGATTGGGATCAAATGTTAGCGGAGGAGTTGCAGTAGGTAGTCCATACGTGCCCGTACCTCCTGTACAAGTAATGCAAATCCTACCATCAGGACCGCAAGATGCTGCAAATATTCCATCAATTCTTATACCCACATCTCCTGTAGAGACTGTAAATACACTTGTTTGCTGGCAATTATTGTTGTCAGTAACTAATAAAGTGTAAGTACCAGCTGGCACACTATTTAAATTAGGGACTGGAGGATTAAACTCCTGAGTATAAGGGGCTGTACCTCCTGATATAGTAAAACTGATAGATCCGCCAGAACCAGAATCTGGAGTTGTACTACCATTTATAACAATTGCCTCAGGTTCACTTACTACTACTGCGGAAGTCGAACTATTCCCTGTGGCATCAGTGACTGTTACACCATATGTGCCAGCACTCAAGCCATTTTGTTGGCAATTAGAAGTATGTCCAGTAGTGGTTGTATTAATAGGAGGTCCCCATGCACATGAGTATGGTGCTGTACCTCCTGAAAGTAGCAAATTGACAGAACCATTATTATTTCCATTACATAAAGGCGCTGTCACAGCAGGATTAATGGTAGGACGACTTACTCCAGTGCAACCAAAAGTCACAGTTACTATACCTTCATCTAATTCGAAAGGAATGACCTCATCTCCACCAGGTCCAGAGGCTGCTATCTCAATAGGGACAGGATCTCCTATAAATGTGATAGGAGTTGCCGCTCCACAGTTTCCTGTTTTTACATCATAACATATTGTAAATAAAACCGTTCCGTCAGGTAAGTCTACAGGAGTTGGATTATTCCATGAAAATCTAAGAACATCATCTACTTGATTAAATAAAGACTCAAATAGAGGAAGTGTCTGATTTAAATTGGTTAGTGAATTGTAACATAATATGTTATCATCCCATTGCACTGCAAATTGTGCAGTCACTATATCATCAAAATTTCTTGTAGTAATATCAACACAAACGGTTGATTCCGAAGCCGTTACGCTTTCAGAAACTAAAGTAAACTCATCATCAGTTATTACTCCACCTAAAGAAATAGTACCAGGTACCTCACAAGTAGGTACGACATCACCATTAGAATTAGAAGCTTGAATAATTGTAGGCGTACTTTGGGCTATTAGCGTTGAAGTTCCTCCAGAACCTACTACATCGAAGCAAAGCTCAAATAAAGCCGTACCATCAGCCAGTGTTTCTGGCATGACCGTACTATTATCAAACCAAACGAACGTAACAGTTCCGTTAGCTTGATTCGCATTAAATGAATTAGGACTTGAACCAGATAGTATACTATTCTGTACGCCTGTGAAAGAAAGAGCCGAAGGATCCCATCCAGCACTCATTTGGAAAGTAGATATATCTGTAAAACTGTTAACCGTCATAGGAATACAGACATTGTCACCATTAGATGCTGAAATATCTGGAAAAACTAATTGTATCTCTCCATCTACACAATCATCTGTTGGCGGAGGAGGAGGTGGATTATCATCACAGCCTGTTCCTGGTATCATTATCGGAAAATCATTAGCTATAGCGCCGATTTCATCTTTTTCGTTGTGTATGACCTCTATCCTTAAGAATGGAGGCTGAGGGTCACCCAAGGTCAATGAAGTGGTATCACAAGCTGCTCCTATAATATCAAAACGCATTGTGAAAAGTGTAGTCCCATCAGGTAATCCTTGAGGTATGAGACTCAAGCTACTCCATGACAGCTTTAACTTACCTTTTACGACTGTCTGATTATCTTCAGGCAAACTAAGAGATTGTCTGTTAAAGTCTGCTAAAGACGTTGTGATAAATGGAAGAGTATCGATACTCATCACAGTAGAATCCCAATAGATACCGACCTGAGCTGCAAGTAGCTCTTCGAAGTTGGACACAGACACGTCCACCTCATATACTCCGCCTTCTACAACTGTAGAATTAGTAGAGAATTCGAATTCTAATGGCTGACTTATTGCTAAAGAGGCCATCAATAAGAAAAAGGATACTTTTATAAGCTTGGTAATCATAACCAGGTATTTAAAAATTAACTGCAAAATTAATAATATCTCCATCTAAATAAGCTACATAAGCATAAATATTGGAATAAAATTAAACTCAATAGCCCCAAATTTAGGGAAGGATGGATACATAATATGTTAGGGCCTAATTCTGAGACGACTCACTAACAAGATATATAACGATAGAAGATTGCAAAGTGTGCATAAAAAAAGTCTCTTCCAAAGGTATTGAAAGAGACTTAAATTTCTCAATAATGTAAGTATTTCTTTATTCTATAAATATCATCTTCCTCGAATCTATATATGATTCTGCAGATAACTGATAATAATAAATGCCCGACCCTTGTAGATGGCTTGGTAATATCTCTATGGTATTATCTCCCTTAGCGTAATTATTATCTATTGTATGGACGGTTCTTCCATTCATATCAAATATAGTAAGCTGCACATCCATTGACTTATACAAATGGAAGTGGATTAAAGTCTGGTCACTAAATGGATTAGGTGTATTCTGAAACAACTTATTCTCTACTACACCATTCACACCTAATTGAAGAGATAATATTCTATCATCTTGTGTATAGAGCTCACTTTGCATACCTGAAGTAGCAACCTGCATCGCAGCATTAGCAAATTCACCAGAATAGTTAACTACTGTAAGATAAAAAAGGGCTTCTTCTTTTGCGACTGTAATAGCCTCTGTATCATGCCATAATATTTTCACTCCATTCTCAGTAAGGTTGTAGTTTGTTGCATTTAGCTTGAGCTTCCCTGCCTCTACTTCAACAATCTTTGCTTGCGAACCTACTGTTAAGTTGACTTGCATACCTTGTATCTGTTGAACGTCTTCAAGATAAAATGGAATCAGGTACTTTCCATTTGTTATCTCTAAGATTTCGTTTGTAAGCTTAGTTGATCCTTCTGTTCTATTTTCAATTGCGGTATCGTCATAATTGACAATTACTGAATTGTTTACATCTCCGATTTTGACTGCTACGAAATCATTTGACATCATATCATCAGAAATATTATAAATGTCAATAGACTCTTCTAAAGGCCAAGGCGTAAGAGGATCGTTAAAGCTCTGCGTTTTATCTACGAATCTCCAACTATCGTTTTTAGGTAATTCATCGTAGATACCTAAAATCAGTTTTCTTAGTTCTATTAAATCTAATGCTGTAATGCTTGCACTATTATCAACATCTGCAGCAACAACTTTATAAGGAGAATCTAATTTCTGAGACCCCAAAATATGTCGTTGAATGTGTAATAAATCTATAGTAGATACACCATTAAGATAGTCGTTCCCACTACTAACGGCAACCCTGTAGTCTGCGTTTGCATTATTATCTGAGAATGCAAATTGACCGCTTGTATTCGTTTCTGAAAACTCTACTGTATTACTAAACATGTTTTGTAATATAACCTCTACCCCTTCTACCATGTCCGCTGCTTCAGTACTTATTCGTCCAGCTATTCTTGTTCCTGTACCAGTCGTATCCACTGGCGTATCACAGATATTATCATTGGCCTGTATGTCAATTGTAGTCGTACAGAAGTCTTGATTTCCTGAACTATCTGTCACCCATATTTCTAACTCTGTCACACCAATATCACTACAATCAAAAGTCATAAATTGATCATTAACATTAGAACTGAAAGATACTTGAACTGGACCACAATTATCTGTGCTTCCAAGATCAAAATCCTCAGCCCAGATCTCAACAGATGGATCATCTGAAGGATCATTTGCTTCCATCAATACTGTAGTCACACCACTTAGGCAATAAGGTGTAGGTGCCTTAATATCTCTAACTAATATTGAATGAGAACAAGTACTCACTGCACCGCATATGCCTTCTGCACTCCATGTTACATTATATGTCCCCACGCCTATTGCTGTGCTTGGTATGTTACCTGATCCATTTCTTGAAAAATTACCAGGTCCATTTATCACATAGTCAATATCATCAGCATCCAAGTCTTCACTATTGCATAAATCCGTAGCTGTAGGTGCTGTAAAACTTGTCGTCGCAACACAGCTACTATCTTCTATATCTATAGTCATATCATCCGGACAACCATCAAGTTGAGGACCTTCAGAATTTGAAACTTTTACAATCTGAATATCACTCCACTTACCTATTGTAGAACTAACGTTAGGATCATGTGTGCACCAATCAATTACCGTCCATGTTCTAATCACTTTAATACAAAATCCTTCTACTTGCTCAAATACTAAATCCTCAAATGTATAAGTTAAGTCTCCACAAAACGCAGCCTCATTAACAGGTACTCCGTTGAATGTAGGTGCATCTCCGAGATCCGTACTAAAGTTTTCGCAAGTTGCATCCTCTCTATCAGATGGAAATACAAAACTACTTTGAGTAAGAACTACATCACTTGAGAAATTAAACGTCTGCGTACATTGTGGTAGCGTCTCAGTAACACCATTAATAGTCAAAGAGAATGTTCTTTCAACAGTTCCTTGACCACACTGGTCATCAAAATCTTCTACATCCGCAAAGCTTATATCACCTGCACCACAATCATCTGATATTGCTGCAGTACCATAAGTAGCTACTCCTATATTATTAATTTCTGAACAGTCCAAATCAATATTTAATCTGCTTGGGCAAGTTATACTGAATCCTGATTTGTCCTGAACGACGACACTGACCTCACAAGTATTACTTCTTCCTCCATCATCTGTGACTCTTAGCATGACCATCACTGTATCACCAGCTTCTTCGCAGCAGAAAGAAACAAAATCTCCAAATGTTCTATCAGAACTTTGTCCTGAACAAACAGAATCTGAACGTCTGATTTCTAGACCTACAGGACCTCCACATTGATCAAAAGATCCATCATCAATAGAAGGCGGATATACCCTTCCCCATCCAGAATCATCTAAAGAAACTGCTGTGAACTGATCACAAACTGGTACAGGCGCATTATCGTCTGAAACAATTATTTCAAATCTACATTCAGCAGTAAGACCACATTCATCTGTAAATACATATCTGATCCAATTACGTCCACTCTGCAGACCATCTGCTCTCCACATATTGTTACCTATTGGCGTAGCCAAATTAAATGGTTGATTTATATCATCTGGATCTCTCTCATCACCTCTCAAGAATTCTACTTGAACAGATACGTCTGAGCATTCAGTTACTAAGGCAGCACCTGTCCTGTCCGTCGGATCTAAAGGCTTGAATACCACTGTTGCAGTACAGTCTGTGCCAGATACAAATACCATATCATCAACAGGACATGTAACAAGAGGTGGTGTATTATCTTCTACTAAGATCGTCTGATAACTCTGAGAATATTGACCTAAGCACCAATCAAGGGCAGTCCATCTCCTCAGTATTTTTATTGTATTAGCTCCACATAAATTAAATGTATCATCAGAGAATGTAACATTAATTCTACATAGATTATCTTCATCCATTATGATATTACCATCCAACATTGGCTGACCAGTATTCACAGGATCTAAGTTGTTAGGTGCATCATTACAATCAACAGTATAATTTTCTGGAAAAACAATATCACTTAATGATTTTTTCAAAAATGAGATTCTAAATTCACAAAAATCTGCACTAAGTCCCGCATCATCCTGAGTATAGTATCTTACAACTCTCTCAGCTGTAATATCATCTACGCAATCGAGACTAACCGTTTCGTCACGTGTGACAATAACTTCGAGATTAGGATCACAATTGTCTAAGACTTGGTAATCAAAAAATGATACTGAACTTACAGTTGTACTAATTCCTGTAACAGGAATGGAAGAAGCACTAAATGTAAAATTAATACAAGTTGAAGTATCTATTTGAGTTCCTATAATATCTCCACTAATCATATTATTAGCCACAGAAAATGGAACAGCATTTCCATTAATACTTGCGCTACCACTTCCAGTAGACAAGCCTACGAAACTTAATGTAGCTGATTCAATAACCTCCCATGGTTGTGGCTCATCTTCAGAGTCAGGCTTACACATAGCTACTGTGACTGTATTAGGATTACTGTCTAAGTCATCACCCATACTTGTATAAGTCACAGAAGAAGAACTGGAAAACAATCCAGTTAAATCTTCATTACAATTAACCGTAAAATCCTCGATGCACGACACAACTGGTGGCAACTTATCCTCTACAGTGAAGAATCCCCAACAGGTTATCGTAGTATTATTATCATTAACAAAGAACACCTCAGCCTTCCATCTATCGCCGATGTAAGATCCATCAACTCGCGGAAAAATAAGATCTCCGTTCATTGCAACTTCTGTAGTCTCAACAATACGATCATCTTCAGTTTTGATGTTTACCATGTAAGCACAGTTGTCTCTTTCATCTTCTAAGATCAATTCTGGAGTTATCTCTGCATCACAATCAAATCCGAGTGAAATCTGAATAGCATCATTACATCCAAGGGAGATAGGACATTGTGCATTATTTTCCACACTTAGCATCATAATAAATATTCCACTTAGTACAGCGGATAATTTTAGATTATGAATTCTGAACAATTCTATAATTCTCATAATTAATTGAATTACTGGCATAAGCCTCTTTAGTTTAAATTTTAATCTTGTTATAGCTGTTCAGACTATGGGGAGAGGGGGTCAAAATGTTTTAGATCATTTATATTTTATTTATACGAGTTGGTTCTCAAATGCAAACTTTATCAAATTGATTGTATTCTTGACACCGAGTTTTCTCATAATGTTCTTTCTATGTACGCCGACTGTCTGATCACTGATGTATAATTCTTTAGCTATCTCTTTGTTATTTTTTGCCTCAGTGATAAGCTCTAATACCTCTTGCTCTCTTTTCGTTAATTTCTGTTTGATGACAAATCTATCTTCGTAGATTGATTTCTTGCCATTAGTTAGTCTTCTGCCGTTAGGCGGCGTTATATGGAGACCTGGAGCGATATAAGTTTTATCGTCCATGATATCATTAATAGCTTCTATAAGGTGAACTGGTTCATTAGACTTAAGTATATAACCGTCTGCTCCATTCTTAAGGGCTTGGCCTACGAACTTATAATCGCCGTAAGCTGTCATAACTAAAATCTTGACGTTTCTGAACTGTTTCTTAATTAGTGGAATAAGATCTAAGCCATCTGTCTCGGGGAGATTGAGATCCATTATGACGAGCTGAGTCTCTAAATTTTTGTGGAGGAAAAGTAGTAGTCCTTCTGCTGAATCTTCTTCCCCACGTATGTCGATGTCTACGGCATCTGTATGTTCAAAGTAAGCCTTAAGGCCAGCTCTGAATATACTTTGTACATCTACTATTACGCTGTTTACTGCGGACATGTAAAATATTAAATTGTAAAATTCGTTTTCGCCACAAATTCGAATGACGGATTAATAGTGGTCTAAAAGCAAAATGGGTGCCAAAATCGGCTGAGATGCCCGAAAAATATACACATTACGAATATCTATAATACGAAATATTGTTTCTCAAAATCACTTTTACGACCATATTGTAGACTTTTCTTATCTCATTCTAAAACAGAATAATCCTGAATTTTCCCTTATAATTAGGGCTATAATTACTATGAAGGTATTTTTTATATTATTCTATAATTTAATACATAATGTGATTTAATTACGTACCTATTCGACTACATGTTGCCGACTTATTTATTATAAATTAATATTGTATATCCTATGATATTCGGTCAGTGTGCAGAAGTCTATGAGTAGTACAAATACAACCGTGAACACCGATAAATCTGGCTACTATAAGATAGAAATGTGGGATAAAGTGTAAGGGTATTGGGGTATAAGGAAATAAGGGTATAAGGGTATAAGATGCCATTACGATATGGCTCTAACAGTAATCCGTAAAAGTACTTAGGAGTGTAAGGTCTTAGTTATTCTTAATTAACTTGAGAAGTCTGTATTGCTCATCAGTGCTGATAAGGACATTATAAATTCCGATAGGAAGTTCTGAACCGAAGTCCAAGAATAAGTTATTATCTCCAGGGAGGAGATCATATTGACCTATCTGGATAGTTCTTCCATTAGCGTCAAACACAGTGAGATCTACCCTCTGAGCGGTGTCAGAATTGATTTTGACGTTTGTATGGTCGTTTATTGGATTAGGATATGCCACTGCAGCTAAAGGCTCCATATTCAATGTAGGTCCCGAAGGAATATCACTATGAGGCATAGCTACAAAAAGATTCTCCTGCATTATGTCAATATCAGTATTCCTCATTAGAATATCATGAAGCTTGGTTGCCTTAATTTGGTTGATATCCGATGGTGTAAATACTGGATCATTTTCGAAATAGAATCTATCTCCATCTCTCAATCTCTGAAATTGGTCTTCAAAAATTCTGATGACAAGTTCTCCAAAAATAGCTCCACTCATATGCCTTTCTGCAAGCATTCCAACCCATGCATCTATATTGTCCACATTACTATACATATGCTCTAATAGCTCGGCATCTTCTTCACTCCCTACAAAGTCAGAAAAATCACTCACATTAGGTAACCCGAAATCTGATCTCAGAGTATTATAGTCACTTACTCCTCTATCTCTACCTCTAAATATGTTAATAGATGCTAAATCCAAACCACCTGCACCAGGTACTCCAAATAGAAAATTTCTAAGATCATCAATCACTTTGCAATCTAATTCTTGCATAGCCTGTGTTCCCATACCTTTGAAATATGGCTCTATACCACCTGCAATTTCTATAGCAAATGGATTAAAAAATGCATCCTTTAATAGAATATTTCCTTGCTCGATCTCCGATCCTTCATTATCCATTCTTATGACATTACTATTAATAAGTGTATGCCCAATTCTGAATGCTGCTGCTGAGAATACATTTGAGATTGTAGCATCCATATAAGCTCTATACGTACTATATTCAGGTAGAACCACGCCCATAGCAGGCAACCACTCACTGTACGTAACATTCTGTATATATGCACCTACGTACTTTCTTGCTCTCTGGTATATCTGATCGCCAGTCCAGTTAGGATGATTTATCCTTAGCTCATCACAAAGTCTGTTATGCTCTCTGACGAATAATGTATGCATTCCTATAAGTAAAGGATTTTCATTGGCTCTTACATCTCCTGCAACATATAACTTAGTAAGAGACCTTGTATCATCGGCCATTTCTGGGGCAGAATCAAGAAGATCATCAGAAAATTCTCCAGATATGGTATTCCACGGTAGCAAATTACCTCTTGATACCTTTAACTTTCCATCACCTTTATGATCTCTTAACCATTCAGCTCTTTCTGCATCAGAACCGTATACTGCAGATCCATCAATATATGAAGATACTTCATTAGAGTATTGTCTTGGATTACCTGGTGCATCTCCAGTACCAGCTAAGGCCTTATTTCTTGATGTAACTATAAATTCTGAAGGAGAAAAATGCTCGTCATCTTCGGGTATCTCTAATAAAATAGGTTCTCTATTGTCAGATTCAACTAATGTAATGTCATGATCAATAAACTGACCGAATACCCATACATAGTCGCTAAGATTATGACTATCGAATATATTATCTGTTTGATCAAATACGTAATTGCTTATGACTCTAGGGGAAGGAAGCAGGGAGTCGTTAACTTGTGAAAATCCATCAGCATAGTTAACCGTCGTTTGTCTCAGGACTTGTGATTCGGCAGAGCCCCAGTCTAAATGTAAAAGGTTATTACCCTCACCTGTAAATGTCCTATTTTCCTGACTGATTAGATCAGTAAGACCAATAAGGATAAACAACACGACGTAGATTTTACGCATTCTTCACAAGTTTACACTCTAATGGATTATAATTCTCAGAAATGGTTCAAATTTCTATAAAGCGCAAATATAGCAAAGCACCCTAAATATGTACTTCGTTTCAGCTTATTATATCAACTTTAACCCTCTTTAAGACTAACGTCCAGTCTTTGACCATTAGAAATCATTGGTAGACTACATTAAATAACAATTTAAAATTTAGTAGATCAGATGATAGAAGATGACAAGAACTCTATCGTAGATCGTTATTTATCAATAATTTACACCTAATAAATTCTATCAATATGTATGTCCTAAATACTATGCCAATAATATTTAAAATCTATAAATCACAATAGAAGTAGATCTACTCAAGTGTATTGAAATAATAAAATATTCCACAAAAAATCTTCTTTTCATCCTGATAATCAGATGATTGTATCATATCACCATAGCTGAATAGAGTTAATCATCAACAAAAGAGTCAATTATAATTTAAAACAGCTACTGAGTCTACTGTATTTTAATAACTATCCGCTGAATATTTATAATTATGTGAATATTCAGAGGAGATTCCTGCGGGTTGGAACACAAATGATGAGGTAAACCCTTGGTCTTTTAGCTTAGAATGATACAAGATGACGTTTGAAAATGGCAGTAAGGCGTGTTTCTAAGATGAGATGTTATTAACTTTCGGGTAGAAACAGAAACTTGGTACGTACTTCTTTTTTAATTTATGTAGATCATTTGAAATGGTTTAGCGTCAAACCTATACTTACGCTAAGCCTACTGCTGTTAGCTATATATCGTATCAATGCTCAAATAACCCAGATCTCAAATATCCAGCATCACTATCTTATTTTGGATGGCGATACGACTTTATACAGCGAGAATTCTATTCTTCCGAGTACTGTAGAGATTGAAGGCCAATATCAAGATTCTGCTGATGTTACAATCAATAATAATTCCTTAATCATCAGCACCGGGCAGGTAGATACATTGCACATAATGTTCAGAACTATGCCATTCAATATAGCTCACAGTACTTCGATAATTGACTCTAGTTCTATGGAGAGTGATCTCCGATTTGGATTAATAGACTCCGATTACGAAGAGGAACTTAAACGAAGAAGGTTTATACAATCCAATAAGTTAGAATACAGCGGTAGTTTCAGTAGAGGGGTTTCGTTTGGAAATTCTCAAGATGTCGTTCTAAACTCAAATTTCAACATGCAGATGAAAGGAGACCTCGGCAATGGGCTCTTCGTTAGAGCTGCGATTTCAGATGAAAATATTCCAATTCAGCCAGAAGGTAATACTCAAGTTCTTCAAGAGTTTGATAAGATATTTATCGAAGTACAAAAAGATAGAACTTCCATCATAGCGGGAGATTATGAACTATCTAAACCTGATAGCTACTTTATGAATTATTTTAAGAAACTAAAAGGAATATCCGTAAGTAATCAGACAAACATCAACAGCGAATGGACAACAACAAATAGAGCTAGCTTCGCTATATCACGAGGCCAATTCAATAGACAATTTATAGATATTCAAGAGGGTAACCAAGGTCCTTACAGATTATTAGGAGCGGCTAACGAAATATTTATCCAAGTGCTTTCTGGCACAGAGAAAGTATATGCCGATGGAAGACTTCTCACAAGAGGAGAAAAGAATGATTATGTGATCGATTATAATCGTTCTGAAATTCGATTTACACCTAATCTCATCATCAACGCCAACCTTAGAATTATCGTAGAATTTGAGTATACTGTACAGCGTTATCTTAGATCACTCTATGCCACAGAATCGACTATAGAAAATGACAAGTGGCGCTTCAAAGTTAATCTCTACAATGAGCAAGATAGTAAGTCTCTGACGAGCAATATTGAGTTAGATACCACAGACATACGTATACTCACCGAAGGTGGAGACAACAATACTTTCAGAAGCGGTATTTTTATTCCTACTGAAGGCGCCTCAGAAGACATAATTAGATACAGAATACAGCCTGACGGCACCTTAGTGTACGCCCCTGAACCAGAAGAAGGTTTAGTCTCTGCACTCTTTACCAATGTGGGAGATATGATGGGTAGTTATGTCATTGATACTGATATAGCGGCCAATGGCAGGGTCTACACTTTTGTAGGAGAAAATAACGGCAACTATGATCCTGTTATCAATTTAGTACCGCCGCAAACAAAACAACTCACCACATTTGCCGCTGGATATTCTATCAGCGATAGTACCGACCTATATGTAGAAGCGAGCTTAAGCAATGTGGACCTAAATAGGTTCTCTGAGGTCGACAATAACGACAATACTGGTGTAGCCGTACACTCTAATTTTTCAGACATTAGAATTCTTAATAGAGAGAACAATACCCTACTTAAATCCAACTTTAATTTCGAATATGCATCTGAATATTTTCAGGCTCTAAATCCCTATAGGGTACAGGAATTTTCAAGAGATTGGAACATAGATTTCATCACACAAAAAAGCGATCAGATTCTATACAATGCGACCGTAGGAGTTAATCGCCAAAACAATTATGCAAGCTATACTTTTTCAGGATTTCATGATAGAGGTTTGTATGATGGCAACAAACACATAGGAGAAGTCAACTATCTTAATTCTGGATGGTACATCAATGGTATATTTAATTTATTGACATCCCAAAGTTCTGCGGAGAACACCAACTTCATTAGACCAAAAGGTACTATTTCAAAATCACTTTTTGATAGAAAAATCAAAGTAGGAACATACTTCGAAAAAGAACAAAATCGAAGAAGAGATGCTCGATCAGATTCGCTACGAAATACAAGTTTTAACTACGACTTAATCAAAGGCTTCATAGATGTCAATCTCTCTGAAAGTCTTACTATAACAGGCAGCATTATTAAGCGATATGATGACAGAGGTATAGATAACATCATGCAAAGGATAAGTGAGAGTACTAACTATGAACTAAGTGGCAACTGGCAACAAGGAACAAACTCTACTCTGGTCTGGCAACTGGTATTAAGAGACTACATAGTAGAAGATATTTTTATCGATCAAGACAAAAGCAATAAGTCATTCATAGGTAATATAGATCACAAACTTAATCTCCTTAAGAACGGCTTAAGTCTTAGTACATATTACGAAGCTAACAGTGGTCAAGAACCAAGATTAGAGTTTCAGTATATAAGAGTACAAGAAGGAGAAGGTTCTTACTTATGGAATGATTATAACGAAGATGGAATTGAACAAATAACAGAATTTGAGATTGCCGTATTTCCCAATATTGGAGGTTTTGAGAAGATCAGTATTTTCAATAATGAATTTATCAGTACTAATAGAAATGTCCTGAATCAATCTTTAAAATTAGACCCTTCAAAATTCTTAAAAAAGAAAAATAATCTACTCTCAAGATTTATAATAACAAGTCGATACCGGATAGATCAGAAATTATTAAATCAAGACGATGGAGGATTTGTAGAGCCTATTTCCTTTGATCTTGAGAATGACAACTTAGTATCCTTTGCAGCTACATTTGATCACAATTTATTTTTCAATAGAGGTAACCCCAAATATGATATCCAATTGGCCTACAGATCTCTTAATAATAAATTGGCTCAGATATCAGGAGATGAGACACGACTTAACGACCAATATTACACCCGAACGAGAATAAATCTCAAACGCAAAGTCGATATCCTCATGGAGACTTCAATAGGGACTAAGAAAAACGATAATTCTATCTTTGATAGTCAGGACTTTACCATCGATTTTTGGAGTCTTATACCTCAATTAAATATTAGACCTTCTAACAAGATGCGTATCATCTTAAAATATAAGATTGAAAAAAATCGTAATAGAATAGGACTATTAGAAAGTTCTGACATCAATGATGGTGGAATAGATTTTACATGGAGGCAGAATAGCCAATCCAATCTTCAGTTAGAGTTTAATGTCGTACACATAGATTTTGTAGGTGATAGAAATACTCCGATAGAATTTGAAATGCTGCAAGGCCTGAGAAATGGGCGTAATCTGGTGTGGAATTTTAATTACACAAAGCGCCTGTCTAATAATATAGATCTCATGGTCAATTATAATGGACGAAAATCTGAAGATTCAAGATTGGTACACACAGCAGGAGTTCAGATGAGAGCCATATTCTAAAAAGCAAAGGGAACGATTGTCATCGCTCCCTTTTAAAAAATAGTACTATTCAAATCTAAAATAGCTTAATACTCAATCAATCTATTTTAATATGCTCCAAGCCAGATTCTTATATCGGAGCTAAGTAATTCTTTATAATATCATCAAGCGAATTTGTCTTTATTAATGTGATACAGAGGACTTTGTTCTTAGTGACCACATTCAATAAAGCTAACTTATCACCCGATTTAATATCAAGTTTTTTCCTGACATCCTTAGGTAACACTAACTGTCCACGCTCATCACAGCTTACTATTGCCTCTACTGAAAAATTAGATTGTGCCACTTTAATTCTGCTTTCGAATTCAAATATAACAGATTTTTCTTACAATTATGCTTTTTCTGATTTTTCTTACTTTTTATATTTATCAGAATTAACATATCGATCTATGTCCGCATAGGAACATGTTTAGCCCGCTTATTCGGTGTCGAGTTTATATATTTGTAAAAAATAAACCTATAAATGAAGCACCTCATCTTGTTATGTCTATTGACTATTACCTCTCTTACTATCCATGCCCAATCAGTATGGCATCCTATTCAAGAAACTAATGAGCTTAAAAGCGCCGATAAAGTCCGAACTATCATACCTGACAAATTCGATCTATATGAGCTTGATTATAGCACTATGGCTAAGCAACTCGCTAAAGCTTCCAATGAGAGAATCACAAAGTCCAACCATAAGACAGTAGACTTTGTCTTGCCACTTCCAGAAGGTGAGTTTGTGAATATGACTTTCGTCGAAAGTCCAAATATGAGCCCAGTTCTCAGCGCTAAATTTCCAGAATTGAAGGCTTACAGAGGATATAATCCGGACAACCCCGCTGAGCATGCAAGGATAGATTTTGGACCAATGGGTTTTCATGCCGCTATAGTAACCAGAAAAGGAACTGTATATATAGACCCTTACTACTCTAATGCCGAGGGGCAGTATATGACTTACTTTGTCAAAGATCATCATGTAGATCAGTCAGACTATCCTAATGGTTGTGGTAGCTCGCATTACATGGAACAATTACACCAAGAGGAGGCATCATATGAGAGACCAGAACCTGTATCTCGTCATAAAAAATCAGAACCCGTGATATTAAAGACTCTAAGACTTGCGCTTTCGTGCACAGGAAGATGGGGTTCTAGCATCGGTTCTATAGATGGTGTAATGGCAAGATTTAATACAGGCGTTAATAGGTTCAACATAATATTTGAAAACGAAATAGGTGTTCACTTTGAGTTAGTAGATAACAATGACGAATTAATATTCTTCGAGGCCAATGAGCCTTTCTCCTCTCCATCTGAGGGTCGTGTTTGTTTAGTAGAGAATACTTCTATTATAAATAATATTGTAGGGTCCACTAATTATGATGTCGGGCACGTATTTACAACTCGATGTACTGACGGATTAGCAGGAGTAGCTTTTCTAGGTTCAGCGTGTGGCCCAAACAGAGCTGCAGGTGTAAGTTGTGTAGGGTCTGGAGGCGTATCAAATTTTATCATACAGACTGGAGCACATGAGATGGGACACCAATTTGCGGGAGGACACTCATGGAATAACTGCCCTAATGCTCAGGATCAGAGATCATCAGAGTCAGGTTGGGAGCCAGGTAGTGGATCGACGATACTTTCATATTCAGGAATATGTGGCAACAATAATATTACGGGCCCTAATGATGATTATTTCCATGTAGGAAACTTAGAACAGTTCTATGATTTTTTTGCAGCAGCTCAAAATTGTGGAATCGATGAACTATCTGGGAATAACACGCCTGATTTATTTGTAGAGATTCCAGAGGATTTAACAATACCTATCAGTACACCATTTGAATTAGATGCTACAGCTGTAGATCCTGATGGAGATATGATGACATACCAATGGGAGCAAATGGATCTAGGGGAGGCAAGCCAGTTAGGTAGTCCTATGGGTAATGCGCCGAGTTTTAGATCGTTTCCTCCAAGTGATGAAACCAATAGAACGTTCCCTCAGTTAGGTAATATTCTTGCAGGTATCGGTAATGTAAGAGAAGTGTTACCCACATATAATAGAGGTTTTACTTTCAGATTTACAGTAAAAGATAATCACCCAGGAGCTGGAAGCACAGTGTGGGAAGAAGTAGAATTCCGTTCTTCAGATACAGCGGGTCCATTTTTAGTTGAGGCTCCGAGACAATTAACTTTCTTAGATGTCAATCAAGAATATACAGTCGAATGGGATGTCGCTAATACAGATAATGATATAATTAACTGTCAAGAAGTGGATATATATCTTTCTACTGACTCGGGTCAGAATTTTGACATCTTATTAGCAGATAATGTACCTAACGATGGCGAGCATGTCATAAACGTACCAAATACTCTAACTACCTCAGGTAGAATTAAGGTTAAAGCAAGTAACAACATATTTTTTCATATCGGAAGAGGAGAAGTTGTCATACGTGCCCCCTCAGCTCCAGGTTTCTTTATAGACTTAGCTGACCAAGACTACAGTGTTTGTTTACCAGAAAACTTAAGTGTTCCTATTCAGGGGACTTCTTTTCAGGATTTTCAAAATGAAGTTTCATTAGATATTGTTTCAGGCTTACCGCCGAATGCTAATTTTAGTTTTTCTAATAATCCAATGACACCTGATGGCACTTCTAGTCTGGAACTTGATTTAAGTAATGTTACAGATTCTGGCGTATTTGACGTCACTATAGAGGGTACATCACAAGATGCGACTACGATCTCACAGACATTCACTCTAGAAATAACAGGTACTGATATGAGTGATCTGATATTACAGAGTCCTGAAAGTGGCATTGAAGGGTTTAATGGTACTCCATTATTCGAGTGGTCAGAATCAGTCAATGCTGATAGATACAGACTGGAAGTAAGTACGACACCAGAGTTTGGTTCTACCAATGTTATAGATGAAGCAGATATTATTGAGACTGAGTTTGTACCTCAAGAAATATTAGACAACAGCACACTTTACTACTGGAGAATTACAGGATCTAATAAGTGTGTTGATGCATTTGAGTCTGAGATATTTACTTTTGGTACGGTAGCACTTAACTGTAATTCTTACACTGCTGAGGACACACCTATCAATATATCACAATCCGGACTACCTACTATTCGATCCGTGATACAAGTTTTTGAACAAGGTACATTGGCTGATGTCAATGTCTTAAAGATAGACGGAGGACATGGTAGAAGTAGAGACCTCATTGCCACATTAATTAACCCTGCTGGTGATTCTATTGAGTTATGGAACACCTCTTGTACTGGCGCAGATTTTAATTTAGGTTTGGATTCTGAATCACCCGTTCCGTTCTCTTGTCCACTTAATTCTTCTAGAACAACACAATTAGAAGATGGTACTTTGACTGAATTTAACGGAGGAACCACAGAAGGTAACTGGACTCTATCTATAGAAGATACACGACCTGGAGAAGGTGGTAGACTTGATGAATTTTCTTTAGAGTTGTGCAGCAGTACTTCATTTGATAAGCCTTTCTTAGTCAATAACAACGTATTAGAAGTACCTACTGGTGCTGCCGACAAGATATTTAATGACCTTCTATTGTCTGAAGACAATAATAATACTGCTGACGAATTACTCTATACTTTAGTTGTAAATACACGAAGAGGAACCTTAATGCTCAATGGTGATGATATGGTTGTAGGAACAAGATTTACACAAGCAGATATCAATAGAGGATCGATAAGGTATGTACACAATGGCACGGAAGATGAATCTGATAGTTTTGTATTTACAGTAATAGATGGTGAAGGTGGCTTTATAGACCTTACAACATTTAATATCAATACAGATGCAAGTTTTACATCCTCTACGGATGAATTAGGAAGTGAAGATATCTTCAGAGTATATCCTAATCCAGTAAGTCAAACATTGAATATTTACAATAAAGAAAATACCAATGATAACTGGCAAGTGACGATCTACAGCATTAATGGGCAGGTGGTACATACTGATAACATGAGACAAAGATTGTCTTTAGATGTACAGCACTTCAATGAAGGACTTTACTTAGTACACTTATCAGATGGCAAGACATTCTATACTCATAAAGTGAATGTTATAAAATAGCAGTAGCTATAAAGTAAATAAGTTTAAATAAAAAATACCCTTCAGTATGTTACTGAAGGGTATTTTTTATTTTTCTGAAGGACATTTAATTCAATCAAAAAAATCTATCGCTTTGATATCTTATTGTGAGCTATCATCTTCTGTCGACTACATTTAAATCTATTGACATCATCTGATCGCTTAGCTACGTGTTTTGTTTTCCTTCCAGAAACTCTCGCTCGCCAATTTCTAAAGCTTTTAGCCTTAAGGTTATTTCTCATAATTACAATAACCTCTGACTCCTTAGTACCAAACTGACTCTTGATAGCGTCAAAAGGTGTCCTATCCTCCCACGCCATCTCTATAATACGATCTATATCCTGATCTGTTAGCTCCATACATATAAAAACACCATCTACCAGAAATGGTTGTCATTAAAAGCCATGCACCCAAGAATCCAATGAACACAGCCTACAGTGAGACAAAATATATTTTTCAATAAATAAAAAAAATCAACGCAACGAAACCAATGATATCAATATATATAGGGTATGTAAATAAATTCAAGTCTATAATAACCTGTGGCAAATACAGGATTAATCTTGAATAAAATTTTAAATTAGAAAAATGAAGTATTTAATATTATTACTAACGATGGGATTAATGGTATCCATGTCTTCTTGCAAGAAGGATATCATTGGTGATGAGAATGTCGAAGAAGTTATAACAACTAACCCATCAGTTACACAAACTGTATCTACAAATGTCTCAGGCATCATCACAGATGAGGATGGAGCACCTCTTGCCAATGTAGAGATTACTTACAGTAGAGAACAATATACTACAGACGAGAATGGTTACTTCATCATCAGAGATATAAAGGCTGATGTAGAAGGAGGTATATTATACTTCACTTCAGATGGATATTTTGATAATTACAAATTCTTCTTACCAGAGGTCAATGAAACTTCATTTGTAAGAGCTCGAATGGTACAAAGATCTAATCCTAGTAGTTTTAATTCATCTGACGGTGGCACTATCAGTGTCATAGGTGGTGGTTCTATTGATTTCCCTCAGGATGCAATTAAGTTAGAAAATAGTAATGAAGCTTATACAGGTAGTGTCAATGTATACACCCACTGGTATAATCCTGAAGATCCATTCTTAGGTCAGTCAATGCCTGGAGATCTCAGAGGTCTGTCATTAGAAGGTCAAATCGTACAATTATCTACCTATGGTATGATGGCTGTAGAATTAAGATCTGATAATAATGAGAAACTAAACCTAAGAGATGGAGTCACTGCCCAGATTAAATTTCCACTTCCTCAAAATACAAGAACTCATGCCCCTGAGATAATCGAAACCTGGTCTCTAAATGAACAAACTGTATACTGGGAGGAAGAAGGTACCGCCGAAAGTGACGGAGAGTTTTATTATACAAATGTAAGTCACTTTTCGTTTTGGAATTGCGATGCACCATTCCCATTAGTCAACATCACAGGTAAGCTAGTCAATCAAGAGGGCCTTCCATTAAGCTACTATAGTATATGTATAGACGTGGTCAATAGCAGTCGTACCGGATATGGATGGACTAATAGTGCTGGGACATTTAATGGAAAGGTACCTAAAGATGAAGCCCTGATTCTTAAAGTAAAAAACGAATGTGGAGAAGTTATCTTAGAACAAAACATAGGGCCTTTCAGTGATAATGCTTCTTTTGGAAATATCGTAATAGACATAGAGACACAGGCTGTGATCACAGGTCGATTACAATGTAATGGAGTAGCAGTAACGAATGGCTATGCCCGCATATGTATTGGTAATCAGACTTGCTATATCGCTGAGGTAGACGGACAAGGCAACTTTACACAAGCCATATTAAGTTGCAATACAGTGGAAGAAATTACGATTCAGGGATTTGACTTGGATAATGCTACAATCTCTGAAACACTGACTATTGAAGTCGTCGATGGTGTAGCAAATGTTATTTTAGAGACATGTGATGAGCTACAAGAGTTTATCATATTCAAAGTAAATAATGGTCAAGAAGTCTTAATCACGGATCCTGGAGCTTCTTACAGAAATAGCAGTCTCCAGATTTTCGGGAATTTAGATTCATTAGAGACATCAATATTTATCGAAACAACAAATCCATCTGTAAATGGTGCTAATGATATAAGCTTAGTAGAGGGTCTCTATTTTGATCAAGCTACATTTAATTTTTCTGAGTTCTTCTGTCAAGAAATAAGTTGTACTGATTTCAATATTGAGTTTACAACTCTGGGGACGGCAGAAGACGAATTTGTCATAGGAACATTTATGGGCGAAATTGATGGTGAGATCATTATGGGATCATTCAAGATATTAATTGATGAGGTAATTAGTTTACTTGAATGTAGCATCGAAACGACATCTTCTGGCAACTGTAATGATGATGCTATTCTTGAAATCGTAATTAATGAAGGTACGGCACCTTACGATATAATTATTAACGGCACAGTGGTAACATCAATGGACGATGTATACACAATAACTGGCTTAACTAATGGAGAGGTGATAGAATACTTAGTAGAAGACGCTAACGGTCTCGTATGCGAAGGTCGTGAAATTGTCACTGCTGGAGGTTTAACTTGTTCTACACAGAGCACGCCAACAACTTGTGGCAATACAAATGGAACAGCAGTAGTGACAGTTGTCGGTGGATCTGGCGCCTATACCTACTCATGGAGTGATGGTGCTACTACTGCTCAGATAACAAACTTAGCAGCTGGAACTTATACCGTTACAATTACAGATAGTTCTGGGTGCACAACCACTTGTAGTACAACTGTAGAAGAAGATGAAGGCTTAGATGTAATTCTTATCGGGCAGGACCTCATTCTATGTAACCCTGACAATAGTCTCATATTCGCCAGTGTTACTGGAGGAACATTACCATACAATTATATATGGTCTAACGGTAGTACAGACAGTTCGATAGCAGGTGTAGGAAGTGGCACCTACTCCGTTACCGTAACAGATCAGAGCGGATGCACCGGAATAGCCTCTCAAGAATTTGAGTTTATTATGCAAAATCTGAATGTTGAAGTGACAAGTGAGTTAAATGGTTGTGACGCCAATGGACAACCATTCGGCACCCTAACTGCTGAGAATGTGATTGGAGGAGAGCCTCCATATACATATATGTGGACCTATAATGGTACAGTCAATGCTCAAACTATAAATGTATCAGATCAAGAAACTGCATATTTATTAGTAGTTGACAGTAATGGATGTATGTTTTTTGGGGATTATATTTTTGAACCAGATAATTTAAGAATTATATCAGGAAGAGTATGGGAAGATGTGGGTATGTCTGACAATATCTATGACTCAGATGACGTATTCTTAGAGGAGATTGAAGTAAGGCTGTATGATGAAAATAACTTAAACGATCCTATAGCAACAACACTAACTAATGCATTCAATGGGAGATATATATTTGAAGATGTAGAAGAAGGTAGTTATGTAATACAAGTTATACCACCTAACGATGAATATATTTTTGTAGAGACTAATATTGGTCAAAACGATAATATCGATAATGAGTTTAATGCTGATGGATTCTCAGAAGTGATTGACTTTGATGGTTGTATTGGGATTGAGTTTTTCAGTGCAGGACTTAGAAGATAATCAAGATGTAATAATCATATGACGAACCAACTTACGATAGAACATATTATCTCAGGATGCAAAGAAGGTCATGCTAAATGTCAGCAAGAATTAGTACACCGCTTTTCTGGTCTTCTTTATTCGGTATGTCTAAGATATATGGGTGACGCTACTAAGTCACAAGATGTATTGCAAGATTCCTTTATCAGAATATTTAAGTACATAGATACTTTTGATTCTGATAAAGGATCTCTTCAAGCTTGGATGAGAAAAATAACGGTCAACGTAGCTTTAAAAAGCTTAAATAAAAAATCATTAAACACCACTCCCCTTTCAGTTGATTATAATGATAAAGTCAGTGTCGCTCCTGATGCTATTAGCAATATGTCTGCGGAGAGTCTTATGGATGTCATACGTACACTACCTGAGGGGTACAGACAAGTGTTTAACTTATCAGTTATAGAAGGATACAATCATAGAGAGATAGGAGAACAATTAGGTATCGCAGAAGTAACCTCTCGATCTAATCTATCCAGAGCAAAACAAATCCTCAGAAAAAAATTAAATAAGTATCAAACCAATGAATCATGGGCCAAGATCAACTAGATAAGTTTTTGAAAGAAAAGCTTAGCCAGCATCAGACACCTATAGACAATGATGCATTATGGAATAGTATACAAGGTAAAAAGGAACCTGAAATAGATCAAATTGTCAAACAAAAATTATTTGACTACGAAGCTCCTGTAGACAGCCAGATCGTATGGAACAACATAGCTAAAGAAGTTACTGGAAAATCTTCTTATGGATGGATGAAAATAGCTGCTGCTGTCTTAATACTTGGAGCATTATTGATAGCTGGATTATATTTAAATAATTCTAAAAGTGAGACTATCAGCAGTCTTAATAAAGACAATAATTACAATACTGAATTCAATGATAATGACAGCAATAATTCTAACATCAGTAATAGAACAAATCAAATTGATGAATCTACATTAGTCGTTGATGATATAAATAGTGACAAAAACTTAGATAAAAATCTCATAAACAAAGTTAAGCTGAATGTTGATGACCTAAAGACAGAAAATAAATTACATAAAAATACAAAGCTACAAAGCGACTTCAGTATTCCATCTACGGAAAAAATATCAAACTCTGACCTAAGCGCTGAGGCAGAAAATAAAACTGATAGGAACACGTACACAGACTCTGATGTCAATGCTAACATAGTCAAGTTGGACCAGCTGAGATTAACTAAGGAAAGCTTAGCTGTTCTTGAAAAATCTATCGATGACAACAAGACTACTTCTCGAGACGCAGAGCGTCTTATCATGCCAAATTTAGATGCATTGAAAAACAATGCATTATCTGTAGTCTCTGCTGCTACTGAAGATGCCACAGCTTATGCAGATGGCTTACCCGATGAAGATATATGCTTCTCCTGGAACAAATCGATAGAGTGCTATAGCTATAAGCCTAAGAATTTTCATTTTTCAATTCTCGGCTATACAACAGCTGACTACTATCGCAAGTCAATGAGTCAATTTCCAGATATAGAACCTCAAACTAATTACTTAGAGAATAGAAAAAATACTCAGAGAGCACAGATCAGTAATCGATCAGGATTACTTCTTAAGATGATGCATAAGAAAGGACTCTATGTAAAAGTAGGTATCGAAGCAGGTTTTTTAAGAGAACGATTTTCTCATCAGACAAGAGATACAGTCACACAAATAATACCTGATCAATTGATCAATATCGATGTAGATATGAATGGTGATACAACCTTTACCTATGGAAATGCGCCAGTCACAACCATCAGTTCTAAAAACTGGAGAGTCAATAATTCGCATAGGACTATAGGCATTCCACTCTTGATCGGTTATGAAAAAAAGATGAAGCGATTTGATCTTGGAGTGGAAATAGGTGCTTTATATAATTTTCATAGAAGTTTCGAAGGCTGGCTACTTGGGCCACCAGAAGATCCGTCTGATGCAAGGGACTATTTCACATCTTCCAATGATCTAAACTTCACAGGTGGGATTAACTTAGGTTTTCAGATTAATACCAGATTTAAATTACTAGGATTGGCTAGCTTCAGACAGAATCTCAATACGATCAATAATGAAAGTGTCAACGATATCTCTCAAAAAAATACAATCTTCGGACTGGGTATAGGTTTAGAATTTAAGATATAGTTGATTTAATTTGAGTATATATTCTCTAATATAGATAGCTGTTTAAAATGCCTCTTGATGGATCATGCAGATTTAAAGATCATTCAAGCATTACTCCAAAATTAGATGTGACATCATATCCCTGAATCAGTATAAGTTCCTTCTGTAGATCGATTATAGACTTTAGAGAAACTCCGTGATCTATTCAATAAGTCAACTTACACATTTTTAGACTTTCTTACAGTGACGTTCTGAATTGATATTTCTGAGTCTCAAAGCAGTTTGAAAATACGCTCACCTAAAAATAGAATCCTTTAATTTTCAAAA
>CAZBXL010000006.1:67342-82291 GCA_964495785.1 uncultured Saprospiraceae bacterium | reverse complement strand
AGTATGAAAGATGAGACGATTCTCAACCATGATACATATAAAGATCAGCATGGTGCAGTAGTGCCTCCACTTTATCAAAATTCACTTTTTACATTTGATAATTGGGATGATATAGATAGAGCATTTGATGATAAGGCCAGCAATTATTTATACTCAAGATTGCTTAACCCTACAGTACAAGTAGCAGAAGATAAAATTGCTAAGCTATGTCACGGCGAAAAGGCTAAACTATGTGCTTCAGGAATAGCAGCTGTAACAAGTGCTATATTACATTGTGTCAAAGCTGGCGATCATATTATTACCATCAAGAATATTTATGGTCCAACTAATAATTTTATAAATAAATATCTCAAAAATAAACTCAACATCACTGCGACCTTTGTTGATGGTAAGAATGTAGAAGAAATCAAAGCTGCGATACAGGATAATACAACACTGATATATCTTGAGAGTCCAGCGTCGCTTACATTTGAGCTTCAAGATCTCAAGGCCATTTCTGCAATTGCCAGACAACATAATATTAAGACAGCTATAGATAATACTTGGGCATCACCGTTATTTCAGAAACCGCTTGACTTAGGTATCGATATAGAAATTCATTCTGTATCTAAGTATATCTGTGGACATAGCGACGTGGTGGCTGGTGTAGTGGTAGGAAGCAAAGAAATAATAGATGAGATCATCTTAGCAGAACACGAATTGTTGGGTGCTAAAATGGCACCTTTTGAAGGATGGTTGATCACGAGAAGTTTGCGTACATTATCATTACGTATGAAAGCTCATCAAGAAAATGCATTTCACCTTTCTGAATTTCTATCTATACATCCAGCTGTTCATAGAGTATTCTGGCCTGGCATGAAAAGCTTTGAACAGTATGACTTAGGTCAAAAACAAATGTCAGGATACTCAGGCCTAATGAGCTTTGAACTGAAAACAAAAGATATCTCTAAGATCAAAGCCTTCGTCAATGCACTACAATTATTTAAATTGGGTGTCAGTTGGGGAGGTCATGACAGTCTCGTCTATGCACCAGTGATCTCATATCTCAAAGAATTGAGCCCTGACAAATTTGCGGCTATGGGCATCAACGAAAGTATCATCAGAATATCTGTAGGCTTGGAAGCTAAAGAGGATTTGGTTGAAGATTTGGATCAGGCCTTGAGCTTGTGTGAGTAGTTTATTGTCTGAGTAGCGTTTTCATCTTAATAGTGATATAGGATTATGGTAACTGACTTTTGTCGAATGCCTATATAAGTCTCAAATCCTCCAATCTAAGGTATCAAGACTCCCAAAAACGTCTCATAGTAAGCCGATTAATGATACTGAGACGCAATATCTAAATGATGATCATACTTTTATAAGGTAATTATTAACCAAAGAAGTATAATCATGAAAGTCATTAAATCTATCCTAATCTGCACAATATTTTGTTTTGTTTCATGCGGAGAAGCTTCCTATGAGACAGTAACATTAGATCCGATATATCTAAGTGATGAGACTTTAGATTTTTTTAGTTTCTATGAAAATACAGAAGAACTTAAATTTTACAAGCTCTCTAATGATACGGAGGGCTTAGGCAAATCATCGACGATAAATACTTCAAAAGAATTGACACCAGAAACACCTGTAAATATCGAGTATTGGACTTTTAATAAAGTGGCACCACAAGAAATTATTTTTGAGGAAACGGAAAACGATGATTTTATAAATAACATAATCTACCTATGTGATAAAGAAGAAAGAACAATAAAGTTTGCAGATAGTCGATCAAATACAATAAAAATTAATGCTTCGATATGGGCACCAAGATTAAGAAAAGGCGAACGCAAGCCATTATGTGAGCTACTTAAAATATCATATGATGATCCATGTGGATCAATTTATCTTGAGTATAAACCTATAGATAACCGAGACGAAGATCACAGCAACTGGAAATATGAAACAACTATAAAAGAAGAACTGACTGTGGGCCCACATACATACAACAATGTAATGCAACTCATAAAACCAACAAGTGATCATTATATATTCTATGCAACAAAGAAAGAAGGCATCATTGCAATCGTGGATTTACATACAGATGAGACTTGGGCACTTGTCCAATAATTTTAATAATCAATTATTTCTAACGCCTCATAAACGAAAGCCAACAGACACTAGCCTATTAATTTTATAGAAATAAATCTTCCATGACATAGGTTAGTATACGACCGGGAGTTTAAGGACTCCTGGTTTTTTATTTATAAAGAGGTAAAGGATTTTACCTACTTTCAGTTAACTCATGAGGATTGATTGTCTCTACTGTCAGGGATAAGGATTAAGCAAATCTACTCCAAGCCCTCATAATTCTCTACTCCGAAAGCAGGTACACAGAAACATAAAAACACTAAATCTACTATGCCAGTATTTGTAATTCGCTGAGAGGTGTTTCTTGGGATTTTTATAATATCATTTTTTGCGACTCGTTGTGTGTAGTCTTCTCCTATTTCCATAAGGCCTTCTCCTTCTAAGATATAGTACATCTCAGCGGTATCTTTAAGCCGGTGCCATGCTGTAGTGACATCAGGTTCTACACGAGCTCTTGCGATAGACGAAGATCTATCTTCCGGATTATTGAGTAACTCTATGATATGGCAACGTTCTTCAGTAAGAAACTCTTTAGTCTCGTCAGTAGTGATATGTAGTATTTCGTCCATAGAGATAATTCTTATTCTATGACTAATTTTCTGATGAACGTCTCATCGTTCTGTGCTATTGTAATGACGTATATTCCTGCTGGATAACTTTGTAGTTGCACAGAGAGATTTTCTTGCCCGCTAAAGTCCTCTAAGTTTTTAGAATAGATAAGTTGTCCGTTAAGATTAGAAATGAAAACCTTAGTAGAAGCTTTTCTTCCTGAAAAATCTATCTGGACAATGTCTGAAGCTGGATTAGGAAACATGCTAAAGTCATTTATAAAATTACACTTATCTACATGCGTCTCTATGACAGCCGTTTTATTGGGTTGGTTACAAGCATGTTTGACATTAGTGTCGAATATCCAGTTATAATCTTGGAGAAGTTTTTGGTCATGGTCTAAAAGGACTTGACCGTATGTGATAAAAGGAAGCAAAAAAAATAATGTAACGAAGATATAATGCTGATGTCTCATAAGGTTTTTGTTATTATTATCTGAAAATACAGACTTTTTTTGATCTACTACATACCATAGTGATACATTTGAGTGATTAATGGATTGGAAGTCAACTATATTAGGATTTAAAAACTACATGATCTTAGAACGGTCCATGTCTGAGAACTCTGTAGAGGCTTACATAAGAGATATCAGTAAGTTAGCAGAGTATATTTCTATTAAGGGATCTAAGCTTAGCCCTATAGAAGTAACTTACCCGTATCTGCAAGAATTTATTGCATATATACACAACTTAGGATTGGGAGATCGGACTCAAGCGAGGATTATCTCTGGCGTTAGAGCCTTCTACAAGTATCTTCTTGTGGAGAATATGATGGATGATGATCCTACGGGATTAATAGATGGTCCCAAGTTAGCTCGTAAGATTCCTGATGTGCTTTCTATTGAGGAAATAAATCAATTATTTTCTGCGATAGACATGAGTGAGCCCACTGGTCATAGAAATAGAGCCATGTTAGAAACACTATACGCATGTGGTCTTAGAGTTACAGAATTGGTGACATTAAAATTATCAAACTTCTACGCGGAAGAAGAGTATGTCAAGGTCATCGGTAAGGGCAATAAAGAACGTATAGTTCCGATAGCACCAGATGCTATTAAGCAGAATAATATCTATATAAATAATTATCGGAATAAGATGGATATTAAGCCAGGTTTTGAAGATTTCCTTTATCTCAATAGGAGAGGACGAGGACTAAGTCGTGTTATGATATTCACAATTATAAAAAACCTTACAGCTCTGGCAGGTATTAAGAAAAAAGTAAGTCCTCATACATTCAGACATTCTTTTGCGACACATCTGGTAGAAGGTGGTGCTGACTTACGTGCAGTACAAGATATGTTAGGGCATGAGTCTATTATCACTACAGAAATATATACGCATATAGATAGAGAATACTTAAGAGATACGATCATGCGTTTTCATCCAAGAAATAGAGTACAGTAAAAGTGAAAGAGCAGATTCGTAAAGATCATAGTATAGGACACTATAAGCTTATAGGAACGATAGTGATTACGGTTATAACATTAACTATGATCTCTTGTGCTCAATTAGGAATACCTACGGGTGGTCCTAAAGATACGCAAGAACCTGTCTTAATAGAGGCAAACTCCAGCCCTAACTATCAAACATATTTTAATGATAAAAAAATAGTCTTTGAATTTGATGAATGGATAGTCATTCAGAATCCAATTGAGGAAGTTGTCGTCTCTCCACCCTTGAGTTATCCATTTAAATTTGAAGTCAAAGGGAAGCGAACAATTTTTACATTTTCTGAAGAAGAGGTTTTAAAACCCGATGCAACTTATCAAATAAATTTTGGTGACGCCATTAGAGATTTTACAGTTGGCAATGTACTTAAAAACTTCATTTTTGTTTTTTCTACGGGAGATAAGATCGACTCACTAAGTATAAGCGGATCAGTTGTAGATGCATATGATAATAAACCGAGAGAAGGCGTATTGGTCATGTTGTATGATGACTTGTCGGATACAGTCGTTACTACTTCCAAACCATTTTATTTTACAAAGACAGATGACCAAGGTGCATTCTCATTAAAAAACTTGAGAGAGGATACGTTTAGAATATATGCTCTTAAAGACGAAAATGTAAATTACATCTATGATTTGCCTACAGAGCAAATTGGATTTTTAGACTCGTTAATTATTCTCAAGGATACGATTACTAAGGTGATCGACTTAGAGATATTTGATGAGGTAGATGAACCTCAATTATTATCTACTAAGCAAGCAAAAAAAGGATTAATCAAAGCACTCTATAATAGACTGCCTGATGATTATGTAGTTAATGACATTAATGGAAATGAGATCACTGCAACGACATCCGGCGATACGGTATTAATATGGCATACTGAGTTAGATAATGACTCCACCTTTTATCTAATAAAATACGACGATAGGCAGGATACAATATTTAATAAAAGAGCTCGAGATAGTATGTCTGATGGAAACCTGTCTTTCGCTAAAACTCAAAATAAGAATATCTCTATCTACAGGGATGACAGTATACGTTTAGAGTTTACGCATTATCTCAAAGCTTCTGATTCTTTGAAGTTAAGCCTCTCTGACAGTAGCGCTGTATACGATCTAATTGACTACACATATGAAGCACGATCTTTGATATTAAGATATGATAGCTTAGAGGTAGACAGTACCTATGATCTGACGTTGTATCCTGATTTGGTAGAGGATATCTACGGGCTACGAATCAAGGATACGACAACCTTTACAGTAACAGTAAAAGACCCTGGAGAACTGGGCAACCTTAATATCAATGTCACTAATGTAGACACAACATCCTATGCAATACACGTCATCAAAGCGGAGACGGTTATAAAAAAAATGACTATTAAAACTGATACAAGTTTTCAGCTCAATAGATTAGAATCAGGTATGTATTCTCTGAGAGTAATAGAAGATGTCGTACAAGACAACATGTGGACACCTGGAGATGTTATATTAAAAAGACAATCAGAACGACTCGTAGAAGTACCCTTAGAGGAATTAAGAGCGGGATGGGATATAGAATTTACTTTAGATATTAATCAAGTATTTGATGGAATTAAGAGCCAGTAATCTTGTTAAGAAATATGGAGCCCGAACGGTAGTCCAGTCCGTTGACGTTAGTGTCAAGCAAGGAGAGATCGTAGGTCTACTTGGTCCCAATGGAGCGGGTAAGACAACGACGTTCTATATGACAGTAGGATTTGTCAAGCCTAACAGCGGACAAGTTTTTCTTGATGACTTAGATATCACCTCATACCCGATGTATAAGAGAGCTCGCAAAGGAATAGGATACCTGCCACAGGAGGCTTCCATATTCAGAAAGCTGTCTGTAGAAGATAATATATCTGCGATTCTTGAGATGACAAAATTGTCTAAGGCAGAACAGAAAGATAAGTTAGAATCGCTGATAGAAGAATTTGGTCTAGAGAAAGTACGCAAGAACATCGGAGACTCTCTTTCTGGAGGAGAACGACGACGTACAGAAATTGCACGAGCATTAGCATCCTCACCTAAGTTTATTTTATTGGATGAACCATTTGCGGGTATAGATCCGATTGCCGTAGAAGATATACAAATTATAGTCTCTAAGCTGGCACAAAAAAATATAGGTATTCTCATTACTGACCATAATGTCAGAGAGACATTATCGATTACAGATAGGGCTTATCTTATGTTTGAAGGAAAAATATTAAGGTCGGGTACATCAGAACAGTTAGCTGAAGATGAGATTGTCCGTAAAGTATATTTAGGAAAGAATTTTGAACTTAAAAAAGTGATACTAACAGATAATGAATAAACACTTTGGTACATATTGTTTGCTATCTATGATCGTCTTATTTATTTTCTCTTCATGTGGAGAGTACGAGAGTCTCGAGATACAGAAATCAGCTAAGAGAACTGCAGATTCTTTATTTAGAATTCATAGAGATTCTCTAAAAAAAGTGGGAGACACACTCTGCGACGTGCATTATCCAGAATACTACTATAAAGCATTAGATTCTATAAAGGAAAAGGAATTAAAATTGGCTAAAGAACTCATCAGAAAATGAGAACATTTGTATTTATCTTATTCATTACTTTAGTAGGGTGTACTCAAGACCTGCCAGATAAGAAAGCACTCATAGAGCAGTACTATGGTGAGCGGAGGGACGCATTATTAGCAAGAAGAAAAAGAGACTGTATCCGCTCAGCAGAGAATGCAGCACAAGTTCGTGTCAATGCTCAGATCGATAGATGGATTAATACTAAACTATTTGATACACTTAATTTTCCCGAAAAACCAATCAAGCCTCCGACTCCAGATCATGTCATTGATAAAGTGAGTAAGTTCTAAGATTGTCAGAGTTTCAATGTTGAGGATTATAGGATTCCTTGATAAGGTCGTTATCTAAATCCTGTCATCTACAAATCTTACATGTCGATATTTCAACAATTATTCTAAGCACTTTTTATTATTGGAAAATAATTATTGTTGTAAACCTTTTTAATTTGTAGGCTTTCAGATCCAAAGTTGAGGAGTAGACCTATAGGTTTGTCATATGCGACTACGTAGTTTTTCGCTTGAGCAAGATGGACTTTTTCGAGATTAATTTGCGCTTTTATTTCTACAACTATCTTGTCTTCAATTATAAAGTCTGCTCTTCTGGTACCGACCTCGTTACCATTATAATAAATTCTTTGTTCTTGCTCACGTTGATAATTAATTCCTGCTTCTGCAAATTCAATTTCTAAGCATCTCTGATATATTACTTCCTGAAATCCGTTACCAAGTGTGTTGTGCACTTTCATAGCGCAGCCATTTATTTTATATGTTAGATCATCAAAGTCGGAAGCTTTCATTTTGATATATTTAATCAATTTGATACATACTTATCTAATCCTCTAAGATTTTTGTGAATTAAAAAACTGTTACTTTTTTGTCAGAATCTTGATTATTAGGATTATAGGATTTCTTGATAAGGTTGTTATCTAGATCCTGTCATCTACAAATCTTATAAATCAAGATTCCAACAATTACGCTAAGCTTACTTTTTCATACCCGCTTTAGGATGCACTAAAGTCATCTCATCTACTAAGTGTCCAGCACCGGCTAACTTATCTACACACCATAAAATGTATCGGGCATCCACCATAATGTTACGACATATAGAACTGTCATAATTGTAGTCACTCATAGTACCTTCCCAGGCTCGGTCAAAATTGAGTCCAATCAGATTACCATGTGCATCAATAGCGGGACTACCAGAATTACCACCAGTAGTATGATTGGTACCTATAAAGCATACAGGTAGTTTTCCGTTTGTATCCGCATAGTCGCCGTAGTCTTTTTTGTTATACAGGTCTATCAGTCCTTCAGGTAGGTCAAACTCATAGTCTCCAGGCTTATATTTTTCCATGACACCATCAAGGTATGTTACAGGAGTATACCTTACTGCATCCATAGGTGCATACCCATCTACCTTACCATAAGTGACACGCATAGTACTGTTAGCATCAGGGTAGAATCTTTTATTAGGGAAAGTTTCCATGAGTGCTTTCATATATATTCTTTGTAAAGAATCTATGCTGAACTTTATTTTGCTGTGAGGTCTTGCAACTTTATCATCGTAGAGGGTCTTCCATTCGCTACCTATGTTATATATAGGATCGGCTTTTAATTCAGTGATTGCCGCTTCTGGATCTTTACTCAGTAAGGTCATCATCTTGTTCTCATCTGCAAGTATAGATGTGTCATAGAGAGACACAGAACGACCATCAATATTTGTTACAGCAGGATTGTCTGACATCATGAATGTAGGTATGAATTCTTGACTGACATTCTCCTTATACATATCTATTAATGCATCAAACACTTGAGCATCTATTTCTGGCCTATAGTTTTTATAAAAATTTGTGAGCCATGGGACGACTCTGGACTTGAAGCTATTGTAACCTTCTACTCCACCATTTTCGTAAGCAGAAACTAATCGTTGTGCTATACCTGATACTCTCATGAGTTCTATGTTACGACCGGCTACTTCATTGTAGTAATCACGTACATATGCGTAAGGTTCTTGTGCATCGTAGAGTTCGTCAAATTCGCTAAGTATGTTAGCATATGGACTGTTCTTTGGTAATGCTTTAAGAAACTCTTTTTCAAGTTTTTGTTTCTTTTGTATGCCTTTAGTTTTTTTGATACCTAAAGATTCTCCTATCCACTTTTTCCAGTAATTAGCGACACTTGCAAATTTAGAAGCATACTGTATTTTAATGGCTTCGTCTTTTCTCATGTATTCATCTAAGATACCGAGTGCTTTTTCTCTTATGCTGATTTTTGCTGGATTTAGAACCTCAACGATCTGCTCTACAGCTACAGCTGGTAAGTACTGTTGTGTGCTTCCAGGGAATCCAAATACCATTGTAAAGTCACCCTTGGCGACACCATCAAGAGAGATAGGCAAGTGATGCTTAGGCTGATATGGCTTGTTGTTTTCAGAATATTCTGCTGGTTCATTATTAGGGCCTGCATATATTCTAAATAAAGAAAAGTCACCAGTATGTCTAGGCCATACCCAGTTGTCAGTATCAGCTCCGAACTTTCCAATAGACTCAGGTGGTGTTCCTACGAGGCGTACGTCATTATATGTCGTAGTTATAAATGCGAAATATTGATTACCATGAAAAAATGGTCTGATAACTATATTCTGAAAAGGCTTGAGTTTTCTTTCTGCTCTGATGGCATTGATATTTTTGTCTACTGTAGATTGTCTTTCTGATACACTCATGTTCTCTGTGACGCCGTCAAGAACCTTATCTGATACATCTATAATTTCATCTATCAGTGTTGCAAATAATCCAGGATTAGCTAACTCTGCACTGATTTCGCTGGCCCAAAATCCATTTTTCAATAAGTTATTATCTATGGACGAGTGAGATTGTATCTGACCATAACCACAGTGATGATTTGTCAATAAAAGTCCCTGAGAGGAGATGATCTCTGCTGTACAGAATCCGCCGAAGTGTACAATAGCATCTTTGAGAGATCCTTGATTAACACTATAGATATCTTCAGCTGTCAACTTCATGCCCATTTGTTGCATTTCTGATTCGTTGAGACTCTTAAGAAGTAATGGGAGCCACATGCCTTCACCGGCAACAGATATATTTATAAAACTAAAAATAAGTAGAGCTGAGAAAATAGATTTCATAATTTTTTATGTCTATGATTATTGAAGAATGTCTGGTTTATCGTAAGAATCTGTAATTTAGAAAAAAACTTACTTAACACCGTAAATGGATTTGTCTTTTATATATCAAGAAGGTGAATTTAATGCATACACATCGCAGCATTATCTGCCATTGATCATTATATCTTTGGTAGGAATTATTTCTATTATTTATAGTAAAAAACACCTTAATAGACCTCAGCAGTGGCGTCTATTGTATTACATGAGTCTGGTCCCTCTGATAGGATACTTCATTATGTTATCAGCACTATTATATGACGGCTCTTTTTTGTTTAAGGAGGATCTTCCTGTCCATGTGTGCAGGGCACTGGCTTTTATGACACCGATTATAATTTATAAGAGAAATCGTTTTTGGATGGGTGTCATTTACTTTTGGATTATTGTCGGAACGCTTAACGCAAACATTACACCTGACATAGAAAATGGCTTCCCACACTGGAATTATTTTACCTATTGGATGATGCATGGTTTCTTAGTACTGGTACCAGTGTACTACGTCGTAGTATTAGGCATACGGATAAAAAGAAAAGATATATGGAATGCATTCTGGTTAGCTAATGCATATGTCGTATTCTCTCTCGTTGTCAATTATTCCTTAGGCTCTAATTATATGTATACGATGCAGAAGCCTCCCGTAACGACATTACTATCTTACATGGGAGAGTGGCCTTTCTATTTATTTACTGTTCAGTTATTGGGGTTGGTTTTGTTTTGGGTGGCGTATTTACCATTTATGTTTTTGAAGTGATAGTTAAAATTATTTAGTACTAACGAACTAAATTAGTATCTTTAATCGTTACTATTTCAAATATGATAAATTCCTTCGGTGATAAAGACACGGAAATGATCTGGAATGGTAAGTTTTCTCCAAAATTGCCAAACGAGATTCAAACCATCGCAAGAAGGAAGCTAAGGATGTTGAATAATGCACAGAATATTAATGATATGAGGATTCCTCCAGCTAATAAGCTTGAAAAACTTCGCGGAAATATGCGAGGATATTATTCTGTGAGAATTAATCGACAATGGAGGATTACATATAAGTGGATAAATAAGAACGCTGAACAAGTAAAAATAGAAGACTATCATGACTAAGATTCCAAATATTCACCCAGGAGAAATATTACTTGAAGAGTTTTTAAAACCTTTAGGGCTAACTGCTTACAGGCTTTCAAAAGATATCGGGATTCCTCAAACCAGAACAAGTCAAATAATAAAAGGCAATCGTGGCATTACAGCAGATACAGCATTACGGTTATCAAAGTATTTTGGGAATTCTGTTAAATTTTGGCTTGGTCTTCAGAATGATTATGACATTGAAGAAACAATGAATAGAATAGGTGATAAATTAAACCAAATTTCTGTTTTAGAATAGCTTGTAGAATCCTTCTTTAATCTCTAATTCCCATTCATATAATCAATTGTCAAATGAGCTAAGGCTTTAATGCCTGTGATCATGCCTGCTTCATCAATATAAAAATCTGGTGTATGATGTGGCGCAACATCTTCGACTGCAGTATCCAATGGTTTGCCTCCTACAAAGTAATATAGAGCAGGTACCTTCTGAGCAAAGAATGCAAAATCTTCTGCGCCAGTGCTTGCGACGGTGACCATAACGTTATCTTCTCCTGCGGCATTATATAGGCTTCCTATCATCTTCCGCGTTAGCGTCGGATCATTGAGTGTCACGGGGTACCCTTCTTCTATTGTGACTTCTGCAACGGCACCGCCAGCTTCTGCTATCAGTGTGACCGTTCTTCTTATATCTTCATGGATTTTCTTTTGCATATTTGTATCGAGAGTTCTGATAGTTCCTATCATCTCTACTTCTTCAGGAATAATATTACTTCTAAGTCCACCTTTGATTTTCCCAATGCTTATCACTGCGGCATTTTTAGTCAAGTCTGTCTGCCTGCTGACGACAGTCTGTAGTCCCATAATAATCTGAGCAGAGATAGTGATCGGATCTACGCCGGACCATGGACGTGAGCCATGTGTCTGCTTACCTTTGACTTTAATGACCATACGATTAACTGCGGCCATTATACCGCCAACTCTATATTTTATTTTACCTATGTCAGTAGCTGCATTGATGTGTTGACCAAACATCACATCAATACCATACTTTTCTATGATGCCTTCTTTGACCATGAGAGCAGCGCCGCCTTCTTCTCCTGGAGGTGCTCCTTCTTCAGCTGGTTGAAATATAAATACAACCTTACCTTTCAGCTCGGACTTCATTTTGATGAGGACACTGGCTGCACCTATCAGCATAGAGATATGTGTATCGTGACCACAAGCGTGCATCACGCCTACCTCTTCTCCAAGAAATTCCGTTTTTGCTTTAGATGCAAATGCTAAGTCCGTACGTTCGGTGACAGGTAGTCCATCGATGTCTGCACGTAGACCAACAGTAGGGCCAGGTTTCCCTGAATCTAAGACAGCAATTACTCCTGTCTTAGCTATACCTGTATCTACCTTTAGACCCATCTGGGTCAATATACCAGCAATCTGTTTAGCTGTTTTGAATTCTCTATTTGATAACTCTGGGGACTGATGAAAAGCTCTGCGTAATTCTATAATCGTAGGTTCTATTTCCTTAGCATATTTTTCTATACTGATATTAGTGTCAGCCTGAGAGATGCCGATTGCACTTATAAATAAAAGAATGAAGCTTAGTGAATATCTCATATTGTAGTTATATTATATCGCAAGTTAGACATTATTATTTTCTCTAAATTTGGCCGCTTTACAAAATATTAATCATTGATTCAGATATTGTATCATGTATTACTAATGCGTAATGAGCTGTAAAAGAAGTAATTGGATATTGAGACGCTCTATGTGCTTACACATATAAATATTCATATAAAAATAAACATCGTTTTTCTAATCCATATGCCTCGTAAAGTGTTCTCTTACCATGTGGTTTGAATCGTATTATAAGAACAGGAAGGGACTCATTGGTTTTTTTGTAGCATTGAGCATTCTTAGTGCCTTCAGTTTACCCTATCTTAAGTTTGCTTTTAATTTCGAGCAGTTCTTTCCAGTTGGGGATGAAGACTTAGAATATTTTCAGGATTTCATTGAAGAATTTGAAAGTGATGATAATTTTTTACTCATTGCTATTGAGCACAAACCTTCTGTATTTGATAGTAGTTTTCTCAGGACCTTAGACTCATTTACACAAGACTGCGAGTCAGTATCACATGTCAAAAACGTACAATCCTTAACTACATTTAAGTATCCTACAGTGACTCCTTTTGGTCCGGGAGCATTAGACGCAGTTCATATAGATAAGCCTAATTTATTAAAACAAGACAGTATGAGATTACTGTCAGATGAACGTATCGTCTATAACCTTCTCAACAAAAAAGGAGATGCGACCGTCGTTGTTTTAAAAACGATAGAAGATACACAGATAGAAGAATGTAATCAGATCATAGATGAGGTCAATGCACTAATTGCAAAGTATGATATAGAGGATTATCATATGTTGGGTCGTGCATATTTTCAATCAGAATTATCTGAACTACAGTTTAGAGAAATCCTATTATCAACTATCGTGAGTGGACTATTGATATCGATAGTGATGATTTTGATATTTAGAAAATGGAGGAGCATACTTATAGCTCTGGGAAGTATAGGAATTGGATTGCTGATCTTTATGGGAGTGCTTTCATTATTTGGGAGAGAGCTGACATTGATGGCGGCGCTTTATCCTATTCTGATGTTGATAGTCGGGACAAGTGACGTCATCCATATTATGACAAAATACTTTGACGAACTAAAGAAAGGAAACGATAAGAAAGAGTCCATTAAAATTACGATTAAGCAAATAGGTTTAGCGACCTTACTGACGTCTATGACCACGGCGGCAGGATTTGCGACATTACTCACATCTCGTATCGTACCAATAAAGGACTTTGGAATAAACTCAGCTATCGGTGTTATCATCGCATATATAGTGGTGGTGGGACTGACGTGTCCTCTCTTGACGTATTTCAAAAAAGAAGACCTAATAGCTGTTAAAAGAAAAAGTGATTTTTGGAATAAATGGCTAACTAAAACTTATGAATTTACTCTACGAAGTACTCGTAAGATTGTCATAGGCTCTTTCATATTTATAGTCGCTTGCTTATATGGTATGACGCTAATTCATACGAATTATGATCTCTCTACTAACTTACCCAAAGGGGCAAAAATCACCGAAGACTTTAAGTTTTTTGAAAATCAATTTGCTGGATTTAGACCTTTAGAGTTGGGAGGATACATACAAGAAGGGAATAGTTATCTTGACTATGATGTCATGAATTCTATTGCAATGACAGAAGATTTTGTCAAGTCTCAAGAAGAGATCAATACGACATTGTCTCCTGCAACATTAGCACGTAGCCTGAATCAAGCACTGCATAATAATGATTATAGTTTCTATAATATGCCAGATACAAGTGTCTATAATCAGTCCAAAGGTATACTAACGATATTGTCTTCTACTAATGCAAATATGCTTATCAATAAAAATAAAGATAAGATAAGGATCAGTAGTCGAGTAAAAGATATAGGAGCAGATAATGTAAAACTTCTATCAAAAAGAATTAATGAATGGATAGATGCTAATATTGATAGTTCTGTTATTCAATTTAAGCAGACTGGGACGGGACTTATTCTCGATAAGAATTCCGAATTTGTGAGAGAGAGTTTGTTATATGGATTGGGCTTGGCTCTACTTATTGTGAGTGTTTTGATGGGCTTATTATTTAGAGATATTAAAGTCTTATTCATCGCGATGCTTCCTAATGTTCTACCATTACTTTTTGCAGCTGCACTTATAGGTTATCTGGGTATCGCATTAGAAGCAGGCGTATCTATAGTTTTTGCTATCATTTTTGGTATCGCTGTAGATGATACAATTCATTTTATGTCAAAGTATAAACTGGCAAAAAATCAATATAACGACAGAGAGAAAGCCTTACAAGTTACATTTCAGGAAACTGGAAAGGC
>CAZBXL010000006.1:37938-67242 GCA_964495785.1 uncultured Saprospiraceae bacterium | reverse complement strand
CCTATCTTACCGATCTATGATTCTGGTTGTTTTATTTTGGATAATAACTTCATTTATTTGCTTGACATTTGGGCACATTTGCCTTAGTGTTATTAGAAAATTTTGTCCAATCGAATCCACCGATCCTTTAGATCTACAATGGTTTTTTCAATTTACTTTAGGAATAAGTGCCATTACCTTTTTAGGTAATATAGTTAATAACTGGATAGCAATAAGCCTTGCTTTTTTCATATCTATTTCAGTGATAAGTTTACTGTATTCGGTCTATAATCTCAGAGCAGTTATTAAGCTTATTAAACGGGCCTTTAGATATGTCAAAGAGCAAAGTGTAATCATTCATGTGATTCTATTTGTGGTAATCATCATAGGAGCGTCTAAAACAACGATGCTCACAGAAAACATGGACGAAATGGGATATTACTTATCCACCGTCAAGTGGATAGAAAGTGGTCCTACGGTTCCTGGAGTTGCATTGTTAAACGGGAGATTAGCGATTAATTCTGCGTGGCACATGTCGTCTGCAATTTTTGCCTTTGATTTCTTGTATGAAGGAGGTGCATATGACTTGAATGCTCTAATGTTTTGTTTCGTTTTTATTATTGGCTTGAAGGCAGGATTAAGATTATATAAATCAGAAAGTACAAGCGTCCTTGCAGACCTACTACTTCTATCGGCATTGGTCTTTCCGTTTCATAATTTGATAGACTCTATGGATGCAGATTACCCAAGTATATTTATAGGCATCTGTTTGATAAGTCAGGTACTTAGAAGGATTGATCATAAACATTTACTAAGAATAGATAGCGGTTATTATATCTACTTAATAGTAAGTCTTTTTCTATTTACGGTAAAACCCTTTTCAGGATTATTTCTTCTATATCCTTTGTTTGTGTCTCTACGGTATTCGCTAAGAAATAAACATGTGCATCTTATTATTTTGGCTGTAATTTCCTTTTTATATGTCCTACCATGGCTTTATAAAAATTATCTGATTAGTGGTTATGTAATATTTCCTGTAGGGATATTGGATGTTTTTGATCCTGAATGGAAATTACCTATTGAGTATGTACGTAATATGAGTTTGGTCGTTTCAGAATTTGCTAAAGTAGAACTGATACGAGCAGATTATTTATACAATGGGGTAGGGCATCTTGATGTAATAGATTGGTTCCCTACTTGGATAGATAACAACTGGAAGTTAGCTATTGGCAAATTTATAATTATAACGTGGCCGATATGTGCAATACTTGTATTATCGGAGACTGTTTTGCTTAAGAACAAATCTTCTCAATGGATCTTTAAATTGATTTTGTTTCTGGTAACTTTATTTTGGTTCTTGTATTTTCCATCTATCCGATTTGGCTGGGCATTTCTATTGTCATTTATAATTCTTAGTATCTCAGATATTACTAATTATCTTAAGATTTCTAATAAGAGTGTCTTCTATGCTGTAGCCCTTTTAGTCAGTCTCTCTCTATGTAGAAATAGTATTAAGACTATGAAAATGTTTATTGATCATCCACATCTCTTTGTGCCTGAACCTACGCCTACTCTTAAGAATTATAAGACGATAAAAACAAACATGACATACTACCAAAGTGAAACGGAGTATTGTTATGATATATTACCTTGCGTACCTGGACATAATCCTTGGACGATATATCAAAGAACTACGGATATGAGTGATGGGTTTATTCTACGAAAAGAAACGGATCAGTAGTTTTTATTTCTTTCCCAATAATTTTGGTCAGTCACCTCTTCTAATAACTGTAGATAGTTCTGGTACCTAAGAATACTTAATTCACCAGATTCTATTTTTTCCTTAACGGCACATTTAGGTTCTTCTTTATGTAGGCAATTGTCATACTTACATTCTTCTGAAGCAATAAAAAATTCTCTGAAATTATGAGCAACATCTTGCTCTTCTAAATGATTAAATGCTAAGGTCTTAATTCCTGGTGAATCTATTATACGAGTTAGATTTTCCATTAAGAACATTTCTGCAAAGGTCGTCGTATGTTGTCCCTTACCTGTATACTCCGAGAGGACTTTAGTTCTTAATTCTTGACCTGGTAAGAGACAGTTAATGAGTGATGACTTCCCTACACCAGACTGACCAGAGAATAGTGTTGTCTTACCTTCAATAACCTGACGCATATTAGCGATGCCTTCTTGATCCATAGCTGAGACGAGATGCGTACTATAACCTATCTTAATATAGATCTCCTTAAGCGTATGATACAGAGCCAAGTCATCTTCATTATAAAGATCCGATTTGTTAAAGAAAATATGGACAGGAATATTATAAGGCTCAGTCATTAATAAAAAGCGATCTATGAACCCCTGCTTGAGCATAGGTCTTTTTATAGTGACTATAAGAATGGCTTGATCAATATTAGCTGCTAGGATATGTAGGAAGTGTTTTTTTCTCGGAGACTGTCGGATAACATAATTCTTGCGATCCATTATTTCCTTAATCATACCAGTGTCTTGCCCTTCTTCCATTTGAACCATGACATTATCACCTACAGCCACAGGGTTCGTTAGTTTTTTGCCATCTAATTTAAATTTGCCGATGATTCTACAAGCGATGATCTCTCCTGAGTCAAGCAGCACTTCGTACCAACTTCCAGTCGATCTAATAATCAATCCATTTAGCATCTATTGGATTATTGTTTTGGCTGAGTGAATGGCTGCAGACATATCTATAATTAAGTTAGGATCTTTTTCTATGGCGTTTCCTATCACAATAATATCAGCACCAGCTTCTATTGCTTGTGTGGCTTTTTCTGGTGTTCTAATACCACCGCCTACTATAAGTGGAACATTGGTGTGTTGACTGACTGCTTCTATCATAGATGGTGATACGGCATTGATTGCACCGCTTCCAGCTTCTAAGTAGATGAGTTTTAGTCCGAGAAGTTCTCCTGCGATGGCTGTGGACACAGCGATACCGTTTTTGTCTTGTGGTATAGGACTTGTATTACTTATGTAACTTACGGAGGTTGGTCGGCCACCGTCTATAATCATGTATCCAGTGGGTATAACTTCTAAGCCACTTTTCTTTATTTTCATTGCTGACTCTACATGTTTTCCTATGAGTAGATTAGGATTTCTCCCAGAGATCAAAGATAGATACAAGATAGCATCAGCGTTACATGTAATTTGATCAGTGTTGCCAGGAAACAATATTGTAGGAATCTGAGACTGTTCTTTTATTCTATCCAGGTACCTGTCAAGGTTAGAGTGCATAAGCAAACTCCCACCTACGAAAAAGTAATCTACATGAGCATCAATAGATAATTTTATTACCTTATCCAGTTCATGGTCATTACATTTATCAGGATCAAGTAATACGACAAAATTCTTTTTTTGAGATGATTTATCCCTTAGCATTTTGTTGTATATTGTTATATCCTGACTTAGCATACATCTAAGGTATAAGAAAAATAAATACCATTTACATTAGCTTACGCTATTACAATCATCTATTATTAATATGAAGTCTCTTCTTATAGTTATAAGCTTTTTTATTTATAACATATCGACTGCTCAGATGGATAATTCTATCATTGAGGCAAGAAAAAGTTATGATTTAGGTGATTATAATGAAGCATACATACGGTATAAGTCGCTTATAGAAAAGGATAGTACCACTATGGATTATTATGAAAAAATGGGATTGTCCGCAGTTAAAATAGGACGACTTTTAGACGCTAAAAATTCATTCATACATATTACAAAAGTAGATAGTACACATAAGATTGCAATATCTCAACTCGCAAGTCTATATGAACAAGAAGGCAATACTCCCAAAGCAGTAAAGTACTATACCCAGTTAGTTAAATTATTTCCTGAAAATGCTGTCTACTATAGAAAACTTGCTCAGAATTATGCTAGTAGCGGTGCATTAATAGATGCATTTCGATACTATTCTGAGGCATACAAGCTTAATCGCGAAGATCTATATACGATAAAAGGTATTTCTGAAATATTTCTACATAACGAACAATATCAAGATGCAGATACAATCTTGACTAAAGGTCTCGTATTAGACTCTACAAATATTAATTTTCATTACTTGATTTCTCGTAGTAAGTATAAGCAGAAAGACTATGACAGTACGATATATTACCTTAAGCAAATCGAAGGCAAGGTTGATCTATCACCTTACTATAATAAATTGTATGGCTATTCACTTATTCAGATAGATTCATTTGATCAATCAATTTATTATCTAAATAAAGCATTAAGAGAAAATGGAAGTAAAGAATATGCTCATTACTACTTGGCTACGGCTTATGAAAATTTAGAAAATTTAGAATTAGCAGAGTATCACTATAAGGAAGCTTTAAGTGAAGGCATATCTAATAATGTCTCAAATTATCATAGAAGTTTGGCTAAATTAAAAAATGAAGAAAACGATCTTAAAGCAGCAATCCCTCATTATCAAGATGCTTATAAGTATAGTAAAGATCCAGTTTTACTTTTCTACTTAGCAAGAGCTTCAGATGCATATTATAAGGACAAGAGCATTGCAATCAATTACTACAAGAAGTATTCAAAATCTAAACACAATGATGATGAGTATAAGAAGTATGCTATCTCACGAGCAAGAACGCTTTCAGAGTATATGCATCAAAGCAAAGAATAATTATCCAGCACTTTCATAAGCTTTCTTAATCCATGCTATAACTTTGGTGTTAGCATCCTTTTCAGAAGTTAGTTTTATTTTATGTGAGCACATGGAGTTAGCTTTCGTGACAGCTTCAGCGAGCTGATCACCTTCATGGCCTTTAGCATTAAGGCCGATCTCGTATCTTGTTTTAGTAGCGGGTATAAGCATAGCGAATTGTTTCTTGCGTCGCAGACTTACATAGGATTTTTTAGGAGCTATTTCTATGTCAGAGCCAAATTTTTCAATTTTTGATAATAATTTTTCGTAGAGCGGAAGCCAATGTTCCTTTCCTTTGTATTGAGCATCTATAAGTGATTTTTTATCAGTCACGGATCCTGCATCTGAGCCTTTTGATTTATGTACAATAAGATTGGCAAATCCATGGGTAAGACCGTGCTCGCCTTTGAGAAATTTCATAGCGGTACCATGTTTTTCAAACTTCTCTTTTCTAACAATAGCTATCCATTGGTCCAATGATTTACCCGTATTTTTTTTCAGGTTATTTATCATCGTTTCTAATGCTTTATCCATTACTTTCGCTTTTATAGAAAATTATATTTATCATTAAGAATGATCAAGTTACAATATATCAAAGAAATCTTTAATGATAAAATTGGTCACCCTGACATCATAATACAAGTCCCTGGAAGAGCTAATATTATAGGAGAGCATATTGATTATTGTGGTGCTGCTGTACTCCCATTTGCAATTGAGCAGAGTATGTACTTTATCGCCAAAAAAAGATCTGACAGCGTCATTCATATATCAGCACTTGATATGGAGGAATCATTTTGTTTTTCTTTAGAAGATGATCTGAACCTCAGTGGATGGCAATCTTATGTCTATAATGTTATAAAAATTATTGGTGCAGATTATAATCTAAGTGGCGCAGATATTTTTTTTAATAGCGAGATTCCTATAGGTGCTGGGGTGTCTTCGTCGTCTGCTCTATGTGTAGGTATGATATATATCATAGATCAAATGCTCAGATTAAATTTACCAAAAAACCTGATGGTAGATATAGCCTCTCAGGCAGAGCACGGTATGGGCATACGTGGCGGTATAATGGATCAATATACTATCTTATATGGACAAAAGGATAAAGCATTATTGATAGACTGTCATAATCAATCTCATACGTTTGTTGATTTATCTGCAATAAAGCAACATTGGATATTATTCAACACAAATGTAAAACACAACTTGGTCAATACGCCCTATAATGACAGACGCAGTCAAGTAGAAGAAGCTCTGCGCCTAATTAATAAAAGAACAAGTTCCGAAAAAAGATTTATTGACGTCACAGAATCTGATATCGCTTTGTTAGATGATAATCCATTATTACAAAAACGTCTTAACCATATCTACACTGAAATACAAAGAGTAGAAAAAGCAAAACAAAGTATAGAAAATAATGACATCATTACTTTAGGTCAACTCCTTAATGATTCTCATCGTTCTTTATCTAATGACTATGAAGTGAGTTGTGAAGAATTAGATTTTATCTGTAAGGTTTTAATTAAGAATGAGAAAGTCTTAGGTTGTAGAATGATGGGTGGAGGTTTTGGAGGTAGTGTGATTGCATTGGTAGAAGAAAATTTTAATCCAGAGCATATTCTCTATAAATACAAAAGACAATTCAATCTTATTGCTGATATGTTTGAAGTTAGATCATGTGATGGTGTAAAGGTGTTGTAACTCATTCAATCACACAATCCACAGACAACTCCACTTCCCCAAATTCTATCATAGCATTAAATAACCTAATGCGAGTATACGACTTAATATCTTGAGCTAAAATATCAGTTTCAATAATTTGTTTTTGATTCAATAATTGCTGTCGCATGACACCTGACAAGAGAGGTGTCTTAGGGGTATACCATTGTCCGTCTTTTAATAAGGCTACATTACAATACCAGGTATCAGTAACTAATCCATTACGAATGATGAGGATATCATCTGCAGTTCCTTTTTTAGAATATAGATTATTTAATTGTTCTCTATCGACATATTTTTCGGAATAGCTTATGCTGTCATTATGTACCAATCTTAAAGATTGAATATCTTTTATTTTGTATAGGTGATGTTCTATTCTGTAGCTGTGATCATCATAGATGAGTCTAAGTTTGTATAGCTTATTATTTAATTGATCTACATATTTCTGTAGATGCGATAGAGTGATAAGTGCATGCCTATCTATATTGTAACAAGTCTTTATGCTTCGTAGTATTCTTTGCTCATGATAAGGCCAAGCATGGATTTTGTTGTTTTGGACTTTTATACTTTCAAGCAGTCGGGACATAAATCTTATTTACCATTTCTTGATATTCGTTTTCCATATCACTTCTTGCAGTGATGCCTCCGCCGCTTCGGTAATAATACTCATCGCCATCTTTTTCTATGTACCTTATCATGACGAAAGTGTCGAGATTCTCACCATCGAATATGCCTGCGACTCCAGTGTAATATGATCGACGATATTCTTCTACAGCATTGATTATTTCTACAGTTTTTTTCTTAGGGGCCCCACAGATACTTCCTGCTGGGAGCAACTTAAATATAATGTCACCTAATGTAGATTTATAATTATCAGGTAGAGTCCCTTCTATTTCTGTACTGACTTGCAGCAAGTTGACCTTGTCGCTTTCTATGAGATCGATGTATCTGAATTTTTTGACTTCGACGTTTGTCGCGACCATGCTTAAGTCATTACGTATAAGGTCTACGATGGTATTGTGTTCTGCTTTTTCTTTTTCGTCAGCTAAGATGATTTCTTCTGCATTGGGTATTGATTCATCTATAGTTCCTTTCATTGGATAGGATGATATCTTGCCTTCCCTTATCTGAACAAATGTTTCTGGAGAGAAGACAACAAATTGATTTTTATATAACAGTTTATATTTAGCTTTAGCTAATAAGAAAATACCCTTTAGCTGAGCGTCAGTCATAAACTCATGCCGTGCCGCAAGATTTAATAAAAAAGAATTACCATAATTTAATTCTTTTATGACTTGATCAAATTGCTTAGCGAACTTCTCTTTAGAATAAGGCTGCCATTTATATTTGATTGTGTATTCGGCACTATTATCATATTCTGGATAATTTTTTTTGCCATTGATGTTATATAATATTTCGTCATCTATATCGGACAAAGGAATAACAACAGGCTGCTGCATATCAAAGTCCACCATGAAAAAGAAGGGAATACTATCTCTCCCATATTCGTTCATTTGTTTCTGGACGCTTGGTGATAATTTTGTAGGCTTAGTGATGTTCTTTTTATTTTTTCTAACGATGATGTATACTACAAAAAAAAGCAGCCAAAGTTCTCATTGACTGCTTTTATAACTGACTTTGTTTTCTATTTTTCTTTTTCTATGATGATATACTTCTCTACTTTTTTCGATCCATCATTTTCTACCTCTATAATTTTTTTGTAGGTGTCTGTCTTTATCAGTTCGTTTGTTGACTTTCTGGATTGTAGTGTGACCTCACGGCTTTGTACTTTATCATCCCTTGTAAAGTGTACGATAACAATATCACCGACAGCGTATTGTCCTATTTCTTTGACAACTTCCTCCATAGTCGATACGTCATTGTCACCTATTGCGGTAATGACATCCCCTTCTTTCATTCCAGCTGACTCAGCAGATGAGCCTTCTATGACGCCAGCGACTTTTACACCTTTATCTAATGTGTTAAGATATACACCCAATTGAGCTTTATTGTTATTCATTTCTACTTCATCGTCATCAGTGACGACCATGATTGTTTTTTCTGATCCATCTTCCGAGCCAATGATACTTAAGTCTATTCCTTCAGCTTTGAGCATTTCTTTGATCTCATCAGATAGCTCCTCCCCTTCTACATCTATTTCAATTTCTTGATTTTCACCATTTTGGTTTTTGAGAATTTTAATTTTTGAATGAGAAGACAACCCATCATTGTCTACAGTTACTTCTATCTCTTCACTTTTGTCATCCATGATAATATCTATATCATGCTCTTCCATTTTCTCTTTGATTTCATCAGGTATGTCGCCTTCGCCTGACCATTCTATAACCTCTTCATTTCCATCGACATCTTTCTGTATCATTTTGACCTTTTTCTTTTGGATGAACTTATATTCTTTTCCATCAAGGTCTATCTCTTCTCCTTCGTCATTTGTCCATGTATTAGAGTCCTGAGATATATTCATCTCTTTCATATACTCTTCTGCCTCTTCTCCTGTTTTGATAACTTTATTTTCGTTGATGTTTCCATTTTCATCAACGGTTTTTTCTACAACTATAACTTTGACAGTAGTTTTTGCTTGCTGAGCAGTAACGGTCGAATAACTTATGATAGATAGAAATGCTACTATAACTAAAGACAAATAATGTGTCATAATTCAATTTTTTGCAAAAATAAAAGACCTGAGTATATTTTTTTCTTAATAAAATTCTAAAATAGCACGTTATATGCTCAACTAAATATAACTCTTATGTTTTTACTTCGCTACATTCTCATTGTTTTGTCTATATCATTATTCTGTTGTAAGAATGATATTGTAAAAGTCAAAGATGGGAATGGAACAATAATAGAAGAATATACTGTCGATAAGGATAAGAAGAAGCATGGACTTTATACGGCCTATAATGACAAAGGTATAATATCAGAAACTGCTGAGTATGTCAATGGCCAACTTCATGGCGAACGAAAGATCTATGATGCAGATGGCAATCTTGAGATTGTAGAGTCTTATAAGGACAATGTTACAGATGGCCCATATTCTGTATTGTATCCTGATGGTCAAGTCAAATTTGAAACTACTTATTCTGCAGGAGTGATGAATAGTAAAGCTAAATCCTATACAGCCGCGGGTACACTTAAGGAGGAAGTCACATTTGTGAATAACGAAGAAAATGGTCCCTTCAAGGAGTACTTTGATAATGGTAATATAGAATGGGAGGGTACTTACCTTAATGGTGACAATGAATTTGGCCTACTCAAGCACTATGATGAGTCTGGAGAATTAATTAAAAAAATGATGTGTGACAGCATGGCTATATGCAGAACGATCTGGACAAAGGCTGATGGAGACATTACGCCCAAGTTCTAAGAATCATTAGCATTCATAATCTGATTTTTGAATACTTATTTAGTACGTTTGTATCATAACTACTTTTACTCTGAGACATATCTACTATATCATTCTTTTTCTTTTAATGTCAGTACTGAGTACTGCTCAGATAGGTGGTAGATTTGCGTTCGAATCGGCTTCTCTTCCATCGTCTGCAAGATTGACAGCATTAGGAGGTTCCCTCATAAGCGTTCAGGATAATGACCTAGCATTAGCCCAATTAAATCCAGCACTGAGTAATGTATTACAGAATAACCAACTCAGCATTAATCATAATTTTCATTTTGCTGGAATATCGTTCAGCAATGTGGCATTTGGCAAAACCTTCGACTCATTAGGTATCTCTACACATGTAGCTGTTCAGAATGTGAGCTATGGAACTTTTGATCTCACAGATGAGGTAGGCAATATTAATGGCGAATTCTCTGCCAGTGAGATAGGCATAGTCTTAGGTGCTGCTAAGCAACTAAATGAGCGAATACGAGCAGGTGTAAATCTAAAATTTCTAAATAGCAATTACGAAGCATTTGGCTCTGTAGCGCTAGGCCTTGATATAGGCTTGTTCTATAACCGATCAGAAGAGAGTGGGTCTTGGGGCCTTGTCCTACGTAATATAGGAAGAGAGCTGACAGCCGTTGTAGATGAGACAAGAGCTCTACCATTTGACTTACAGTTGGGTTACTCTAAAAAACTAAAGCACTTACCATTTAGAATATCAATTATAGGCCACAATCTCCAGAAGTGGTATATCAGATACGATGACCCCGATTTTGATAATGAATCGACACTAACCGGAGAGATTACCTCGGTAGGATCTTTTAGTAGAAATCTTGATAACCTATTCAGACATGTCATTATCAATGGCGAATTCTTATTAGGGAAGAATGAGCAGATGCGTCTAAGGTTTGGTTACAATCATCTGCGTAAGCAAGAGATGAGGTTGACTGCATTCAGGAGTTTAGCCGGGTTTTCAGCGGGCATAGGATTTAATATTAAGAAGATCATGATCGATTACGGCGTAGGATATTATCATATTGCTGGCGCCAATAATCATATCAGTATAAGGCTTAATATGGATAGAATCATGAGCCGCATCTAAAAAACGAAACATTTCGTAGATTGGTAAGCCTTCCTTTTCCCTTATTTATTAATTTTACAGTCATTATTAAGATATATAGACTTATCATATGTTAGATTCCTTTAAGAAGTCCAAGACTTTATCCAGTTGGCTTGTATTCATTATCACGATGGTAGTGTATTATTTTTCTGCAGAGAGGACTGGTAGTCTTTGGGATGTGGGAGAATTTATATTAGGAGCCTATAAGTTAGAGGTGGTACACCCGCCAGGGGCACCTTTATTTATGTTAGTAGGTAGACTCTTTACTTGGGTAGCGAGTATCATTTCTTCAGATCCAGCTGATATTGCATTTGCTGTCAATCTTATGTCTGGAGTATGCACAGCTTTCGGAGCATTTTTAGTGGCTCGTATCACGATGATGCTCGGAAGATTAACCATGGTAGAAAAAGGGGTAGAGACAACAGCTGGTCAGAATTTGCAATTGTCTTTTGCAGGATTAGTTTCTGGATTATCTATGGCATTTTGTACATCTATATGGTTTAGTGCAGTAGAGGGAGAGGTGTATGCGATGTCTACTTTTTTTACAATTCTGACATTATGGTCTGCGATCAGATGGTATGTCTTACCTGATACGCCTAAGGCAGATAAGTGGTTGGTTTTTACAGCATATTCTGCTGGGTTATCGATAGGAGTTCACCTTTTGAGTTTGTTGACATTACCTGCGATAGGAGTACTATATTATAATAAGAAGTGGAAAGAACACAGCCTATTAGGATATGTATTAAGTTTCGTAGCAGGAGCTGCAGCAATTATATTCATACAAAAAGTCGTAATCGTAGGGATACCTTCTCTATGGCTTTCATTAGAAATATTCTTAGTCAATAGTATCGGATTACCTATTCATTCAGGTCTTGTAGCGGCGCTATTAGTAGTAGCTGCAGTGACGGTTGGGCTACTAAGATTAGCTCACGTTAAGAGGAATGCAGTATTGCAATGGCTTACTATGTCAGCGCTGATGACAATGATAGGGTTCTCTACGATAGGTGTCATATTTATACGTGCTAATGCAGATACGCCCATCAATATGAATGTGCCGAGTGATGCGACAAGAATATTGCCATACCTTAATAGAGAACAATACGGCGAGCGAGCACTATTATACGGTCCTCACTTTGACTCTCAACCGATCGAACTGGCTGAGAAAGATAGATACGGCAGAGTCGGTGACAAGTACGAGATAGTAGATAAGAAACTTGACTATGTGTATAACAACAGAGACAAGATGCTATTTCCTAGAATCGGTCACTCTGAAGGTCCTCGACCTCAGTTACACAGAGAATGGTATAAGCACCTCATGGGCAAAGAACTCAGAGGTCGACCAAGCTATCTTTATAATCTGAAATTTATGTTTAGCTATCAGATGGGATGGATGTACTGGAGATACTTTATGTGGAACTTCGTAGGAAAACAAAATGCGTCTCAGGGTTTTTCTCCATGGGATAAAAGTAGCGGACACTGGCAGTCAGGTATCACGCCGATAGACGAATGGCGATTACATGAGACGAGTGAGATGACCGATACTATGAAAAATGATAAAGGCAAAAACTCATATTATTTCTTACCATTGATATTTGGTATAATAGGTTTGCTGTATCATGCCCGTAAGGATAAGAAGACTTTTGCAGCTATATTCTTGTTATTCTTAATTACTGGATTAGGACTGATTCTCTATTCTAATCAGCCACCTAATGAGCCGAGAGAAAGAGACTATGTACTGGTAGGATCATTCTTTACATTCTGTATATGGATAGGATTGTCAGTACTTGCAATAACGAAACTTGCCGTAGAAAAAGCCAAATTATCAGGTTCGATAGCTCCTCTTGTAGCAGGAGTATTAGTACTAACGGCTCCTATAATTATGGGCTTTGAGAATTTTGACGATCACTCACGTATGGGTATATACGCATCTCGAGATTATGCAGCTAACTTCCTCAATTCTGTGGATGAAAATGCCATCATATTTACATACGGAGATAATGATACTTACCCGCTATGGTATGCCCAAGAAGTAGAGAATATCAGAAGAGATGTGAGGGTTGTGAACTTGAGCCTTATAGCCGTCGACTGGTATATACAGAAACTGGTAAGAAAAGTTAACGACTCTCCGCCATTAAAACTAACTATCCCACTAGAGGAGTACAGAGGTAATAAACGTAATCAGGTATTCGTATATGAAAGAGAACCAGGTACTGCTACGGTACCAGTTAATATATACGAAGAACTCGATTTCATAGGTAACAAAGAGAATAATGCGAGAGGACAGACGGTAATGAGATCAAGGAATCTCTACATACCGATAGATAGAAACTCTATGATCAGTAAGGGTCTTATGTCTATAAAGGACACCGCCAATATGGTCAACAGAATAGACTTAAAACTACCTCAGGGTACGAGATATATAACTAAAGATCAATTGGCAGTGATGGATGTCATCGCTTCTAATATTCAGGATAGAAAAATCTACTTTGCCGTTACATGTAAGAACGAGAAGCTCTTAGGTTTAAATGATTACATGCAGATGGAAGGATTAGGGCTGAGAATCATACCTGTGAAGTCGAGGAGTGTTCAGGGCTTGTCTATATATGGTAGTGGTAGAGTTGCTACAGACAAAGCCTATGATAATATTGTCAATAAATGGAAGTGGGGTAATCTGGATAAGAAAGATGCTTTCGTAGATGAAAGTTATGCAGCTGAACTGCAGGCGATGAAGATTGTCATGATGCGTACAGCTCAAGATCTTGCTGATAAAGGTCAGACTCAGAAAGCCGTTGATCTATCTGTAGAGTATCTTAATGCATTTCCACATTTTAACTTTGCTTATGATGAAAGTATAGTTCCGTTTATAGAAATTATAGCCAAGTATGGAGATAAGGAACTTGCTAAAAAGCACCTTGAAATTCTTGCAGAAGAGACACGTCAGAAACTAAACTTCTATATTTCTCTTGATGATGATGAGCTTCCAAGTTTCATGACTGAGTTACAGTATTCTATGCGTGGAGCCTCAGAGATACAAGCTACAGCTCAGATCATAGGAGATCAAGAATTGATTAATAAATATCAAACAGAGTTTAGTAGCTACATAGATGCAGCGAGAAACATAAAAGGTTAAAAACTAATATTATAAAATCAACATATTGATTAATTATGAAGGTGGCTATTGGATCAGATCATGCCGGATATGATTATAAGAAATTCTTGATTTCTAAGTTGAAAGAATGGGGACATGAGTCTACTAATTACGGAACAGATACAGGAGACTCTGTAGATTATCCGGACTTTGCTCACCCAGTAGCGGACGATGTAGAACAGAAGAAGTCAGAATTAGGTATCCTTATCTGCGGCAGCGCTAATGGCGTGTCTATGACTGCTAACAAGCACGGAGATATTAGAGCAGCGATATGTTGGAATACAGAGATCGCAGCACTTGCAAGACAACATAATGATGCTAATATCATATGTATACCTGCGAGGTTCGTCACTAAAAGAATGGCAGCGATGATGGTAAAAACATTTTTAAATACGGCATTCGAAGGAGGTAGACATGGTCGACGTGTCGGTAAGATCGCTTGTCAATAAACGTATATTCTTATTATTAACGTACACTTTATTTCATATAACAAATGAATAAATTCTTATTTCTATTCGTAGTATTTTTAATTCCTTTCATTGGTTTTGGTCAATATATAAGTTCTGTATCTACTCCAGATAAGTCAATAGAACTTAATACCGATAGCACAGATTTGTCTAACAAATATGCTGCTGTAATAACTAAGGAAAAATTATCTGACCACCTACACGTTCTCGCCTCTGATGAATATGAAGGAAGAGAAACAGGAACAGCAGGGAATGATAAAGCAGCCAAATATATTGCAGACTATTTCAGGTCATTAGGATTGCCAGCAATAGGAATCGAGAACAGCTATTACCAAAACGTTGCCTTTAACAGAACAGGCTGGGCTAAAAACGAAATGACTGTAAATGGAAATACCTACAAGCACCTATGGGATTACATGACCTTTGCTACAATGAATGAGGATATGCCTAATCTCAACTTAGACGAAGTTGTCTTTTTAGGTTATGGAATCGATGATGAAAAGTACAGTGATTATAAAGGCAATAATGTAAGAGGAAAAGTGATCATGATTAATAAAGGTGAGCCACTTAATAAGGATAGCATCTCATATATCACAGGACAAAAAGCACCTTCAGAATGGACAAGTAATATATGGAAGAAACTTGCCGTAGCACAGGCTAAGGGTGTGAAGTCTGTACTCATCATAGAAGATCAACTGAAACAATTCTTAGATCAGAATAGAAGATTTCTTGTGTCACCTTCATTAGAATTAGGGGATGGAGAATTGGTAGATAAGGAATATGCTAATCACATCTATATTTCCTCTACAATAGCTAAAGACATCATAGCTAAGAAAGATAAAAAGATCAAAAGATGGAGAAAGAAAAATAAGAAAAGAGGCAAAGCCAAAGACATCAAGCTATCCACAGATATGGCTATAAATTTTGAGAGAAGTCTAGAAGTTATTAAGGGACATAATGTCATGGGATATATAGAAGGGACAGATAAGAAGGATGAATTAATTGTTATTTCAGGTCACTATGATCACTTAGGTAAGAAAGGCAATGATGTATATAATGGAGCTGATGATAACGGTTCAGGTACATCTACAGTCCTGGAGATAGCTGAGGCATTTACACAAGCTAAAAATGAAGGTAATGGTCCTCGAAGATCAATACTTTGCCTTCTCGTGACAGGAGAAGAGAAAGGACTATTAGGATCTGAATACTATGCTGAAAATCCAATCTTCCCCATAGAGAGTACGGTCGCCAATGTTAACATAGATATGGTCGGAAGAGTAGATAAGAAATATGCTAATAATCCAGAGTATATATACGTCATTGGATCTGATAGATTAAGCACTGACCTTCATAAAATAAATGAAGAGATGAATAATGAGTATTCTCAGATTATAATGGATTACAAATATAATTCTGAAGATGACCCTAACAGATATTACTTTAGATCAGATCATTATAATTTTGCTAAGAAAGGTATTCCAGCCATCTTTTTCTTTAGTGGTGTACACGAAGATTATCATAGAACCACAGATACTGTAGATAAGATTATGTTTGATAAGATGGAAGTTATAGGACGTCATATATTCCACTTAGCATGGGACTTAGCTAATCGCGAAAATAGAATTATCGTTGATGGTGTGGTGAAGTAAAGAGGATCGATCAGCTCTGAGGATATAACAAAATATAATCTCATAGCTATTGATAAACATACGAGTATTTTCAATTCAGAAATAGCAAACTAAACTTCAGCCCATCTATCCGATTATACTGAACTGCAGGAGCTGGAAATTTTAGAAGGTTGAGTAAGTCAAGAAGTGTATTGACAAAAGGACTCTGAGATCTAAACGCTGTAAGGTTGTAATCCAATGCCAACACAAACTGTCCATACCGTGGATAAAGCTTGGGATCTAATATGAATGATTCATCATTGATACTCCATTGATTATCAAACCCACCGTACATGTTCTGACCGCTATATCCGATAGCTAACGAGAGCCATTCTGGCCATAAGTTATTATTCAAGAATGAGGAGACATTGACACTAAGCCATATCGTCTGACCATTATAGTCTTTTAGGAATCTCCCTACACTTGAACCATATAAGTCATCAGCCCTTTCATTGAGAGTAGATGAAAAAAGTTGAGATTCAGAATTTATTATATCTGAAGGATAGCTGATGGGCCAATATGACATTTTGAAAGTGAGTCGCTGTTCTTTCCACATTTTGTCTTGAATTACAAATCCTGATACACCTACGATATTAGTAATAAAGTCAGCATTGGAGAATCCCCACTTAGAAGAGAAACCATCCATAATTTCTATCGTTGATTGAAACCCTATACCTACTAATGCACTATAGAGTAAGGCTTTATTATCTTCATATCCGGCCCACTTGAGCCCTTTATGCATGATAAAAGCTTGATTGTATCCTGAGTAGATATGCCCGAGCTTATCCATGCCCAACCACTCACGACGATCGTCAAAGAAATGAAAGCTGGACTGAGGATTCTGCCTATACCAAGCAAAGTACAAGCCTGTAGAACCTGCTATATAACTTGATCCTACACCGTATAATAAAGTTTTCTTGCGTTGAGTATAATCTACTTCCTGATAAGCTTGAGACAGGCTATCCATCTGACCTATAGAATAACTAAATCCTATCAGCAGAAATAAATAGATGAGATTATATTTTTTCACACAATAAAAGTAGAACTAATTCTACATCAAGATTTTACAAAATAGGGATAAGTTCTTTATGCTTAAAAAACAGCATTATAAGCCATCACAGGACAGTTATGAGCATATGTATTGCGTTTTAGGACACTTGACGATCATATTGAGGCGTATATTTCATAAACAATACCGAATAAGCTATTTTAGCTAAATTAAAAGCTAAACTATACCTATGAAATTAAGGTACATTACAATAACATTATTTACAATATTCAGCTTAGCCTCACAAGCGCAGGATTTTCATAATACTTACTGGCAATTTGCTCCAGTAGAAGTCAATCCAGCTTTTACAGGTGCCTTTCTGGGTAATCTGAGAGTCAATGCGATAGGTAGAAACCAGGGAACAGGTGTAGCTAATGGAAATAACACTGGTAACGACACAGGTAGAAATTCATTTGATGATCTAAGTATTGCTGTAGATGGTAGTCTTCCTTTTGGACTTAAAGAAACTGATTGGATTTCTGTAGGACTTAATATATCAAGGTCAACTGTGGGAGCAGGAAAGTTCAATAGAAATTTTGCCGGATTAGCTGCAGCATATCACCTAAGCCTTAATAAGGACCAGACGTCAGTATTTACATTAGGAGCAAGATATGGATCTTACACAACGAGCTTGGGGAATAAGAACTTCTTTAGTTCTCCTTTTTCATTGTCTAATAACAATACAATTGGTCAAGATATAGAATCTCTTCAAGTAGATGAAGCAAGCGAGCAGAGTGCCAATGATTTCATGGTAGGTGTCATGTATACAACGCCGGTAGGTAAGAAAGCAGACCTAAGAATAGGCATATCGACTGACCACTTGCTAAGTCCGAGATTAGGTAATCCTGCATTGGATACTATACCAGGAGTGAATACGAGACAGAATTTAGATAGAAGGTTCAATGTTTTTGCGCAGTATTATGTCAGTCTATCAAATAGAGTCGTTCTAAATCCGACAGTTCTGTATATGAGTACAGCTAATGCCAACGTTCTATTACTACAAGGATTAATTTCTTACTTAGTAAATCCTGAGAAAGATTTTACACTCAATGGTGGAATAGGATGGAGAGTTAATGACAACATGGATATACCAATATTTTTAGGAGCAGATTGGAAGGATTGGAGATTTGGACTGACATACGATACTAACGTCATAGGTTTGACCCAAGCTAACGGTACTTTTGGAGCTATAGAATTAGGCGCTACCAAAGTGATCAACTGGGAGAAGAAAGCAGTTGTAAAACCAAAGTATGTCTGTCCACGATTGTAGAATTGGCTATGAGTATTTTTTGTAAAAACCATTAGAATTATGACACACCAACAGAACTTTTTATACATGTTGAAATCACTCATTGTAGTAGCCATACTATGTAGCAGTTGTGCCCTTATAGCTCAACCAATAACTAAAAATACTTTTGAGCAAAAAGTAAAAGCTGCACAAGAAGCAGAAGAACAAGAAAACTATCTTGGTGCATTCGAGTGGTACGAGAAAGCATACGATGATATAAGAAAAGGAAGCAGAGGTAATCCACAAGTTAAAGAATTTGCTATCAAACTTGCTGATCTCAACTTCATCTTAAGAGACTACGAAAAATCTGAAAAGGGTTATGCAAGAGTTCTCAAAAATGATGACGATCTCGTATACGTAGACTTACTATATGGTTATGGTATGGCTCTGAAAGCTCAAGCGAAATACGACAAGGCCATCAATGCATTTAATAACCTACTCACTTACTCAACGAATGAAGAGCTTAAAAACAAAGCAAGATTTGAGTTAGATGGTATCGCAATTGTACAAGGATTAGAACCGAATATAGAGACATCCTTTAAGCCTCTTGATAAAGAAGTCAACTCTGCCTCAGCAGAATATTCTCCAAGAGAAAATCCAGACGGAATGCTTTATTACGGTTCTCTTGATAGAAGAGACATAATAGAAATAGAAGAAGAGGATGATGATTATCATGCTAAGATCTTCTTAGCAAAGAGAGAAGATAGTGGTAAGTTCAGTGATGCAGAACCACTTAAGCAAAATGTAAATAGAAAAGACTTCCACAATACACACTTAGCGTTTTCTGAGGATGGTAGAACGATGTATTATACGAGAGTCCAGACAGTGGGTACAGAAATAACATCTTCTAAACTAATGGTTAGCTACAAAAGAGATTCTGGATGGAGTGCATCAGAAGAATTACCTACTGTCAATGGAGACTGGATAGCTAAGCAACCTGCAGTAGGATCGCTATTCGGTAGAACGGTCCTCTATTTCGTATCCGATATGGATGGGGGTATAGGAGGCATGGACATCTACTACTCTAATATCTTAGGTGATGGACAGTTCTCTGCTCCTGTTAACTTAGGCGATAAGATTAATACTAAGAAAGACGAACTCACACCATTTTATTTTAATGGTACATTATATTTTAGTTCTGATGGGTTTCCGACGATAGGTGGGTATGACATTTTTTATAGTCTATGGGATGGCACAGAATGGAGTACACCAGAAAATATGGGTATGGGATATAACTCTTCTTATGATGACTTATATCCGAGTTTTGTTCCAGAAGGTAATAGAGGATATATTGTGTCTAACAGACCGACAGAAAAAAAGAAAAAACTAAAAAGTGAATCTTGTTGTGATGATATATTTGAATTCAGCATCAGAGAAATTGTCATCGATCTCTTGGCGATAGTGACTAACGAAAACAATGAACCGTTAGAAGGTGCTACCATCAAGTTAGAGAACATTACAGATCCGTATAACTATCCTACGGACATGAAGTATAATGCCTTAGGCAATGAGTTTCAATTTCTTTTAGATTCTGATTTTAGTTATAAAGCAGTCATAACGAGAGAGGGCTACTTTCCTGACAGCATAGACTTTAATACAGCAGGAATATTAGATAATTATACTGTAAATAAAACAATTACACTTAAGCCAAAGCCAGTAGAAGTCGAAGAACCAGACCCATCAGAGACAGCAATTGTAGAAAAGAATGAAACCTTTAGATTAAATAATATCTACTATGATTTTGATGATGATAAAATCTTAAAAGATTCTGAGCCAGACTTGATGTTGCTTAAGGACTTAATGGATCAATATCCGAGTATGGTCATAGAGTTATCATCACATACAGACTCTCAAGGACGGGATAGCTACAACAAAGAATTATCTCAACGTAGAGCAGAGTCAGCTAAGAAATGGTTAGTGAAAAAAGGCATCAATCCAAATAGAATTAAACCAGTAGGGTATGGAGAGACACAGATTCTCAATAGATGTGTGAATAGAGTCAAATGTACAGATGACGAACATAGATTTAACAGACGTACAGAATTCAAAATGATAGAAGGACCAGATACCATTACGATCAAAAGATCAAATTACAGCGGAGAATAATTAGAAGAAAAACAATATCTATATAATAGCCAACGGAAAATTTCTCAGTTGGCTATTTTTAATTTATGAAATACAGTATCCTCATAAGTCTTATTTTTTTGATCTCATGTAAAAGTGAAGATCAAGCAAGAATGGAAAACATTACGAAGGCAGTAAATGCATTAAAAAGTAATGATGACAAGAAGGAATACTTAGAAGCTATATTTGAAAAGCATATAGATAATCGTATGTCAGAGACCCAGGCATGGAATACATACGGCAGAAATTCTGACGAATACATAGAATTGAAATCTAACAATAGAGCAGATGACCTCGTTTTAGCAGATAAAATTTCTGCATATCTAAACACTTATGGTTATCCAAGCATTATGAAAGTAGGACAGAAATCGGCAGTGATTCCTATAGCTCACATTACATATTTAGATGATAAGGATCTTTTAGAAAAAAACTTTAATTATTTCTACGATGCTTTTGTATTCAATGACATCACAGAAGACTTGTTTTTTGAGTATCTGATCAATCTTTTAGATGTAAGCTGGGATGAAAGGAGAACGATGTTCAGAGAGTATAATCAGACTGAGATAGTTGAGATTCTATTAGAGAAAGCAAAGAAAAATAATTACTAAAAAATATAATTCATACAGAATGGATAGTTTTTACAAATCAATATTTATAATTTTCGTATTACTCATAGTATCATGTAAGACAACCAAAGACGTCGTATATGAGGCTCCGATTATGGAGGAGAGAACCTTGGATACAGTGGTCGTCACTGCTAAGAAGGATGACCCTAATGTCTTACCTACATACATGAGACCCGTGTATAATGCGTCTGCAACAAGAAGGCATGATCTATTACATACCAAGTTAGAAGTCTCATTTGACTGGGCTCAGCAACATGTGCTGGGTGTGGCTACTTTAAAGCTGAAGCCCTACTTCTATGACACGGACATACTTTTATTAGATGCTAAAGTATTCGATATCAATAGCATCACACTGAATGGTAAGTCGCTGGAGTATGATTATGACATGATGCAATTAGAGATACAGTTAGATAAGGTATATAACAAAGATGAAGAGTATACTATAATTATAGATTATACAGCTAAACCTAATGAAGGACCTTCTTCTGGCAGTGCTGCGATTACATCAGATAAAGGTTTGTTTTTTATAAATCCTAATAATTCAGATCCCAATAAACCGCAACAGATATGGACGCAGGGAGAGACTGAGAATAGTTCGAGATGGTTCCCTACGATAGATAAACCTAATGAAAGGTGCACCCAAGAAATCTACATTACAGTAGATGATAAATATGAAACACTGTCAAATGGAAAATTGATTTCTTCAAATAAAAACCCTAACGGTACACGTACAGACTACTGGAAGCAAGATAAACCTCATGCACCATATTTATTTATGGTAGGTATAGGCGAGTATGCTGTGGTTAAAGATTCTTGGGGAGATATTCCTCTGATGTATTATGTGGAGAAAGATTACGAAAAAGATGCAGAGAAAATATTTGAACATACGCCGGAGATGCTTCAGTTCTTTTCAGATAAGTTAGGATTTAAATATCCATGGGATAAATATGCTCAGATCGTCTGCAGAGATTATGTATCTGGAGCGATGGAAAATACAGGAGCTGTTGTCTTTGGAGAGTTCGTACAAAAACATACAGATGAATTACTCGATGGTAATAATGATGACATTGTTGCTCATGAGATGTTTCACCACTGGTTTGGCGATTTAGTTACATGTGAGAGTTGGTCTAATCTGACATTGAATGAGGGCTTTGCTACATATAGCGAGGTCATGTGGCAAGAACATAAATATGGTCCAGAGGCAGCTGACAGAAAAAGATTGCAAGACATGAACGCTTACCTTATGTCTGCAGGACAGCAAGGCACGCATGACTTAATTGACTTTGAGTACGGTAATAAGGAGGAGATGTTTGACGCTCATAGTTACAGTAAAGGAGGACTGATTGTACACATGCTGAGAAGCTATGTAGGAGATGATGCTTTTTTTGCTGCACTTAAGAACTACCTGAATGACAACGCCTATTCTGATGTCGAGGCACATGAGTTACGTTTGGCTTTTGAAGATACTATGGGAGAAGACCTTAACTGGTTTTTTAATCAATGGTTTTTTGATCAAGGGCATCCTATCCTTACAGTAGATTACAATATAGATGCAGAATCTAAATCTGTATTTTTTGCAATAGAACAGACACAGGATCCAGAAGATAACCCTGCCATATTTCAGTTACCAGTTAATATCAGGTTGTATTACCCTTCTGGAAAAGTCGAAACAATAGCTCATACAATAGATGAACGTAAGCAAGAAATTACAATCGATATTGTAGGAGAAGAAATGCCTGCTGTTGCAGTGTTAGATGGTACGCATGATCTTCTTGCTGTAATTAATACAGTATATACAGATCAGGAATATGCCGACTTGTATACGTACTCTGATGAGTATGTTGATAAGATGGAGGCGCTAAAGAAACTGAAAGGCAAAGCAAAATATGATGAGCTATTCTTAGATGCTGCAAACCATGACTCTAAGTACATTAAAGCTTTAGGATTATCTGCGATAGACTCTAAGGCACATATGGATCTACTAAAGCAAATGGCGCTGACAGATGAAGATTCAGGTATACGAGCTTCTGCACTAAAGAAAATTAAAGATTATGATGTGGCTCAAAAACTCATGACAACCGATGCTTCATATAAAGTTAAAAATGAAGCATTCAAGATTATTAAAAGTAATGATAAAGAAGAAGCCATTAAGATAGCAGATAGAATGCTCAAAGGTAATTACGAACCTATGATCTCTTCGATAGCAGATGTCTATGCCTCGACAGGAGATGAGAAGTACTTAGCTTTCTTTGATGACAATATCAGCAAAGTAGGCATGTTTGAATTTTTTAGCTACACAGGCAACTATTCAAAACTTGCTAAGAAAGCTTCTCCAGAAGCGATGCTCGAGTCTGCACAAGCGCTTAGCAACTTAGCTACAGATGAGTCTTCTATGTACTTTAAGAAATACTCAGCCACTAATATGATAAGAGACTTCTCCATAGAATTAGATAAGAGAAATAAGACAGGCACCGATGCAGATTTAAATCAAGCATCAGATAAGTTAAAATCGATTATTGCTAATATCGTGAACACAACAACTGATCAAAGATTGAAGTCTGCCTTTAGTGATTTTGTAAGTCCGTAATAGCACTCAGTATTTGGTCCAGTTTATTTTATTTATTAGGAATTATGTAATCTGAAGTTCAGATCAAAATAGTCATCAAATATGAACTTCTATAAAATTTTTATAGGATTAATAATAATTATTGCATCAGCTTACGCAAGTTTTACAATACCAGTTACTGACACAGGAATACCATTCACATTACAAAGTCTTGCTGTATTTGTAGTTGCTGCATTTTTAAGTCCCAAGGAGTCTTTATTATGTCTCCTTAGTTATTTAATACTTGGCGCTGTAGGAGCCCCGGTTTTTGCAGATGGTAGCTCTGGGTATAGTAAACTGCTGGGGGCTAGTGGTGGATTTCTTTTTGGTTTTGTATTCGCAGGAACTTTCATATCTTTTATAGTAGAGAAAATTGATAGAGGTAAATTAATGTCTCTCGTCATATTGATGATCGTCTCTACAGTTATTTTGTTTGCTTTTGGTTTGTTACAACTAACAGTCAAGTTGGATGCAGCTAAAGCTATAGAATATGGACTGATTCCATTTTGGAAAATGGGAATAGTAAAGGCTTGTATAGCGGGACTCTGTGTTTGGGTAATACAAAAAGTAGTATCGCCTAACTTACATTGATAGAGTTCTGTACTTCTGTTCTTTAGTAGTTTTCATAACGGTAGGCTCGTCGACCTCTGGCTTTCTCACAACACAATATCCATTTAGATAGATTAGATATATATTAATTAGCTACTTTTGCGACGCAAAAAAAATTATAATATGAGTCTTCTCACAGTAGGTACAGTTGCATTTGATAGTATAGAAACACCATTTGGCAAAGTAGATAAAGTCATAGGTGGGGCTTGCACATATATATCATGGGCTGCATCATATTTTACAAATGATATTAGACTAACATCTATTGTTGGTAATGATTTTCCTACTGATGAAATCAAGCAACTCGAAGCTCGAGGTGTTAGTATGGAAGGTCTTAAAGTTGTCGCTGATGGTAAGACTTTTTTCTGGTCGGGGAAGTATCATGATAATATGAACCAGAGAGATACATTGGCTACTGATCTAAATGTATTAGATGACTTTGATCCAGAACTACCAGATAGTTATAAAGATAGTGAGTATGTCATGTTAGGTAATCTAACTCCTGATATCCAGATCCGTGTTGTAGAACAACTCAATAATCCAAAAGTCGTTGCATTAGATACCATGAATTTTTGGATGGATATCGCAATGGACAGATTGAAAGTGGCTATCAGTAAAGTTAATATCCTGACTATTAATGATGAAGAAGCTCGCCAGTTGTCAGGAGAGTATTCATTAGTTAATGCGGCTAAGAAGATACATACAATGGGCCCTGAGTACCTTATCATTAAGAAGGGAGAACATGGTGCTTTATTATTCCATGAAGGGAAAATGTTTTTTGCTCCAGCATTACCGCTTGCTGTTGTCAAAGATCCTACTGGTGCAGGAGATACTTTTGCTGGAGGATTTATGGGATATTTAGCTAAGACAGGAGAACTTAACTATGAGACACTGAAGACAGGGATCATATACGGATCGGCTATGGCTTCATTCTGTGTAGAAGAGTTTAGCTTAGAAAGAATGAAAAATTTAACTCAGGATGATATCAGCAATAGAGTTGCACAATTTGTGAATATGAGCCAATTCACAATATAAAATATAAGTCTATAGGGACTTAATTCTGACAATGCTATTTAGTTAAGTCCGTGCTGATTTTTCTTATATACCCATATGAGTAAAAAGAAAAATAGAAACAAGGCAACTAAAAACTTACCTATAGCTGAACCTTTTCTTCCCCAATTCTCTGGATTACCTGTTGACATAATTTTGTGTGTTTTTCTATTATGGTACAAAGAAACAGAAAAAATTATAATACCATTTAAACTTTAATGAGTCGTATTTAGTTTTATTCCGTTTTTTTAAGTTTGACAGCAGTCAATACTGACTCCATGACCATTGAGTCGAGATTCCAGTTATATGCTTTTGCACTTTTGGGCTAACCAATTTTGTGCCTCTGCATCTAAATGCGGGCTCAGCTTATCATAGACGATTTGATTGTAGTCATTGATCCAATCTATCTCTGCCCTTGTCATCTTATTGCTTATTATAGCTTTTGAATCGATAGGGAAGTACGTGATGGTCTCGAATTCGTAATAATCTTCATATTGAGACTCTACACAGAGAATGAGATTTTCTATTCTTATACCGAAGTGGTCCTCAAGATAGTATCCGGGCTCATTAGACGTCACCATACCTGGTACGATGGGAGTCTGTGCCTGTACTGTGGTTCCAGAAGAGAATCCTTGCGGCCCTTCATGCACATTAAGAAAAAATCCTACACCGTGCCCTGTACCATGAAGGTAATTCTGACCTGAAGACCATAAATGCTGGCGTGCAAATACATCTATCTGAGCTCCAGTCGTACCTTTAGGAAATCGAGCTCTGCTGAGTCCTATCATACCCTTGAGCACATTAGTATAAGCTTCTTTAAAGTCCTCGGATGGTGTACCAAAGTATAATGTACGTGTAATATCTGTTGTACCATCATGATATTGTCCACCTGAGTCTACAAGAAGAGGACCTTCATTAGTGATGAGAGCACTCTCATCTTCAGAGGGCTTGTAATGGACTATGGCACCATTACCTTTATACCCAACGATAGCATCAAAACTTTCATCATGATACAGATCTTGCTGACTTCGACAGTGGGCAATCTTCTTAGCATATTCATATTCTGATACAGATCTTTGCTGAATCTCTTCTTCTAACCACTTAAATGCATGAGTTAATGCGACACCATCTTTTATCAAACATCGTCTGTAATTATCACATTCTGTATCATTTTTGATCCCCTTAAGCTTCTGAATAATCGGATTCTTAAGTTCGATTATTTCACAATTTAATTTTTGATAGTGGCTTATGCTTGTGCTGTATTTATTAATAAGAATGGATGACTGACTATCTATCTTATTGAGAAAAGTATCAATGGAATTGTAGTCTTCAATTATGATTTTATCCTCTTTAAGTCCTTTAATAATATCAGGAGTCAACTTATCACGATCTATAAATAGATAAGTCTTTTCTTTAGCGATGACGAGGTAAGAGATAATTACTGGATTAAGTCTGATATCAGAACCTCTTAGATTAAGAGTCCAAGCGATACTATCTAACTTACTGACTAATAGGTAGTCAGCGTTTTCTGTGATCATAGCTTCTCTTACTTGCTTTATTTTATCAGCTCTAGATAGACCCGCATATTTTATATCATGCTCAAATGCTTGGGACACTGGTAAGGCAGGTCTATCTTTCCAGATTTCTGATATAAAGTCTTCTCTTGATTCGATTTTAATATTCTTGTCTGAGATGATATTGAACATCTGTTGATGCTGGGCTTTAGAAAAAAGACGTCCATCAATAGCAATAGTCTCTCCTTCTGTAAGCTGATCTCTCAGCCAATAAAGATGTGACGGCTCTGATCTTTTGATCACTTTATGCAATTCTATACCTGTGTCCTTAAGTTCTTCTTCAGCTTGAATAAAATATCGAGAATCCGTCCATAATCCTGCATCATGTTGTGTAATGATTATCAGACCTGAAGATCCTGTAAAGCCTGATATCCATTCTCTACTTTCCCAGTGTGTAGCGACATATTCCGATTGATGTGGGTCTGAAGATGGAATAATGCACGCAGCGAGACCATGCATTTTCATATAACTTCTTAATAATTCAATTCTCTGCTTTATCATACATATTATATTATTTGCTAATATATTCTAAATTGATTTAAAGATTATTATATATTAATATTTTTTTTAATATTTGGCATTGTTCTTGTATTTAGTTTATAGTAATATAACCAAAGATGCGAACGCATTAACCGAATTCATTGTTAATTTTAAAGAATAACTCAATATGCTTCGACAAAATTTAAGTCAGAAAATGACCCAAAAGCTGTCTCCTCAACAGATACAGCTCATGAAGTTATTACAGATTCCTACAGCTACATTAGAACAAAGAATACAAGAAGAACTTGAAACTAATCCAGCACTTGACGAAAGTGAAGATACTGATTCCTCTGAGGTATACGACCTAGACAACGCGGAAGAAGGAGAAGAGGAGCAAAAAACGGATGACTTTGAGTTAGATGATTACATCACAGAATATATAGAGGACGATCCTACTTCTTATAAAGTCAAAAGTGAATCTATTCAAGACATAGAAGAGAAGACTATTCCTATAGCCTTGGAACATTCGTTTCATGACTATCTGGAAAATCAGCTGGGTATGTTAGACTTAGATTCTGAAAAAGAACTTGCAATAGCCGAACAAATAATAGGTAGCATTGACATCGATGGTTATCTCAGAAGAGAGCCTGTTGCTATTATAGATGACTTGCTATTTACGCAAAACATTGAGGCTACAGAACAAGAAATTATAGATGTCTTAGGACATGTACAGAAGTTTGACCCATCAGGTGTAGGAGCAAGAAATCTGCAAGAGTGTCTTATTCTTCAGATATTAGACAAAATAGAAAAGGAACCAGACTTAAATAAAAAACCAAAGATGGTTGCTCTTAAGATATTAGAGAATCATTTTGATCAGTTTACAAAAAAGCACTTTCAAAAGTTGCAAAAAAATCTCTTCTTATCAGAATCTGAACTAAGAGATGCCATGGAAGAAATATTGAAATTAAATCCAAAGCCAGCCAGTGGATTTTCTCACGCTTCTATGCAGGGTAATCAATATATTGTTCCTGATTTTATTATCAATAATAGAGATGGAGAATTAGACTTAATGCTTAATAGTAAAAATGCTCCTGACTTAAGAATCAATGATCACTATCTTGATATGTTGAAGTCTTTTCAGGACACTACTAAGGGCCGTCGAGCTGAGAGAAAGGAAAAAGAAGCGGTCATGTTCATTAAGCAAAAAATAGATAGTGCTAAGTGGTTCATTGATGCGATAAAGCAGAGGCAAGAGACATTACATAATACGATGTATGCTATCATGCAGTTTCAATACTCTTACTTTACTACTGGTGATGAGAGAACGATCAGACCGATGATATTGAAAGACATATCAGAAATTACAGGCTTAGATATCTCTACTATATCAAGAGTGGCCAACAGTAAATTCGTACAAACAGAATTTGGTACAAGACGACTTAAGGATTTCTTCTCAGAGTCTATAACGACTCAGGATGGGACGGAGGTCTCTACTCTCGAGGTCAAAAATATCTTGAAAGATATCGTTGCTAATGAGAATAAGAAAAAACCAGAATCTGATGAGAAGTTAAAAGAATCACTGCAGAATAAAGGTTATAAAATAGCAAGAAGAACTGTTGCTAAATATAGAGAGCAGTTAGGTATTCCTGTAGCGAGGCTTAGAAAACAACTATAGACTACAAGATTATAAATATAATTGGA
>CAZBXL010000006.1:32403-37838 GCA_964495785.1 uncultured Saprospiraceae bacterium | reverse complement strand
GGAACCTGTTCCCTTGCCTTGCATTGTTCTTATGCCAGATTAACAAAGACATTACTGACGTCATCATCTTGTTCCATTAAGTCTACTAATTCTAAGACCTCATCGACTTGCTCATCAGTTAACTCTTTGGTTATGGTCGGGATTCTTTCCAGCTCTGATTTTTCTACTTTCATATTTTGTTCTTCAAGAGCATCTTGCATCTTTCCAAAATCTTCGAAGCTAACGTATATCTTGTACATGTCTTTGTCCTCTACGGTATCTTCTTCTATTTTTTCTAAGCCATAGTCTATAAGCTCAAGTTCTGCTTCTTCAGCATCAGTGATATGTTCTTTGAGAATATAAAACACGCCTTTGCGATCAAATAAAAAATCATGCATCCCCTGTGTGCCTAATGAACCACCCTTTTTTCTGAAGTATGATCTTACATTGGCTACAGTTCTTTGGTTATTATCAGTGGTTGCTTCTACGACGACGGCTACACCATGTGGAGCCATACCTTCGAATACAGCTTCATCGTAATTACTTGTGTCTTTATCGGTTGCTTTTTTGATAGCGTTCTCGATCTTGTCTTTTGGCATTTGTACAGCCTTGGCGTTCTGTATTGCTCGCCTAAGTACGATATTGGTATCAGGATCTGCACCACCAGATTTTACGGCCATTGTGATGTGCTTACTCGCTTTGGAGAATTGTTTAGCCATCTTATCCCAGCGTGCAAATTTTGTCGCTTTTCTATATTCAAATGCTCGTCCCATAGTTATTATTGATTATTATAGCTGCGAAAATAATTATTATACACCTATCATATCAAGCTTAGCGCTACAAAAAATAGAATTTTCATTACGATACCTTAGTTTCGCAAGCATAATTTATGGATCGTATTACACACTTACTATGTGGAGAGGAGCTCTTATTATTAAGAGAGAAAGCCATTATTTGGCCTGCTAAGAAAGCATTAATAATCGCGGACCTACATCTCGGCAAAGTGACTCATTTTAGAAATGCTGGTATCCCCCTACCAAAGGAGATTGAAAAGGACAATTTTGATCGATTCTCATACTTACTTCTTAACAATGATATCGAGGTCGTCTACATATTGGGAGATCTTTTTCATAGTGATTATAATGACCAATGGGCCAGATTTATAGAGTTTCTTTCGTTATTTCCAGATCTACAGTTTCATCTCATAATGGGTAACCACGATATTCTCTCCGTAGATAATTACCAAGCTGATAACTTAAAGACGTATATCGAGTTAGATTGTCCACCATTTTCATTTACACACAAGCCATCCCAGCATCCAGGAATGTATAATATGTGTGGGCACATACATCCATCTATTGTCATGAAGGGTAAGGGCTTACAGCAATTGAGGCTGGCATGCTTCCACTTTGGCGCTGAGAGTGCCATATTACCTGCTTTTGGAGCATTTACTGGCACCTATAATATAAGTCCCATCGAGGAGGACAATGTCTACGTTGTAACTCAAGAGGCGATTATAAAAGTGGTGTAAGTACATAGTATTGATGTCTACATCTCAGAGATATGTGTAAATCTGTACTTATGGTGTTAAATTTGTATGTTTGACTTAAGGATAGACACATTTAAGGGTCTGAATTATTAATAATTATACTATTAAGGTCATTGGAAAAGAAACACGCCATATTTGAAGAGGAGCTTCTTCCTCATATAGATGCACTGAAAACATTTGCATTTCACCTTACTTACGATGATGATGATGCCAATGATCTGGTCCAAGAGACCTATATGAAAGCACATCGATTCATAGATAAATATATTCAGGGAACTAATGCGAAAGCTTGGTTGTTTAAAATCTTGAAAAATGCTTACATCAACCATTATCGTAAGCGCAGTAAACAACCAACTAGAGTTGACTTTCAAGATATTGTTAATTATCACGACAGCGATGATTCCAAGATCGCTGGTTATCTTGATTTAAGGGAAGAATTATTTGGCAATATGATGGGTGACGAAGTCACTAATGCTATTAATTCTTTGCCTATCGATTTTAGGACTGTCGTATTACTTTGTGATGTTGAGGGTTTCACATATGAAGAGATTGCTAAGATCGTAGATGTACCCATAGGCACAGTCAGATCACGATTATTCAGAGCCCGGAATATGCTCAAAGAAAAGCTTAAATCTTATGCATCAGTTATGGGATATGAAGATAAAAGAGGCAAAAGTAAAAAGGCAAAAAGTTCTGAAGAAGAATAAATTTTTGAAAATTCGTTTTTGATTTTTATACTTGTATTCAAGTCCATTAGTAAGTATAGTATTAAGAGTTATTTTTTAATTGTTCGAAGTTTTTTTAAAAAACAAAGTGAAAATGGAAAATCCTTACTCCGTACAGCAAATGCAAAACAAAGTGAATCTTTACTTTGATAATGCACTTAACGAAAAAGAATCAACAGAGCTCCTCAATCAAGTAAATAACAATCCTACTTGCTCTGAGATTTTTAACCAAGAGAAGAAAAGCAGAGACTTTATTAAAAGTAACGTATCACGCTTTACTGTTCCTTCAGATTTTATTGAGACGATCAAAAATAAGATCAACCTTTAGCTTTACTAGCAATACTTATATTTTACTTCATTGATTCGAAAATCATTTTCGGGCTTATCATTGCTATTTATTTATGTTGATAGAGAAATTAGATTCTATTCAAAACCACTTCTATACGATAGAAGAAAGACTTTCTGATCCACAAATCATAAGTGATATGAAAGCGTATTCTAAATTGAATAAAGAATACAAAGGATTACAAGTCATCGTTGAGGAATATAAAAACTACAAGGAGGTAAAAGCCAATATCGAAAATGCAGAGTTGATGCTGTCTGATCCTGATCCTGATATGCAAGACATGGCAAAGGAAGAGCTCAATGAACTAAAGCCTAAACTTGAAGAAATAGAAGAAAATCTCAACTTTTTATTGATACCCAAAGATCCAACTGATGAGCTAGACGTACTATTCGAAATACGTTCTGGAACAGGTGGCGACGAAGCCAGCATATTTGTCGGAGATCTCTATAGAATGTATACGAAGTACTTTGAAAATAATGGATTTAAAGTGGAGACCGTTTCTGTAAATGAAGGTTCCTCTGGAGGATTTAATAAACTAACCCTTGAAGTTTTTGGTCAGGACGCTTACGGAAAACTAAAATTCGAATCTGGTGCACATAGAGTGCAGCGAGTCCCAAAGACGGAATCTCAAGGTCGTGTGCATACCTCTGCAGCAACTGTAGTTGTGATGCCTAAGTACGAAATGGAAGATATAGATATCAAAAAAGATGACCTTAAGGTAGATACATTTAGAGCAAGTGGGGCAGGGGGTCAGCATGTTAATAAAACAGAATCTGGGGTTCGTTTTACTCATATTCCCACAGGCATTGTATCAGAAAGTACAGACTCCCGATCTCAGCATAAAAATAGGGAGATCGCCATGCAAAAGCTCTATCAAAGAATACAGGAAGCGCAGCAGCAAAAGGTCTATGCAGAGCAGAAAGAAAAAAGAAAATCTCTCGTAGGAAGTGGAGATAGATCAGACAAAATAAGAACTTATAATTTTCCTCAGAATCGATGTACTGATCATAGAATCAATCTTACTCTATATAGCCTCGATAAAGTCATGGACGGTCAGATAGAAGAGATCATAGAGAAACTCCAGATAGCAGAGAACGCCGATAAGATGGTAGAAAGCTAAAAGACTTTTTTGTAATCTTAGAATCTAAATCCGAAAGATAAACTCAGGCTTAAGGATCTATCAGTATCTTCTCTTAGAATAAACAATCTCGCAGAATCTAATTCTCGTAGACTTGGATCCATATCATTATTCGTAATATCTGAGAGACCATACTCTCCCCTTATACCAACATAGAAACCTGGATTAATAAAATAATTACCACCAAGTATAAGATTGGCATCGAGTCGGTTAAATCTTTGTCCTACAACTTGAGAAGGCAAGTATTGATAATACGCTCCTACAAATCTTGGCATCATGAGAATCTCATCATTCACAATGATAGTCACGATCTCACCTCGTTCTACCAGATTGCCATTAAATGAACCAGCGGTATTAGAGTTATAATCATAATCTAAAGACTGTCTAAAAAATAACTCATCATTATCAAAGTCTATCAGACCTTTACCAGAGGGTCCCAACAAGAACTCCACTGAAGCCCCACCGTACAGTTCAAATTTGCTGTTTAATCTCAAGTGAGCCGTTATCGGAATAGAGAGATAAGCATTGGAGACTTCAAGCTGATAATTTACATTACCAAATGTGACGATATTATCTTCTCTTTCAAATGAGTTGATGATGTAGTAGCTGCCACCAGTTGTATCTTGGTACGTTTGCTTAGAACCTCTTTGTATATATAGTAATTCTCCTCTGAAGCTAAGTAAGTCATTAAATAGATATGTATAATTAATACCAAAATGAAACCCATTAGACACATCATAATCTTCACCTTCTTCTAAGGGGCCAGAAAATTTACTGAAGTTTACTCCAGCACGTACACCGACCTTATGCTGAGATAACAATGGTACAGAAGAAACTAAAAAAAGAAGAACTATAAGATTTTTCAATGTTATGAATATTTATTGAACTCGAAATTAATTTTTAATCTTTGGTATTCTAAACATCACAGAGAGATTTATAGTAAATAACTTATACCATAGTACTAAAGGTGACAAATAGCGATGACAAGAAGGAATAAACTACTCAAGTTTACAGAAATATTAACATTCTCTAATGTATACGAAACAACCGAAATAAATAGTCCTATTCTTTCTGGTGAGGATGGAAAATTAGCCCCTATGAATGGGCAATGGCAAACAAATTATTTTCAAAATGATAATCCTGTAACTGTAGAGTTGGCTTGTGGAAAGGGAGACTACACTATCGCCTTAGCCGAGCGTTATCCTGAACGCAATTTTATAGGTGTAGATATAAAAGGTGCTCGCATCTGGAAGGGAGCTAAGATTGCTCAAGAAAAGGCACTGAAAAATGTTGTCTTCTTACGTTGTAAGATAGAGTTTATCGCCCAATATTTTGATGAAGGTGAAATTTCAGAAATGTGGATTACATTTCCTGACCCATTTCTAAAAGATAGTAAATTCAACAGACGGATGACGTCACCAGCATTTATAGAGAGTTATAAGAAAGTACTCCAGCCTGATAGTGTTATCAATGTCAAAACCGATTCTCCAGAATTCTATGATCACACAAAATCTGTTCTTACAGAATTAAAAATTCCTATCATAGACGACTATTATGATATCTACGCTGAAGAAAAATTACCTCATCCAGATTTGGATATTAAAACCTATTACGAATTAAAGCATCTCAAAATAGGTCGCAAGATTAAGTATTTGAAATTTAATCCTTCAGTAGCTCAATAGCCTTATAAGTCATATT
>CAZBXL010000006.1:0-32303 GCA_964495785.1 uncultured Saprospiraceae bacterium | reverse complement strand
ACGCTATATTGATATAGCTTAATCTGCATCCATCTATGTGAAGGAGGATGAGTTTTAATTTTGATCAGCGTTCTCGTCAAAGTGATTCCAACCTTGCGCTTTTAACGCATGGATATTGCCGCCAGTGGTATGTAATTTTAAGCCATCCTTTTTATCGGCAATTTCGCCTATAATGTACACGTCAGGCATATATTTAATTTTTTCAAGATCTTTTTCATCAACTGTAAATAATAACTCATAGTCTTCTCCTCCGTTTAGTGCTGTTGTTGCAGGATCAAGTCTAAACTTAATGGCCATAAGCTGCGCTTCATCCTTGATAGGTATCTTAGCTTCTTCTAAATATGCACCTACATCTGACGCCTTACAGATATGCATAAGATCAGAAGCAAGTCCATCTGATACATCTATCATCGAGGTAGGAACGATCCCTTCTTTATGAAAATACTTAACGCTATCTTTTCTTGCTTCAGGTTTGAGCTGTCTTTCTAATAGATATTTTTGATCATCCATATCTGGCTGTATCCCAGGATTAGAAAGGTATAGTTGCTTTTCTCTTTCTAATATCTGTAATCCTAGGTAAGCAGCACCTAAATCTCCAGTAACACATATTATATCACCGACCTTAGCACCAGATCGATAAGTAATTTTTTCTTTTTGCGCCTCTCCCATTGCAGTGACACTTATGGAAAGTCCTTTGGTAGATGATGTCGTATCTCCTCCTACTAAATCTACATTATAGATACGACAAGCTTCTTTGATACCTGCATAGAGTTCTTCTAGCGCCTCTACAGAAAACTTACTTGATATAGCAATCGAGAATGTAATCTGCGTAGGTATAGCATTCATGGCGTATATATCTGACAGGTTAACGACAACGGCCTTGTATCCTAAATGTTTTAATGGCATATACATGAGATCAAAGTGTATGCCTTCGATTAACAAGTCTGTGGATACTGCCATATAACTATTTCCATAATTGATAATAGCGGCATCATCTCCTATGCCTTTAATAGTAGATGTATGATACTTGATGGTATTGTCTGTTAGTTTGTCGATGAGCCCAAACTCACCCAAAGTATTGACATCGGTAAATTCTGTCTTGAAGTTATCCATTTTATTTTTTTATTTGTTCTGAAGCTATTAACCACAAATTATCTGTAGTGGGCAGTTCGCTTGTATAACTTAATTTCTCTCCTTTGATGTTAGAGAATTGGATCTTAGCAGCATGAAGGTGTATACTGCGATCTTTATTACCACGTCGAGCACCGTACTTAACGTCACCCTTAACTGGAAACCCTGCATTAGATAACTGTGCTCGTATCTGATGAAATCGTCCTCTGTCTATCAAGACTGATAATATGGAATAGTTATCTAACTTACTGAGGCACTGTACATGCAGAACAGTCTTGTTATAACCTTTGTGAGGTTCGTCTAAGATTCTAGCTTTCTTTTGTTTTTGATCATGATAGAGATAGTTCTCTAAGGTAGTTGATTCTTCAGGCCACTGTCCTTCTACGATAGCATAGTATTCTTTAGTCACTAAGCCTTGGTCCTGTAGTACCATGTAGTGTTTAGTAAAATCTTTGCTTTTTGACATTATTAAGATGCCACCTACTGGCCTGTCAAGGCGTGTTAGAAGATGTAATTTTCGTTTATTCTTTTTTTGTACAATAGCTTGGACATTATTGTTATCCTGAGATTGATCCACTTGTGACAAAAGACCTGCTGGCTTATTCACAACGATATAATCTCTTTCAGTTGCTATTATCTGAACTCTTACTTTTTTCTCGTTCATGTCTATTCTATCTCTTCGTAGTCAGTAAAATTCTCGTCAGATGATTCTTGAATTTCCTCATTGGAAGCGGTATTCAATTTTGGCTTTGGTCTAAAAGTTCTATAGACTAAGTACACAAGTCCGATGATATATAAATATTTCAATATACGTTAGATTATTAATTCGTGGTTTAAATACAAAAGTGTAAAATAATGGACACAAAAGCTTTATAAGTCTTTTGATTTATCTAAAATATAATTTAGATTTGTTCTGACTTTAACACCCTTAAATATTCTATCGCCTCGTTGATTAATTTCAGCGAGGTTTTTTTATTCCTACATCCAAGCAGCTCGGCTACTCTCCACTTTATAAAGTAGGTAGTCTTTTACAGCTAATGCTTCCACAGTTTTTATTTCAGGTATGTTCATCGTTGTAGCCGCAGTATGTATAATAAGGCTTGATAACCCCCGCCTACGTTGAAAAGGTGTCTGCGTCATTCTTATGTTCTGCACCTTGTGTACTTCCATAATTGATAACTGATGTCCGAATGCGCCTCCCTTCAATGCGACTATGTTTTCAGAGATACTATAACCTTTCTTTTTGTATCTAAGAAAGCTGCTCCACATAATAATTAGATACAAAATTAGAAGAGGTATAAAAACGTCTAACCTTTGAGCATAGATTAATAAACAAAATGGAATAATAAATACCCACGTCCACCTCAAACAAATCTTATACAAGTAATATGAGTTGACCGATTTCCATTGCATTGATTTTAAATCCTCATATTTATTTTCAAATACATATTGACTGACATGAGCGACATTATCATAGGAAAGCCCTGCTGCAGTAGCATTCTTTATATTATTTGCAGTGACACTCGAGGCTTGTTGCATGACTATCGTGTAAATATTGGCTACTCTTTGCAGTAAATTTTGTGACCAAGAAAGGACTTGGATTTTACTATCCTTTGCGGCATATTGTTTACGATTAAATAATCCAGATTCTATAATAAAACCATCTCCCATTCTATACATCGTAAGATTATAATATTTTAATATCGTCGTCACCACAGATATTATAAATGAAACGATCACGAAAAGAACGGTTACAAATAAAACTAAGAATACACTTTGAAATGCTGCTTTAGCCAGAGGCAAATAATCTTCTACCTGCTCCATCAAGTCCAAGCCGACTTCTCTAATATTGTCATAGATGGTAAAAAAGAAAAAAACGATAATTCCGAATGATCGCAGATGATTAGCTGTAATCCCTACTTTAAATAACTGAATCAAATTAAGTCGGAATATTCTCTCTTTAAGATCGACAGATGTACTTGATTCTTGTAACTCCTCACTATTGACATCCTGAAGTGTTGCTTTTTTATTTTCTAAAATATACTCACGTAATTGTTGGCCTACTTCTTCTTTTATGGCATAGAGTTGTACTTCTTCTTTGGAGCTTCCTGCTGTATCTACATTTAGTTTAATAACTGAAAAGATACGATGTATAAGATTCTGTTCATTATTTATAGATTGAATCCTATCAAATGGGATCTCAAGAACGGTTTTCTTAAATACGCCTTTATGGACTATAAGGTGATCGTCTTTAATGTAGAAATAGTATTTATAAAATGAGATGATACTATAGATGCTTAAGATAACCGCAAGCACTATGACAAACAAAGCAATGATACCCATCTTTTTCATAGACCCACCTATCATGATGACTATGATGGCAGGGAGAGACTGCCTTATTGTAGAATTAATGAGCTTATAGACTATAATTAGTATAGCTACATAAGATTGTCTTTGAGGTGCAAGAAGATCGATATGATTACTCTTCTTCCTGTTCACTTAATCTTGTTTTTCTTGAGATATATTCTTTAAGGTCTTGCGCTTTATTATGATCTAATCCTGGTATGCTGAGGTCGCTGGTATTACCACCTGCTGTATAGAGTTTTAATCTTGCAAGCTTCCAGTTTCTTTCTATAGGTCCTTGTTCTATACTGATATGTTGTACTCTGTTAAATGGAGTAGTCGTCACAGTCTTCCATAACCACCCCGTTCTATAGACGAGGTCTTTATCACGCAATGCAAAAGCTTTATTATCAAAACCTTTGACTAAGACGATATACCTCCATATTGTATAAAGAATACCTACGCCTAAAAGTATCAAGTAAGCATGGCTCGGAACATCCTCCATAGGTTGAAAAATATAGAGAACGATTAGAAAAAGCAGAAATGCTGATGATATAATAGCATAGCGCAGTAACATTACTTTCAGATATGACCTTTGTAGTTTCTCATACATCAAATCCGATATTTGAGGGAGTTGGTTTACATCTACTTGATCATTAGTGAAGGTCATACTTTGTCGATTTCAGCACGTACACTTTCAAGTAATTTACGGCTTTGTTTTAAGTTATAAACTTTATCTTTTATAAGAATAAGATTCTTACTTGATTGTTTTAAGGATAGTCCTAACTCTGTACCTTTTGTAGTGATATACTGCAGAAAATTATTAAATAACTTTGTTTCATAAAAGCTAGACTGAGCATTGCTGACAAAATAGCAGCGTAATTTATTAGACTTCAGTGACAGCCTCTCTATACCCATCTGCTTACATATCCATCTTAATCTGATACCATTAAATAATTCTTCGACCTGAAAAGGAATAGGACCGAATTTATCTTTAAGCTTTTTCCTTAACTCTGCCAGCTGATCATCATTATCGACATTACCCATCTCAGTATAGATACTTAGTCTTTCATTGATAAGATTAATATACTCATCAGGAATTAGCATTTCTATATCTGTGTCTATCTCTACCTCGAATACGTAATCTTTATTCTTTTCTTTATCATCCTTAAAGAGTTCTTTGAATTCGTTCTCCTTAAGATCATGCAGCGTTTCCTCTAATATTTTCTGATAAGTCTCATAGCCGATATCTGTGATAAACCCACTCTGTTCTCCTCCAAGTAAGTTACCAGCACCTCTAATGTCAAGGTCTCTCATAGCAATATGAAAACCACTGCCTAAGTCTGAAAAGTCTTCTAAGGTCTTCAATCGCTTTCGTGCATCAGAAGACAAGGTCGATATAGGCGGAGAGAAGAGATAACAAAAAGCTTTCTTATTAGATCTACCGACACGACCTCTGAGCTGATGGAGGTCACTCATACCAAAATGATGAGCATTATTAATGATCATCGTATTGGCATTAGGTATATCTAATCCAGTCTCAATGATATTAGTACATACTAGAACATCATACTTTCCTTCTATGAACTCCATCAGAGTCTTTTCAAGCACTTTAGAATCCATCTGTCCGTGAGCCATAGCCACTTCAAGATCAGGGCACATCTTCTGAAGCACACCTGCCATCTCTGGGAGAGACTTCACTCTGTTGTGCACGAAGAAGACTTGTCCACCACGAGTAAACTCATAATATATAGATTCCTTGATGAGCTCCATGTTAAAGACTCGTCGCTCGGTATGTATCGGCTGTCTATTGGGAGGTGCTGTTCTGATGATAGACAAGTCTCTTGCTCCCATTAGCGAAAACTGTAAGGTTCTCGGTATGGGTGTAGCCGTCAGAGTGAGCGTGTCTACATTGACTTTTATATTTCGTAATTTTTCTTTTGCTGCTACGCCAAATTTCTGTTCCTCATCCACAACAAGTAGTCCCAAGTCTTTGAACTTAATCTGCTTACTTAAGATAGCATGTGTTCCTATTACAAGATCGAGCTTACCGTCTTCCAGTTTTTGAAATATTTCTTTCTTTTGCTTCGCAGTCTTGAATCTGTTGACATAATCTAAGTCAACACCAAGGTCGCCTAATCTATCTTTGAATGTTTTGTAATGCTGTAATGCGAGTATCGTCGTGGGTACTAATATAGCAACTTGCTTACCTCCTACAATCGCCTTAAATGCAGCTCTTACTGCGATTTCTGTCTTACCAAAACCTACATCACCACATACCAACCTATCCATGGGATAAGGCTTCTGCATATCTTCTTTGACAGCTAGTGTGGTCGCTTCCTGATCAGGTGTATCTTGATATATAAATGAGGCCTCTAATTCATTCTGTAGATACCCATCTTCTGGAAAAGCATGGCCCTTAGACGCTTTACGCTTAGCGTAGAGTTTGATGAGGTCTTTGGCGATGTCACGGATTTTTTTCTTCGTCTTGTTCTTGAGATTCTTCCATGCATCACCGCCTATCTTACTTAATTTAGGAGCATGGCCATCCTTACCTGCATACCGTGATATCTTGTGCAATGAGTTAATACCGACATAGAGGATGTCATTATTAAGATAGATTAATCTTACGGATTCTTGAGAGCGACCTGCAATGACAATTTTTTCGAGACCTGAGTATTTGCCTATACCGTGATCGATGTGTGTGACGAAGTCTCCTGGCTTAAGTTCCCTCAGCATACGCAAGCTCATGGCTTGATCTTTCGTGTATCCCTTTCTTAATTTATATCTATGGAATCTATCAAATATTTGATGGTCAGTGTAGACTGCTATATTCAGATCCTTGTCGATATAACCAGAATGTATAGCCGTCACTACAGGATGAAACTCTACGCTAGCTTGTAGATCTTCAAATATGTTATAGAATCGCTCTATTTGCCTGTTGTTATCTGTAAATATGTAAGTCTTAATTTTCTCTGCGTCATTAGCTTCAAGATTCTCTAAGAGCAGTTTAAAGTTTTTGTTAAATGATGGTTGAGGTGTCGCATTATATTTTATTTCACTTGCGACATTGATATTTTTTTCACTTGATTTTAATAGTAAAACATCCAGTGCCTCCATCTCAGCGATGATTTCTTGAGGCAGGATGAAAGCTCTTTCGTCGAGAAGTTTTTTAAGAACAGCATCATCCTCTTGTGATACATGCCTAGCAAATTCTTTAGCCTTGGCCTCGCAAGTCGTCAGTCTCTCTAAAAGCATCTCGACGTCTTTGATCCAGACGCAAGTGTTTTTCTTAAAGGTTTTGAATAGCGAAATTTTTTGCTCTTGTGTAAACTTATTGCTGATGTTGGGTATAATGGATACCATTGATATATTCTTCAATGATAGCTGTGTCGTCGGATTAAAAAGTCTAATACTTTCGACCTCATCATCAAAAAGCTCGACTCTGTAAGGCCATTCATTACCGAAAGAAAAAATATCTACGATGCCACCCCTAATTGAAAATTGTCCTGGCTCATATACAAAATCCGTTCTCTCAAATCCATACTCTACGAGGAACTCTATAATCGTATCTATGTCAAGAGACTCGTCTTTTTTGATAGTGATCTTCTGTTCGTCGAGGTACTTAGGATCTACTACTTTTTCAAATAAAGCTTCTGGGTAAGTCACAACAATCTCACGAGCATGTAATTCTGAACTGATCTTATTGATTGTCTCAGTTCTTATGAGCACGTTGTTGTTGTCTATTTCTTCAAAAGTACCAGCCCTCTTAAATGAATCTGGGAAGAAAAGTACTTGCTGCGTATCTGCTATGTTGTCGAGCGTATTCTGTACATAAGCAGCCTCTTCTTTGTCACTGGCAATGTAAAGATGTGAGTGGGGAGATTTACTAAATATAGCCGATAGGACAAAGCAATCCTGAGCGCCTATCATTCCTGATAATAAGAGGCGAGAAGGCTCTTCTGAATCAAGCCCTTGTAATATGGCCTTTGACTGCTCAGAATGCGTATAGCGTTCTAACAGTTCCTTTAGATTATCCAAATACGAAGCTTTAGTATAGGCGCATGTTCCAATTAGCTAACATCACCTCATTGTCACCCGGTATCGCCTACTTAATGGACTAAGTCCAGTCCATAGCATACACGAAGGATGTACCTACAAAAGGTAACATTACCCAAAACCATTCTGGAAGTAAGACTAAAAATGCTATCATTCCTATCATAGAAATAATAAAATACAACCAATATGTTTTTGTAGAAGATTTTTCGATATTCATACCTGATAAAAATTGAAGTGTAAATTTAGAACAAACTCTATTAATAATGAATAGTTAACTTAGGAATGTATAATGATTATAAAATAATATGGTTCACTCTTGATATTAGATAAATCTTATTCTGCCAAGGTCCTCCTTTTTGGAGAATATACCATCATCAATGGTGGTCAAGCACTCGCTATGCCTTGTCATAAGTACTCTGGACGCTTTATCGAGAGTCCTAAAAGTAATCTTATTCCATATTTTGAATATCTAAAGAGCATCAAAGGATATGATAGGGATAGGATAGATGCTGCTATATCAAGTGGTCTCTCATTTGACGCTACAATACCACTAGGTTATGGAATGGGTAGCTCTGGTGCAGTTACAGCCGCGGCTTTTGACCATTTCTACTTAGAGAAGCCATCTGGCTTGCCTGAATTAAAGACCCTTCTTGGCCAATCGGAGAATTTCTTTCATGGTAATAGCTCTGGCCTTGATCCTCTGACTATCTACCTTGATAAAGCGCTTGTCGTACAAGCTGATCACATAGAAGTGCTTTCAGATATAGTACTCGGTGACAGATTTGCTCTTATAGACTCAGGACAGACTAGAAATACCAAGGCATTAGTGACTTACTATCAGCAGCAACTACAAGACCCCGACTTCTCAAATGCTGTTGTACATCTCAATACCCTTAACGAACAGGCTATAGACGCCTTAATCTCAAATAATAATAATCTTAAATCTATCATGGCTCAGATAAGTCATCTTCAGTTTGAGAAATTTCAGCATATGATTCCAGACTCCATAGCTGGCATCTGGAAGTCAGGTTTAGATTCTGACAATTATTATGTGAAGCTATCTGGTGCTGGAGGCGGCGGTTATTTTTTAGTCTATGGGAATTATGAGGAGATTGAGGATGTAGTGGTCCTTTGATTAGAATATGAGAGTTAGTGCCTTTTTTTGATAAAGTCTCTTTTTAATACAATAATGGACCTTAAATCTATCTGTTTTAAAATCCATATCTTAGTAAGTATAATATTCTAAATGATGAAAAAATTATTGATTTATATCGTGTCGTTGTTCGTTCTCACAGGGAGTTCTGCACAGTCGATCTTAGAAGAGAAACTCTTTGAATTACCAGATATCATATTCAAAAAAATAGATACCCCTGAAGGATATGAAGCGGCTTATGAGCTGAAGATCAGACAAGAAATAGATCATAATAATCCCTCCGTGGGATATTTTTATCAGAGAGCATTTCTGAGTCACAAAGGATATGATAAGCCTACAGCGATTATAACTAATGGATACGGTAAGCCCAGAAACAATATTACGGAAGTAGCAGAATTATTAGATGCCAATCAGATCAATGTAGAGCATAGGTACTTCTTAGAGTCATCTCCTGACAGTTTAGATTATGATTATCTGAACTTTGAGCAAGTGACAGCCGATCTTCATAAGATCAATCAGTTATTCCGTCAGATATATCATGGTAAGTGGATATCAACAGGTATCAGTAAAGGTGGGACGACAACTATATTCTATAAATATTTCTATCCTAATGATGTAGATGTCTCTATTCCATATGTAGCGCCTGTTAATCATAGTAACGAAGATCAGAGAATCTATGAATTTCTTGATAATATAGGCACACGAGAATGTAGAGAAGATATAGTTGATTATCAGAAAGACATGCTTAAGAATTCTGAGGAGATGAAAGCCCTCCTTAAGTGGTATATCAAAGGTAATGGAAGCCAATTTACCTATCTAAGTATGGATGAAGCTTACGAGTATGCGATATTGGAATTTCCTTTCTCTTTTTGGCAATATGGACATGATTGCAAGAAAATCCCTAATATCTCGGATTCGACTGAAAAAAAGTTGGATTATTTTCTTGAAATCGTCGGGATGGATTTTTATTCAGATGAGAGTATGGAGAGTTATGCATCTCATTATTATCAGTCAGGGACTGAGATGGGATACTACGGTTTTGAGACTGAGGATTTTAAAGGATTACTTAAGTATCTGCCTGATGACAAACACCCATCTGCCGTTTTTATGCCCAATAAAATGGAAGCGAACTTTAAAGGAGAACTTACAAATAGAGTGTCTAAGTGGGCTGAAACTGCGCCAAATATGATATATATCAATGGAGCCCTTGATACATGGTCTGCCACGGCAGTTCCACCTTCTGATAAGACTAATTCTTTGTTCTTTTTTATGGAAGGAAAGCACCACGGTAGTGCTCGAATTAAAAATATGACAGAAGCGGACAAAAACCGATTGATCAAAACAGCTAATGAGTGGTTAGATAGGGACACTCCATAGGGCTTTTGTAGGGCTTGCATTAACACAGTTTATGTATTAAATTGAGCTTTTTCAGGAATTTTTTACCCCAAAAAGGAGTTTAATTAAAGCTTGGTTATTTTACCAGTGAACTTTATAGAAATTGTTGTTTATGCCGCAGGTGACGAGTAATTACGATCTTCTTATAAATAAGTTAGATCAGTTTACGAGAAAGTTCTATCTCAACCAAATTATCAGAGGTCTTCTCTATTCCGTAGCAATCCTTGTTGCAGTATTTATACTTTTCAGTGTATTAGAGTATTTCATGTACTTTGATAAGAATGTGAGAAAACTTATTTTCTTTGGTTTTATCATAAGTTCTCTGACAGTATTGGGGTTATTTGTTCTAAAACCACTTCTCAATTATTTTAAACTTGGACGTAGAATTAGTCATGAAAAAGCAGCTCTGATTATCGGTGATCATTTTACTGATGTGAAAGACAAACTGCTTAATATTCTACAGCTCAAAAAGCAAAGCGAGTCAAGCGGCAGTCATGAATTGATAAATGCGAGTATCGACCAAAAATCTGAAGAAATTAAGTTGGTGCCTTTTAAGTCAGCAATAGACTTAGGAAGTAATAAAAAATATCTCAGGTATGCTTTACCTCCGGCATTAGCTTTATTGGTTTTGTTATTTGCAGCTCCGAGTCTTATAAAAGATTCTACACTTAGGATTATTAACAACGATACAGAATTTGAAAAAGCAGCACCATTCAAGTTTACAATAAATAATCCTGAGTTAGATGTTGTGCAATACGATGACGTGTTAGTTTCAGTAGACGTTAACGGTAGCGTTATACCTGACGAGGTTTTTATAGATATTGATAATTTTCAATATAGGATGAAGAGAGAGACAGGCAACACCTATTCTTACACATTTAAAAACGTCCAAAAGAATACACCATTTGAGTTTTTCTCTGGAAGGGTAAGATCAAAGGAACACGAGTTGAATGTTCTATTAAAGCCTCAACTAACTAATTTTGATTTGAAATTAGATTATCCTTCTTACACCGGTCGTAAAGATGAAGTTGTTGATAACATCGGTGACATATTGATACCTCAAGGAACCCAAGTAACGTGGAATTTTGATACAGAACATACAGAAGCTGTAGAGTTAAAATTTGCATCAAGAAAAGATAAGTTGTCAGCGGACCGAGAATCAGACAGCAGATACAGACTTAGCAAGCGTATTATGAAAGATGATCTATATAAGATCTACTACTCTAATACTCTTGTTCCAGATCCAGATTCTGTGACTTATTCGATTAATGTGACACCAGATAGGTATCCAGAAATAAGCGTCAAAACATTTAATGATAGTCTTGAGAAAAACATAGTCTATTTTGTAGGAGATGCATCTGATGATTACGGTCTGACTTCAGTACAGTTTAATTATACTAAGACTTCTGCTAATGGATCACAACAATCAAAAAACGAAACAATAAGAAATCCTAAATCAAGAGAAGTTCAGTTTGACTATACTTTTGATATCAACACTTTAGAGCTGAAGCCAGGTGAGAGAATCAGTTATTACTTTGAGACTTTTGACAACGATGCTGTCAATGGTAGCAAGTCTGCTAAGACTTCTATAATGGAGTTTGAAAAACCATCTATAGAAGAGTTTGAAGCTCAAGAAGATGAGAATGAAGAAGATATAAAAGACAAGCTCAGAGATGCTAACGAAGAATCAAAGAAAATACAGGAAGAGCTGAAAAAGCTACGTGAGAAAATGTTGCAAAAACAAGAGCCTGACTGGGAAGACAAGAAAGAGCTCGAGAAACTAATGGAACGTCAGAAGCAACTTGAAGAGAAACTAAAAGAAGCTAAGGAAAAATTTGATGAAAATCTTAAAAACCAAGAAGAGTTCACAGAAAGAGAAGAGGAAATATTAGAGAAGCAAGAGAAGTTGCAAGAGTTATTTGAAGAGGCTATGGATACAGAGACCCAAGAGCTTATGGAAAAAATCCAAGAGCTCATGGAAGAACTCAATAAAGAGCAAATGCTCGAGCAAATGGAGCAGATGGAAATGAATGATGAGTCTATCGAAAAAGATATGGAAAGACTCGAGGAATTATTCAAGACCCTCGAAGTAGAAAAAGAGATGAAAGATATGCTGGAGAAGCTGGATGAGATGGCAGAGAAGCAAGAAGAACTTGCAGAAGAAACAGACAAAGATGAAAAGTCTAAGGAAGAGTTAGCAAAGGAGCAAGAGGAACTGAATGAAGAGTTTGAAAAGTTGAAGGAGGAGATGAAAGAACTCGAAAAGAAAAATGATGAGCTCGATAAACCTAAGGACTTAGGCGAGGATAATCAAGAGCAGATGGAAGATATACAAGAAGACATGGAAGAGAGTCAAGAGCAGATGGAGAAAGGTGAGAAGAAAAGTGCTTCTCAGAAACAGAAGCAAGCAGCAGAGAAAATGAAAAAAATGTCTCAGAGTATGTCGTCTTCTATGGAAGGTGGTGAGATGGAACAGATGCAAGAAGATATCGCAGCACTAAGACAATTACTTGAGAATCTTGTAGACCTTTCTTTTGACCAAGAGGAACTCATTGATGATCTTAAGAGATCACAAATTAATACACCAACTTATGTTGGTCATATACAGACGCAGTTTAAGTTAAAGGATGATTTTGTGATGATACAAGATAGCCTACAAGAACTGGCTAAACGTAATGATAAGATACAAAGTTACGTTACAGAGAAGGTAATAGAAGTAAAGTCTAACATGAGTGAAAGTCTGGAGCAACTTGAGGCAAGAAAGATGCCTGAAGCAGAACAGAACCAAAGACATACTATGAAAAATGTCAATGATCTAGCACTGATGCTTGCTGAATCTATGGAGCAAATGCAACAACAGATGTCAGGAATGATGTCAGGGTCTCAGATGTGTGATAAGCCAGGAGGCAGCAGTAGTAGTGATGTGCCGATGGATAAGATAACCAAAGGTCAGGAAGGCTTAGGAAAAGATATGCAAAAAATGGCTGAGGGAGAAAAAGAAGGCAAAGGAGGCACTTCGGCAAAAGACTTTGCGCAAGCAGCAGCTCGACAGGCAGCTCTGAGAAAAGCACTTGAAGAAATGCAGGAAAAGAAAATGGAGCAAGGTCAAGGTGATAAAACCTTACAAGGCATCATCGACGAGATGGATAAAATAGAAACAGACCTAGTCAATAAAAAGCTGGATGCAGAAATGCTCAGAAGACAAAACGATATTGTTACAAGACTATTAGAAGCGGAGAAGGCTGATCGCGAAAGAGAGAAAGATAATAAACGAAAAGCAACTACCGGAGAAGAAAAGCCAAAGGAACTGCCTATAGCGCTACAAAATTATCTCAAAGAAAAGGAAGCAGAAATAGAAATGTATAAGAAAGTATCTCCTTCTCTAAGACCATTCTATAAGCAACTTGTGGATGAGTATTACAAGGCTTTGAAAACACAATAGTTTTTGTCATTTTATTTTTAAACACAGATTTGTTACATGTCACATCTACTTAAGTTAAAACTTAAATCATCACCCTGTCAGGTGGCCTATCTGCAATCCTATGTTGCTAAGCTTAAGAGTGAATGTCACCTTCCTCAGGAAGTACATGACAACATATTAATCACACTAACAGAGGCTGTAAACAACGCGATAATACACGGCAATAAAGCAGACACGAATAAGCATGTGAAGATCATGTGTGTGGACAAGACAAGTAAAGTCATTATAAGTATCTCTGATGAAGGTTTGGGATTTAACCCTAATAAAGTTACTGATCCGACGCTACAAGAAAACCTGGAATGCTGTGGAGGTAGAGGCGTTTATATCATGAAAGAACTCTCTGATACGATAGAGTTTTTAGATGAGGGACGGACAGTACAGATGCACTTTCATCGCCAAAGATAGATTAGGGAGTGCTAGGCGATTTTCCACAAGAACATACTACAGATTCTCCATCTATCAGTTTTCAAGTAATAGACACAGAATTCGTATTACCACATCTGGAGGAGACTCAAAAATGGATACTCAGTACTTTGACTTTAGAAAATAGACAGTGCAGTTACATAGACTTTATTTTATGTGACGATGCTTATCTTCTTAATATAAACAAGGAGTACTTGCAGCATGATTATTATACAGATATAATAACTTTTCCTCTCAAGGACGACCCTATAGAATCAAATGTCTTCATAAGTATAGATAGAGTCAGAGAAAATGCTGAATTTTATAAAGTTGACTTTGAAGAAGAACTCCATCGTGTTATCATCCATGGAGTCTTACATCTCATAGGTTACGATGACAAATCCGAAGATGACAAAACTAAAATGCGAGCAAAGGAAGATGAATACCTCAGTAAAAGAAATTTTTCTTAGTCTATTGATTCTGATTTCTGTCAATCTTTATGGACAGAATCTTATTCAGGAATACTTTGAGGTATATGAAACCGCAGAAGTAAAAGTCAATAACGGTGACCAAGACATTGAGACTATTTTATCTTATGATGGAATTGTCTTAGATCATGGTAGTACACACGAAGTCTCACAATTGTATATTACAGAAGAAGGATATAAGAATCTCATCAAGAATGATATACCTTTTAGTTGGTCCAAGCGTCAGAGTCCTCATATTGTCATGAAAACATTAGAAGAGTATAAGCGTGAGAATTACAAGATGGATTGCCTACCAGTGATGGACTTCTATCCTACATATGATGCTTATGTACAAATGATGTACGACTTTGAAGAAAAATATCCTGATCTCTGTGAGATTATTGAGTTGGGAACACTCTCTAGTGGTCGCAAGATATTAGCGGCACATATAGGCGATAAGTTATCAGAAGTAGAAGACGAACCTAATTTTTTATATACATCTACAATGCATGGTGATGAGTTGACTGGATTTCCTATTATGCTGATGTATATAGACATGCTGTTATGTAATTATGGGACAGATGATCAGATAACAGATTTGGTTGATAATCTAAACATTTATATTAACCCTCTAGCTAATCCTGATGGGACATATCGTGGAGGAAATCAGACAGTAGAACAAGCCATAAGATTCAATAATAGTTTTGTAGATCTCAACAGAAACTTTCCTGATCCTCGTGTAGGGCCTAACCCAGATGGTAGAAACTATCAGGAAGAGACATTAATTTTTATTGATTTTGCAGAGCAATATAATATTCATCTCTCTTGTAATATTCATGGTGGTGTGGAGGTCTGTAATTATCCGTGGGATACATATATGGACACTCATGCTGATGATGAATGGTGGATAGATGTAACGAGAGAATATGTAGATACTGTCCATAATCATGCACCTGAGGATTATCTTAATGATTTTAATAATGGAATCACTAATGGATTTCAATGGTTTCAGGTCGCCGGTGGTAGACAGGACTTCATGACATATTTCCATAGAGGGAGAGAATTTACTCTTGAGATCAGTACAGATAAAATATTAGATTCTAACCTCATACCCGACTATTGGGAGTACAATAGAGAAGCTTTGCTTAACTATATGACACAATCTACGTATGGACTTAGAGGAGTTATAACAGACTGTAATACGGGCTTACCAATCGTAGCTGAGATATCCATACCAGGATATGATAAAGCCAATTCAAGTGTGTTCTCATCAGAGTATAATGGAAGCTATTATCGCTTCTTGGCTGAGGGTTTCTATGATATTCTGATAACTGCTGAAGGCTATGACACATTAAGCAGGACAATTGAGATAATTGATAAGTCAACAATAAGGTTTGATGGAGAATTGTGTCCTGCAGATATGGTGTCTACAGAACAAAATATCTTATCAGATGTCAAAATAATAGCTACACCAAATAAAATATTATTAGAAGGTGTTGATGGTTTAATAAATACCCGTTTTAGTCTATATGATACAAATGGAAGTTTAATAATACAAAAGCCTATAGTTGATATGTCAATTGATATAAATTCCTCTCTAAACACGGGTATTTATATAGCTACTATAGAAAACGAAGGACTTATCTACACACAAAAATTACTGATTACTAAATAAAAGATATCATGAAAATTTATACACTTATCATCTCATTAATGATCTTATCTTGCTCAATTGGGATAGCACAGAGAGACTTTAGCAAAGTCGAGATCACATCAGAAAAGGTAACTGATAATATATATATGCTTCAAGGGTCTGGTGGTAATATAGCTGTGCTCGTAGGAGAGGAAGGTACGCTGATGGTAGATGACCAATTTGCTCCATTAAGTGAGAAAATTATGGCTACAGTCAAGGAGTTAACAGATCATTCTGTTCATTATTTATTAAATACTCACTGGCATGGCGATCATACCGGGGGTAATGAAAACTTTGCAAACGCAGGAGCTGTAATCATTGCTCAGGATAACGTAAGAAAAAGATTAAGTTCTGATAATGTGAGACCTTTTGGAAGAACGACACCTGCTTCACCAGAGGCATCTTGGCCAAAAATAACATTCAATGAAGAAATGCATATCTATTACAATAGCGAAAATATCCATCTGATACATAATCACAATGCACATACTGATGGTGATGCATTCGTATATTTTTCAGATGCTAATGTACTTCATATGGGTGATTGCTTTTTTAAAGATCGATTTCCATTTATAGATAGAGATCTCGGAGGAAGCCCTCAAGGTTATATTTCTGCTGTATCTAAGGCTCTACTACTATCAGATGATTCTACAAAGATTATACCAGGACATGGTGACCTTGCCAGTAAGCAAGATCTTCAAAACTTCTATAATATGCTGACAACAATGAGAGATAGAGTTAAAAAATCTATCGAAGACGGACACACAGTAGAAGAAGCACTCGCAGCTAATCTTACAGAAGGATATGAATCATGGGGCACGGGATTTATCAACGACGAAAAGATTGTAAAGGTGTTATATGCCGCTTACTCAGAGTAGTAAAGCCTCTCAAGCCTTCATCTAGTTATAGTTATTTGTAATGAAGATTTATTCTTCATCATTATGCTTTTGGATTTGGATAATTATCTGATTGATCTTCGTCGGTTTTGTCAAGGCAAGCAAAGTCTTTTTCGACCTTTATTAATAGGCTTGATTCTTTATGTTTATCTATATCTATACTATGAGTGAATCCTACTTTTGTCGGAACATTCCATTCTGATAGAAAACTGCTGGGCATGGATACAGTGATTTCGTTATTGTCAAAAGTTGCGATAAGGTTATCTATGTCGTCAGAACTCTTCAATGTATATCGTAGATTGACTGTTCCAATTCTGCAATTCTGACTGTAATACCCTTCACTTAGAAAAGCTTCTACTTCTGATTTTGTTAATCTAAGTCTTATACTGTTTTCTTTAATTCGAATTTTCATGTGAGTAATTTACCACCGTAAAATAGTGTTTTTGGATATGGTGATTCAGAAATAGTAATAAGGATATGAGTGTAAGTGATCTCAATTTATAGAAAGTTACGACAAACTAATTTTAAAGTAATACGTACGACTTATTATCCATCTAATAGACCTGCAATACATTCATGAATTCAGCTCGGTTATACAGAATCTCCTTAATGACCTTGAGCTTTTTCAATTCGTAATTAAGTTTAGATTGTTCTCTAATATTGAGTATAAATAAAGAACTTTCTCCAATATTAAATTTGATTGTTTCGGCTTCCAACAATCTAGCTGCTGTAATTTCATTTTTTTCAGCAAGAGTTAATTGATCTTCGAGACTATTGAGATTATTAGTCAGTGCTGTGGCTCGTAATTTGATATTTTGCAATAAATTACTTTGTTCTAATTGAAGTTCTTGTTGCGCTATATCTATGATCTTAAGATCTCCTCTTGCTTTTCTGTTGAGGATAGGATAATAGAAAGAAGCTCCTACCTTGTAATCGTCTAAGGTATAGGATAAGAGTTGATTACTATTATCGAGCCTAAGTAAGGGGTTGAGATTGATGTCGAGATCTGGCTTTAGATTTTCTTTGAACAAACGCCTATCTAACTGGAGCTTATCTCCCTCTATGTCTAACTGTTGTATCTGAGTGACTTGAGCAGCTTGATTTTCAAAATCTAATCTATAAGTTGTAATCAACTCCAACCAAAGATCAGTATCTATGTCTTCAGGGATGACGTCATCTTCTAATTCTAGGGGAATCATACCTTCTTGCCATAACTGAAGATTAAGTTCTTGAGTGGCTATATAATAGTCTTGTTCTGCTTTTAGTATTGCTGCAGTTCTGCTATCAAGGTATAATTGATATTCTAATGTGTCCACTGCGGTCTTATCCCCCTCAATAAAAGCGGCTCTTGTATTCTGAAAAGTCTGTAAGGAGATGTCTCTTGCTCTTTCTGTGACTAAGATGTTGTAGTAATTCAATTGCCAATTGACATAAGCTTTATTGGCAGAGAACATGACTTTATTGATGATTTCTGTTTGCTTAAGCGTGTTTTCTTGGGCTATTAATTTTGCTTCTTCTACCATCTTTCTACGCTCATCAAAAAAGAGTCCTCTTCCTATAGGAACAGATATACCTGCACTAAGTAAGCCTTGAGAAGGAAGAAAATTTTCATCATTTAAAAACTGTCCACTTGTACGTTCGTATCCGGCCTGTACGTCGATGCCATACCAAGTAGGGACTTTGAGTTTGCCATCGAGTTTTCTATAATAATTAGTATTACTGAATGATTTCTCATCATAATCTGCACTGAGTGTTGGGTCGAATCCTCCTCGGGCTTTAAGTCTATAAGCTTCAGATTTTTGGTCTAACAGTCCAGCTTGTAAGATCATAGGATGATTCTTAACGACAAGATCAATATATTCTTGGTAGCTGAATATATTATCCTGACCACTGGCCAAAACGTTAAAAACTATTATGATAAAAACAATAATGGATTGTCTCATCTATTTATTTGGGCTGTTAGGTACAATATCTTCATAGCTAAGATTATGTGGAGCAGGTCGTTCTTCATCATCTACTTGTACAAAAACAATTTTTTCAACATTGATAATTGATTTTTTAGAGAATACATTACGAACCTCACATCTAAAAGAAATAGAAGTTCTTCCTATACTCGAGAACTCAAGACCTATTTCTATGACATCCCCCTGCTTAGCTGAACTAACAAAATCTATCTCCGACATGTACTTTGTGACCACCTTCTGAGTGTTTAATTTTGTCATTGCATATATGCCGGCTTCTTCATCTATCCACTTAAGGAGTGCTCCTCCAAAAAGTGAGTTGTTGGCATTGAGATCACCTGGTTTAATAAGTTTTCTTGTATAGAATTTCATTATTTTATTTTTCTGATCGGTGCTTTGGTTTTGACCTCTTTCGTTGTCTCTTTGTCATAGTAGTCTGGTGGAAATCCATTAAGTTGTCGCCATAACTCATAGTATACAGACACTTTATTGAGTAATATGAGTCCGTCTGCACCACTACCGACTCTTACTTCATCTGGCCAGACGGCATCTTCTGATTCTGTAACGAGGACTCGGTATTTACCATTTTTCTCAGCACTTATGTCATTATCTATTGCGTATATAGTACCTCCGAATGTACCGAAAGAGTTATTAGGCCAACCACTGAATACAATTGCTGGCCATCCGTCAAACTGTATTCTTACTTCCTGACCTTTTTTAATTAAGGGTATATCACGTGGTAATATATATATCTCTACTGCTTTCTTGTACTTTGTTGGTACGATGGTAACAATACTTTCTCCAGCTTTTATAAATTCTCCAATACCTGTTTTTATAGCATAAGTTATTGTACCATTTATAGGAGATGTGATATAGTAACCATTGCTTCTCACTTCAAACTTTTTATAATTAGACTCTAACTTAAAGACTTCACTATCCGTCGTGTTTTTCATTGACAGAGCTGACATTCTATCAGACTGTATTTTGGCTAATTTCTGAGCATATTCACTTTTGATTACTGAGATATTAGTTTTTAGAGCGATGATATCGTTTTGATAATTGAGAAGTTTGTTCTCTATTTCATTGACTTTAGCGACAGCTTCTTGATATGAGAAGGTTTTGATTTCTACGTCAGTTTTTGACTTGATGCCTTGATTTTCTAATTCAATGGTTCTATCCATTTGCTTCTTAGAATTCTGCATCTTCACTTTAGCCGCTACAAGATCTATGCTGTCTATTTTGATTTTGTTATCGAGTTGCTTAAGCTTTATTTGATTTTGTTCTAATGAGAGGTCTCTGTTTTTTAGTGTGGCTTCATATTGCTCTTCTAAGTTGACGGCTTTGCTTGAGTAGTTTTCAGAACTCGCTCTTTTAGAATCAATTTGACCTTGAGTTCTTTCTAAGAGTTGAGGGTCGAGATAGTCTTCTTTTGATTCAGTAATTATTAGTATTGTATCTCCTTTACTTACAATATCACCTTCTTTGACGAGCCATTGATCTAATCGACCATCTATTAGTGACTGTATCGCTTGTGGCCTATCATCAGGACTGAGTGTAGTGACGTACCCTATAGATCTTATATTCTGAGTCCACGGAAGAAACATACTTATAATACCTATGATAAAAGTAATTATCAAAAGTCGGATTAAAGCCTTAGAAATAGATCTCTCACCCAACTTTTTAAAGACAGAATAATTCTGCTTATCCACATACTTGTCTACTGAGTTCTTACTAATATTAAGCATCTCTATTATCTAATTTATATGAAGTAACAGTTCCGCGATCCAATGTTAGAATATTTGATATATGCTTGCGCCATAATTGATCTACAGAAGATACAATTACTGTCCATGGTCCTTTCATTAGCTCCTGTATTATGAGATCTTTTTCTGTTGAGGAGACGTGATCCAGAGGATCTTCAAGAATAAGCAACTTTGGTTTGTTAACGATAGCTCTAGCTAGTAGAATTCTATTCTTAATGTTCCTAGGTATCTTCTGTCCTTCAGGATCTAATACCGTATTAAGGCCGAGAGGAACAGAAGATATAAAGCCTTGTAGTCTAGAGATATGTAATGCGTCCTTAATATCTTCAGCTGATACATTCTTTCTACCCATCTGTATGTTCTCGATGATTGTACCTTGAAAAATTTCGTTGGTGCTTAGAGAAAAGCCTATATATTTTCTTAGGTCAACTTTATCTAAAGATTTAAGTGGGAGACCTCTATATTGAATGATGCCTTGTGACGGCTCCATAATACCTGCCATTATATATAGTAGAGTAGATTTACCAGAATTGGATGGACCTTCTATTATGAGAGATGTATTGGCTGGGATAGTGATGTCTATATTGTCTAATGTTTTTCTGACAGAATCAGGATACTGAAAGGATATTCTGTCCATCACAATAGGCAGAGAATTAGTGTTTTCTTTGACTTTAAGACCACCATCGTCATTGTCAAGTTTGAGATCTACGACATAACCTATCTTCTCTAAGGCAGTAAGGACATCATATATAGAATCCAAAGATTTAATTAGTTTTTCTACCGATGCGATGATCAAGATAATGATGATTTCTGCAGCTACAAACTGGCCGATATTCATTTCTTGATTGAACACTAGAATACTACCTGTTATCAAAAGTCCTGCAGCGATGATAACTTTGAATCCTATAAGGTACAGAGATTGATTGATTAAGACTTTAAAGTGAGACTCTCTTGCGGTTAGATAATTTTCTACGTGATAATTACTCTTAGTAAGATTAAGGTCTGAATCACTAATTAGCTTAAAGGAGATCTTAGATCTCGCAATCTCTTCCAGCCAAAAAGCAATTTTATATTTGAAGCTAGATTCACTGATACTGGTCTTAAGACCTTTAGGCCCTGTGATAGCAATGATGACATAGATAAGACCTACAAGCGCAAAACTAAATAGGACAAAAAATGAATGATACATACTGAGTACAATCAGTCCTACTACGATCTGAAATAATGCAAGTGAGAAGTCTATTAGTATTTTAGGGAGGCCCTTCTGTATCGTCATAGTATCGAAAAAACGATTGGCTAATTCAGGGGCATAATAATTTCTCAGTTCGCTATGCTTAATTTTGGGTATTCTGTAAGCAAATTCAAATGAAGCTCTACTGAATATTTTTTGAGCTATATTTTCGACAATTCTTAATTGCAATAATTGCAACACTCCTGTAAGCGCAATACCGCCTATAACGAATGCCACTAAGATGATCCATGAGCTATTAATCTCTCCGCCTTGTATAAGATTAATGATGGCTTGTATACCTATAGGTAATGATAGGTTAACTAACCCATTAAAGAAGGCATAAATATATACTTGTGTAATATCTTTTTTGTCAACTTGTAATAGTCTCTTAAATCGATCAATGGCGCTCAGTTTCATACTTTATAAGGCTATTGTGGGTTTTTCGTGTTTTGTAATATTGTAGCTCATCGTCCTATATGATGTAAGCAAGCTCTGTATATCTTTGATAATACAAATGTATAGATAATTTTGTTCTAATGATAGTATTACTATCCTAAATGTTTGTATAACAATCCGACATTAAAATCCTTTTTCTCAGTTCATTCACACCTTATCTTAAAGTTTTTATATCCTAATTAGTCTACCACTATAAATATTAGCTTTTAATAGTACTGAAAGTAAGGTTAAATATCAGAGATACATTGAAATGAGTACACCATTTATAAAAGGAAAAGTAGAATTTAAAAATTTAGCAACCGATATATTGTTAAAAAAGCTTTTTTGGTGTGCATAGACGATACAATCTTATGGGACTGACAGGGCAGATACATATCTATATAAACTAAAATGTATACTTTTATACTAAATAATTAATAAGTGGGATTACTGATTTTCTTTTTTGTACTGTCTATTGCATTTTCTTTTTTATGTTCTATTCTAGAAGCGGTGTTGTTAAGTGTGACACCATCATTTATAAATAGAAATCTTCAGTCAGGCTCTACTAAAGGTAAGTTACTTTCTGAGTATAAGCGTGATATTGACAAGCCATTGTCAGCGATACTCACATTAAATACTATAGCACATACGGTAGGAGCTATAGGAGTGGGTGCACAAGCATCACAGGTTTTCTCTAGTAACGAACCAGTCAGCTTATTTGGGATTATGAATCTAAGTTGGGAGAGTATTGTTGCGGCTGGGATGACACTAGCTATACTAATCTTATCAGAGATTATCCCTAAGACTATAGGTGCTAATAATTGGAAGTCTTTATCAGGTTTCTCTGTACAAACAATCAGAATTTTGTGCTGGGTTCTAGCGCCTTTCGTATGGGTGAGTCAGTTGATCACTAAGACATTTAAAAATGATAAAAATAAGTCTGTATTAAGTAGAGCAGATTTTGCTGCGATGACTATGGTAGGTGAGACGAGTGGTGCATTAAAAAAGCATGAGTCATTAATTATAAATAACCTATTGAATTTTGAGCAGCAAACAGTAAGAGATATTATGACACCACGGACAGTTGCTTACCTTGTCAGCGAAGATGATAATGTCTTAGACATAGCAAGAAAAAGTGGTAGCCAGACTTTCTCAAGAATTCCAGTATATAAAGGCGAAAAGAACAATGTCGTAGGACTTGTACTTAAGGACGATATTCTGACTTGTGTATTAGATAAAAATGGAGAGAATAAAAAGATAAAGGATATAAAAAGAGAAATCCTGGCTGTAGAAGATTCAATGCCACTTCCTCAATTATTCAATAAACTGGTTAAAGAAAAGCAACACCTATTTATTGTCAGAGATGAGTTTGGTACACTGGTAGGGATTGTCACTTTAGAGGACTTATTCGAAACACTATTAGGTCAAGAGATTGTTGATGAATCTGATAAAGTTATCGACTTACAAGAGTATGCAAGACAAAAGTTTGACAAAGATTCTGAATAGAATCAATATAAGACTTAGACTAAATTCTTGATATCATATTACTTTTCCTAACGTACTTCTGAGCGTATTTATCTACTCCTATTAATAATGGGATGGATAGAAGAATGCATATATAGATAGAATAGCTGTAGAATAATTTATGTATTGGCAGATATTCAGAGAACGCCTTGTCGTACATGGTCAATGAGTCAAAAGAATATCCTGAAAAATTTTGGTTAGATAGAGCAAATGCTACTATTACTGATATGGCCAATGTTATAATAGCACCAATGGCGATGTACTTTAGCCCAGCAAAAGAATTATATTTTTCTGAAGAGAATTTCTTTTGAGCGACTACAGACATGACATTGTCAATTAAATGGTCGGGTGCAGAATGAGCAGGAAATTGTAATAAAGCTTTGTGTGTAGTCAGTTGAGAATTGTACAATTGAGCCATCGATGAATTAGCTAAAATCTCTGTTTCAAATTCACTCATTTCTTGTTGAGTGAGTTCACCATCTAAGTATTTGTATATTCTCTCTAGACTCTTATCCATTGTATAAATTTACAGTGTTTCGAAATAAGATTCAATTTCTGGAAACTGACTATGAATTATTTCTGCTAATTTTTTTCTTGCTCTGAATAGTTTCACCTTCACATTACTTTTAGATAATCCTGATGCTTCTACTAATTCTTGTGTCTTCATTTCTTCTAAGTAAAACATTCTTATTAAACCAGCTTCATCTCCAGGAAGCCGATTAATTGCACTAAGGATCTGATTGTTCACCTCTTTATCAAACAAGACTTTGTCGCTTTGTAATGCCTGACCATGATCAGAGTGAGCAACTTTCTCCAGTTCTGTAGTTGGTTTCCTTTTTCTGATATAGTCCAATGATGTTCTGTAAGCAATCTTGTATGCCCAGGAACTAAATTTGGATTCGGAATTATATTTATCAAGTGAGCGGTATATTTTTACAAAAGTATCTTGTGTAGCTTCTTCTGCTTCAGTTTTAGTTTTTAAAATACTAAGACATACAGAGTACATATAGTTTTGATATTTAGACATCAACTCTCTAAATGAAGTACTGTTTCCATTGAGAATTTGATTTATAAGTTGATCATCAGAATGCATCTTTTGTATTAGTCACTCGATAGACGTAAGATATTATGTTTCGGTTACAATTTGAGAGACAATTAATGACTTGAATATTTTTAAGTAGAGGAAGAGGATAATTTAGCTCATCAAGGCATATTTATTTAGTATATTACGATGACTGTGGATAGTGTCTTGAGGAAGTCGAAAGCTTTAGATTATTTTGATATCATAATATTTGTTGATAATCTGTAACCAGAATTAATCACCTCTCGTCTAACCACCAAAAATAATAATTATGGCATTTATGGAAATGTTGGTTCCTTTACTCGCAGTAGTTGGATTTTTTTCTGCTCTGATAATTTCAATTTATATGAGTTATAAGACACAGCACCAACAACGGATGGCGCTTATAGAAAGTGGTCGGACAGCAGATATATTTTCTAAGAAAAAGATCGGTCAGAAGGAGAATTCTTTTAAGTACGGTTTACTTTTTACAGGTGCAGGATTAGGTTTTCTCTTAGGTTTCTTATGGTCAGAAATAAGAAATGTTGATGTAGCTATTGTTTTTCCTTGTACATTAATAGGGGGTGGATTAGGGCTAATTCTTTTCTACATCATAACAAGAAATGTTTCTGATAATTCGAGAGACTGAATTGCGCATATAAGTTGCACAAAAAAAACTAAGTATTACTTAGTTCTAATACTAAGGTTACAATAGAAATGAAAGTTATATTTAACAATGTACGTTATTGTCGTTACTACTCGAGAGTGCAGTTTCCATACTTAAGAATTTGAGATTAATAACTAATTGACTTTTGTTGTTTTTTGCATTTTCCTCGCCGGAGGGCTCTCCACTCCGAAACTGATGTTTCGGTTCTCTCACTTCAAAGCAAGGTTTACTTGCTTTGATCCACCATAGGTGGAAAATTCGTTCATGTCTTGACACAAAAACAGCTTGCCCCGCAATAGCGGGGAGACAAAAAAGTCAAGGCTTTACTCATTTCTTCACGGCAAATAAGTTATTGATAGCTAAACAAGCGCCAACTCCTCCCTTCGGTCGTCAGACAAGGCCATTGTTTTTAACGCTATAAATAACTGATTTACCTAAAATGACTAAGGCCGTTTTGACCTCTGAGTTCAAGAAAAAAAACGTGTCATTTAAATGCACTGTTCAGTCGAGAAATTAGAATATGAGTTTACCAATTATGTCTTTCTCTTGCATTTTTTATATGTGCAAGATGATGGTCAGAGTGCCATCCATACATGCTTAATAATTGGCCTAAGCTAAGTTTCTTTTTCATTTCTGGATGATAAATATTTCTTTCATATTCATCATCTCTCATAGTCTTTAGAACCTTAACCCATCGACCATGTATGCCTCGTATAATATTAAGAGAAAGTTGCGGGTCAGAACTTTGGGCATCACTCATATTACACCATGAGTCTTGATCATAAGGTCTTATAGTCGGTTCGTCTTCTGTCAATCCTAATTTAAATCTTGTGAATGCATTAATATGGCTATCTGCTATATGATGTACTAATTGTCTTATCGACCATCCATCAGGTCTGTAAGCAGTGTTATATTGTTCTTCTGTTAAGTTCTTGGTTACATGATCGAGAGCATCTGGCAGAGCACCAATGGATTTGATACAAGCTTGTCTTAAAGATTGTGGTATGTCCTCAGGAATAATGAGCTGGCCTATAGGATATTTTAATTTTTCTATATCTTCCATAATTAATATGAGTTTTGACGCTATTATGCTGTAACAATATTGCAAAATAATACATCTACTAAGTAATCTACATTAATCTCATCTATTAACTTATGAAGTTTGTCCTTGTCGCAATTATTTCTGGATTACTTGTTTTTTCCTCTTGGTCTGGATATAATCTTTATAAAGTAAGCGAAGAAGAGAATGTACTGCGTTACGATTATGCAGAGATTAATCTTATAAAGTATGGGCTATTTAATATTGACATATGGAAGAAAAAGATTTTCAGCATTTTAGATTCTAAGGTAGGCAGTTTTAAGCTGAAGGATAGTGACTTCAATGCCATCCAGAAAGCATTAGAGAACTATCTCATAGAGATACATGACGAATACTTTACTACTGGAAAAATTCTTGCATTATTAAATAATGATCAGGGTAAAGAAAATGAAAAAAAGAAGAAAGGTGTTGCAGGATTATTAACTGGACTATTCAAGGGTAAGATAGAAAAGGAAATAGAAAAAATAGATTTTAAATCCCGAATCCCCAATCTTGCCAGACAGCTAACCAATGAACTAAAAAGAAAATCCCCAGAAATACAGAAAGCGATTACAGAACAGATAAGTCTTATGATCGCAGCAGAGATAGAAAACAAAATGGTCGACCAGCGGCAATCATTCTTAGACAAATACCAGATCGAAACGGTTCCCCAGCTGACTATAAATCTCGGTGAAAGAATAACAAAAATTAAAGCTGAGAAGAAAAGGTGGTTAGAGTATAGTCTTGGAGGTTTGATACTTTCGATTCTGTTATGCTTTATATTATCAAAGTGGATACGTTTTAGATTGTCTATGGTTATGGCGACGCTTGCAGCTATGCTTTTCTTGGCGCTGGGATTAGCCTTACCGATGATAGTTTTAGATGCTCGATTGACCACAGTAGATTTAATGATATTGGGAGAGTCGATTCATTTTGATGAGCAGTTCATATACTATCAGAGTAAGAGCATCATAGAAGTGACTAAGACATTGCTACAAGGCCGAGGTTTAGATCTCAAGATTGTAGGTTTTCTTATTTTATTATTCAGTATCGTTCTACCTTTTGCTAAAATGATAGCGACTAACATTTACCTTTTTGTAAATAATTCCAGATCTGTAAAGACTTTGAAAATTTTGATATTCCATTTGGGTAAGTGGAGTATGGCTGATGTTTTTGTCGTCGCCATATTTATGTCTTATATAGGCTTCTACGGATTAGTTAATTCACAACTGGGAGATATGAATAGGCAGTCAGATTCCTTAGCATTGGATACGGTTAACTATTCTTCACTTGCACCTGGGATCATATTTTTTACATTATACTGTCTATTTTCTATAGTTATAAGCACTATCATCCACAGAAAATATGAATTCAATTCAGATATATAGGAAGTGAAGTTTCTATCAATTAAAAGCTGAGGTAATTGTATGATAGAGCTATAAAAAATCCGATAAGCAATAAGAAAACAAACTCCTTAAAGTAGTAGTATTCTTTTTGTTCCAGGACCATACCACCTAATACAGATATGGGAAATGACATGATAATTAAGTGTTGTGGTGTTATATCTGTCACCATAAAAATACTGACAAGACCTAGCAAACACATAGAATAGGTCAACTCTATTTTACGTATAGCATCGTACTTCTTTTTCTTTCTTAAGGAATTATTCAGTCCAAGAATAATGATGATAGTTATAAGTAGAAAAAGGGGTTTGATCCAGATATAAACATCTGAGAAGTCGAAGTGAGGTAAAGTGAAAGATTGCATGAAAATACCATACCACACATCTAATCTATCAAAATAAAACGCATAGACCCCAGACAAAAATATCACAGACATCAGGCCAAAGAATATCTGTAAAAATTCTTTTAGATTAAAATTTCTAAGGTTATACAGACCGATGATAAGAGCAATCAGAAATATCAAATAAGGGAAATACAGCATTGTCGCTATACCCAGAAAAAATCCAGCATTAAACAAAATAGAGACAGGCTGATATTTCTTATATATCTCAAATAGACTTCCTAAACTCAGTATCAGAAATAAATTAGCCAGTAGAATAATATTGAAATTATCAGGCTCTAATATGGTATAGCTATATAATACAAATACGGCACCTGGAATAACAGATAATGCTCGGCTTAATCTATTAACAGTTACGTAGTTACTGATTAGTAAGGCTTGGACTACGATTAGTATAATAGTCACTATAGATTGTACTATAGAACTCGAATTAAGAAAAGTATTCAGGAAATCAAAAAGTGGTATGTCGACAGGACTAATTTCTGGATAGACAAAAAACTTAACGTGAAGTGCCACTGCAAAAACGGCAATCAGAGCTGAGTTAACGAATAAGTTTTTTTTAAATAAACTAAGCACAGAATTATATCAATTTGTAAGGCACATGAATCCAAGCATTGAAATTACAAACATGCTACGAAAATGATAAAAAATAGTGATATAAGGCAAATTACATTACTATGACAATCAACACAGGAGTAAAATTTAATTTTAAGCTCTGATGAGCTTAATTGATTGCTACAAGGTTATAACAGTCACACACCATAATCTCGATGTCCAAGAGATTGGTAATTTTTATATACAATCTAATGACAAAGACGCTTGCCTTAACGAGTTAAGAGACGACTTTGATATCCGAGAAATTATATATTTAGAGACTTGTAATAGAGTGAGTTATGTGTTTTTTGGAGAAAGAGATTTAGATCATGATTTTCTTACAGACTTCTTTTCTCGCATTAATCCTGCACTCAAGAATATAGATTCCTCGGTACAAAAGTTTGTTACAACTTATGAAGGCGAATCTGCTGTAAAGCATGTTTTTGAGATGACCTCATCGATGGACTCCTTAGTCGTAGGAGAAAGAGAGATTTTTGTTCAATTTAAGAAAGCATACATTAAGTCTAAAGAATCAGGACTGACTTGTGATTTCCTAAGATTATTACAGGACTTTGCCGTAGTGACAGCTAAGCAAGTCTACAGTCAGACAAGGATAGGGGAGAAAGCACTATCAGTGGTTTCATTAGCTATACGGACGATGTTATCTAAAGTTATAGGAAGAAATGAGAAAGTGCTACTGATAGGGTCTGGTGAGACAAATCAACTTGTAGGCAAGTTTCTTAAGAAATACGAGTTTAAAAACATAGAAATATATAATCGGAGTCTCGATAATGCTCGTTCCTTGGCAGAAAATCTGGGAGCCTCTTCATATCATCTCCAAGACCTAAAAGATGCAAGAAATTTTGATATCGTTATCATCTGTACTTCTGCCAATCAGGTAGTCATAGACTTACCTCTATATCAGAAAATGCTCAATGGAGATCAATCAGAAAAGATCATCATTGATCTTGCCGTACCACGTAATGTCTCAGAAGAAGTTATAAAACATTGTAATGTTGATTATATAGACATCGAGGCACTAAAGTCTCTCGCAGAAGAGAATCTTAATTTTAGAAAAGGAGAATTAGTCAAAGCCCGTCCTATAATTGCTCAGCAGCTACAAGCGTTCAGAAAGAATCTATTCAATAGACAACTCGAGAAAGCTATAGCGAAGTTACCATCAGAATTAACTAATGTAAAAGAAAGAGCAATCAATAAAGTATATCATAAAAGGATCAATGAGCTACCTGCAGAAGCTAAAGACCTCGTTATAGAAATGATGGACTACATGGAAAAGAAATGTGTTGCCTCAACTATACGATTGTCAAAGGAGATATAAAGATTAAGAAAATTATTTTCTAAGACAATCTGTTTTCTTGTAAATGGAAAATAAATTCTAAGAGGCACACCTCATACACTTGGTCACCTCAGGCATGTACATAAGGCGCTTTGGATTGATCGCTTTGCTACAATTAGAACACAAGCCGAATCCCTCTTTTTCTATCTGAATTAATGCCATTTTAAGTTTATTTCTTTTAGATATCTTATTTCGAAGAGAAGCTTCCATCACACTTTTATTGTTTATCGCATCCATTCTACTGATTCGACCTAGAGAATTTTCGGGAGAGATGGGCTGAGTCATCTTTTCAGTCTCTTTGATGTCATGCTCATACTTGACTATAAGTTCTTGTATTTTGGATTTCAGTGCTGATCTATCCTCAAAATTCATAATTAGACATTATATTACTCATCAAGTTAGCTATTTTTTGATTTATAATAGAAAAATCTCATTTTCAAGCGTTTATGTAAGGTCGTGGCACAACTAAACTGGACATATTATTCTCTTACTGGAAGGCCGTATGCATTAGATATGTATCATGGAGAAGAATCAGGTCATCTTATCTTCTTTGTTAATAGTAATGTCATTATGATAGAGTTTGGTCAAAAAGAGTCTCGTAATTTTAGTTTTTTTATTGAAAATCAGTTGATTGAATTCAAAATCAAAAAAGAGAATAGTAATTACGAATATGTTGTAACACCTCAAAAACCTCCAGATGTTGATGTAGAAGAAAAATTATTCTCTAAGCATTTTTGGATACCTTTAATCCTGCTTATAATTGCGCTTAATTTATTAGTCATCTTCTATATCCAATAATAACTGTGGAAAGCTTAAGTCTATATATAGAAAGTCTCATTTTTGCATCCGATAGAGCCATCTCTATGAAGACGCTTAAACAGACTTTGAATTCTCACTTTGATAATTCCTTTAAAGAAGAGGAAATAATATCAGCAATAGATGAACTTAAAGAGAAATTTAATGATCCGCAACACTCATTTGAGGTCATAGAGATTGCAGATGGATATCAATTTATGACTAAGGGAGCTTATTATCCATTATTGAGTCATCACCTAAGAATAGAGTCTAAACGTAAGTTATCTAAATCCGCTCTTGAGACACTTGCCATCATCTCATATAAGCAGCCTGTAGCTAAGTCTTCCATTGAAGGCATCAGGGGTGTTAATTGTGATTATGCTGTACAGAAGTTATTAGAAAAAGAATTAATAGAAATGGTAGGTCGTGATGAAGGCCCCGGAAGACCACTCTTATATGGCACCACAACTAAATTTTTGAACCATTTCGGCCTCAAAAACCTTAAAGAATTACCTAAGCTTAAAGAATTCGAAATAGAAGAGAATACGGTAGGGCTTAAAGAGGAGGAGTAGATAGTTTCAAGGCTGCAATAAATTGTAATTATGAAAGACTTAAATGAAGGTCCGCTAATTAATAGAGTGGCTAATAGCGGAATAGAAGTCATCAACCTAGAGGACTTTTATCCATCTCAAGATATTATAGATTTTGATTTGAAGCCATTTCTATTTAAGGGTCTCATACTAAAGGAAAAAGATTTTAGATCTGCACTTAAAGAAATAGATTGGTCTGATTATAAAGACAAAACTGTTCTTATATTTAATTCGACTGATGCAATAATACCGGTATGGGCTTATATGTTAGTGTCGTCATATCTTACTGACTTTGCACATACAATTTTTCAAGGTACTCAACCTGAGTTTTTAAAGCATCATTATGCGAATCTAATAGCTGAAATGAACCTGGAATCATATCAAGAAAAAAGAGTCGTTATCAAAGGATGTAGCAACAAGCCTGT